>NZ_CP009438.1:1817500-2483750 GCF_000761215.1 Streptomyces glaucescens | reverse complement strand
AGGCGGAGGAATTGCGCGAGAGACTGATCGAGCACGCCATGGACGGGCTGCTGCGGGAGATCTCGCTGGACCAGGCCAACGGCCTGCTCGGCAAGACCTGCATCCACCCCTCCCACGTACTGCCCGTGCACGCACTGTCGGTGGTCAGTCACGAGGAGTTCAGTGACGCGCAGGACATCCTGCGCCCCGAGCGCGGCGGCGGTGGTGTGCTCAGGTCGGCGTACACGAACAAGATGAACGAGGTGAAGCCGCACCGCGCCTGGGCCGAGCGGACCCTGCTGCGCGCCGAGGTGTTCGGGGTGGCGCACGGGGACGTCGGCTTCGTCGACCTGCTGGCGGCCGGGATCCCCACCTGAACCGGCCGCCCACGAGACGTGGAAACCTCTACTCAAGGGACGTATGAACAAGGCAGTGAACGACGGGGTCTGGTCCGGCAGCTGGGTCGCCCGGCGGCTGGGGGTCGAACTCGACGGTGACGACACGCTGACCGGCCTGCTCGGGCTGGCCCTGCGCCGCAACCCCAAGCGGGCCCATCTGCTCGTGTCGAACGTACTCGGCAAGCACGTCCCCCAGTCGCCGTCCGTGGTGTACGGCCACGGCCTCGCACTGGGCCGCCGGGTGCGGGAGCTGCTGGGCGACGACGCGGCCCGCCGGGCGGTCGTCCTCGGCTACGCGGAGACCGCCACCGGACTCGGCCAGTCCGTCGCCGACGGCCTGGCCCTCGCGCCCTGCCTGCACTCCACCCGCCGTCCGGTGCCCGGGGTCGCGCGGGCGGGCGGCTTCGAGGAGTCCCACTCGCACGCCACCTCCCACCTCCTCCTGCCCGAGGACCCCGCCCTGCTCGCCGGGTCCGGCCCGCTCGTCCTCGTCGACGACGAGTTCTCCACCGGCAACACGATCCTCAACACCATCCGCGACCTGCACGCCCGCCACCCCCGCGACCACTACGTCGTGGTCGCCCTGGTCGACATGCGCTCCCCGGCCGACGCCGGCCGCCTGGACGCGTTCGCCGCGGAGATGGGCGTCCGGGTGGACCTGGTGACGACGGCGTGCGGGACCGTACGCCTGCCGGAAGGCGTCCTGGAGAAGGGCCGGGAGCTGGTGACGCGGTTCGAGGACCCCCACCCGGGGGCGGGGGCGACCGCACGCCAGGCCCCCGCCGGCCCGCGGCCGTCCGACGGCCGGATCACCAGGGTCGACCTGCGATGGCCCCGCGGCCTGCCCGACGGCGCCCGCCACGGCTTCACCCCCGGGCACCGCGCCCGCCTGGAAGCCGCCCTCCCGGGCATGGCCGCCCGCATCGCCGACGCCCTCCCCGAAGGCGCGCGCCGCGTGCACGTCCTCGGCTTCGAGGAGCTGATGTACACCCCCCTGCGCCTCGCGCACGAGCTGGAACAGCGGACGCCCTCCGCGGAGATACGGTTCTCCACCACCACCCGCTCACCCGTCCTCGCCGTCGACGACCCGGGCTACGCGATCCGCACCCGCCTGGTCTTCCCCGCCCACGACGACCCCGCCGACGGCCCCGGCGAGCGCTACGCCTACAACGTCGCGGGCGCCGGCTTCGACGCCGTCGTCGCCGTCGTCGACTCGGCCGCCGACACGCCCGCGCTGCACGCCCCCGACGGCCTGCTCGCCCGGCTCGCCGAGCACATCCCGCACGTCCTGCTCACGGTCGTCCCGTCGTACGTCCCCGGGGCCGCCGAGGCCCCCGAAAGGCCCGCCATGCTGCCCGAGCCCCTCCGCGGCCCCGCCTTCTCCTCGTACGCGCCCGACGAGGTGGGCTGGCTGCTCCAGGACCTGTCGGACGTCACGCTGGAGGCGCCGACCGAGGAGCGCGAGGAGGCCATCCAGAGCGGCGGCGCCCACTACGCCGAGTCGCTGCCGGTCGAGTACCAGCCCAGCGAGGAGTACCAGCGGCTGTTCCACTCCGCGCTGGACGCCTCCGCAGCCCGCATCGCCACCGCCGTCGGCGCGGTCACGGAGACCGTGCTCGCGGAGCGCTCGCCCCGCCCCGTCCTGGTCTCGCTGGCCCGCGCGGGCACCCCGGTCGGTGTGCTGATGCGCCGTTGGGCGCGGCACCGGCACGGCCTCGACCTGCCGCACTACGCCGTCTCCATCGTCCGCGGCCGCGGCATCGACGCCAACGCGCTGCGCTGGCTGGCCGCCCACCACGACCCGGCGGACGTGGTGTTCGTCGACGGCTGGACCGGGAAGGGCGCCATCACCCGCGAACTCGGCGCTGCCCTCGCCCAGTTCGAGGAGACGGCCGGCGTCGGCGGCTTCGACCCGGAGATCGCCGTGCTCGCCGACCCGGGTTCGTGCGTGCGCACCTACGGCACCCGCGAGGACTTCCTGATCCCCTCCGCCTGCCTCAACTCCACGGTCTCCGGGCTGATCTCCCGCACCGTGCTGCGCGCCGACCTGGTCGGCCCGCACGACTACCACGGCGCGAAGTTCTACCGCGAACTCGCCGGCGCCGACGTCTCGGTGGCCTTCCTCGACGCGGTCACCGACCGCTTCACCGAGGTCGGTGACGCGGTCGACGCGCAGGTCAAGGAGCTGCTGGCCGCGGACCGCACCCCCACCTGGGAGGGCTGGGCGGCCGTCGAACGGATCAGTGAGGAGCAGGGGATCCACGACGTGAACCTGGTCAAGCCCGGCGTCGGCGAGACCACGCGCGTGCTGCTGCGCCGCGTCCCGTGGAAGATCCTCGCGCGCGCCGGGGCCGGCCCGGACCTCGACCACGTGCGGCTGCTGGCCGAGCAGCGCGGCGTGCCGGTCGAGGAGGTCGCCGGCCTGCCCTACACCTGTGTCGGGCTCATCCATCCGAAGTACACACGCGGCGCCACCGGCGCCGACGGAAAGGCGGTGGCCGTCTGATGCCGGTGCTCGTGGCGAGCGACCTGGACCGTACGCTGATCTACTCGTCGGCGGCGCTCTCGCTGACCATGCCGGACGCGCGGGCCCCCCGGCTGCTGTGCGTCGAGGTGCACGAGAGCAGACCGCTGTCGTACCTGACCGAGACGGCGGCCGGGCTGCTCGGCGACCTCGGGGACGCGGCGGTGTTCGTCCCGGCCACGACGCGGACCCGCAAGCAGTACCTGCGGATCAACCTGCCGGGCCCGCCGCCCGCCTACGCGATCTGCGCCAACGGCGGGCACCTGCTGGTGGACGGCGTCTCCGATCCCGCCTGGCACGCCCGGGTGACCGCCCGGCTGGCCGACGAGTGCGCCTCCCTCGACGAGGTCCGCGACCACCTGTTCGCCACGGCGGACCCCGCGTGGGTGCGCAAGCACCGGATCGCCGAGGACCTCTTCGCCTACCTGGTCGTGGAGCGGGAGCTGCTGCCCGGGGAGTGGGTGAAGGAACTGGCGGTGTGGGCGGAGAACCGCGGCTGGACGGTCTCCCTCCAGGGCCGCAAGCTCTACGCCGTGCCCAAGCCGCTCACCAAGAGCGCGGCCCTGCACGAGGTCGCCCGCCGTACCGGGGCCGAGCTGACCCTGGCCGCGGGCGACTCCCTGCTCGACGCCGACCTCCTCCTCGCCGCGGACCGGGGCTGGCGCCCCGGCCACGGCGAACTGGCCGACAGCGACTGGACCGCCCCGACCATCACGGCCCTGCCGGAGCGGGGGGTGCTGGCGGGCGAGCGGATCCTGCGGGAACTGCTGAAGGCCACCCGCACCGGCCTGTCCGGGGGCGCGGGCATCTAGCGAACGCGCCTCGCGCACCCGCGGGGACCGGGCGAACGCGCCCCCGTGCGCGCCCGCGGGTGCCGGCGCGTCCGGAGGGTGAGGCCGCGGCCGCGGTCCAGCCGCGGTCTCAGCCGCAGCACCCTCCACCGCAGCAGCCGCCGCCCCCGCCGCCCCCGCCGCCCCCACGGGGCGCCGCGGGGGCCGAGGCGGCTCCGCCGACGGCCACGGTCGACAGCAGCTTCACCGTGTCGTCGTGTCCCGCGGGGCACGACGCGGGGTCGGCGGACTCCGCCATCGGACGGCTCAGTTCGAAGGTGTCGCCGCAGGTCCGGCACCGGTATTCGTAGCGTGGCATGCGCCCAGGTTAACGGTCGGGCTCCGGCGGGTGCAGCGCCTTCGGGCGCTGTTCGGCACGCTGCTCCCCGTCCTCGCCGGCGTCCGTGGCCAGCTCGGGATGGCGGGCGCGGAAGTACGGGTTGTCCGGGGGGAGCGCCGAGCCGACCCGGCCGTACATCCCGAACGTCAGGAGGACCACCCCGTAGACGAAGCTGAACAGCACGTTCTGGATGCGGAACGCGAGGAAGTTGTTCTCGGTGTTCAGCAGTCCGAGGTTGAGGAAGCCGCTGAGGATGAAGGCGGCTCCGACGATCATGTTGAGCGTCGACGCGAAGTTGCCGCCGATCACCATGCCGACGAAGAGCAGCAGTCCCACACAGATCGACAGCACGCTCAGCGCGCCGTTGGTGTTCAGACCGGCGACCTGGTCGCCGCGCGTGTCGAAGAAGCCCACCTTGCCGATCAGGCCGAGGATGCCGAACGCGACCAGGACGAGACCCATCAGACCCGCGCCGATCCGGTAGACCCTGTTCAGCCGGTGGTCGACGGGCAGGTGATCGTCGAAGCTGATCCGGCGCCGCGATCCCCGGTGCACCGCGTGTGTGGCCATGTGCGCCTCCCTCAGGCGTGCGGGGTGGCTCGTTCATCCCTTTCGTTCACCAATATCCGCCTGCCTCGTACCGTGCGCCACCACACCGGGCTCAGTGGCCGGCGCCGGCTCCGCGCTCCTCGCGGATCAGCGTGACCACCCGCGCCACCGTGCGCCGCACCGCCTCCGTCTCGGTGAGGAAGTGCCAGTAGTCGGGGTGGCGGCCCTCCAGGCCGGCGACGGCGCGGTCCAGCCGGGCCACGGAGTCGTCCAGCGGGCGGGCGTGGCGGGGGTCGGGGGTGTTGCGGCCGGCCATGGCGAGCCGCTGGGCGTCCCGGATGGCGAACCGGGTGCGGTCGATCTCCGCCTGCGGGTCCTTCTGCACGGCGTTCAGCCGGCGCAGCCGGTCACCGGCGGCGGAGACGGCCTCGTCGGTGGAGTTCAGCAGTGCCCGGGCTGTCGACAGCAGCGCGGTGGCGTCCGCCCAGCGCTGGGCTTCCCGTGCGGTCCGGGCCTCGCGGAGCTTGGCCTCGGCCTGCCGGACGGTTTCGGCGGCCTGCTCCGGCACGTGCTGGAGGTCCTGCCAGCAGGCCACCGTGAACCGCCGGCGCAGCTCGCTGAGGACCGGCTCGACCTGTTCGGACCGGGTGGTCAGGGCCTCCGCGCGGGTGCGCAGGGAGACCAGCCGGCGGTCGATCTCGGCGGCCCGTTCCGGCAGCCGTTCGGCCTCCGCGCGGATCGTGCCGGCCTCCCGGGCGACCCGCTCGGCGCGCTCCAGGGTCTGCGGGACGCCGTGCTGCCCGGCGCCCTGGTTGAGCTTGGTCAGCTCGGGGGCGAGCGCGGCGAGCCGGGCGGCGAGGTCGTCGGCCCGCAGGCCCGCGTCGCGGACGGTGTCGAGGGCGGTGGTCGCGGCGAGCAGGGACTGCCGGGCGCGCTCCACGGCGGGGGCGAGCCGGGCCAGCCGGGTCTCCGCCTTGCCGAGCAGCGGGCCGAGGCCCTCGGTGAACCGGTCGAGGTCCTTCCTGACCCGGTCCAGCTCGTCCTTGGCGGCGGTCAGCTCGGTGCGGGCCCGGGCGGCGGCCGAGGCCTCCAGGTCGTCGCGGTCCAGGTCGTGGGCGTCGACCGCCTGGATGTACCGGCGGCTGGCCTCGTCGATGCGCAGGCCGAGCGCCTGGAAGTCGGCGGCGGCCCGGCGGGCGGCGGGGGAGTCGTCGACTGCGGCGATGGTCTCGATGGAGATCCGCAGGTCGCGCTGGGCGGTGTCCAGGTCGTAGAACGCGGCGGCGGCCGCGTCCTTCGCGGCCTGCGCCTCGGCCCGCTGGCTCTCCGCCCGCCCGCCGAACCACCGCCGGGTGCCGCCGCCGGTGAAGGCGGCGGGCAGGGCGAGCGCGGCGATCAGCGGGAGGGCGAGCAGAGCGAGGGTGCCGCGGACCGCGGCGGGCGGCGCGCCTCTTCGCGGGGCGGCGCGGGGGCGGCGTCGCCCGCGCGGCGTCGACGGCGAGTACGGCTGCTGCGGTGTCGCCGTCACATCCCTCTCCCGTGCTGTCATCCGCCCTGCCCGGTGTCATTCTCCCACCCGTTGAGGACGAACACACGGGCCCGTCAGTTCGCCGTGCGGACCGTGACTTTGCCGTCGCCGGTGCGGGCGGACACCACGTGGCCGCTGGAGTCGTCGCGCGGGACGGACACGTCCACCGCGCCGTCGCCGGTCCCGGCGGCGACGCGGTAGGTGGCGCGGGGCAGGGTGATGGTGACCGAGCCGTCGCCGCTGCGGGACTCCACCAGGTCCGGGACGGTGCCCAGTTCCAGCCGCACCGAGCCGTCGCCGCTGCGGGCGCGGACCTCACGGGAGTCGACGTCCGCGCGGATGGAACCGTCGTCCGTGTGCATCCGCAGCGGGCCGGTGGCGTCCTCGACGCGGACCGAGCCGTCGCCGGTGCGCAGGTCGAGCGGGCCGGTGGTGCCGGTGACGTGGACCGACCCGTCGCCCGTACGCACGGTCAGCGGGTCCCGCAGGCCGCTGGCGCGGACGCTGCCGTCGCCGTCCTCCACCTTCACGGTGACCCCGTGCGGCACCTCGATGCGGTGCTTGGTGGAGCAGTCGGCGATGAAGCCCGAGCAGTTCTCCCGGAGCACCAGCCGGCCGCCGTCCTCCATGGCCCACGTCGTCTCCGGTTCGCCGCCCGCCACGACCGAGCCGTCGAACCAGCGGGTGACCTCGATCCGGCCCGCGGCCTGCCCGCCGACGGCGACGATCTCCAGGGCGGAGTCGTCCGAGTCCACGGTCAGGGTGGTGCCCTCCAGCGCGAAGGACCGCTTCTCCGGGTGCTCGTCGTCGCCGGCCGAGGAGCAGGCGCCGAGCCCCGCGACCAGAAGCACCACGGCACCGGCGGCGACGGCGACGCGAGCGGGTGTGGAACGGGCCATGACGGATCTCCCCCTGGGTCGGGCCGCGGTGCGCGGGGCGCCGCGGTTGCGATGTGCTCCGACCGTACGGACGCGCGGCCCGCCGCGGGATCCGGGACGCTCCCGGATCCGGGGTGGGGATAACCCCAGGAGAACCCCGGTACGACGGGATTGCGGGGCAGTGCCCGCGGCAAGGTAGGCTGTCGACTCGTTCTCGGGTGCGTAGCTCAGGGGTAGAGCGCCTGCCTTACAAGCAGGATGTCGGCGGTTCGAAACCGTCCGCGCCCACCGCACGAAGACCCCGGCCGCATCGGCCGGGGTCTTCCGTCGTTCGGGGCCCTCTCAGTCCTGCCCCGCCTCCTCCGGCGCCTCGTGGACGTGCTTCAGCCGGGAGCGGGCGTCGACCCGGTCCGCGCCCGGCAGCTCCGACCAGTAGCGGTGGGTGCTGACGAAGACCGCGAGCTCGTGTTCGCGGCGGCGGAGTTTCTCCACCTCGGCCTGTTCGTCGGCGGACCAGCCGGGGGAGGCGGGGCGCTCCACCTTCCGCCAGCCGCCGTCGTCGCTGAAGCCGTCCAGGGGCTCGACCGACCAGGGGAGCCGCTTCAGCAGGGCCGACAGCTCGGCCCGGACCTGATGCAGCTCCTCCTGACCGGCACGGAGATCGCTGGGAAAGTCATAGGTCGTAGCCACGCGCCAATGCTACGCCTGTTCGATTTTGGGTCGCGAGTGGCTTCCCTCGTTCGGGGCAGCAACGGCGGCGGCGCGGTGACTTCCCTGCACAGAATCGGTGCACATCGCTCCCTACCTGATCGAGGAGAAACATCGTGCGCAACACTGCGAGGATCGCCGCGACCGTCATCGCCGGTGCCGCCCTGGCACTGGCCGGCACCACCACCGCCACCGCGGGCGAGCCGCACGGCGGCGTCTGCGGCTCCAGCGAGGTCTGCGCCGTCGGCGTGGCCAAGCACTCGCCCGGCCTGCTGTCCGGCAACGTCGTCCAGATCCCGGTCAACGCGCAGCTGAACGTGTGCGGCAACTCGGTCAACATCGTCGGGCTGCTCAACCCCGCGGTGGGCAACACCTGCCGCAACTGAGGCGGAGCGGAGCGGGCCCGGCCCCGGGCGGGCCGGGCCCGTTGTCGGTGCCGGCGTCTGACGTGGTCGGCATGGACGGCGACGTGCGGCTCGTGCCGTGGGCGGACGACGACTTCCGGCTGCTGCGCGGCACCAGCAGCCTGGAGATGACCGGGCACCTGGGCGGGCCGGAGAGCGAGGACGAGCCGGCCGCCCGGCACCGCGGATACCTGGAACTGGAACCGGCGGCGGGGCGGATGTACCGGGTGGTGCTCGCGGACGGCGGCGGGACCGCCGGCCCGGTCGGGTTCTGGGAGCGCGCGTGGCGGGGCGGGACGGTCTGGGGGACCGGCTGGGCGGTGCTGCCCGGGTTCCGGGGACGCGGGCTCGCCGTGCGGGCGGCCCGCGCCGTCGTCGAGGAGGCGCGGGCCGCCGGACGCCACCGCCGGCTGCACGCCTGGCCGAAGGTGACGCACACGGCGTCGAACAAGGTGTGCGAGCGAGCCGGTTTCACGCTGCTCGGCCCGGTCGGGTTCGAGTACCCGAAGGGGCACCGGATCACCTGCCACGACTGGTGGTACGACCTGGGCGGCGAGGAGGGCTGACGGCGAGGCCGGCCGGCCGCGCGGGATCAGAGCCCGGCGTCGCGCAGGGCGCGCACCACCCGCTCGGTGACCGGCACCGAGATCCCGTGCCGCTCCGCCGCGCGCAGCAACGCCCCGCCGATGGCGTCCAGTTCGAGCGGACGGCCCGCTTCCGCGTCGCGCTGCATGGACGACCTGGTGGCGGCCGGGAAGGCGTCGTAGCGGGCCAGTGCCCGGGCCGGGTCGGCCGGGCCCCCGCAGGCGCGGCTCACCGCGGCGGTCTCCGCCACCAGCGCGCCCAGCTCCTCACGGTGGCGGCTGCGCACCTCGCCGAGCGGAACCGCGTACCGGGTGGTGAGCAGGGCGAGCGGCGCCAGGAACGACATCTTCGCCCAGAGCGTCGCCGTTTCGTCGGCCGGCACCCGGGCCTCGGGACCGGCCGCCGCGAAGACCGCCGCGAGGGCGTCGAGGCGGGCGCGCGGCACCGGGTCGCCGGTCAGGTCGATCTCGGCGAACGGGCTGGTGTGCTCGATCTCGCCGGGGGCGACCCGGGTGGACTCGACGCGGATCGCGGCCGGGGCGACCTGCTCGGGGCGGTGGCGCGCACGCAGCAGCGCGGGGTGTTCGACCCCGTTGAGGAACGGGACCAGCAGGGCCCCGCCGAGCGCTTCCGGGTCCGCCGGGAGGCGGTCCAGGGCGGCGTCGAGCGCGGTGTGCTTGACCGTGATCAGGCAGGCGTCGACCGGTTCGCGCAGCGCGGTGGCGGCCTCGACGGGCGCGGTGAAGTCGCCGAAGCGGGCGCTGCGCACCCGGATGCCGCCGGTGCGCAGGGTACGCGCGGTGTCCTCGCCGGACAGGCAGATCACTCGGTGGCCGGCGCGGGACAGCAGCGCGGCGAGCAGTCCGCCCACGCCGCCGGGGCCGAGTACGGCGAAGGTGTGTGCCACGGGGTGGCTCCTCTCGTCGGTCGGCCCCGGGATCGGTGGCCGCCTCGGAGCGGATCATGACAGGCGGGACGGCGATCGGCACAGTGCGGGGTCGAAGAGCGAGACGCGTGCGGCCGGCCGGGGGGAGACTGGAGCCATGTGCCGGAGCATCAAGACACTGCGTCCGCCCGTGTTGCCCGAGGAGGCGACGGAGGAGGACATCAGGGCCGCCGCGTTGCAGTACGTACGGAAGGTGTCCGGGTTCCGGGCACCGGCCGCGCACAACCGCGAGGTCTTCGACCGGGCCGTGGACACCATCGCCGAGGCCACCGCCGAACTCCTGGCGGGACTGGAGGTCCGCGGACAACCCGCCCGCAGGGCGGGGTGACGGACCGCGGCGCGGGGCGCGGACCGCGGGGCGCGCACATGGGGTGCCGGGCCGGGGGGCGCGAACACGGGGCGCCGGACCGGGGGGCGCGCACCACGCCGCGGGGCGGGCTGCGCATGGCATGGTGCCGGGCCGGGTGGCAGGGTGGCGGGCCGTGGGCTGGGGTGGCGGGTCCGCGAGTCGGGCGGCCATCCGGGCCGCGGACCCGGGCCGCGGGGCGCGGACCCTCGGGGTGTCGGGCCGCGGGGCGCGAACACGGGGTGCCGGACCGGGGGCGCGCACCACGCCGCGGGGCGGGCGCGCAGGGCACGGCGTCGGGCGGGATGCAGGGTGCCCAGCCCGGACGGCAGCGGGCGCACGCGCTGGTCACCCGCGCGCTCGCGCAGGACCCGGACGCTGCCGGCCGGGATCAGGTCCGGCGTACCACGTACGTGGCCAGGGCGCCCGCGCCGGCGAGCGCCAGCACGGACACCCCCGTGGCCAGCCAGGTGGCGCCGAGCCAGTGGGCGCCGAAGTAGCCGAGGGCCACGCTGTAGAGGGCCCAGGACAGGCCGGCCAGCGCGGACCAGGGGAGGAAGTCGCGGGCGCGGCGGCGGGCGGCGCCGGCGCCGAGGGAGACGACGGAGCGGCCCGCGGGAGCGAACCGGGCCAGTACGACGAGGGCGCCGCCGCCCCGGGCCAGTGCCGCGCCGAGACGTTCCTGCGCCAGGCTGAGGCGGGGTGAGCGGGCGAGGGCGCGGTCCAGCCGGTCGCCGCCGCGCCAGGCCAGGCGGTAGGCGACGAGGTCGCCGAGTATCGACGCGGTCGTGGCGCACAGGGTCAGCACGAGGATGTCGGGGACGTCGTGGGGGACCTTGCCGGTCGCGGCGCCGGTGCCCGCGGCCGCCGCGGTCGCCGCCATGATGACCAGGACCCCGCTCGGCAGGACCGGCAGGAACACATCGAACAGGACCGAGGCGACGACCATGGCGTAGATCCATGGACTGCCCGTCAGTGACCCCACACTCTCCAGCACCGTTACTCCCCGTTGTCCCCCGTAAGCCCTAAGAGGGTACGCCCGGGGTGTGACAAGGGGTTCACGGGGGGCTCGCGTGGTCGGCACGGGGTGTTCACCGCGTGGCCGGTATCGGGCGGCCCCGGGGACCCGGGACCGCCCGGACGGAGTGCCGGCTCCGGCTCGAGCCGTCACACCGTCATGCCTTCATGCCGTCAGGCCGTCACCGGGGCCTGGTGGGGTGCCGGTTCCGGCTCGGCGGACCGCCTGGCGAACAGCCGGTCCAGGCCGAACGCGCCGGAACCGGTGAAGACCAGCACGAAGAAGGCCCAGCAGAACATCGCCGCGGCCTCGCCGCCGTTCTCCATGGGCCACAGGCCCATGGACTGGTGGACGTCGAAGTAGGCGTACGCCATCGAGCCGGAGGCGATGAACGCGGCCACGCGGGTGCCGAGGCCGAGCAGCACCAGCCCGCCGCCGACGAGCTGGATCACCGCCGCGTACCAGCCCGGCCAGGTTCCGGCGGGCACGGTGCCGCCGTCGCTGCCCGCCGCCCCGCCGAGAACGCCGAACAGGGAGGCGGCGCCGTGGCAGGCGAAGAGCAGGCCGACCACGACGCGGTACAGGCCGATCACATAGGGCTGTGCACTGTTGAGACGTTCGGTCATGTGGGGGGCTCCTTCGGTCGGGCGGGTCGGGTGGACCCGTCGGGGACGAAACCGAGTGGGGAGCCTCACGTTAGGTGTGCCTAATCAATGCTTGCAAGTTCAACATTTAGCCAGTGTTTACCCTTCCTTCCAGAGGTCTCGACCGCCCCCGGCGCCGCCGATCCCGACCGCCCCCGGCAGCCGCCCCCTCCTCTTACCGGCCGCCTTCCGCCGCCTTCCGCCGCCCTCCCCGCCCGGCCTCACCGGCCGCTGAGGACCGACTCGCTCACCGTGGTCAGCCGGCCCCCGCCGCGCCGCCACGCGCGGGCCTGTTCCAGGCGCAGTGCCGCCGAACGCCCGTGCAGGGTGAGGGTCATGAGCTGGTTGCCGAACCAGGGGCCGCCGGTCTTGCGCCATTTCACCGGCGGTCTCGGGATGCCGCCGTGTCCCGCCAGCCGCCGCCCGGCGAACCGCGCGGCACCGGTCCAGGCCAGCAGGAAGGCCAGGTGCAGCGGGAGGGGGATGCGGTTGTGGACGGGGGAGCAGGTCAGTTGCAGGACGCGGGCGTCCGGGCCGCGCCCGGCGGGCCAGGAGGGCTCGGCGATGTACGCGTGGTGGACGTCCCCGGACAGCACGCACACCGTCGCGGGCGCCCCGCTCCCGGAGCCCGCCTCGGCGATCAGGCCGGCCAGGTCGGCGAAGGACCCGGGGAACGCCGCCCAGTGCTCCAGGTCGGCGGCCCGGCGCAGCTTCTCCCCGAGCCGGGCCCAGCGCGGCCCCTTCTCGCCCCGGCACAGCGCCGCGTCCCAGGCCTCGGCGTCGTGCATCAGGGGCGGCAGCAGCCAGGGCAGGGAGGTGCCGATGAGCAGGTGGTCGTAGTCGCCCCGGCCGGCGAGGGCCTGTTCGCGCACCCAGGCGGCCTCGCCGGGGTCGAGCATGGAGCGGGAGCCCTCCTCCAGGACGCGGGCCGCCCGGGAGTCGACCATGACCAGCCGGACCCGGCCGAAGTCGCGCCGGTAGCTCCAGCGCACGGTGGTCGGGTCCTCGTCGGCGCGGGCGGCGAAGGCGCGCAGGAGGCCGGTGGCGTCGGGTGTGTCGTGCACGGCCGCGTAGAGGGGGTCTTCGGCGAGCTCGGCCGGGGACAGGTTCCCGATGTGCTGGTACACCCAGTAGGACATCAGCCCGCTCAGCAGCCGTTCCTGCCACCAGGGGGTGGAGCGCATGTCGGCGAGCCAGGAGGCGGAGGTGTTCCAGTCGTCGATGACGTCGTGGTCGTCGAAGATCATGCAGCTGGGCACGGTGGAGAGCAGCCAGCGCACCTGGGGGTCGAGCCAGGACTCGTAGTAGAGCCGGGTGTACTCCTCGTAGTCGGCCACGCCGCTGCCGGGCGGTTCGTCCAGGTCGCGGCGGCCGGCGAGCCAGCGGCGGGTGGCCGGGGAGGTCTCGTCGGCGTACACCTGGTCGCCGAGGAGCAGGAGCACGTCGGGCCGCTCGGTGTCCGGGTCGGCGGCGAGGCGGGTGGCGAAGGTGTCGAGGGCGTCGGGGCCGACGGGGTCCTTCTCGCGGGCGTCCCCGGTGGGGCCGGGCCGGTCGCTGGCGGGCGGCGCGGCCCAGCGGCAGGAGCCGAAGGCGACGCGCACCGGGTCGTCGGCGAGGCCGGTGCGGATGACGGAGGGCGGGAAGGGGGAGTCGGGCAGCGGCCACACGCGGGTGCCGTCGAGGTGCACCTCGTACGCGGTGGTGGTGCCGGGGGTGAGCCCGGTGACGGGGATCAGGGCGTAGTGGTGGCCCGCCACCTGGAAGGTGTGCGCGCTGCCCCGGGCGCCGTCGGCGCAGCGCACCTCGGCGGTGCAGGGGCGGCCGGTCTCGACCCAGATGGTCGCGGTGGAGCCGTCCGTGTATCTGAGCAGGGGTCCGAGGCGCAGTCCGGTCATGGGAAATCCTCCTCCGTCGCCCCGTACGGTACGGAACGACGGAGGGCCGCGGGGGGATTCCCCGCGCGGGACGCGGCGGACCGGGCGGAAAGGATTCAGCAGGCGGCGAGGCGGCTCTGCAGGGCGCTCTTCTCGGCGGAGTCCACGGAGAGGCCGTAGTAGTACTTCACCTGCACCCAGGCGCGCACGTAGGTGCAGTGGTAGGCGGTGCGGGACGGCATCCAGGTGGCCGGGTCCTGGTCGCCCTTGGCCTGGTTGACGTTGTCGGTGACGGCGAGGAGCTGGGGGCGGGTCAGGTCGTTGGCGAAGGCCTGGCGGCGGGAGGTGGTCCAGCCGTCCGCGCCGGAGTCCCAGGCCTCGGCGAGCGGCACGAGGTGGTCGATGTCGAGGTCGGAGGCGGCGGTCCAGGTGGCGCCGTCGTAGGGGGAGTACCAGCTGCCGCTGGTGGCGGCGCAGGAGGAGTCGGTGACGACGCCCGAGCCGTCGCGCTTGAGGACCGTCTCGCGGGTGTTGCAGGTGCCGGACTGGGTGATCCAGTGCGGGAACAGGTCGCGGTTGTAGCCGGTGCGGTCCTCGGTGGCGACGGGGAGGGCGGCGAGGTAGGTGCGGGCGGTGTCGGCGCTGACGGGGGTGGGCAGGGCGGCGGAGGCGGCCGGGGCGTCGACCAGCGCGAGCGAGGCGAGCAGCGCGCTGAATGCCGTGACCATGCCAAACCGTCGACGCGCGTAGAACCTGGACATGCGAACTCCCTCGGGGTGTGGGGGTGCCGGTGTGCGAGCGTGGGAATGCTCGCGGCGGGGCGTTGCGTACGGGTGTGCGCCCGGTAAGAAGCTAATGACGCGTACATGGCGCGACAAGGTTCGTGATCGAACTTTCGGACGCATCGCCGTGCGCCGGGTCGCGTACCATGGACGGCGCAGAAGGGGAGTAGCTCTTCGCCGGACCGTCGACATACTGCCCAGCCCCGCTGGGCCGGCGCCCGGAGCCGGATCTCACGCCAGTTCGCCGCACCGCCGCCGAACTCCGCGGGGACCGGCCAGCGAGACCTTCGGCAAGCAGTGCACACCCGTGCCGTACGGCGCGGGTGCCGTGTGCTGTCCTTGCCGAGGTGTCGTCCGCAAGGGCTCGAACCTCTCGGTGGGGGCAGTCCCGACCGATTGAGGAACCTTGATCAGCCTGACCGTCACGGCGCTCGTCTTCGGCGTCGTCTTCCTTGCCGAGCTGCCCGACAAGACCGCGCTGGCCGGTCTCGTCCTGGGCACCCGCTACCGCGCCTCCTACGTCTTCGCGGGCGTCGCCGCCGCCTTCGCGCTGCACGTCGCGCTCGCCGTCGCGGCGGGCAGCGTGCTCACCCTGCTGCCGCAGCAGATCCTGCACGCGCTGACCGGCGTGCTGTTCCTGGGCGGCGCGGCGGTGCTGCTGATGAAGAAGGACGAGGACGAGGAGGAGATCCGCAAGCCGGAGAACCAGTCCTTCTGGAAGGTGGCCGGGTCCGGCTTCATGCTGATCCTGGTCGCCGAGTTCGGCGACCTCACGCAGATCATGACGGCGAACCTCGCGGCCCGCTACGACGATCCGCTCTCCGTCGGCCTGGGCGCGGTGCTCGCGCTGTGGGCGGTGGCCGGGCTCGGCATCGTCGGCGGGAAGGCCCTGATGAAGCGGGTGCCGCTGAAGCTCATCACCAAGGTCGCGGCGGTGGTCATGCTGCTGCTGGGCGTGTGGAGCCTGTGGGAGGCCGTGACCGGTTGAGCCGCCGTTCCTCCGCCCCCGGGCTGAACGGCGGATGAAGTTTTCGCCGGGGCGCTGGCGGGATGCCGGAATTGTTTTGTACCGTGGAGAAACAAAGTGGCTCCCGCCCGTTTTCCCTGACCGGCGGGCGGGGCCGCTCTGTTCCCCCGATCCTGGAGCTGCTGCCGATGACGGCCACCACCGTGCTCACCGCCCGCGCCCTCCTGCTCGACATGGACGGCACCCTCGTCAACTCCGACGCCGTGGTGGAACGGATCTGGCGCCGCTGGGCCGACCGGCACGGACTCGACGGCGACGAGGTGATGAAGGTGGTCCACGGCCGCCAGGGATACGCCTCGATGGCCGTCCTGCTGCCGCACCGGCCGATGGCACAGAACCACGCGGACAACGCGCGCATGCTCGCCGAGGAGACCGCCGACCTGGACGGCGTCGTGCCGGTGCCCGGCGCGCCCGCCTTCCTCGCCGCCCTGCGCGGCCTCCCGCACGCCCTCGTGACCTCGGCGGACGTGGCCCTCTCCACGGCCCGCATGGCCGCCGCGGGCCTGCCCCTGCCCGGCGTCCGCGTCACCGCCGAGTCCGTCGGCGCCAGCAAGCCCGACCCCGAGGGCTTCCTCAAGGGCGCCGCCGAACTGGGCGTCGCCCCCGCCGACTGCGTCGTCTTCGAGGACTCCGGCGCGGGCATCACCGCGGGCCGCGCCGCCGGCATGCGCGTCGTCGGCGTCGGCCCCCGGGCCGCCGCCCACCGCCCGGACGTGCTGGTCCGCGACCTGACCGAGGTGCGCGTCGAGCCGGCCGGGGACGGCACGATCCGGCTGCACATCGACGGGCGCCGCTAGCGGCGCCCTTCCCGTCGTGCCCGCAGGGCCGTCACGGCGCCGGCCCGCTCGCGTCGAGCATGGCGACCGCTCGGCAGCGGTCGCCTCGGCGGTACCCCGTCAGGGCTCGCGCGTCTCCCGCTCCAGGGCCTCCCGCGTCCTCGGCCCGTACACGCTCAGCTCGTCGTGGAGGCCGCGGGACGACTGGTAGTTGCGCAGGGCCTGCTCGACGGACTGGTCGAAGGTCCCGTGGGCGTCGTCGTTGTAGAGGTAGAGCTGGCGCAGGCGGAGCTGGAGCTCCGTG
Organism: Streptomyces glaucescens; assembly: GCF_000761215.1. Lineage (GTDB taxonomy): Bacteria > Actinomycetota > Actinomycetes > Streptomycetales > Streptomycetaceae > Streptomyces > Streptomyces glaucescens_B. The sequence continues at coordinate 2,467,310 of NZ_CP009438.1, read as the reverse complement.
ACCTCGGGGCCGCGGTCGCCGCGCTGGAGGACGGGCGGGTCCTCCTCCGGGGCGACGGCCGACACGCTGGGCCGGGCGGTGGTCGTGGACGGGGCCGGGGTGGGCGTGGGGGTCGGTGTCGGGGTGGGGGAGGCGCTGGACCGCGACGGGCTCGGCGAGGCGGACGGGCTGGTGCTCTCCGACGCGGACGGGGAGGCGGAGGACGCGGAGGCGGAGGCGGAGGCGGTGCCGGGGGCCGGTGCGGAGGGGGCTGCCGCGCTGGTGCGGGCCTCCGGGACGGCCTCGCGGACGTCCTCCGGCAGCGCGGTGTCCCGCGACGGCGGGTCGTAGGAGAAGAGTCCGCCGGCCAGGGCCGCCGCCGCGATGACGGCGACGACCCCGCCGGAGACGACGAGTGCCGCGGTACGGCGGCGCCGCGGACGCTCGGTCCCGGCGCGCCCCGGCCCCGCGGGGGCGGTCCCCGGGTCCCGCGCGCCCTCGTCGAACAGGCCGAGGTCGTCGGCGCTGGGCGCGGCGGCGGGCGGGGCCAGTGGGGTGGGCAGCACGGTCGTCGCCGGCTCCGGCTCCACCGGGCGCAGCGGCATGGTCGGCTCGGCGTCCGACGCGGACCCCCCGGGCGCGGCCTGCGGCTCCCCGGCGCCGTCCAGGTCGACGTACGGGCGTATCCGCAGCGGGTCGAAGTCCTCCGCCGCCGCCTGCTCCGCCGTGCGGGCGTCGCGCAGCGCGTCGGCCGCCCGCTCGCCGCAGGCGCACGACGGGGTGTTGTCGGCCCCCCGGACCGCCCCGCACTCCGGGCAGGTGTGCCCCTTCGGCTCCGCCACGCTCGGTCCCTCCCCCTCGCGAACTCCAGTGATTATGCAGATTCCGTGGAGGCCGTCACCGCGCCCCCGGCCGATCCGTGCCATGTCACAGGACTCAACAGGCCATAACGGGTCACACCGATGACGATGGAATGTGTCGACCGAGCCTCGGGAGGTCTTCATGGCCGATGACGCGCGCAGCACGGCGGCTCAGCCGCGCGGCCCGCAGCGCGGGGTGGACGCCCGGGAGCACGTCTCCGGTGACGTCCTGGTCTCGATCGGCGCCCTGCTCCTCGGCATGCTGCTGGCCGCGCTGGACCAGACGATCGTGTCCACCGCGCTGCCGACGATCGTCAGCGAGCTGGGCGGCCTGGACCACCTGTCGTGGGTGGTCACCGCCTATCTGCTGGCGTCGACGGCCGCCACGCCGCTGTGGGGGAAACTGGGCGACCAGTACGGGCGCAAGCGGCTCTACCAGACCGCCATCGTGATCTTCCTGATCGGCTCGGCGCTGTGCGGCATGGCGCAGAACATGCCCCAGCTCATCGCCTTCCGCGCGCTCCAGGGACTGGGCGGCGGCGGGCTGATGGTGCTGTCCATGGCCATCGTCGGCGATCTCGTGCCGCCCCGGGACCGGGGGCGCTACCAGGGACTGTTCGGCGCCGTCTTCGGCGCGACCAGCGTGCTCGGACCGCTGCTCGGCGGCGTCTTCACCGAGCACCTGAGCTGGCGCTGGGTGTTCTACGTCAACCTGCCGGTCGGTGTGATCGCGCTCGCCGTGATCGCGGCCGTGCTGCACATGCCGCGCAAGACCGCCCGGCACGTCATCGACTACCTCGGCACCTTCCTCATCGCCTCGGTCGCCACCTGCCTGGTGCTGGTCGCCTCCCTCGGCGGCACCACCTGGAGCTGGGGATCGCCGCAGATCATCGGCCTGCTGGTGCTGGGGGTGCTGCTCGCGGTGGCGTTCGTCGCGGTGGAGCGGCGGGCGGCGGAGCCGGTGCTGCCGCTGAAGCTGTTCCGGATCCGCACCTTCACCCTGTCCGCGCTGATCAGCCTGGTCGTCGGTTTCGCCATGTTCGGCGCGATGACGTACCTGCCGACGTTCCTCCAGGTCGTGCAGGGCGTGTCGCCGACCATGTCGGGCGTGCACATGCTGCCCATGGTGCTGGGCCTGCTGCTGGCGTCGACCGTGTCCGGGCAGATCGTCAGCCGCACCGGCCGCTGGAAGGTGTTCCCGATCGCGGGCACCGGCGTCACCACGCTCGGTCTGCTGCTGCTCCACGCGCTGGACGAGAACAGCTCGGACCTGCGGATCAGCACCTTCTTCTTCGTCTTCGGCCTCGGTCTGGGCCTGGTCATGCAGGTGCTGGTGCTGATCGTGCAGAACGCGGTGTCGTACGAGGACCTGGGCGTCGCCACCTCCGGCGCGACCTTCTTCCGGTCCATCGGGGCCGCGTTCGGCGTCGCCGTGTTCGGCACAGTCTTCGCCGGCCGCCTCGGCGACAAGCTCACCGCCGCCTTCCGCGGCGCGGAACTGCCGCCCGGCGTCTCCGTGGACGCCCTGGAGGGCGATCCGCGCGGCCTGGCCCAGCTCCCGCCGGAGCTGCGCCCCGCCGCGCTGCACGCCTACGCCACGGCCATCACGGACGTCTTCCTCTACGCCGCGCCGGTGGCCCTGGTCGGCTTCGTGCTGGCGTGGTTCCTCAAGGAGGACCGGCTGCGCGGCTCCGTCACCGCGCCCGACGTGACGGAGACGCTGGCCAGCAACCCGGTGGAACGGTCCTCGTACGACGAGGTGTGCCGGGCGCTGTCGGTGCTGGGCACCCGTGAGGGGCGGCGCGAGGTGTACCGGACGATCACCGCGCGGGCGGGCTACGACCTGCTGCCCGCCGCGAGCTGGCTGCTGCTGCGGATGAAACGGTACGGCTGGGTGGAGCCCGCGGTGCTCGCCGACCGCACCGTCGTGCCGCTCGGGGTGCTGCTGGAGGCCGCCCGGCAGGTCGAGGAGCGGCGGCTGGCCGTCCGCGAGGGACTCGACCTGGTCCTCACCGAGCGGGGCCACGAGGTCGCCGAACGGCTGGCACACGCGCGGGAGGAGTCCCTGGCGGAGCTGCTCGGCGACTGGTGGGAGCCGGGCCGGCAGACCGACGACCTCACGGAACTGGTGCGGGAGCTGAACGCCGAGCTGTGCGGCTCCGACCGCGAGCAGCCCCACGACGCGCGTCCGGCGGCGTCCCGGTTCCGCTGAGACGGCTGCACGACGCGGGTCCGGCGGACTCGCGCTTCCGCTGAGGCCGAACGCGGCGGGCCCCGGGTTCGCCTGAGGCCGCCGCGCGCCACACGCCCGGCGGTCACCCCGTTCCGCTGAGGCCGCCGCGCGACGCACCGTCGACGGCGTTCGGGTTCGGCTGAGGCCCCCGCCGCCGGGCTGTCAGCCGAGGTCCTTGGCGAACCAGTGCTCGGCGTACGGCGCGTCGTTGTGCGGGGCGGTCTCCCGGTAGCCGAGCCGCGCGTACAGCGTCCGCGCCTCCACCAGGTCGCCCCGCGTGTCCAGGACCAGCCGGCTCGCGCCCAGGGCGCGGGCGGCGTCCTCGGCGGCGGCCACCAGGAGGGCGGCGCCGCCCCTGCCGCGCCGGTCCGGCAGCAGGTACACCCGCGTCAGCTCGGCGACCGCCGGGTCCGCGGTGCGCCGTACGCCCGCCGTGCCGGCCGCCGTGCCGCCGTACCGCGCGACCAGCAGCCGCCCGCCCGGCGGGGTCAGGCCGCCCTCGGCCCCGGCCGCGATCTCCCGCTCCAGCTCGTCGGGGTCGGTGCGGCGGTTCTCGCGCAGCAGGTACCAGCGGTCGCTGACCTCCGTGTAGTACGCCCGCCACAGGGCGAGGGCGTCGGGGGAGCCGACGGGCTCGGGGGCGACGGTCCAGGCCGTCGTCGAAGAAGTCATGGCGGTCATTCTCGGGACGCCGACGGGGGCCCGCGCAAACGGATTCCCGGCCGGAACGGGTCCCTGGGGCCGGGCGGCCGTCGTTTGCGGGCCCGTCGTGCGGCAACCCGTTCAGCGTTCCGAGAACCCGGAGGGCAACCGTATGTCCACAGGCTTGATCGTTGCGTTGATCGTGATCGGGGTGGTCGTCGTCATCGGCGCCGCCCTGTTGATGCGGCGCCGGGGTGCGACCGGCGGACGCGAACTGAAGCGGCGCTTCGGCCCCGAGTACGAGCGGGCCGTCGCCCGGCACGACGGAGACACCAAGGCAGCCGAGCGGGAACTGACCGAGCGGCTGGAACGCCACGGCGGCCTGCGGGAACGGCCGCTGGAACCGGCACTGCGCCGTGAGTACGAGCAGCGGTGGCAGCTCGCGCAGGAGCGGTTCGTCGACTCGCCGCGCGAGGCCGTGACCGAGGCGGACCGGCTGCTCGCCGAACTCGCCGGGGTACGGGGCTTCCCGGACGGCGGCCACTACGAGGAGCAGCTCGCCGCCCTGTCCGTGCACCACGCGGACCACGTCCACGGCTACCGGCGCGTCCACCGCATGGCGCGCGCGGACGGCGGTGCCGACGGGCAGCCGCAGCAGGCCGCCACGGAGGAGATGCGCGAGGCGATGGTCGAGGCCCGCGCCCTGTTCGAGGACCTGGTCGCCCCCGCCCGCCACGACACCGGCGACCGGCGGCCCCCGTCCCACGCCCGCCGCGAACGCACCCACCAGTCGTGGGGGTTCGCCCGGCACCACGCCAAGGGGAGCTGACACAGATGACCGAGAAGCCACGCCGGAACGAGGACGAGACGCGGCACCCCGGGGGCGCGGGCGGCGAGATCCCGCCCGGCGCCGCGGGAGCCCCCGGCCCGGTGCCGGGCGCCGCGGGCGGCGTTCCGGGGACCGCGGGTCCCCTGCCGGGAACGGCCGGCGGGCCCGCGGGCGGTACGACGCCCGCGGGCGGGCAGGCCCCGAGCGGCCCGCCCCCGTCCGCCGACGCCCAGTCGCCCGGCGCCCATCCCCCCGGCCTCCAGGCCCCGGCCGGCCAGTCGCAGGGCGCCCGCACCCCCACCGTCCAGCCGCTCGGCACCCGGCCCCCCGGCAACGGCGCCCCCTCGGCCGCCGGTGAGCCCGGTGAGCCCGGTGAGTCGGGTGAGGCAGGGGGAGCGGGGCGGGCCCCGGACTACTTCAGCGGGGTCGAGTCGGGCCGAGCCCGCTCGGACAAGGCGTCGCATCTGGCGCCGCTGCTGCCGCACAGCGAGACGGACAAGCTGGCGGAGCGGATGCGGCACGCGGTCGCCGGGTTCGTCGACGGACCGCGTGCGGCGGTGCAAGAGGCCGATCAGGTGATGGAGGAGATCGCGGCCCGGTTCACCGAGGCCATGGCCGAGCGGCGCCGCGACCTGCGCCGGTCCTGGGAGACGAACGAGGAGCCGGCCTCGGCGACGACCGACACCGAGCAACTGCGGCTGGCGTTGCGCGACTACCGCGAGCTGGCCGACCGCCTCCTGCACTGGTGAACCCGGCGGGCCCGGCCGGCCCGGCCACCGAACCGGCGGCCGGGCCCGCCGGGCCCCTGCCGACTCCCCCTTCCCCCGCTCCCGCCCCCCTTCCCCTGGGGGGTGTCTCCTTCGGGGCCGGCGGCCCGCCGTCGCACGTCCCGGCCGGCGACCCGCCGGCACGCCCCGCGTAACCTCTCCCTGTGCCAGCCTCCCGCCTGCACCGCGTCGCCGTCCTGGTGCTCGAGGGTGCGAAGCCGCTCGACGTGGGCATCCCCGCGCAGGTCTTCACGACCCGCGCGAGCATGCCGTACGAGGTGCGGGTGTGCGGGGCGGCACCCGGTCTCGTGACCGGCGGTGACGGCCTCGCGTACCACGTCGGCCACGGCCTCGACGCGCTCGCGTGGGCCGACATCGTCTTCGTCCCCGGCTACCGGTTCCCCGACCGCGAGGACCCGCCGCGGGCCGTCGTCGACGCGCTGATCGCGGCCCACCACCGCGGCGCGCGGCTCGCCGCCATCTCGACGGGTGCCTTCGCGCTCGCCGCCACGGGTCTGCTCGACGGCAGGCGCGCCACGACGCACTGGCACTACACGCGGGCGCTCAAGGCCAGGCACCCCCTGGTCCGGGTCGACGAGAACGTGCTGTTCGTCGACGAGGGCAGCCTGCTCACCTCGGCCGGTGCCGCCTCCGGCATCGACCTGTGCCTGCACATCCTGCGCGGCGACCTCGGGGTGGCCGCCTCCAACCACGCCGCCCGGCGCCTGGTCGCGGCCCCCTACCGCAGCGGCGGCCAGGCCCAGTACGTGCCGCGCAGTGTCCCCGAGCCGCTCGGCGAGCGGTTCGCCGACACCCGCGAGTGGGCGCTGCACCGGCTCGGCGAGCCCCTCACCCTCGACCTGCTGGCGCGGCAGGCGGGGGTCTCTCCGCGCACGTTCTCCCGGCGCTTCGTCGAGGAGACCGGGTACACGCCGATGCAGTGGGTGATGCGCGCCCGGGTCGACCTGGCACGGGAGCTGCTGGAGCGCTCGCAGCGCAGCGTCGAGCAGATCGCCGCCGATGCCGGGCTCGGCACCGGCGCGAACCTGCGCCTGCACTTCCAGCGCATCCTCGGCACCACGCCGAGCGAGTACCGGCGCACCTTCACCCGGGGCGAGTGACCGGCCCGCCGCCGCGCGGCGATCTCCGCGCGCGGCCCGTTCCGCGTGCGGCGACCTCCGCGTACGCCCGTTCCGCGCCCGGCCGCATCAGCGGCTGGCGAGATCCTTGTGAACCGTGGCGATCCCGCCACTGTCCGCGGCGCGGACCGAGGGCGAGCCTGGGTGGCGAAGGGAAGGGACACCACTCATGACTCGCATCGCCATCAACGGATTCGGCCGTATCGGACGCAATGTGCTGCGCGCCCTGCTGGAGCGGGACAGCGCGCTGGAGGTCGTCGCCGTCAACGACCTGACGGAGCCCGCCACTCTGGCCCGGCTGCTCGCCTACGACAGCACGGCCGGCCGGCTCGGGCGCCCGGTGACCGTCGACGGGGACGTCCTCGTCGTCGACGGCCGCCGGATCAAGGTGCTGGCCGAGCGGGAACCGGCGCGGCTGCCGTGGGCCGACCTCGGCGTGGACATCGTCCTGGAGGCCACCGGCCGCTTCACCTCGGCCAAGGACGCCCGCGCCCACCTCGACGCGGGGGCGAAGAAGGTGCTCGTCAGCGCGCCGTCGGACGGCGCCGACGTCACGCTCGCGTTCGGGGTCAACACGGACGCCTACGACCCGGCCGTGCACACGGTCGTCTCGAACGCCTCCTGCACCACCAACGCGCTCGCGCCGCTGGCCGCGGTCCTCGACGAACTCGCCGGCATCGAGCACGGGTTCATGACGACGGTGCACGCCTACACGCAGGAGCAGAACCTCCAGGACGGTCCGCACCGCGACGCCCGCCGCGCCCGGGCCGCCGGTGTCAACATCGTGCCGACCACGACCGGCGCCGCCAAGGCGATCGGCCTGGTGCTGCCGAACCTCGACGGCAAGCTGTCGGGCGACTCGATCCGCGTACCGGTGCCGGTGGGCTCGATCGTCGAGCTCAACACGACCGTCGCCCGCGAGGTGACGCGCGACGACGTGCTGGCCGCGTACCGCGCCGCGGCGGAGGGGCCGCTCGCCGGCATCCTCGAGTACTCGGAGGACCCGCTCGTGTCGTCCGACATCACCGGCAACCCCGCCTCGTCGATCTTCGACTCGGCCCTCACCCGCGTCGACGGCCGCCACGTCAAGGTGGTCGCCTGGTACGACAACGAGTGGGGCTTCTCGAACCGGGTGATCGACACCCTCCAGCTCCTCGCCGCCCGCTGACCCGAGGCCGGGGCGGTGCCCCCTCCGGCGCCGGGGAGGCGTCCCGCCTCAGGTCTCCCCGTGCTCCGGGCGCCCCTCGCGTCCTTCCCGCCACCGCCGTACGACGTCCTCGACGTCGTACGGCTTCAGGCCGAGCGGGGGGCCGGGCGGGGGCTTGTACATCATGTCGCGGATCTTGACGTTGACATCGGTGATGATCTTGCGGGCGATGCGTTCCGAGGGCGCCGAGACCGCCGCGATCAGGGCGTCCTCCGCCTCCTTGCGGAGCGCCAGGCCGGGCGGCAGCACGGAGACGCCCTCGCGGGCCAGCTTCCGCTTGATCCACCACTGCTCGTCGTAGTCGGCTTCCAGGTCGCCGGGGAGGGGCTTGCCCGCGCCGGGCAGGTTCTCGAACTCGCCGCGCGCCCGGGCGTCGCGGATCTGTTTGTCGGTCCAGGACTCGAAGCTCACGCCGGGTGGCTTTCGCTCGGTCATGCGGCCATTGTGCCGGACGCCGCGGCGCCGGGCGATTTATCATGCGGCGGTGGCAGGCCAACCGGTCCGGCGCACAAGGGTGTTACAGGACGTTGAGGAGCAGCACGTGCTCGAACTGACCATGGCCTCCGTCTCCGGGGCGGACGCGGGCGCCACGGCCGGCATGCTGATGGCTGACGCGCCCAGCGAGCCGGGAGCCGTGCTGCGGGTGGGCCGCGACGCGTCGGTGTGCCGGCTGGTGACGCCGGAGGACTGGCTGTTCGTCTCGCGGACGCACCTGGAGTTCCTGTGCGGCCCGGACGGCGCCTGGCAGGTGACCTGGCTGCGCGGCTCCCAGCCGGAGCCCTCCTCGGAGGTGCGGCTGACCGTCGGCGACCACGCGCAGCCCCTCGCCTACGGCGGCACCGCACCGCTGCCGCGCGGCGGCAACGGCGAGGTCGTCATCCAGGACCGCACCGCCCCGCGCAGCGTGAACGTGGGCTTCTACCACGAGGTGTGAGCGGGGGCCCGGCTCGGCGGGCCGGTCAGCCCAGCACCCGGGCCAGCGCGAAACCGTCGTACCCCTTCGGGCCCACCGTCTGGATCGCCGTGCCGCTCAGCCTGGGATGGGTGGCGATCAGTTCGATGGCCGCGCGGGTGCCCTGCACGTCCGGTGCGTCGCTGCCGCCGTCGGCGACCCGTCCGCCCCGCACCACGTTGTCGACGACGATCAGGCTGCCCGCGCGGGTGAGCCGCAGCGCCCACTCCACGTACCGGGCGTTGTTGGCCTTGTCCGCGTCGATGAAGACGAGGTCGAAGGGTGGCGGATTCTCGTCGGCCAGCCGGGGCAGGGTCTCCAGCGCGGGCCCGACCCGCACCTCCACGATCTTCTCCAGGCCCGCGCGGGCGATGTTGCGGGTGGCGACCTCGGCGTGCCTGGGCTCGTACTCCAGCGAGATCAGCCGCCCGTCCCCGGGCAGCGCGCGGGCGAGCCAGATGGTGCTGTAGCCGCCGAGGGTGCCGATCTCCAGGACGGTGCGCGCGCCCTGGATCTCGGCGAGCAGCCGGAGGAACTTGCCCTGCGGCGCGGTGACGCCGATCTGCGGCAGTCCCGCGGCCTCGCTGTCGCGCAGCGCCGCGCGCAGCGGCTCGTCGTCGGGGGAGAGGCGGGCGGAGAAGTACGCGTCGACGGTGTCCCAGATCTGCGGCTCGCTCATGCGCTCAGCCTCTCCCATCCGGCGCGCCGCCACACGTGCACGGCACGCCGGGACGCACCCCGCGCCCGGGACATGATCGATTCCGCGCCGCGCGGAGGCGGGCGGCCCCGCGCCCTTATATCGTCTTTCGGACAACAGCAGATCGGACGTCAGGTGGAACGGGGGTGGCCTGCGTCTTCTTCCGAGGGGCGGGGCGAGCCCCATGGGGTTCGCCAGGCAGACTCACGTATCGGGCACGTGGGGCGTACGGGGCGGGAGGCCGACGAGGCGTGGCGAATGCGGAACACGGTGGACGATCTGCGGGTGCCCTGGGAGCGACGGCGGTCGGCGCGACCAGAGCCCGGCTGCGGGCTGCCCGGGCGGCCCTGTGGCTGGTCGCCGCGGTCCTGGCGGTACGGCAGCTCGCGGTGGTCCTGGGCACGCCCCGGGGCGAGCGGCTGACCGACCTGGAGACCTGGGTGGGCCCGGACGGCGTGCTGCACGTGGAGGGATCGCTCTACGACTCGACGCACTTCACCGGCACCCCCTTCGGCGGTCTGGTCCTCAAACCCCTCACCCGTTCGGCGGAACAGGCCCTCGGCTGGGGCTGGACCTTCGGCACGCTCCTGCTCGTCGTCGCCCTCGGCCTGGTCGCCGCCCGCGCCCTGCCGCACCCGGTCAGCCGCCGTACGGCCCTGTTCGCCGCGCCCGCCGCGATCAGCCTGCTCATGCTGTCGCTGCCGGTCCGCAACGCCTTCTGGCTGGGCCAGACCGGCATCCTCCCCGTCCTCCTCGTCCTGCTGGGCTGTTTCGTCGTGCGCGGCCGACGGGCCGGCGGCGCCCTGATCGGCGTCGCCGCCGCCCTCCAGCCGACGGTGCTGCTCTTCGCGCCCTTACTGTGGTTCACCGGCCGCCGCCGCGCCGCCGCCTCGCTCGGCGCCGCCTTCGCCGCCGGTACGGCACTGGCCTGGGCCGCGATGCCCCACGACTCGTCCGCCTACTGGGTCCACCACCTGGCCGGCACCGGCCTGGGCGGCCCGGCCGACGACCTCGCCAACCAGTCCCTGCACGGCGCCCTGCTCCGCCTCGGCCTCACCGGCCCGCTGGAGATCGGCCTGTTCCTCACCCTCGGCGCGGCCGTCGCCGTGCTCGGCGTGCGCCGCGCGGTGCGCTACGCGCGCGACGGCCAGCTGCTGCTCGCCGTCGCCGTCACCGGCTGCGCGGCGATCGCGGTCTCCCCGACCGCCTGGCAGCACCAGCTCCTGTGGATCCTCCTCGCGGTCGTCGGGCGGGTCGGCAGGCGGGCCGCCGACCGCCCGGTCTGGCCGGTCGCGGTCATCCTGGTGATGACCGTCCCGGCCAAGTGGATGCTGCCGGACATGGGCTTCCTGCACCCACTGCGGGACAACCTGGTGATCCTGGCGGCGGTCCTCGCCGCCGTGGCGATCCCCTTCGTCCCCCGCACCTCGCCGTACTTCCGCTCGCCGGTCCCCACGGAGTACGCCGCCCCGGTCCCGGCCCGCTACCGGCACATCCCGCTGCTGCCGTTCCTGCGGCGGGTCCTGGCCCGCCCGAACCTGCTCCTGGAGATGCTGCTCATCCGCGTCACCTACGCCGCGTACTCGCAGGTCCGGCTCGCCGCGACCGGCGGCACCATCTCGGGCGGCCGGGAGCGGGCCGAGCACCACGGCGAGCAGATCATGGCGATCGAGCGCGTCCTGCGCCTCGACATCGAGCACGCCGTCAACCACGCCGTCGTCGGGATCGGCTGGCTGCGCGGCTTCTTCGACTTCTACTACACCTCGTTCCACTTCGCCGTCCCGCTCACGGTCCTCGGCCTCCTGTACTGGCGCCGCCCCGTCGACTACCGCTGGGCCCGCTCCACCCTCGGCCTGACCACCCTGCTCGCCCTGATCGGCTTCTGGCTCTACCCGCTCGCCCCGCCCCGCCTCATGCCGGACCTCGGCATCATCGACACCGTCCACGGCGTCCAGGACTTCTCCCAGCCCGACTACGGCACCCTCACCTCCCTCACCAACCAGTACGCGGCGATGCCCTCGCTGCACTTCGGCTGGTCCCTGTGGTGCGGCCTGGTGATCGCCCTCGTCGCGCCCAGGGGGTGGATGAAGGCCCTGGGACTCCTCCACCCCCTGTTCACCGTCATGGCCATCGTCGCCACCGGCAACCACTGGGTGCTGGACGCGGTGGGCGGCGCGGTCGTCGTCCTCGCCGGCTTCGGACTCGTGTACATCCTTCAGGGCCCCAGGGCGTCGGCCGCCGCGCACTCGAACCAGACCGTCTTGCCGCCGCCGGGCCCCGCGTCCACCCCCCACTTGTCGGCCACCGCGTCCAGCAGCACCAGCCCGCGGCCGCTCTCTGAGTCCGGGGAGACCTCACGGGAGAAGGACGGCACCTGATCCGAGCCGTCGGTCACCTCCACCCGGACCGCCGCGGCCTGACGCAGCAGCACGACCGTGCAGCGGCGGTCCGGGACGTGCCGGACGACGTTGGCGACCAGCTCGGTCACCCCCAGCTCCGCCGCGTCCGACAGCTCGGGCATGCCCCACTCGGCGAGGAACGAGCGGACGATCCGCCGGATGTGCCGCGCGGAGTGCTCGCCGACCGTGAGGGACATGCGGTACTGCGGGGCGCGTAACCCCACGAGGGGCGAGAGAAAGTATTCGTTCACGGTACGAGGCTGACGCGGCGTCGCTACGCTGGGCTACCGAACAGACACAACGGGTTCCCGCGTGGGCGGAGTCGACCGAGTTGTCGGAGAGGGGCCGTGCGTGCACATCAATGTTCTCGATCCGGGTGCGTCGCCGCTTGATTACTACGGCTTCGAGTTGCGTCGCCTGAGAGAGGCGGCGGGGCTGACGCAGCGGCAGCTCGGGGAGATCGTCAACTACACCGGGTCGCTGGTGGGCCAGATCGAGACAGCGCGGAAGGTTCCGACCCAGGAGTTCAGCGAGCGGGTGGACGCGGCGCTGGGGACCGACGGGTTGCTGTCGCGGCTCGTCCCCCTGGTTCTGCGCAGTCAGCTCCCCGCGTGGTTCCGGCAGGTCGCGGAGCTGGAGGCACGGGCCACCGAGATCTGCACCTTTCAGATGAACATGGTGCACGGCCTGCTTCAGACCGAGCCGTATGCGCGCGCCGTACTGAGCGTGCTGGACGAGACCGACCTCGATGACCGGACCGCTGTGCGGCTGGCCCGTCAGCAGATCTTCGGGAAAGAACAGCCACCGGTGTTCTGGGCGGTGTTGAGCGAGGCCGCACTGCATCAGGAGATCGGTGGCCGGGAGGTCATGCTCGGGCAACTGCGACACCTGTTGTCATTCCAGAAGAATCCCAGGGTCAACATCCAGGTGCTGCCTTACGAGGTTGGCGAGCACGCGGGACTGACAGGCTCATTCAACCTCTACCGCTTCGAGGGCGACCCGCCCATCGTCTACACGGAGGGCTACGGCAGCGGCCATCCCAGCGCCAATCCGGAGACCGTCAACGACTGTTCGCTCCGTTACGATCATCTGCGAGCCGCCGCCCTCTCCCTCAGAGATTCGGCGGAGCTGATCCGACGCGTGATGGAGGAACGCTATGGCGAGCACCGCGATTCCGTCGGGGGTCCAGTGGCGTAAGTCGAGCTACAGCGGCGACGAGGGCGGCGAGTGCGTCGAATGCGCGCCGATCGGCGACCTGGCGTGGCGTAAGTCCAGCTACAGCAGCGATCAGGGCGGCGATTGTGTCGAGGTCGCCGACCTCCCCACCGCCGTTGCCGTCCGCGACTCCAAGAACCCCGGGGGACCCGTGCTCACGCTCGCGCCCGTCGCGTTCTCGGAGTTCGTCGACTGGGCCGCGCAGCGGTGAGCACCTGACGTGGAAACGCCCGAAGGCGGCGGCCCGGGGATCGTGGGCCGCCGCCTTCAGGCGTGCAGGGGGAGGCGGGGTCCGGCTCAGTACCAGCCGTTCGCCTGCCAGAAGTTCCAGGCGCCGACCGGGCTGCCGTAGCGGGAGTTCATGTAGTCCAGACCCCACTTGATCTGGGTCTTGGCGTTGGTCTTCCAGTCGGCGCCGGCGGCGGCCATCTTGGAGCCGGGCAGGGCCTGGACCAGGCCGTACGCGCCGGAGGACGGGTTGGTGGCGTCGACGTCCCAGCCGCTCTCGTGCTCGACGATCTTGCTGAAGGCGTTGTACTGGGCGGCGCTCGGGATCAGCTGCTTCGCGATCGCCTTCGCCTCGGACGGTGAAGCAGTCGTCGCGGCGTGCGCCGGAGCGGCGGTCAGCGCCATGCCGGTGGCGGCGGCGGCCACGGCGGCGGTGGTGAGGGCCTTCTTCGGGGACGCGATGCGGCGGGCGATGCGGGCGACAGACACGTGGAACCTTTTTCTTCGGGGACTGGGGTGTCGCGGCACGCCGGAACCACGCGATGCGGGGCGGGGGCAATGCGTCGGCGCCGAGGCCCGTGGGCTCGTCGGCGCCGTGCGACGTCATCCAGAGAAGCAGGCCGGAAGGGGGTCCGCAATGACCCCCTTTACTAGTTGTGGTCGCATTCGGGGCGAAGGTCGTTTGTGTGACGCGGCTCTCAATGCCCAGGTCAGACCGCAGATTGGCGTGAGCATGGCGTCCGTTTTGTCTACTATTTCCTGTCGTATGTGATCTGGGCCCTGTGGGCCGCTTCACTCACGGAGGTCCCTTTCGGAGCCTCGAAAGTGACCCCCGTCTCGAAGGCGGCACGGCGTGTGGCCCGCCGGAGGGCCTTCAGGACGGCGGGACCGAGGGCGAACGTGAGGACCACCGTCACAAGGGCGCGGCCGAGGTCCCAGCCGAGGGAGGTGGCGAGGCAGTAGGCGAGGAAGCGGGCGAAGTTCGCGGCGGTGCCCGCGGTGGGATCCGGGGCGATGCTCGACGTGCCGGTGGGGTTGCCGAGATCCTGCGGCAGGAAGGGCCAGCCCTGCGCGTTCATCACCAGCCCGTACGCGAACGCGGCCAGGAAGCCGTACCCGGCGAGCAGCGCCAGCTCCGCGCGGCCGCGCAGCCGGTGCGGGCCCGGCAGCAGCCCCGCGCCCATCGTGAACCAGCCCATCGACAGCATCTGGAACGGCATCCACGGCCCCACGCCCCCCGTCAGCAGCGCGGACGCGAACATGCTCAGCGAGCCCAGGGCGAAGCCGAAGCCCGGGCCCAGGACCCGGCCGCTCAGCACCATCAGGAAGAACATCGGCTCGATGCCCGCCGTGCCCGCGCCGATCGGCCGCAGCGCGGCCCCCGCCGCCGCCAGCACCCCGAGCATGGCCACCGCCTTCGCGCCCAGCCCCGACTCCGCGATCGCCGCGCCCACCACGGCGACCAGCAGCACCAGCAGGCCGGCGAAGAGCCAGGGGGCGTCCTGGCTGTGGCCCGCCACCGCCGCGGCCGGCGGTGCGAAGAACGGCCACAGCAGCGAGGCCGCGCCGACCGCGCTGGTCAGCGCGAGGGCGACGACCGAACGCGGCCCGAGACGGATCGGGCGGGCCTGGCGCGTCATGCCAGCGCCTCCGCCACCTGGGCGACCGTGAGCCACCTCTGCGGCGCGAGGATCTTCGTCACCTGGGGGGCGAACGACGGGGACGACACCACGACGTCGGCCGTCGGGCCGTCCGCGATCACCTCGCCCTCGGCGAGCAGCACGACGCGATGCGCCAGCTCGGCGGCCAGCTCCACGTCATGCGTGGCCAGCACGATCGCGTGCCCGTCCGCGGCCAGCCCCCGCAGCAGCACGGCAAGGCGCGCCTTCGCCGCGTAGTCCAGCCCCCGGGTCGGCTCGTCCAGCAGGAGCAGCGGCGGACGGGCGGCCAGCACGACCGCCAGGGCCAGGGTGAGCCGCTGCCCCTCGGAGAGGTCCCTCGGATGCGTGTCGTCGGCGACCCCCGGCAGCAACCGCGTCACCAGCGCCCGGCAGGTGCCCGGTGCGGCGCCCGCGTCCTCGTCGGCCGCCGCGCACTCGGCGGCGACCGTGTCGGCGTACAGCAGGTCCCGGGGCTCCTGCGGGACCAGGCCGACCCGCCGGACCAGCTCCCGCGGCGGGGTGCGGTGCGGGACCGCGCCGCCGACGCGGACCGATCCGGAGGCCGGCTCCACCAGCCCGACCAGGGAGGACAGGAGGGTGGACTTGCCGGCGCCGTTGCGGCCCATGAGGGCGACGGTCTCACCCGGGGAGACGGTCAGGTCGACGTGGCGCAGCGCCCGGACCGGGCCGCGGCGGACGGCGAGGGAACGCACCTCGGCGGCGTACGGGGCGGGAGGGGCGGCAGGGGCGGGCCGCCGCCCGCGGAACCAGCGGCGCGGCCTGGGCGGGACGGGCTCGCAGGCCGCCGCCACGGCAGCCGCCGCGCCCTCCCTCTCCTGCTCCTCGTCCTGCTCCTCGTCCTTCTCCTTCTCCTTCTCCTTCTCCTGGTCCTTGTCCTGGAGGCGTGCGCGCAGGTCCGCCGCCCGTCTGCGGGCGTCGCGGACCGTCAGCGGCAGCGGGGACCAGCCCGCCAGCCGGCCCAGCTCCACCACCGGCGGGACCACCGGTGACACGGCCATCGTCCCGGCCGGCGCACCGAGCACGGGCGGGGCGCCGGGGGCGGGCAGGAGCAGCACCTGGTCGGCGTACTGCACGACCCGTTCCAGCCGGTGCTCCGCCATCAGCACGGTCGTCCCCAGGTCGTGGACGAGCCGCTGGAGGACGGCCAGCACCTCCTCGGCGGCGGCCGGGTCCAGGGCCGAGGTCGGCTCGTCGAGGACCAGCACGCTCGGGTGCGGGGTGAGCACCGAACCGATCGCCACCCGCTGCTGCTGGCCGCCGGAGAGCGTGGCGATCGGCCGGTGGCGCAGGGCGGCGAGGCCCAGCAGGTCCAGCGTCTCCTCCACCCGGCGGCGCATCACCTGCGGCGGCAGGCCCAGCGACTCCATGCCGTAGGCGAGTTCGTCCTCGACGGTGTCGGTGACGAAGTGGGACAGCGGATCCTGGCCCACCGTGCCCACCACGTCGGCGAGTTCACGCGGCTTGTGGGTCCGGGTGTCGCGGCCGGCGACCGTGACCCGGCCGCGCAGGGTGCCGCCCGTGAAGTGCGGGACCAGCCCGCTCACGGCGTTCAGGATCGTCGACTTGCCGGCCCCGGACGGGCCGACGAGCAGCACCAGTTCGCCTTCCGGGACCTCGAAGTCCACCTGGCGGACGGTGGGTTCCGGGGCCCCGTCATACGTCACGGAGACGTCCTCGAAGCGGATCACGACGGCTCCTCCTGATGGTCCGGCGGTGGTGCGACGAACGCCGGGAGCAGTCCGAGCAGCACGGCCGCGGCGGGCCACACGGGCAGGCTCGGGGCGGTCAGCGGGACGACACCCGGGTGCAGGGCCGCCGGGTCGGCCGAGGCGGCCACGAACAGGGCCGCGGCCACCGCGGCACCGGAGCCGGAGACCAGCCAGGCGCGCGGGCCCCACGCATCCGGGCGGTAGCGGGTCCGCGGCGAACGGCGACCGCCCAGCCACAGCCCGGCCAGCGCGGCACCGGCCCCGGCCAGCAGCACCGGCAGGCCGTACGTGCCGCCGTCCGCGGTGAGCAGCCCGTACGTCCCCGCGCACACCCCGAGCAGCCCGCCCAGCGTGAGCGCGGCGGTCGTACGGCGGACGGCGGGCGGCACCAGGGCCGTACGGCCGTACCCGCGCGAGTCCATCGCGGCGGCCAGCGCCACCGAACGCTCCAGCGCCCCCTCCAGCACCGGCAGGCCCACCTGGAGCAGGCCCCTGAGCCCCCTGTCCGGGCGCCCGCGCAGCCGGCGGGCCGCACGCAGCCGCTGCACGTCCGCGACCAGGCTCGGCGCGAAGGTGAGCGCCACGACCACCGCGACACCCATCTCGTACAGCGCCCCTGGCAGCGACTTCAGCAGCCGCGACGGACTCGCCAGCGCGTTCGCCGCACCCACGCAGATCAGCAGCGCCGCCAGCTTCAGACCCTCGTAGAACGCCCGCACCAGCACCTCCGCCGTCACCTCACCGCCCAGGCGGATGCCCTGCGCCCACGCCGGGAGCGGAACCTCGGGCAGGGTGACGAGCGTGTGCTCGCCGGGGATCGGCGAACCGAACACCACCGCGAACACCAGCCGGATCAGCAGCACGGCGAGCCCCAGCCTGAGGAAGGCGCCGTAGGACCGGGCCCACGGCGCGTCCGGGCGGCGGGCCGCCACGACGTACGCCGACACCGCGATGAGCAGCGCGAGGAGCAGCGGGTTGGTGGTGCGGGTGGCCGCGACCCCCAGTGAGAGGGACCACAGCCACCAGGCACCCGGGTGCAGCGACCGGTCCGTCATGCCCGCGTCGTCTTCTCAGTCACGCCCGCGCCGTCGCGTCTGCCAGACCGCCGCCGCGCCGAGGACCGCCACCGCCGCGCCGCCCGCGACGAGGCCGAGGGAGGGACCGCCGTCGCCCCCGTCCGTCCCGTCGCTCCCGTCGCCGGCCGGCTTCCCGGCCGCGGCGTCCTGCTTCCCGTCCCCGCTCACCTGCTCACCGCACCCCTTTGCCGGATAGCCGGAGATGGCGCACAGCAGGGCGTTCGTGTCGTAGCGCAGCGGCTTGGCGACGGCGGCCAGCGCCTCCGCGGTCGTCGCGTCCGGGGCCACGCGCGCGCACGCCGTCCGGCGGGCGGGCGGCGTCTCCCCGGACGGGGCGTCCGCCGCCGTACCGAAGTCGAGGACCAGTGCCACCCGCTTGCTGTCCTCCCGGGCGGGCGTACGGGCGCAGATCACGTCGAAGTCCGCCGCGCCGCGCGGCTGGGCGGCGTCCTGCGAGTTGGCGCTGACCGCGAACCGGAAGCCCTGCACGTCGCCGTCGGACGGCCGGGCCGTCGCCGGGCCCTGGGTGGCGTACGTCCAGCGGTCGCCGTCGCGGTCCCAGAAGGACCAGTAGCGGTAACCGGCGGCCTGCGCCTGGCCCGCCCCCAGCGACACGAACAGCACGGCCGGCAGCAGGGCCGACAACACGGCCGCGACACGGCGGACGCTCACGCCTGCCGCCCCTTCCTGCGGCCGCTCAGCAGGAAGCCGATGCCGATACCGCCGACGAACAGGGCGCCGATGACCCACCACATGCCGTTGTCGTCGTCGCCCGCGTCCGCCTTGTCGGCCGCCTCGTCCTGCTTGCTCTCGTCCTCGCCGGCGGCCTGGGGAGCCGGACCGGTGGCGTTGAGCTGCTCGACCAGGTCGGTGCCGCCGAAGTCCCGCGGTTCGGTGCCGGTGGCGAGGGCGGCGAAGATCAGCTGGGCGTAGGCGGCGGGACCGCTCTGCTTCGCCCAGCCGGCCGCGTTCTCCTCCAGCCACTTCAGCGGCTTCGCGGCCCGCTCGGCACCGCCCTGCGCGGCGAGCGCGACGACCGCGTCGGCGGTGTTGCCGAAGTCGGGCTGGTCCTCGGCGCCCGGGAGGGCGGAGACGAGGTGGCCGTCCTTCGCGACGGCGCCCGCGAGGTAGGCGGCGCCGTTGGCGGCGGCCTGCTCCGGAGTCCTGGCGTCGGCGCACTTCGACGCGGCGGCCTGCTCGCCGGCCTCGGCGTCGAGTCCCTCGCCGAGGGCGCCCAGCACACCGGCGGCCGTGGCGTCCGCGTTGGCGGCGAGCCCGCCCTTCTTGTCCGGCTGGTAGGCGAAGGCGCCGCCGTCCTTGCCGTCACAGGGGAGGGCGAGGCCGAGCAGCGCGTCGAACGGCGACTTGCCGCCCTTCCTCACCTCGGCGGGCTTCTCCCCGGCAGCGGCGAGCGCCCCGATCACGATCGACGTCGAGTTGGCGTCACTGGGCGACCCGGCGCCGAAGCCCCAGCCGCCGTCCTTGTTCTGCACCGACTTCAGCCAGCCGACCGCCTTGCCGGTCACCGCTTCCTGGCCGCCGAGCGCGGCGAGCGCCTGCACCGCGGCGGAGGTGGCGTTGGTGTCGAGCATGGTCTTCGCGTCACACGGCGCGGCGGTGTCCGCCCGGAAGGAGGCGAACGCGCCGTTCGCGCACTGCTGCCCGGTCAGCCAGTCCACGGCCTGCCCGGCGGGCCGCACCCCCACGGCGTCCTGCGCGAGCAGCGCCAGCGACTGCCGCCACACACCGTCGTAGGTCGGGTCACCCGAGCCGTACAGGCCGGACGGTATCGCCACGGACGGGGTGGCGGACGGGGACGGATCGGCGGCCTGGGCGACCGGGGTCGCGGCGCCACCGATCACTGCGGCGGCGGCCAGGGCCGCGGCGCTGCGGCGGAAGTTCATGATCGGCGGATGCCCTCTCCTGCGGGGAGCCGGGCAGCACGGGAGACCCCGGGCGGCCCGGCCCCGTAAACCTCGACGGTGCTGAGCCGTTCCACGTCCGCACGGAGCGATCCGGCTCGCCGCCCCTGCTCGGGCCCGGCTCACGGCTAGGGGTCTCCCCTGTTCGAGTGAAGTCGAGAACTCGGGGACGGGTCAGCGCCGGATTTGCACCGGCTTTCCCCCGTACGGGTGTGATACGACGCGGCCACTTTACCGGGCGGTACGGAGGCCACCTCGAAGTGGTTCCACTGAGAAGCAGGATGGAGCGACGGGACACGGTGGCAGCATGTGCGTCCACGCCGTGACCCAGTACCAGCTGCACTACGCGTGGGTCGGATGCCCCGGCAGCTTCCAGCGGCATCCAGCGGGCTCCGGGTGAGACCACCGTGCCCGAACTGCGGCGGCCCCTTGCACTGTCCCGCCCCGCCCTCAGGGCCACTGACGCTCACAGAGCGGAAACCTGAACCGCTGAACACGCGCTCAACCGGTCGGCGGCCTCATCGGCGTCACGGCAGATCAGGGATCACAGACAGCCAGGCCGAGAGTTCCCTGTGCAACGGATCACCTGGGGGAATCAGGCTTTCGACGCCGCGCAGCGGGGTCAACAGATTCTTGACGCGTCTGAGCCGCAGCATCTCCTGGGGAGGCAAGCTTCGCCAGAGCACGGCCTTTGTGCGAACCTCTTCCGGTGTCTGCCCGATCTCCCTGAAAACGCTCTCGCACAGATCGACCGGATCAAGGAGACCGCCATCCTGCGCTGCTCCGAAGGCGCGGATCGCGTTGACCCGCACGTTCGTCTCCTCGGCCAGTGCCGCCTTCCTGTCGACATCAGACCCTTGGGCTTTTTTGCGGATCGCCGTAAGAGCGAGCCGAACCCATCGCAAGCGGATGTCGACGGCCAGCCGATCGTCACTCATGCGGGCGACGGCCAATTCACGCATCATCTCCCAAGTCTGCACGTCCAGGCGGTCAGTTTCCGGCTGGGCGGCGAAGCGTTCCAGCTCATCGACGGATCGACCTGACAAGCCTTCCGTCGAGGTGGAGTGCACTGTCGATGACTCATTCCAAGAAGATGATCCCTGCACGCTCGAACGCGTCCCTTCCTACCTGGAGACTCTCCAAAGAGGGTCTGTAGTGCCCACTGTTGTTGTTTATTTCCATCCCGAAGTAGCTGCCGCCGCCACCGGCGATCTCCGCTTCGCCAGCAGCGTGCACTGGTCCTCCACGAGTGAGAACCGGGTGCTTGAGCTCGACACCATCCACATACTTCGGCATCACCAACAGTTCGCCATGCTGATCGACAACCCATTTGACTGTTCCGGAATTGACCGCTTCGTCGAACCCGTTGTCGCCCACCCTCAGCGGGCGGACGCCGAGACGCTCAGCGTCCGCCAGTTCACGGTCGAGCTCCTTCGGTAGCTGATTCTCGTATGGTGCCAGCCCGAAAGGATCACCGAATCGATGTGGATTGTGAACGTACGTTGCCGGATTGGGCGCTGGGCTCAACCCTAGGGGGTCCGGGGTGAGGTACCTGGCTGCTTCGGGGTCATAATGCCTGAAATAATTGTAGTGGACGCCCGTTTCCGGGTCGTAGTACTGGCCGGGAAAGCGGAGGGGTGTATAGGCGCTGCTGTTGGCTGTCCAAGCGGTCGTTCCCCACAGAGTGCTGCGGGTACGCCAAGCGATCTCACCCTGCACGTCGACGAGTTCGCTCGGGGTGCCTATCAGGTCGGTGATGATGGCGAAGAAGCGAGAGTCGATCTCCTCCTGGGAACCATTGGCAGAGTGGATGCGCTCCGTCTGTGCGACGGGGTGCAGGCCTCGGTGGTCCCACGTCAACGTGACCCGGTTCGGTAGGTCGCGGGACGCAGTGGTCTGTTCACACAGGATCGTGCCGTCCCAAGTGAACGTCACCTGCTCGATGACCGTTTCGCCGTCCTCCGCCAGACGGAGTTTCGCCGTGCGGCGGCCCAGTGGGTCGTATCTGTAGCGCCAGCGGGTGCCGTCCGGGGTCGTCACCGAAGTGAGGCGGCTTTCCGTGTCCCATTCGTAGCGCCAAGTGTCCGGTTTGCGGGACAGGCGGGTCTTCTGGCGCACGACAGTGCGGCCCAGCTCGTCGTGTTCATAGCGGACGCGGCCGGCACGGGTGATGCGGGTGCCCGTGTACTGGCGTTCTCCCACCGCTTCCGCCCCCGGGTGGGAGGTCGGCCAGGACGCCGACGTCTGATTGCCGGCGGCATCGTAGGTGTACGTTTCCGTCCAGTTCGCCGCGTGCACCGCCGTCACTCGGCCTACCGCGTCCAGGTCGAAGCGCCGGGAGCCGGACATCTGGTCATCGATGCCGATCAGGTTGCCATCGGCGCGGTACGTGTACGTACGGGATTGGACGGATCGGCCGCCGGCAGATCTCACCGACTGCGCCGTCAGACGACCCAGCTCGTCGAAGCCGTGCTCCAGGGTGATCGTCTCGCCGACCCGACGACCCAGTTCGCGGCCTTGCGCGTCGTACGTGAAGTCGATGGACCGGCCCGAGGCAATCATGCCGGTGGTGCGCCCCGCCGGGTCGAAGGACCACGTGGTGGTAGCCCCTGTCGGAGTCGTGCGGCCCGTTCGGCGTCCCATCTCGTCGTATGTGTACGTCAGTGTTCGGCCATCCACGGTCTCCTCACGCACCCGCCCGTAACGGTCGCGCAAAATGGTCAGCGTGGTGCCGTCCGGCCCGGTTGCGTGGGCCAGACGATCCGTGAAGTCGTACGCGTACGTGGTCACCTGACCGGCCGCGTCCTTGCGGGTCACCTGCCCCAGCGCGTTGCGCTCGAAGGTTACGCTCTGGCCGAGCGTGTCCGTGCGCGAGGTCAGGCGGCCCGCAGCGTCATACTCGTACGCCAGTCGGCGGCCGTCGAAGTCCGTCTCTGCGACCAAGCGACCGGCCGGGTCGTACTCGTACGACCACGTCAAACCCTGTGGGTTTCTGACCTCCGTCAGGCGCAGCTCACTGTCGTGCTCGAACTCGTTGCGCACGCCGTCCGGGCTCGTGCGCGCCGACAACAGATCGAAGTGCGTGTACTCGAAGCGAGTGACCGCGCCCTCGGGGTCGGTGTGGTTCGTACAGTTGCCCTCGCCGTCGTACGTCCAGCTCTCGGTCGTGCCGTCCGGTGCCGTACGGCGGGCCAGGCGGCCCTCGACTGTCCATTCCATACGAGTCACCGCGCCCGTCGGATCCGTGATGGCGATCACGCGACCGAAGGCGTCACGCTCGCACGACCTTGTCGCGCCGAGCGGATCCGTGACCGAGACGGTGAGTCCGGCACGATTGCAGTGGACCACGGTGGCGTTGCCCTGCGGGTCCGTGACGGAGGAGAGGCGGCCTGCGTCGTCGTACGCCAGCTGGGTCGTCCGCCCCGCTGGATCGGTGACCGACGTCCGATTCCCGCGCTGGTCGTACGTCTGCCGCCAGACAGTACCGTCCGGGTTCACCACCTTCACCGGCAGGCCCAGGTCGTTGTACTCCGCCCTCGACTCGCGGCCGTCCGGGCGGACGACCTTGATGAGGTTGCCCTTCTCGTCGTACTCGAACGTCGTCGTGTGGCCCAGCGGGTCCGTGCGGGACAGGAGCCGGTTGTGGCGGTCGCGCCGGTAGCGGGTGACCGCGCCGAGGGGGTTGATCTCGGCGATCACCTGGCAGTGGCGGTTGATCAGGTAGCGGGTGGTGTGGCCGAGGGAGTCGGTGATGGATGTGGTGGACTCCCCGGTCGCCGAATCCGGCGGGCCGTAGGTGAAGGTGGAGCGCAGGTGCCCCGCCGCGCCGGACTGTTCGGTGCAGCGGTCCCGGTCGTCGTAGACGTAGGTGAAGTGGCTGTCGTTGGTGTCGGTCCACGATGTGATGCGGCCGAGATCGTCGTAGCCGAAGCGGGTCGGGCGGCCGGAGGAGTTCACCACCTCGGTGAGGTGGCCGTCCGTGTAGCCGTACCGGAGCAGTTCCTGGTCGGTGCCGTCCGGGGCCGCGCCCGCCAGGCGGAGCGCGGTGATCCGGCCGTCGGCGGCCGACAGGAGCAGGCGGTAGCCGCCGCTGTGGGTGATCGAGAGCGGTGTGCCGTCGGTGTCGTACGCGAAGGCGATCCAGTTGCCGTTGCGGTCGTCGATCTGCTCCAGGACCGCCAGCTCGGCCGAGCGCTCGGTGAAGTGGCGCACCTGACCCGACTCCGGGTCGGTGAGCGTGTAGCCGTCGTCCGTGCGGTCCAGCGGCCAGCGCGGACCGTGCGTGGGCAGGGTGGGGACACCGGGGGCGGGGTGCGGGTACGCGAGGACCAGACCGTCCTCGCCGACGAGGACGACACCCTCGGCGTCGATCTCCAGGCGCTGGTCCAGGGTCGAGGACCAGGTCGGTCCGAACCAGCCGCCCAGGCGGTACGACGACTCGAACTGGCGGCGCAGGACGAGCGGCAGCCGGCCCGGCAGCGAGACGTCCGTCTGCGGCAGGACCATGCGGCCGGTGGCGACGTCGACCGGGTCCTTCTCGCAGACCTTCTCGTTCGGCCGCCGCGACACGTCGTCCGCGCCGTTCTCCACCGTGTTCCGCGCGCCCTTGCTCAGCCCCTGCTCCGCGCCCTCCTTCAGGGCGAAGCGGGCGCCGGTGCGGGCCAGGCCGGCGCCCTTGGTGCCGATCAGCTCGGGGATGAGACGGCCGACGAATTCGGAGGGGTCCTTCTTGAAGCCGTCGACCACGGCCTGCACGGTCCGCTCGGGATGGGCGGCGGTGGAGACCAGGCCGGACAGCGTCATGCTGACGTTCTGGAGGTACGCGGCCGGGTGCGTGAGGTTGTACGGGTCCACGGGGTTCAGACCGCGGACGAAGTTGACCAGGCCGGCCGTGCCCTTGAGGGCGCCGCCCACGACATGGGTCAGCTCGGTGTTCACCGCCTGGAAGCCGTCGGTCAGGTTGTTGCCCAGCCGGTCCAGCGGCGGTGGCTCGGCGGGCGCGTGCGCGAGGGCGGCCTTCACCTTCGACTGCGCCTGCGAGGCGGCGGTGTTGCGCTGCTTGCGGGCCTCGGCGAGCTTGTCGTGGGCGGCGTCGATGTCGGCTTTGCCGGGGTCGGTGAAGGGCGGGGGCTTGGGACCGGGGTCCTCGTTCGCCTCGATCTTCGCGTTGTAGGCGTCGACTTTCTTGTTGTACGCGTCGACCGCGTCCTGTGACGCCTTGCGGCCCTTCTTGTACAGCTCGACGGCCTCCGCCGCCTGCCCCTGCGCCCACTTCACCGTGTCCGCGTACGACTCCAGGGCCTCGGCGGCCGTCTTGCACGCGTCCGCCGCCTGCGTCCACTTCTCCGGGTGCACGCCGAACTTCTCGCGGAAGGTGTCGCCGCCCTCGCCCTTCCAGCCCGACGAGTCGACCTTGCGCATCCCCTGGCCGACCTTGTCGAAGGCACCGTGGAAGTCCTTCAGGTGCCTGGCGCTCTCGCGGATCTTCACCGGGTTGCCGTGGATCAGCTCGTTCGCTTCCTCGGTCTCCCCGAGCTGCCGCTCGCCGGGGGTCGCGCCGAGATCCGAGGCGACCTCGTCGCCCCAGTCCTCCACCGCGTCGGCGGCATCCTCCAGGCCGACGTAGTCCAGGCCGTCGCCGACCTTGTCGGTGGCGTAGTCGACGCCCTCGCCGAGTTTCTTCTTGCCCTCGTCGATCAGGTCCTCGCCGATCGCGAGACCCTTGTTGATGCCGCCCTTGATGCCGTCGCCGATGTCTCCGAAGATGCCCATCAGTTCTCACCCCCGCCCTGCTGCTCGGCGGCCCGCGCGCGCTCCTCGGGGGAGGGGCCGAACGTGTTGTCCAGCATCTGCTCGTACTCGGCGTCCGACACCCCGAACTGGTTGTGCGTGTTCTGCGGGTTGAGGCCCATCGGGCCCAGCGTGTTCGAGGTCATCACGTCCCGGCCGGCGTCCATCCAGCCCTGCTTGCTGTTGGCCAGCGCCTGGTCGAAGGACTCCTTGCTGTAGTCCACGCCGCCGAACGCGCCCGAGGTGGCGATGTCGCCCCAGCCCTTGCCGGTGACCTCCTCCTCCGAGGCGTAGGGATTGCCGATCGCCGCGTTGGTGACGACCTTGAACGTGCCCTCGACGTACTGCTCGGTCTCGTAGTACGTGCCCGCCGACAGGCCCGTCCTGACGGCGAACGCGTTCCCCTCGTTGATCAGCGAGCGCACACCCCACTCCCAGCGCTCGCAGAACGAGCCGAAGTCCGCCGTCAGACCCTCGTGGCCCAACTCCAGGCCCGACAGCGCGATGTCGCCGAAGCCACGCCCGGCGCCGGCCATGCCGACCATCCCGAGCTCCTTCAGCTCGCCCAGTGCCGCCGTCAGGCCCTGTGCGACCAGGCCGAGCCCGTCGGCCTGGAGGTCCTTGCCACCGCCGTTCGTCATGCCGTCCCCTCCGCAGCCGCCTGCTCGGTGTCCACCGCCACCTCGTCCGGCACGATCCCGCGCACCGGCGGGAACACCATGCCGTCCGGGCCGTCCGCGCAGTCCAGGGCGACCCCGCAGGGCACTCCGGCGGCCGGGACCGCCACGTCGAGGAGCCGGGCACCGAGAATCCTCTGGTACGTCCACTCGCGGGCGTATTCACCGCGTGCCTGGGCGTAACGGGCCAGGGCCTGCTCGTCGGAGAAGGCGAGGATGAAGCGGACGCCGTTGAAGTCCGCGGTGAGCAGCCCGCGTTCGCCGTCGGGTCCCGGCGCGTCACCCAGCGGGACGAGGACCGCGGTCCTGCGGAACTCGCCGAGCACGGCGGCGAACTGCCGTCGGCGGGCGGCGGCTTCCGGCGCTTCCGGAGTCTCGGTGGCCGGGTTCGCGACCGGTTCGGGTGCGGGACTCCCGCCCTGTGCGCCGTGCGCGTTCTCCGTACTCGGCTCCGCGGTCGGTTTCGTGGCCGTGACGGGTGGCACGTCGGCCATCTCCGCGTAATCGGCCAGCCGGGACCTCGGAATGCTGTGCTGCGGCGTCATGTCTGCACCGCCCCCGTGTTCAGACATGCCCCGAATCATCGCATCAGGGCGTACCGCCCCCTCGACGCCCCCGTCACACTTCAGCCACAGGCGTCCCTCAGTCGAACGTGTGCCGCACCACCCAGTAGTCGTACTCCTCCTCCGAAACCGCGCACAGCCGGCGGCCGTCGAGCGAGACGGTGATGCATTCCGGGGAGCCTGTGGCTTCGGCGATGCGGGAGGGGAGGTCGCCGGGGTTCGTGTCGCGGACGGGGACCCAGGCGGGGTCGGTGGCTTTGGAGTCGGGCGGGAGGATCAGGAACTCGCCGGCGCCCCCGTGCCCAGCCGGGCCGGGGTCTGCGCCCGGGGCGTGGAGGGAGGTGTCCGTGGCGTGGAGGTGCCAGGCGCGGTCCAGTTCGGCGGCGGCGTCGGGGGAGGCCAGGGGGATCGTGGCGGCCGGCCGGACCTCGTAGCCGGCGACGGCGCGGATGGCGGCGAGGACGGGAGGGCCGTGGTGCGCCGCCGTGTCCTCCAGGACGTGGAGGCCGCAGCGCTCCAGGAGGTCCCGCCAGGCGGGGCGCGTCATCGGGGGGTCTCCGGGTCCGTCAGGTCGATCAGCCGGCACACCGTCTCGATGTCGACCTTCACCTGGGCGATGGAGGCCCGGCCGGAGAGCCAGGTGATGAGGGCCGAGTGCCAGGTGTGCTCGATGACGCGGACGGCGGAGAGCTGGGCGGGGGTGGGGTGTTCCCGGCCCATCGCGTCGAGGATGATCGCCGTGGTCTGCCGGGAGACCTGGTCGACCTCGGGGCTGACGCTGCGGTCGGCGAAGGTGAGGGCGCGGACCATGGCGTCGGCGAGGTGGGGTTCGCGTTGCAGGGCGCGGAAGGCGCGCATCAGGGTCTCCGCGACGCGTTCAGCGGCCGTGTCACCCGCCGGGGGTCTCTTCCGCAGCGTGGCGTGCAGGTGCTCGAGCTGGTCCTGCATGGTGGCGACCAGGAGATGGATCTTGGAGGGGAAGTAGCGGTACAGCGTCCCGAGCGCCACCTGCGAGGACTCGGCGACCTCACGCATCTGGACCGCGTCGAACCCGCCCCGGCAGGCCAGCCGCGCGCTCGCGCGCAGGATGCGGCGGCGGCGCGCCTCCTGCCGCTCGGTGAGGGGCGAGGCGGGGCGTGCGGCGGCGGCTTCCACCTTCTCCATGGGTCCCGTTCCGTGACAGTGCGTGAGGTCGTGCGATCACACAGCATGGCAGGGTTCGCGACCGGTGCGGGCCGTGGCGTGAATCACCTGATCCACTTCTCACAGCGGCGCTACCTGCCGGTAGATTCAGAGCCTCTTGAACGATCAAGTCTGAAACTTGTTCTAGGTTAGCGTCCCGGCATAATCTCGCGGGACAGTGCAGGGAGAAGGGGGCCCAGAGTGAGCGCTGAGGCCAGGGAGGCCGGGGCCTCGCAGGACCTCGCTGCCGACGGCTTGCGACCGCTCCGCATCGCACTCCTCACCTACAAGGGGAACCCGTTCTGCGGCGGCCAGGGCGTCTACGTCCGCCACCTCTCCCGCGAACTGGCCCGCCTCGGCCACCACGTCGAGGTCATCGGCGCCCAGCCGTACCCCGTCCTCGACGAGGGGTACGACAACCTGCGGCTGACCGAGCTGCCCAGCCTGGACCTGTACCGGCAGCCCGACCCCTTCCGCACCCCCGGGCGCGGCGAGTACCGGGACTGGGTCGACGCCCTGGAAGTGGCGACGATGTGGACCGGCGGCTTCCCCGAGCCGCTGACCTTCTCGCTGCGCGCCCGCCGCCATCTGCGCGCCCGCCGCGGCGAGTTCGACGTCGTGCACGACAACCAGACACTCGGGTACGGGCTGCTGGGCGACGTCGGGGCACCGCTCGTCACCACGATCCACCACCCGATCACCGTGGACCGGCAGCTGGAGCTGGACGCGGCGGAGGGCTGGCAGCGCAGGTACTCGGTGCGGCGCTGGTACGCGTTCACCCGGATGCAGAAGCGGGTCGCGCGCCGGCTGCCGTCCGTGCTGACCGTCTCCGGCACCTCGCGGCAGGAGATCGTCGAGCACCTCGGCGTACGCCAGGACCGGATCCACGTCGTGCACATCGGCGCCGACACCGAGCTGTTCTCGCCCGACCCGTCGGTGCCCCGGGTGCCGGGCCGGATCGTCACCACCTCCAGCGCGGACGTGCCGCTGAAGGGACTCGTCTTCCTCGTCGAGGCGCTCGCCAAGGTCCGTACGGAGCATCCGGGCGCGCACCTCGTCGTCGTCGGCAAGCGGCCCGCCGAGGGGCCGGTGGCGCAGGCGATCGAGCGGTACGGCCTGGAAGGCGCCGTCGAGTTCGTCAAGGGCATCTCCGACGCCGAACTGGTCGACCTCGTCCGCTCGGCGGAGGTCGCCTGCGTGCCGTCCCTCTACGAGGGTTTCTCGCTGCCGGCCGCCGAGGCCATGGCGACGGCGACCCCGCTGGTCGCGACGACGGGCGGGGCGATCCCCGAGGTGGCGGGCGCGGACGGCGAGACCTGCCTCGCGGTGCCCCCGGGCGACGCGGGCGCGCTGGCCGCCGCACTGGTACGGCTGCTGGGGGACCCGGCGCTGCGGGCGCGGCTGGGCGCCGCCGGACGGGAGCGGGTGCTGGCCAGGTTCACCTGGGCCCGCGCCGCCGAGGGAACGGTCGCCCACTACCGCGAGGCCGTCTCCCGCGCGGCCGGCCGGGGCACGGGCCGCTCCGCGACGGCCGTGGACCGCTCCGCCGCCCCGCTCGCGGACCGCTCCGCGGCCCAGGACGAGGGCTCCGCGTCCGCCGCAGTTGTCACAGCTGGATCCAACCCCGAAAGCAGGGCCACGTGCTGACCGTCGACTTCTCCCGGTTCCCGCTCGCCCCGGGCGACCGCGTCCTGGACCTCGGCTGCGGCGCCGGACGGCACGCGTTCGAGTGCTACCGGCGCGGCGCGCAGGTGGTCGCGCTGGACCAGAACGGCGAGGAGATCCGCGAGGTCGCGAAGTGGTTCGCGGCGATGAAGGAGGCGGGGGAGGCCCCCGAGGGCGCCACCGCGACCGCGATGGAGGGCGACGCGCTCGCGCTGCCGTTCCCGGACGAGTCCTTCGACGTGGTGATCATCTCCGAGGTGATGGAGCACATCCCGGACGACAAGGGCGTCCTCGCGGAGATGGTGCGGGTGCTCAAGCCGGGCGGCCGCATCGCGGTCACCGTGCCGCGCTACGGCCCGGAGAAGGTCTGCTGGGCCCTGTCGGACGCCTACCACGAGGTCGAGGGCGGCCACATCCGCATCTACAAGGCGGACGAGCTGATCGGCAAGATCAAGGAGGCCGGGCTCAAGCCGTACGGCAGCCACCACGCCCACGCCCTGCACTCCCCGTACTGGTGGCTGAAGTGCGCGTTCGGCGTCGACAACGACAAGGCGCTGCCGGTGCGGGCGTACCACAAGCTGCTGGTCTGGGACATCATGAAGAAGCCGCTCGCCACCCGGGTCGCCGAGCAGGCGCTGAACCCGCTGATCGGCAAGAGCTTCGTGGTCTACGCGACCAAGCCGCACCTGCCCCGCGTCACGCGGACCGAGGCGGCCGCCCGGTGACGACCCCCCGCACGGAACACCTCGTCCTGCCCGGCGTGCTCACCGCCGAGCAGGCCGCCGAGACCGTCCGCGGCATCCTCGCGGTGCAGCGCGAGGACGGGGCGATCCCGTGGTTCCGCGGACACCACCTCGACCCCTGGGACCACGTCGAGGCCGCGATGGCACTGGACGCGGCGGGCGAGCATCAGGCCGCCGAGCGGGCGTACCTGTGGCTGGCCCGCCACCAGAACCCGGACGGCTCCTGGTACGCGGCGTACGCCGACGGCGACCCGGACGACATCACCGACCGCAGCCGCGAGACCAACTTCGTCGCCTACATCGCCGTAGGGGTCTGGCACCACTACCTGTCGACCGGCGACGACACCTTCCTGGACCGCATGTGGCCGGTGGTGTACGCGGCCGTCGAGTTCGTGCTGCGGCTCCAGCAGCCCGGCGGGCAGATCGGCTGGAAGCGCGAGGACGACGGCACGCCCGTCACCGACGCGCTGCTCACCGGCAGCTCCTCCATCCACCACGCGCTGCGCTGCGCGCTCGCCGTCGCCGAGCAGCGCGAGGAGCCCCAGCCGGACTGGGAGCTGGCCGTGGGCATGCTGCGGCACGCGATACGCCGGCACCCGGAGCGGTTCCTGGACAAGGACCGCTACTCCATGGACTGGTACTACCCGGTGCTGGGCGGCGCGCTGACCGGCGCGGAGGCCCGGGCCCGCGTCGAGGAGGGCTGGGAGCGGTTCGTCGTGCCCGGCCTCGGCGTGCGGTGCGTGGTGCCGAACCCGTGGGTGACGGGCGGCGAGTCCGCCGAACTGGCCCTCGCCCTGTGGGCGACCGGCGAGTCCGACCGGGCGCTGGACATCCTCGCGTCCATCCAGCACCTGCGCGATCCGGAGACCGGCCTGTACTGGACGGGCTACGTCTTCGACGACGACGCCGTCTGGCCCCGCGAACTGACCACCTGGACGGCCGGCTCCCTGCTCCTCGCGGTCGCCGCCCTCGGCGGGCACGAGGCGACCTGCGCGGTCTTCGGCGGCGACCTGCTGCCCAGGGGCCTGGAGGAACCGGAGTGCTGCGGGACCTGACCGTGCGAGGTCCCGCGTCCGGGGTCAGTGGCGGTGGATGCGGTTCGCTATGCCGTGGCCCACGAACAGGTAGACCAGGGCGGCGAGACCGTAGCCGCAGACCACCCGCGCCCACGCCTCGTCGAACGTGAACAGGTCGTGCGACCAGCCCGCCAGCCAGCGGGCCGCGTCGTGGACGAACTGCACGAAGTCGTTGCCGCGGTTGGCGTCGAACAGGTACATCAGGATCCACAGTCCCAGGATGAGGGCCATGATGTCGGCCACGATCGCGATGGCCCGGCCTGCCTGGGTGGAGCGATATCGAGGGGACATAGCCGCCGGGTTGCCGCTGCGCCCGGTTCGAAACCGTGCACGGCCGACCGTGGCGGCTCCCCGGCATGGTCATCTGGCGGGAATTTGCCGGGAGTTGGTGCTTCCGCCTGCCGCCGTTCGCCGCCGTCCTCGATAATCCTGCCCCCTTGAGCGGCAGGAGGGCCGTTGTCCGACGACAGGACCACCGACGACAGGACCACCGGCGCCAGAGCCCCGGACGGCACCACCCCCGGCGCCAGAGCTCCCGACGGCACCACCCCCGGCGCCGGAGCTCCCGACGGCACCACCTCCGACGGCCCGACCACCGGCGGCCCGACCACCGGCGGCTCGACCACTGGCGGCGCGGCGCCCGCCGTCGAGGAACCGCGGCTCACCACCCGGCGCACCGACCGCCGCCGCGCCCCCCGGCACGTCCTGGCCGTGCTGCCGTTCGCCGTCGCGGGACTGATCTCCCTGCTGCTGTCCGGCAACACCCTGCGGCCCTTGGAGCACATCACGACGATCGAGGCGCGCATGGCCTCGAAGTCCGACTACTTCAAGGACCCGGAGGTGCAGAGGCTGTTGCTCCGGCACGGCCTGCGCGTCGACATCCACCGCCTCGGCTCCCGCGGCATCGCCACCCAGTCCCTGCGCGGCATGGACGTCGTCTTCCCGTCCGGCCAGCCCGCCGCCAAACTGATCCTGGACCGCCAGGACCGCTCCGTGCGCTCGGTCCGCCCCTTCGTCAGCCCGCTGGTCCTCGGCACCTTCCACGACTACGCCGAAACCCTCGTCGAGGCGGGCGTCGCCACCCCGCAGCCCGCCCCGGGCCGCACCACCCTCTACTACGACCTCGACATGGTCCGCTTCATGCGCCTCCTCGACGGCGTCGACGACCCCCGCAGCCCCAAGGACGGCACCGGCCGCACCGCGGACACCTGGAACGGCATCGGCTACGACGACATCACCCGCGACGGCGGCAGCAACAGCGGCCGGGTCCTGGTGCGCACGTCCAACGTCTGCGAGTCCAACGCCGCCGGCACCTACCTCAGCCTCCTCGCCTTCGTCGCCAACGGGAACCGCACCCCCGGCACCCGCCCGCCCGGCACCCGCACCCCCGGCGCCCGGACGGGAAGCGGCGCCCGGCCCGCCGCCGACGCCGTCCAGCGCCTCGCCGCCGAGATCAAACCCCTCATCGACCTCCAGGGCATGTGGGCCGACGAACAGGCCGAGAGCTACTTCTCCGACCTCGGCGAGTCCATCGCGCCGGTCTCCCTCCTCTACGAGCACCAGTACCTGGCCCACCAGATCGCCCACCACGACCGCAACGGCGAACAGGACACCAGCCGCGTCCTGCTCTACCCCACGCCCTACGCCCTCACCGAACCGCAGCTCATCTCCCTCACCGGCAGGGGCGACCGGCTCGTCGAGGTCATCCAGGAGGACGAGGACCTGCGCCGCCGGGCCATCGAACTCGGCTTCCGCGTCCGCTTCTCCGGCGCCGACGGCACCAGCGACCAGCTCAACGCCTACCTCGCCGAACACGCCATCCAGGTGCCGCGGGAGAACAGCGACCGGACCAAGGTCTACGAACCCGACCTGGAAGTCCTGGAGGAGATCATCGACCACGTGGGCGACTGCCCGCCGCCCGTCCGGGACACGCCGTGAGGGCCGCCGTACGGGCCGTGCTCGGCCTCGCCCTGCTCGCCACCGCGCTCACCGCCTGCGCCGGCGACGACGACCCGGTCACCCTGCGCGTCCTCGCCAGCCCCGAACTCGCCGACGTGGCACCCCTGCTGGCCGGTCTGGAGGACGACACCGGCGTCCGGCTGGACATCGACTACCGGGCCAACGCCGACCTCGACGGCCAGCACCCGGCCGAGGACGGCGGCACCGCCTACGACCTCGCCTGGCTCGCCTCCGACCGCTCCTTCCAGCTGCGCGTCCGGGACTCCGACGGGCGGCTCGCCCGCCCCGAGTCCACCCCCGTCATGCGCTCCCCGGTCGTCGTCGGCCTCGCCCCCGCCCCCGCCCGCACCCTGCGCGCCGGGGCCCCCGGCGGCCGGATCTCCTGGGCCGACGTCGCCGACGCCGCCGCCGACGGCACCGTACGGTTCGGCATGGCCGACCCGCGGCGCAGCGACACCGGCCGCGCCGCCCTCGTCGGCGTCGCCACCGCCGCCGCCGGCACCGGCACCGCCCTGCGCGAGGAGGACGTCACCTGCGACCGGCTGCGCGGCTTCCGCTCCGGCCAGACCCTCACCGCCGCCAGCTCCCGCGAACTCGTCGGCCGCTACCCCGCCCGGCAGGGCGACACCAACGCGCTCATCGCCCACGAGGCGGAACTCCTCGCCCTCAACGCGTCAGGCGCCCTGCGCACCCCCCTGGAGATCGTCCACCCCGACGACGGCATGATCCTCTCCGACTTCCCGCTGCTGCTCCTCGACCCCGGCGAGCGGCGGGCCTACCGCGAGGTGACCGAGTGGCTGCTCACCGCCGGCACCCAGCGCGCCCTGATGGAACGCACCTATCGCCGCCCGGTCAACCAGGACGTCGAACCGTCGGCGCGGCTGCGCACCCCCGTCGGCAACGCGCTCTCCTTCCCCGACCGCCTCTCCATCGTCGAACAGCTCGTCACCGACTACGGCGACCCCGCCCGGCGCACCGCCGGCCAGGTCGTCTTCGTCCTCGACTTCTCCACCTCCATGCGCGGCGCCCGCATGGCCGCACTGCGCGCCGCCTTCGCCGGACTCAGCGGCGCCGACGACACCGCGACGGGCAAGTTCGCCCGCTTCCACCGCGGCGAGCGGCTCACCGTGGTCCGGTTCGGCGGCCGGGTGCTGGAGGAGCGCACGGTGACGGTGCGCGGCGAAGCCGACCTGCGCACACTCAACGCGACCGTCGCGCACGGGGGTTACGACGACGCGACCGCCCTGTGGTCCGCGCTCGCACGCGGTTACCGCATCGCCGCCGCCGCCGTGCGCGAGGACCCCGCCCGGCCCGTCGCCCTCGTGCTGATGACCGACGGCGAGAACAACGCGGGCATCACCTACCGGGAGTTCCTGCGCCGCCACCGGGCGCTCGCGCCGGAATCCGGGGCGGTGCCCACCTTCCCCGTCCACCTCGGAGAGGCCGACCCGAACGCCCTGCGGCGGGCCGCCGACGCGACCGGCGGCCGCGTGGTCGACGCCGGACTCTCCTCCCTCCCCGACGCGTTCAAGGAGATCCGTGGGTGTCATCGACAGTGAGTGGTGGGCCCTGTGGTGGCCGTGGCTGGTCGTCTGGGCGGCGACTGCGGCCTGCTGGGCCGTCCTGCTGCGCCACGCCCTGATCCGGCTCGGCCGGCCCCGCAGCCGCCGCCAGGGCGGCCGCACGGTCCACGGCATGTGCTTCTTCCTGCACGAACAGCGGGTGATGGACCTCTACCAGCAGGGCGGCTTCTCCGCCGCGCTGGAACAGGAGGTCGCCGACCGGATCAACGTCACCAGCGGCGTGGGCCTGCGCGCCAAGTTCGGCCTCGGCAGCGGCAAGGCGAACCGGGACGTCACCGAGGAACGCGTCACCGCCTACATCCAGCAGAGCACCCCGATCACGGTGATACGGCTGCTCATGGACACCATGCGCAAGGAGGACGTGGTCGTCCAGGCGGACCTCACCACCGGCCTGATCGTGCCGAACCGGGCCCTCGCCGACACCCTGCGCGAGCACGGCGGCCGGGTGCCGCTCACCTCCGTCGCCGTCGTCTCCGCGTTCGTCTCCGTCACCGGCCGCTTCACCGCCCGCCGCTCCGACAGCGGCGACATCGTGCTGCGCGCCCCCTACGGCGACGGCCCCGGCCCCGCCCACGTCCGCGTCACCTGCGAGGCGGCGGGCGTCCGGGAGGGCTTCCAGAACGCGGAGTACTTCACCGGGGAGTTCCAGGCCCGCTGCCTCGGCAAGGTGCAGACCTGGAACGGCGAGACGGGCGAGCTGTCCCTGAACCCCGTGGCCATCTTCCTCTGACGCGACGTCAGCGGGGGAACGGGACGGCCCCCCGCCCGGAGGGGCGAGGGGCCGTGTCGGAGCGAGCGGGGCGTCAGCCGCGCTGGATCCCGCTGGTGTCCTGCAGGACACCCCGGCGGCCGTCCTGCGTCTGCGCGACCAGGGCCGCACCGCGCTGCTCGACGGCCAGGTACCAGGTGCCCGGCGCCAGTTCGGCGATCGGCGCCGGCGAACCGTCCTCCGCGAACAGCGGACGCGGCACCGGAACGGCGAACCAGAACGGCGAGAAGTCGCCCGCCGGCTGCTGCGGGGCCTGCGGCTGCTGCGGCTGCTGCGGCTGCTGGGCGCCGTACGGCTGCTGCTGCGGGCCCGGCTGCGGCTGGCCGCCGAACGACGGCTGCGGGGCACCCGGGCCGCCCGGGCCGCCGGGGTAGCCGTAACCGCCCTGCGGCTGGGCGCCGTACGGCTGCGGGGCGGCCGGGCGCGGGGCGCCGACCAGCGCGGCCTTGAGGGCCGGGACCAGGGGAGTGGCGATCGCGGCCGCGGCCATGATCAGGGTCGCGATGAGGGCGAGGATCAGGCCCGTACCGGCGTCGGGGGCGCCGTCGTTCGAGCCCGGGCCGATGTTGTCGATGCCGCCCGTCACGTCGAAGATGTTGCCGAGCGCGCTCCAGGCCGCGAACACCGTGAAGGCGACGCCGAACTGGCCGAGGTCCAGGCCCGCGACCTTGCGCGGCTGCGGCAGCCCGCGCGAGACGACGACGAGCGCGGCGCCGATGAGACCGGCGAGGACCACGCTGAGGACGACCGGTCCGCTTCCCCACAGGCTCGGGAGGTCGTAGTCGTCGGGTACCCCGTCGATCGAGTAGAGGCCGAGGAACGACGCGATGAACAGCAACACCGCTGCTCCGATCACCACGCCGTCGCCTCTAGTGAGGGAGCGGATATTCACTTCAGGTCCTTCGTAGGTCGTCTCGTCGTCGTCAGAGGCGTCGCTGTCACCATGTCGCCGTCAGGCCTGGTGTGAAGCGCGGGGGTGGCCCCTCATCGTACGGACGACCCTATCGTCCGCCCGTCGGGGCTGTCCGCCGGGATCCGCGCGCGGAGCCCTACCCGCGCAGGAAACTCACGATTCCGTCAGAGATCCCTCGCGCCGCCTTCTGCCGCCAGGCGCCGCTGGTCAGCAGTGCCGCGTCCTTGCTATCGCGCATGTTCCCGCACTCGATGAACACCTTCGGAACCGTTGACAGATTGAGACCGCCGAGGTCCTCGCGGGTGACCAGTCCGGTGCCGTCGCCGACGTAGTTGGAGGGGGCGCTGCCGGTCGCCCGCACGAAGTTGCCGGCGATGCGCTCGCCCAGCTCGCGCGAAGGGCCCACGATGGCACGGGTGTCGGCGGCGCCCGCCCGCACCTCGCCCGGCAGGATCACGTGGAACCCGCGGTTGCCGGCACCCGACCCGTCGGCGTGCAGGGACACCACGGCGTCGGCCCCCGCCTCGTTCCCGATCCGCGCCCGCTCGTCGATGCACGGCCCGAACGGCCGGTCGGCGTCCTGCGTCAGCTTCACGGTGGCGCCCTGCGCCCGCAGCAGCGTCCGCATCCGGCGGGCGACGTCGAGGGTGAACCGGGCCTCGGCGTACCCGTCGTTCGTCTCGGTGCCGGTGGTGTCGCACTCCTTGCGGCCCGTCCCGATGTCCACCTGCCGGTTGATCTCGGCGGTGTGCCGGCCGTTGCCCGGATTGTGCCCGGGGTCGATGACGACGACCTTGCCCCTGAGGGGAGCGGCGGCGGTCGTGGCCGTCGCGTCGGCGCCCGGCCTGCGGTCGTCGTCGGCCGACGGGGGGCCGGAGGGGTCCGCGGGCGCGGGAGCCCCGGAACCGCGGACGTCGCCGGCGGACGCACTCACCGAGGGCGCGGCCGTACCGCCGCCGTCCGTTCCCCCGGCGCCCTCGACCACGAGCCACCCGGCCAGCGCCCCGACGGCCAGCGCGCCCGCCACCACGGCGAGCAGCCTGCGGCCTGGGCGACGGCGGGCGGGAGGATCGAATTCCGGACCTGCGTACGACACGGGGCCACCCTAGCGGGCGGCCGGCGAACCCACCGGGTGCCCCGCACCCGTGCGCCGCAGCACGCGCATCGACCCCGCGACCCCCACCTCCGTGAACGCCCCCGACTCCAGGGCCCGCAGGTAGACGCGGTACGGCGCCTGGCCGGTGAACTCGTCGGCCGGATCAGGGAAGACGTCGTGGATGACCAGCAGACCGTCCGGCGCCACCCACGGCGCCCACCCCTCGTAGTCCGCGCGGGCGTGCTCGTCGGTGTGGCCCCCGTCGATGAAGACCAGGCCCACAGGCGTGTTCCACAGCGCCGCGATCTGCGGGGAACGGCCCACCAGGGCCACCACGTGCTCCTCCAGGCCCGCCCGGTGCAGGGTGCGGCGGAAGGCCGGAAGGGTGTCCATCAGACCCAGCTCCGGGTCGACCGTCTCCGGATCGTGGTACTCCCAGCCGGGCTGCTGCTCCTCGCTGCCCCGGTGGTGGTCGACGGTGACCGCGGTGACACCGGCCGCACGGGCGGCGTCCGCGAGCAGGATCGTCGACCGGCCGCAGTACGTGCCGACCTCCAGCAACGGCAGCCCGAGCCGCCCCGCCTCCACCGCCGCCGCGTACAGCGCCAGCCCCTCGTCGACCGGCATGAACCCCTTCGCGGCCTCGAACGCGGCCAGGATCTCCGGCTTGGGTGCCGTGCTCATGGGTCCCTCTCGGTCGTACGACTCTTCCACCCGCCATGCTCCATCACCCCCACCCCCCACCCGACACCGGGTACGCCCCCACCAGGAGCGCGCGAACCCGCCCCCGCACCCCCAGGGGCGCGGGGAACTGCGCGCCCAGCCACCACGGCGCCGCACCCGAAGGACGCCAGCCCCAAAGGGGCGCGGGGAACTGCGCGAAATCCACAACGCCGCCGCACCCCCCAGGGGCGCGGGGAACTGCGCGCCCAGCCACCAAGGCGCCGCACCCGAAGGACGCCAGCCCCATAGGGGCGCGGGGAACTGCGCGAAAACCACAACGCCCCCGCACTCGAAGGACGCCGGCACACACCACCGCCCCACCCGCGGAGCGCTACGCGCTGACGGTCTCCCCCGGCAACGACAGATCCACCACCGCCCGCCCGTCCCCCGCGTGCGTCGCCGCCGAGGCGTGCGGTCCGTGTCCCGCGGCCCGGACGGCCAGGACGTAGGAACCCGATCCCGGCACGGCGAGCGCGTAACCCCCGTCGTCCGCGGAGTACGTCGCGCCCGCCCGGCGGCCGTGCCGGTCGATCAGCGTGACCCGGGCCCGCGCCACCGGCGCCCCGTCGGCGGACAGCACCCGCCCCTGGAAGCCCCGCAGCACCTCCTCGGCCCGCTCCAGCGAAGCGTCCTCCTCGCTGCTCGCCCGTAGCTGGAGCGTGCCCGAGGGCCGCTGCCCCGGCAGGAACAGCGCCAGCAGCAGCCCGGCGGCGACCGCGGCGGTGGCGATGAGGAAGGAGACGCGGAAGCCGTGCATCGTCGGGACGGCGACGCCGCCGGCGGTGTCCGCGGTGTTCGCCAGCACCATGCCGATGACGGCGCTCGACACGGACGTGCCGATGGACCGCATCAGGGTGTTCAGGCCGTTCGCCGCGCCGGTCTCGGAGGCCGGGACGGCGCCGACGATCAGGGCCGGGAGCGAGGAGTAGGCGAGGCCGATTCCCGCGCCGAGGACGACCGAGGTGACGACGGTCTGCCAGGCGGCGTCCATCAGGCCGAGTCCGGCGCCGTAGCCGAGGCCTATGACGAGCAGGCCGAGGATCAGGGTCACCTTGGGCCCGTACTTGGCGGACAGCCGGGCGTAGAGCGGTGCGGTGAACATCATGGTCACGCCCAGCGGCGCCACGCACAGGCCCGCGACGACCATCGACTGCCCGAGGCCGTAGCCGGTCGCGGAGGGCAGCTGGAGGAGCTGGGGCAGGACCAGCGAGACGACGTAGAAGGAGACACCGACCATGATCGACGCGAGGTTGGTGAGCAGCACTTCGCGGCGGGCGGTGGTGCGCAGGTCGACCAGCGGCGCGGCGACCCTGAGTTCCAGCAGGCCCCACAGCAGCAGCACCACGACCGCCGCCGCGAAGAGGCCGAGCGTCGTGCCGGACGACCAGCCCCAGTCGCTGCCCTTGGTGACGGGCAGGAGCAGCAGGACCAGTCCGGCGGACAGTCCGAGTGCGCCGGGCAGGTCGAAGGAGCCGGCGGCGCGCACGGGGGATTCGGGGACCACCAGCAGGACCAGCGCGATGGCGAGGACGCCGAGGCCGGCGGCGCCGTAGAAGAGGGTGTGCCAGTCGGTGTGCTGGGCGACCAGCGCCGCCGCGGGCAGCGCGAGACCGCCGCCGACGCCGATGGAGCTGCTCATCAGGGCCATGGCGGAGCCGAGCCGCTCGCGCGGGAGCATGTCGCGCATCAGGCCGATGCCGAGCGGGATGGCGCCCATGGCGAACCCCTGGAGGGTACGGCCGACGATCATCGGCACCAGCGCGCTGGTGAACGCGCTGATCAGCGCGCCGACGACCATCACGGCGAGGCTGCCGACCAGCATCCGCCGCTTGCCGAACAGGTCGCCGAGCCGGCCCATGATCGGGGTGGCCACGGCTCCGGAGAGGAGCGTGGAGGTGAGGACCCACGTGGCGTTGCCGGGATCGGTGTCCAGCAGTTGCGGCAGGTCCTTGATCACCGGGACGAGCAGGGTCTGCATCACCGCGACCGCGATGCCCGCGAAGGCGAGCACCGGCACGACGGCCCGGTCGACGGTCCGCTCGGTCCGCTCGGTCTTCTCGCTCCGGTCGGGCCTGCCGGGCCTGCCGGGCCGGACGTTGCGGCCGGGCATGTCGGGCTGGCCGGACGGCGTGCCGGTCGTCGTGGGTGTCATGTGCAACAGGAACTCGGTGTACCCGGGCAACTATTCCGATGCTGACGCGACCTCACCGATTCTTGACCGGTCCGTGTCCATCTGATCTCCCATCAGGGCTTTCGAACCCGTCGGAGAGATTGGCGAAAGTTTCGTTCGCACGGCGCCGGAATCGCTCGCGACGATTCTCAAATTCCTTTCCTGCGCATCCCGTTGACGCCCATCTCGCGAGTCCGTACGGTCTCCGCAGCCAATCGGAAACCCGCACGAAACTTTCGGGAGTCAGTCATGCATACCAGTGCGTCCTCCCGTGCCCGCAGGGCACTCGTCCCGGTCCTCACCGGACTGCTCGCCGTCGCCGGTCTCACCACCGCGTCCGGCACCGCCGAGGCGGCGAGCACGCTGGCCGGCGCCGCCGCCGAGAAGGGCCGCTACTTCGGCACCGCCGTCGCCGCCGGCCACCTGGGTGAAGCGCCGTACGTCTCGACGCTCAACGCCGAGTTCGACTCGGTCACGCCCGAGAACGAGATGAAGTGGGACGCGGTGGAGCCGAGCCGCGGCTCCTTCAACTTCGCGAACGCCGACCGCATCGTCAGCCACGCCCAGAGCCGGGGCATGAAGGTCCGCGGCCACACCCTGGTCTGGCACTCCCAACTGCCGAGCTGGGTCGGCAACCTGAGCGCCGGCGACCTCAGAACGGCGATGAACAACCACATCAACCAGGTCATGGGCCACTGGAAGGGCAAGATCCACTCCTGGGACGTGGTGAACGAGGCCTTCCAGGACGGCTCCAGCGGCGCCCGCCGCAACTCGCCCTTCCAGGACAAGCTGGGCAACGGCTTCATCGAGGAGGCCTTCCGCGCCGCGCGCGCCGCCGACCCCGCCGCCAAGCTCTGCTACAACGACTACAACACCGACGGCGTCAACGCGAAGAGCAATGCCGTCTACAACATGGTCCGCGACTTCAAGGCGCGCGGCGTGCCCATCGACTGCGTGGGCTTCCAGTCCCACTTCAACAGCGCCTCCCCGGTCCCCGCCGACTACCAGGCCAACCTCCAGCGCTTCGCCGACCTCGGGGTCGACGTCCAGATCACCGAACTCGACATCGAGGGCTCCGGCACCAGCCAGGCCACCAGCTACGCCAACGTGGTCAAGGCCTGTCTCGCCGTCACCCGCTGCACCGGCATCACCGTCTGGGGCATCACCGACAAGTACTCCTGGCGGGCCAGCGGCACCCCGCTGCTGTTCGACTCCAACTACAACAAGAAGCCCGCGTACACCGCCGTGCTGAACGCGCTCGGCGGCACCTCGGGCGGCGGCAACCCGGGCAACCCCGGCGGCGCCACCTGCACCGCCACCTACAGCAAGCAGGAGGAGTGGAGCGACCGCTTCAACGGCCGGGTGACCATCACCGCGGGCAGCGCGGCCATCAGCGGCTGGACCACGACCGTCACCGTCACCTCCCCGCAAAAGATCGTCGCCACCTGGAACGGCTCACCCACCTGGGACGGCAGCGGCAACGTCATGACCATGCGGCCCAACGGCAACGGCAGCCTCGCCGCCGGCGCCTCGACCAGCTTCGGGTTCACCGTCATGAAGAACGGCAGCTCGGCGGCACCGGTCATCGGCGGCTGCACCGCGTCCTGACCCCGCCCCGCCGGCCCGCCCGCGCGGCCCGTCCCGCAGTACCGCGGCCCCGGTCGTACGACCTCCAGGAGGTCGTACGACCGAGGCCATTGGGACCAAGTGCCGATGCCCGCGCCGGGACCGGCTGAGACCATGGCAACCATGCTCCCAGCGTCCGAGACCACCTCCCGTGCCTCCCTCCGCACCGCACCCCCCACCTGGCTGGTCGTGGCCCTCGCCTGCGCCGGACAGTTCCTGGTCGTGCTCGACGTGTCCGTCGTCAATGTGGCGCTGCCGTCGATACGGGCCGACCTCGGGCTGAGCGGCCCGGGCCTGCAATGGGTGGTGAACGCGTACGCGATCGCCTTCGCCGGGTTCATGCTGCTGGGCGGACGCGCGGGTGACCTGTTCGGCCGCAAGCGGATGTTCCTGGTCGGGCTCTCGCTGTTCACGGTGGCCTCCCTGGGCGGCGGCTTCGCGCAGGAGGGCTGGGAGCTGCTGGCCGCACGTGCCGCGCAGGGCCTCGGCGCGGCCGTCCTCGCCCCCTCCACGCTCACCCTCCTCACCTCCGCCGTCCCGGAGGGCGCCGCGCGGGCGCGGGCCATCGCCACCTGGACGGCGGTCGGCGCGGGCGGCGGCGCCGCGGGCGGGCTCATCGGCGGTCTGCTCGTCGAGGGGCTGTCGTGGCGGTGGGTGCTGCTGATCAACGTTCCGATCGGCGCGGTCGTCCTGGCCGCCGCCCTGCGCTGGCTGCCCGAGAGCCGCGCCGCGGGCCGGCGCCGTCTGGACCTGCCGGGCGCGGTGCTCGTCACGTCGGGGCTGGGCGCGCTCGCGTACGGCATCTCGCAGACCGAGGCGACGGGCTGGACCGCGTCGGCCACACTGGTCCCGCTCTTCGCGGGGCTGCTGCTCATCGGCCTGTTCCTGCTGGTCGAGGCGCGCACGACGGCGCCGCTGATGCCGCTCAGGCTGCTCGCGCTGCGGCCGGTGTCGTCGGCCAACGCGGCGATGTTCCTCAGCGGCTCCGCGATGTTCTGCATGTGGTTCTTCATGACGCTGTACGCGCAGAACGTGCTCGGCTACTCGCCGCTGGAGGCCGGTCTCGCCCTGGTGCCCAGCTCGCTCGCCGTCGTCGTCGGCTCCAAGCTGGCCCCGCGCTGGATGCGCCGGCTGGGCGCGCGGCGGGTTGCCGTGCTCGGCTCGCTGACCGGCGCCGCCGGGTTCGGCTGGCAGTCGACGATGCGCGCCGACGGCGGCTACCTCACCGGGATCATGCTCCCCGGCATCCTGATGATGCTCGGCGCGGGCCTCACCGCGACACCGCTGGCCGCGCTCGCCACCTCGGGCGCGGACCCGCGGGACGCCGGACTGGTCTCCGGCATGATCAACACCTCCCGGGTGATGGGCGGCTCCCTCGGCCTCGCGGTGATGTCGACGATCGCCGCGGCCCGTACCGGGGAGAGCACGGGGGCGGTCCCGCTCACCGAGGGGTACGCGCTGGCGTTCCGGGCGTCGGCGGTGGTGCTGCTGGCGGGAGCCGCGGTGATGGCGGTGTGGCTGCCGGGGAAGGAGGCGGCGGGCACCGCGGGCCCTCCGGACACCGCGGGGGCCGGGAGCGGTGCGGAGGCCAGGAGGTCCGCGGGGGCCGGGAGCGCTGGGGACCTCGCAGGCGCTGCGGGCGGCGGGGACCTCGTGGGCGCCGGGGAGGAAGGGGGCGCTCGGCACGCCGGGGGCGCCCGGAACGCCGGCGGTGCCGGGGAAGGCGGGGGCGGTGCCGGGGAAGGCGGGGACGCTGCGGGGGCCGGGGCCGCTCGCTGAGCCGGCCCCGGCAGGGGGACGGACGGGGAGGGCGGAGAAAGTCGGAGCGGGGAGGCAACGGTTCGCGGTGCCCATGGACTCCTTTGTTTGTCTAGGAGGTGCCCATGGGGGATCGGAAGCAGGCCCGGGACGAGGAGTTCCAGGCCTTCGTCATCGGCCGCTGGCCGCGGTTGATGCGCACGGCATTTCTCCTCACGGGGGAGCAGCACGCGGCGGAGGACCTGGTCCAGTCGACCCTGGAGCGGGTCTACGTGGCCTGGCGCAAGGTCGGCTCGGCCGATGAACCGGAGGCGTACGTCCGGCGCGTGATGATCAACACGCACGCGCGCAAGCACCGCAGACGCCTGCGCGAGTTCCTGGCACCGAAGGACGACTCCGGGCTCGCGCACGACCAGCCGGACACCGGAGACCGCATCGCCCAGGCGGACGACCGCAACGCGCTGCTGAAGGCACTCGCCGGACTGCCCGTGCGCCAGCGGGAGGCCGTGGTGCTGCGGTACTGGGAGGACCTGACGGAGACCCAGACCGCCGAGGCCATGGGCTGCTCCGTCGGCGCGGTGAAGAGCAACGCGGCGAAGGGGATCGCGAAACT
The DNA here is from genome assembly GCF_000761215.1 of Streptomyces glaucescens. Taxonomy (GTDB): domain Bacteria; phylum Actinomycetota; class Actinomycetes; order Streptomycetales; family Streptomycetaceae; genus Streptomyces; species Streptomyces glaucescens_B. The sequence goes on along the minus strand of NZ_CP009438.1, from coordinate 2,422,868 downwards.
CCGCGCCATACCGGGGCTGGCCGAGACGGTGACACAGGGAGGGCGGAAGTGATGAGCGCGAACCGGGAGACCGAGCACGACATGTCGCACACGGACATCGCCTTCCTGCTGGCCGAGGCCGCGGACGAGGTGGAGATCGGCATAGCCCCCTACCAGTCGGTGCTGCGGGGCGGGCGCCGCCGCAGAGCCCGCCGCTGGGCCGTGGCGGCGGCCACGGCGCTGGTGATCAGCGGTTCGTCGGCGACCCTGGCGGTCGCGGGACTGCCGGACGGGGGCGGTGACCGGGTCGCTCCGCCCGCGGCCCGCTCGCAGTCCGCGACCGCTGATGTGTTCGCGCCGCAGCGGACCGTGCTCGCCAGGGGGACGGACGGGGGCAAGGAGTGGTCCGTCGTGCTCGACGTCTGGGCGGCCCCCCGCGACGAGACCGAGGCACAGGCCCAGCTGACGCGGATGGCCGAGTCCGGGCAGTTCCCGGAGGAGGTCCGCAACGCCTACGTGCTGGTCGGCAGCAGCCACTACTTCGTCCACAGCGTCGTCGACGGCACGGCGTCGCTGGTCATGTGGTCCGCCTTCCCCCCTGACCAGAACCCGCCCTCGGACCTCACCACGGCCGCCGTCCCCCTGGACCCGGACGGTGACGGCCCGGACCGTCTGGTCGTCGGCCAGGTCACCAGGGCCGCCGGCGAGGTCACCTGCACCTGGAAGGACGGCACCGGCACCGTGGTCGGACGAGCCCCGGAGGGCACCGGGACACCTGCCGACACCGGGTTCATCCGGCACGCCGAGGGGTCCCCGGTCGACTGGTTCGTCTGCCTCGCGCCCCGCGGCACGGAGTACGCCTCGGCGGAGGTGACCAAGCTCGCCGAGCGGCCCGGGCGCTGAGCACGGCGCCGGCCCGGGGGCGGGCCGAGGCACCCTGCCCGCCTGCCCGCGCCCCGGTCGTCCTACCGGTCCTGCGCCGACCCCGGGCGCGGCTCCCGCCGCATCGCCCACAGGGCCGGCCCGCCGCCCGGCAGCCGCAGTTCGGTGAGCACGGTGAAGCCGAAGTGCTCGTACAGAGGGAGGTTGGAGGGCTTGGAGGACTCCAGGTAGACAGGAAGCCCGGCCGCGTCGGCCCGGGCCAGCCCCGAGCGCAGCAGGGCGGCCCCGTGCCCCTGGCCCCGGGCGGCGGGGTCGGCGCCGATCACCGCGAGGTACCAGTGCGCCTCCCGCGGGCCGTGCTGGGCGGCGGCCTCGACGGCGTCCCGGAACAGCGGGGCGCGTTCGCCGAGGATCTCCTGGAGCTGCTGGACGGTCGTGGCGTCCGGCACGGCCTTCTCCCGCCCCTCCGGCGGGACCCAGAAGGCCGCCGCCGAGGCGGTGTGCTCGCACACGCCGTGCACCAGGTACTGGCGGGTGAGGAGGGTGGCGAAGTAGCGGGACAGCCCGGCCCCCCGGGTGGTGTCCTCGGGGAAGAACCAGCGCATCATCGGGTCGTCGTCGAAGGCGAGGGCCAGCAAGCGGCTGATGGGGGGCACGTCGTCGGACGTCGTCGTCTTCGGTGGGTGCGTCGTCGGCATATGGGTCATTCTGCGCGCAGTGATCTTGACGGGATCACTCGCCCCCGATGCGCCGTGCCGCGGCGGGCACACTGACGCATCGTCAACGGTGGTGCGCCCGCGAGGACAACGCACCGGGGAAGGGCGGACCGCGCCGCCCCGGGCGGGCCGTCCACGCGCGCCCGGCGGCGTGGACGGCCGCGCCCGGGTTTCCCCCTCCGTTCCCGCCGGGCACAGGAGCCCCATGCCCATCGACGCAGCCAAGGCCCTCGCCGCCGGACCCCGGACCGGCGAGATCTCCTGGACCCGGAAGGACGTCCTGCTCTACCACCTCGGCATCGGCGCGGGCCGCCCCGCCACCGACCCCGCCGAACTGCGCTACACGCTGGAGTCCCGGCTGCACGTCCTGCCGAGCTTCGCCACCGTCGCGGGGGGCGGCCCGCCCGGGGTGATCAGCGGCCTGTCCATGCCCGGCGTCGACGTCGACCTCGCCCGCGTCCTGCACGCCGGACAGTCGCTGGCCCTGCACCGCACCCTCCCGGCCGAGGGCACCGCGACCACGAGCGAGCGGATCGTCGCCGTCCACGACAAGGGCACCGCGGCCGTCCTGGTGCTGCGCACCGATGCCGCCGACGCCGACGGGCCGCTGTGGACCGCTCATGCCCGGATCCACGTGCGCGGCGAAGGCGGCTGGGGCGGCGACCGGGGCCCGGCCACCCGGCGCGAACCGCCCGCCGGCGCCCCCGACCGGACCGTCGAGCGGCCCGTCCGGGAGGACCAGGCGCTGCTCTACCGGCTCTGCGGCGACTGGAACCCGCTGCACGCCGACCCCGAGTTCGCCGCGCGGGCGGGCTTCGACCGGCCCGTCCTGCACGGCCTGTGCACCTACGGCATCACGCTGAAGGCCGTCGTCGACACCCTGCTCGACGGCGACGTGACCCGGGTGCGCGGCTGCACCGCGCGGTTCGCCGGGGTGGTCCACCCCGGGGAGACCCTGCGGGTGCGGATGTGGCGGGGCGCCGGGGAGATCCGGATGGACGTCGGCGCCGTGGAGCGGGGCGACGCGCCGGTCCTCGCCGACGCCGGTGTCCGGTACGCGTGAGCCGCCGGGCCACGGGGGATACGACGCGGCCCCGCTCGCCGTGCGGCGAGCGGGGCCGGATGCCGTGCCGTCCGACGTACCGTCAGGCGGCTTTCTCAGTCTGCTGCTCCACCGGCTTGCGGTGCCGGCCGCGGGGGGCCGACTCGGTGTCGTGGGCCGAGACCGGACCGCGGTGCTTGCCGTGGCCGGGCGCCGCGGCGTGGTCGGCGGACAGCGGCTGGGACGTGCAGGCGTCGCTCATCGGAAGGATTCACCCCGTCAACATGATCTTTCTTACAGCCGGGGGAGTCTAACCGGCACACCTCGGGCCGAATCCAGACGGCCACGCCGACCGCCACCGGTTCGTTACAAGTCGCTCCAACGTGCCGTCTCCCAGGGGCGCTTGCTGCAACGGCACCGGCCGTGGCGCGGCCGGTCCCGGAGGGTCCGGCTCCGCCGGCCGCGCCCCCGGTGGCGAGGCCGTGCGCCCCGCGCCGTCCCCTCCCGGACCCCCGGCACGCGCGTCCCCGATGGCCCGCGGCGCGACCTCGCCGGCACCCGCCGTGCCCCGCCTGGCGTCCAGGAGCGTTATGACTCCGCGGGCCTCGGCGGTCTCCCCGGCGGCCCCGGGCCCCGCCTCCCGCGCCCGCCACGAGTCCCCGCCGCCCCGCGCGTCCCCCCCGGGCCGCGCGCCTCCCGCCCGCGGTGCCCTCGCACTCCCGGCGCCGTCCGCCCCCACGGCGGGTGCGGGCGGTGTCACCTCCGCCACGCCGCACGGGGTGCCCCGCGTGGCGTACGGCAGCCGCAGCACGCCGCCCGGGGTCCACAGCCCGGTCCCCGCCAGCCAGCCCGGCGGCGCCGGAAGATGGTGGACCTGCCGTTCGGCCGGCCGCCACACCCCGATCCAGCTCCCCGCCGGACCGTCGATCCGCAGGGCCACCCCGCAGCTCTCCGGCGTCAGTACCTGCCCCGGCTGGATCGCGAACGGCGTCACCGCGCGATCCGCCGGCCCGCGCAGGCACTCCGGGAACCGCACCGGCAGCGTGCTGCCGAGCACCCCCCAGCCGAGGCGGGCGTGACCGGGCGAGGGGGCGTCGGAGCGGATCAGCAGCAGCCCGCTGTCGGGATCGGCGAGCAGCAGCCGGTCGTCGCTGTCGGCGGCGATCTGCAGCAGCGGTGACACCTCGCCGCCGCGTTCCAGGTCGACCACCACGGACTTGGTACGACCGTCCAGCTCCCGGTCGAGCGCGAGCATCCGCCCGGACCGGTCCAGCCACACCCCGCCCGAGCAGCGCCCCGGCACCTCCGCCACGTGCTCGGGCCCGAACGCGCCGCCGGCGACGAGCCACACCGCGCTGGAGCGCGGTCCTGCGGCGAGGGCGTACGCGCGGTCGCCGCCCGGTGCGGGCGGCAGCAGCCGCAGCGCGGCGCCCCCGCACTCCACCGCGCCCAGCGGTAGCTCGCCGGTGCCGGGGCCGGCCGGGTAGAGCAGCGAGAAGGCGTGCCGTCCGGCGGCGTGGCGGCGGATGAGGACCCGCCCGTCGCCCATCGGCTGCACCTCGGTACCGGGCTCCTCCGGCTGGTTCCCCGGCAGCGGAACGGCGTACGGCTCGGGTCCGTCCAGGGTCCAGCGCTCCGGGAACCAGGAGTCGCCGCTGCGGGTGAGACGCGCGGCGTAACCGCCGTCCACCGTGATCACACAGCCCGGCCGCGGGGGGAAGCCGTCCCCGTCGCCGCCCCGGTCTCCCGCCGCGGGCTCGATCACACAGGCCGTCATCATTCGGTCACCTCCGGCGACGAAGCTAGTTTTCGTACGCACAGACGGAGGAGCGGCCGACCGTCGCTTCACACATAAGGGTGTCCCCCCGGCGGTTCGCCTGAGGGAACGGGGACGCGTGTGCTCCGCGGGCCGGCGAGCCCGCGGGGGCCCGTGTGCCGCACGGGGCGACGGGCCGGGTGCGCTCGCCGCGACGCCGGTCGGTGTGCCGCACCGTACCGGCCGCGGCCGGGCGGCGGTGCCACGACGCACCGGTTCAGGCCCGCGGAGCAGGCAGGTAGCCTGTGTCCGTGCCCCGTCTGTCTGAAGTCATCACCGCGCTGGAGAACCTGTGGCCCGCCGAACGGGCCGAGTCCTGGGACGCGGTCGGAACGGTCGTGGGCGACCCCGGCCAGGAGGTCACCCGGGTCCTGTTCGCCGTCGACCCCGTCCAGGAGATCGTCGACGAGGCCGTACAGCTCGGAGCCGACCTGCTGGTCACCCACCACCCGCTCTACCTGCGCGGCACGACGACGGTCGCCGCCTCCACCTTCAAGGGCCGGGTCGTGCACACCCTGATCAAGAACGACATCGCGCTGCACGTCGCCCACACCAACGCCGACACCGCCGACCCCGGCGTCTCCGACGCCCTCGCGGGCGCGCTGGACCTGCGCGTCGTAGGGCCCCTGGTGCCCGACCCCACCGACCCCGAGGGCCGCCGCGGCCTCGGCCGGATCTGCGAACTCGACCACCCGCTGACCGTCCGCGAACTCGCCGCGCGCGCCGCCGCGCGCCTGCCCGCCACCGCGCAGGGCATCCGCGTGGCCGGCGACCCCGGGGCGACCGTCCGCACGGTCGCCGTCAGCGGAGGCTCCGGCGACAGCCTCTTCGGCCACGTCCGCGCGGCCGGCGTGGACGCCTTCCTCACCGCGGACCTGCGCCACCACCCGGCGTCGGAAGCCGTGGCCCACAGTCCTCTCGCGCTGCTCGACGCGGCGCACTGGGCCACCGAGTGGCCCTGGTGCGAGCTGGCCGCGAGCCAGCTCGACGAGATCTCCGACCGCAACGGCTGGGGCCTTCGGGTCCATGTCTCCAAGACGGTCACCGACCCCTGGACCGCCCACGCGGCGTCCACCCCGACCTCTAGCGCAATGGGAGCCCCCAACTGAACGCCGCGCCCGCCGACCAGATCCGACTCCTCGACGTCCAGGCGCTCGACGTGCGCCTCCAGCAGCTCGCCCACAAGCGCCGGTCGCTGCCCGAGCACGCCGAGATCGAGTCGCTGAACAAGGACCTCACGCAGCTGCGCGACCTGCTGGTGGCCGCGCAGACCGAGGAGAGCGACTGCGCCCGCGAGCAGACCAAGGCCGAGCAGGACGTCGACCAGGTGCGCCAGCGCGCCGCCCGCGACCAGAAGCGGCTGGACTCCGGCGCGGTCAGCTCGCCAAAGGACCTCGAGAACCTCCAGCGCGAGATCGTCTCGCTCGCCAAGCGCCAGGGCGACCTGGAGGACATCGTCCTGGAGGTCATGGAGCGCCGTGAGTCCGCGCAGGCGCGGGTCGCGGAACTGACCGAGCGGGTCTCCTCAGTGCAGGCGAAGATCGACGACGCCACCGGGCGCCGGGACGCCGCGTTCGAGGCTATCGACGGCGAGGCGGCCACGGTCACCAAGGAGCGCGAGGTCGTCGCCGGGTCCGTCCCCGCCGACCTGCTGAAGCTCTACGAGAAGCTGCGCGAGCAGCAGGGCGGCATCGGCGCGGCCAAGCTGTACGCGCGCACCTGCCAGGGCTGCCGCCAGGAGCTGGCCATCACCGAGCTGAACGAGATCCGCAAGGCCGCCCCGGACACCGTGGTGCGCTGCGAGAACTGCCGCCGCATCCTGGTGCGCACGGCCGAGTCCGGGCTGTAGGGGTCCTCGCGGTGCGGGAGTTCATCGTCGAGGCCGACGGCGGGTCGCGGGGCAACCCGGGGCCCGCGGGCTACGGGGCCGTCGTCATCGACGCGGCGACGGGGGAGACGCTGGCGGAGGCGGCGGAGTTCCTGGGCACGGTGACGAACAACGTCGCCGAGTACCGGGGGCTGCTCGCCGGCCTGCGCGCCGCCCGCGAACTCGACCCGACCGCGCGGGTGCACGTACGGATGGACTCCAAGCTGGTCGTCGAGCAGATGTCCGGCCGCTGGAAGATCAAGCACCCCGGCATGAAGCCGCTCGCCATGGAGGCGTCCCGGGTCTTCCCGCCCGGGCAGGTGACCTACGAGTGGATCCCGCGCGAGCGGAACAAGCACGCGGACCGCCTGGCGAACGAGGCGATGGACCGGGGAGCCGCCGGCGCCCCGCCCGCCACGGGGACCACCCCCGGGACCGCCCCGGAACCGGCCGCCGCGGCCGCCGGGCCCGCTGCCGCTTCGGCCGCCGCACCCGTCGCCGGACCGGGCGCCGGAACCGCCGCGTCCGCCACGGACCCGGCCGCCGGGGTGCCCGCCACCGCGACTCCCGCCGAGGACGCCGGCACAGCCGAGGCCGACCACCGCGCCGCCCGCACCGTCGCCGCCTCCGCCACGGCACCCACCGCCGCGACCACGGCCCCCACCCCCTCGGTCGGCTGGGGCTCCGCCCCCGACCTCGGCGCGCCCGCCACCTTCGTACTGCTGCGGCACGGTGAGACGCCGCTGACTCCGCAGAAGCGCTTCTCGGGCAGCGGCGGCAGTGACCCGTCGCTCTCCGGCACCGGCCGCGAGCAGGCCGAGCGGGTCGCCGCGGCGCTGGCCCGGCGGGGCACGATCCAGGCGATCGTGTCGTCCCCGCTGGCACGCACCCGGGAGACCGCCGGGATCGTCGCCGCCCGCCTCGGCCTGGAGGTCGGGATCGACGACGGGCTGCGCGAGACGGACTTCGGCGCCTGGGAGGGCCTCACCTTCGCCGAGGTGCACGAGCGCCACCCGGAGGACCTGGCCGCCTGGCTGGCCTCCCCGGACGCCGAGCCGACCGGCGGCGGCGAGAGCTTCGCGGCGACCGCCGTCCGGATCGCCGCCGCCCGCGACAGGCTGATCGAGGCGTACGCGGGCCGCACGGTGCTGCTGGTCACCCATGTCACGCCGATCAAGACCCTGGTCCGGCTCGCGCTGAACGCCCCCGCGGAGTCCCTGTTCCGCATGGAGCTGTCCGCGGCGTCCTTGTCGGTGGTGGCGTACTACGCCGACGGCAACGCCAGCGTCCGCCTGCTCAACGACACCGCGCACCTGCGCTGAACGGTCCCTCACCGGCCGCACCGCCACCGTCCGCGCCCGCACGGGACGTACGGCCATCGTCCGCGCCCCCACCGGACGGTCCCTGCCCGGACGCACCCTCACCGCCCGCATTCCCACCGGTCGTACGGCCGCCGTCCGCGCCCTCACCGGCCGCACCGTCACTGCCCACGCCCGCACGGGTCGTACGGCCACCGGGCGCAGCCCCACCGGGCGCACCCCCACCGGCCGCACCCCCACCATCCGCACCCCCACCCAGCGCGGCCGCCTCGCGGGCCAGCCGCTCGATCCGGGTCCAGTCCCGCGCCACGACCGCCTCCGGGGGCAGCATCCAGCTCCCGCCGACGCACCCGACGTTGGGCAGCGCGAGGTAGCGGGGCGCGGAGGCGGGGCCGATGCCGCCCGTGGGGCAGAAGCGGGCCTGCGGCAACGGTCCGGACAGCGAGCGCAGGTAGGCGGTGCCGCCCGCCGCCTCGGCCGGGAAGAACTTCATCTCCCGCACCCCGCGCTCCAGCAGTGCCACCACCTCCGAGGTGGTCGACACCCCCGGCAGGAAGGGCACTCCGGAGCCGAGCATCGACTCCAGCAGGGCGTCGGTCCACCCGGGGCTGACGAGGAACCGGGCCCCCGCCGCCACGGACTCGGTCACCTGCCCCGGGGTGATCACGGTTCCCGCCCCCACCACCGCCTCCGGCACCTGCGCGGTGATCGCCCGGACGGCCTCCAGGGCGCCGGGCGTCCGCAGGGTCACCTCGATCGCCGGCAGCCCGCCGGCGACCAGGGCACGGGCGAGCGGCACGGCGTCGGCCGGGTCGGCGAGGACCACGACGGGGACGACGGGCGCGAGATCCAGGACAGACGGAAGGGAGGGCATGACCATGCCCTCATCCTGCCGGTCCCGAAGCATCCTCCGCAAAGCTCATTGCGCATGCTGCAACGAGCCTCGAAGGTTCAGTGGATCTCCTCCACCAGCACGTCCATGACCCACGCCTGCCCCGCCTTGGCCGGCGCCTGCGCCTCCACCTCGTACCCCAGCTCCCGCAGCGCCTCGACCAGCTCGGCGGGCCCCGACGGCGCCGTCCCCGCGGACAGCAGGCTCCGCACGATCCGCCCCTTCGTCGCCTTGTTGAAGTGGCTGACGACCTTCCGGGTCGGCGCGTGCAGCACCCGCACCGTCGCCGTCCGCCCGGCCACCTCACCCTTCGGCTTCCACGCCGTCGCGTACGCCGCCGACCGCAGGTCCAGCACCAGTCCGTCCCCGGCCGCCTCCGGCAGGGCCGCGGCCATCGGCGCACGCCAGAACGCGCCCAGCGCGCCCAGCCCCGGCAGCCTCACGCCCATGGAGCAGCGGTACGACGGGATCCGGTCCGTCACCCGGACCGCGCCCCACAGCCCGGAGAACACCAGCAGCGACCGCGCGGCCCGCCGCCGCGCGGCCGGGTCCAGGGTGGCCAGGTCCAGGGCGTCGTACAGCACCCCCGTGTAGATCTCCCCGGCCGGCCGCGCCCCGGCCGTCCGCAGTTCCGCGTTCTTCGCGACCTCGCCGCGCAGGCCCTCGCTCAGCCCCAGCACCTCGCGCGCCTTGTCCTCGTCGCCCGCGCACAGCTCGACCAGCTCGCCGAGCACCGTCTCGCGGGCCTCCGTCAGGGCGGGCAGCGACAGCGACTCCAGCTTCAGCGGGGCGCCCCGGCCGGAGGAGGCCTTTCCCTCCGAGGGCGGCAGCAGGACCAGCACGTTCACTCCTTCTGTTGCACTCCCGCCAGCGTACGGCGTGCCGCCCGGCACCCCCCGGCCTACGCTCGCTGTATGCCCCGCCGCCCCCTGCGCGCGACCGGCGCCCCCGGAGACCCGCTGCACGCCGCCCTCGGCGCACTGCGCACCGAGCTCGGCGTCCCCGACGCCTTCCCGCCCGAGGTCCTCGCGGAGGCCGAACGGGCGGCCCGGGCGCCGAGGATGCCGTCGTACGACGCCACCGGCATCCCCCTGTTCACCATCGACCCACCCGCCTCCACCGACCTCGACCAGGCCATGCACCTGTCGCGGCAGGGCACCGGCTACCGCGTCCGGTACGCCATCGCCGACGTCGCCGCCTTCGTCACCCCCGGCGGACGGCTCGACGCGGAGACCCACCGCCGGGTCATGACCCTCTACTTCCCCGACGCGCGCGTCCCCCTGCACCCGCCCGCCCTAGGCGAGGCCGCCGCCAGCCTGCTCCCCGACGGCCCCCGGCCCGCCGCGCTGTGGACGATCGACCTCGACGCCGACGGCCGCACCCTCGCCGTCGACGTCCGCCGCGCCCTCGTCCGCAGCCGCGCCAGACTCGACTACGCCTGGGTCCAGCGGCAGGTCGACGAGGGCCGGGCGGAGGAACCGGTCGCCCTGCTGAAGACGATCGGCCTGCTCCGCGAACGCCTGGAGACCGAACGCGGCGGAATCTCCCTCAACGTCCCCGAACAGGAGATCGTCCCGCGCGACGGCGGCTACGCACTGGAGTACCGCGCCCCCCTCCCCGCGGACGGCTGGAACGCCCAGATCTCCCTCCTCACCGGCATGGCGGCGGCCGACCTCATGCTCGCCCACGGCACCGGCGTCCTGCGCACCCTGCCCGCCGCCCCCGACGGCGCCGTGGGCCGCCTGCGCCGCACCGCGCACGCCCTGCGCATCGACTGGCCGCACCACGTCTCCTACGCCGGCCTGGTCCGCTCCCTCGACCCGCACCGCCCCCACCACGCCGCCTTCCTCCTGGAGTGCACCACCCTGCTGCGCGGCGCCGGCTACACCGTCTTCCGCGACGGCGCCCTCCCTCCTCTCACCACCCACTCCGCCGTGGCCGCCCCCTACACCCACTGCACCGCCCCCCTGCGCCGCCTCGCCGACCGCTACACCAGCGAACTCTGCCTCGCCGCGGTGTCCGGGGACGCCCCGCCCGACTGGGTGCTCGCCGCCCTCGACGCACTGCCCGCCGAGATGACGGCCGGCGCGCGCCGCGCGAGCGCCGTGGAACGGGAGAGCGTGAACGTCGTCGAGGCGGCGGTCCTCGCCCCCCGGATCGGCGAGACGTTCGACGCCTGCGTCATCGACGTCGACGACCGCCGCCCCACCACCGGCACGGTCCAGCTCACCGACCCGGCCGTCATCGGCCGCGTCGACGGCGGCGACCACCTCCCCCTCGGCGAACACCTCCGCGTCCGCCTGACGGAGGCCGACCCGGCCCGGGCGACGGTCCGGTTCACGCCCGCGTGAGGGGCCCCTGTGTGCCACGATCGAGGGAACGGTTCCCGATCTCACGGCCAGGTGATCAGCCGATGTCCCAGTCTGGCGAGCGACCGAAGAAGGAGGGGCGTGACATGACTGCCATGGCCCATGAGCCGCTCACGCAGGAAGAAGTCCTGCTGGAGGGCTTTCTCGCCCTGGACACCCCGGAGGGTTTCCGGGCCGAGCTGATCGAGGGGGAGATCGTCGTGACACCGCCGCCGGACGGGGATCACGAGGACTGCATCAATGTGATCCTGAAGCAGGTGATCCGCTGCGCCCGGACCGATATGGACTTCTCCGGGAACAAGGGCCTCAAGCTGGAGGGCAGCCCGCGGGACCACGTGATCCCCGACGGCACGTTCGCTCCCACGCAGCGGCGGCTCTACCGAGGCGCCGACCCGTGGATGCCCTGCGACGGCGTGTCCCTGGTGCTCGAGGTCACCTCGTCCAAGCCCGGTGCCGACCGCGAGACCAAACGCCGCTGCTACGCCCGGGGCGGCATCCCCCTCTACCTGCTGGTCGACCGGGAGGCCGCCGCGGTCACGCTCTTCAGCGACCCCGAGGGGCACGACTACCGCGAGCACCGCACCCGCCCCTTCGGCAAGCCGATCACCCTCCCCGGCCCCTTCGGCTTCGACCTGGACACGAGCGACTTCCTCTGATCCCCTGAGAGCGGGGGGTACGAGGTGGACGGACGGGAAGACGCGCGGTGGACACGGGCCCGGCTGGGGCGCTGCGGCCCCGCGCTCGACCTGCTCACCGCCCGCTTCGACCGGCACGTGTACGCGCCGCACGCCCACGAGGAGTTCACGGTCGGGGTGACCGTCGGCGGGCTGGAGGTCATCGACTACCGGGGCGGGCGCATCCACTCGGGGCCCGGCTCCATCGTCATCCTCGAACCGGGCGAGATGCACACCGGGGGCCCCGCCACCCCGGACGGCGGCTACGCCTACCGGGCCCTGTACGCCGCCCCGGCCCTCCTCGCCGACGGCACCCTCGGCACCGGGGTGCGGCACTTCCGCGAGCCCGTGCTCGACGACCCGGAGCTGGCCGCCGCGCTGCTGCGCGCGCACACCGAGCTGAGCGCCTGCCCGGACCCCCTGGAGGCGGAGTCCCGGCTGCCGTGGCTGCTCACGGCACTGGCCCGCCGCCACTCCACGGCCCGGGCGGCCGGCGACACCGTGCCCGGCGCCGACGGCATCGCACGCGCCGTACGCGACCGCCTCGCCGACGAACTCGCCGACCCGCCCTCCCTCGCCGCGCTCGCCACCGACCTCGGCCTCTCCCGCTACCAGCTGCTGCGCGCCTTCCGCACGACGATGGGAGTGCCGCCGTACGCCTGGCTCGCCCAGCACCGGGTGCACCGGGCCCGCGGCCTGCTGGAGTGCGGGCTGCGGCCGGCCGAGGTGGCCGCCCTGGTCGGGTTCGCCGACCAGGCCCACCTGACCCGCTGGTTCCGGCGGGTGCTGGGGGTGACCCCGGCGGCGTACCGCAACAGCGTTCAAGACCGCGGGTGAGGGCGGGACGCAGACTGCCGCCATGACTGCACGCGGCTGGGCCCTGTTCTCCCTGATGGGAGTGGTCTGGGGCATTCCCTATCTGATGATCAAGGTGGCGGTGGACGAGCTGTCCCCGTCCGTGGTGGTGTTCGCGCGGTGCGCGCTCGGCGCCGCGCTCCTGCTTCCCTTCGCCCTCCGCCAGGGCGGTCTCGCCCGCACCGTGCGGACGCACTGGAAGCCCATGCTGGCCTTCGCGGTGATCGAGATCGTCGGCCCCTGGTGGACCCTGACCGACGCCGAACGGCACCTCTCCAGTTCCACCGCCGGACTCCTCATCGCGGGCGTGCCCATCGTCGCCCTGCTCCTGGCCCGCTTCTTCGGCGCCGGGGAACGCGTGGGCGCCCGCCGCGTCACCGGACTCGCCCTCGGCCTGGCCGGCGTCACCGTCCTCACCCTGCCGCACCTCACCGGCGGCGACGCCCGCTCCCTCGCCGAGGTGCTGGTCACGGTCGTCGGCTATGCCACCGCCCCGCTCATAGCCGCCCGGCACCTCAAGGACGTCCCGACCCTCCAGCTCATCACCCCCTGCCTCACGCTGGCCGCGCTCGTCTACGCCCCCGCAGCCTTCCTCACCCGCCCCGCCACCACGCCCTCGGCCGACGTGCTGGCCGCCCTCGCCGGCCTCGGCGTCGTCTGCACCGCGATCGCGTTCGTGGCCTTCCTGGAACTGATCAAGGAGGTCGGCCCGACCCGGGCGGGCGTCATCACCTACGTCAACCCGGCGGTCGCCGTGGCCGCGGGCGCCCTCTTCCTCGACGAGGAGCTGACCCTCGGCATCGGCGTCGCCTTCACCCTGATCCTGGCGGGCTCGGTGCTGGCCACGGCCGCGGCGCCGCAGCGGGGCGTCCGCCGGGTACCATGGTCGGCACGGCAGACGAGCCGGGCGGACGGCCGCGTGGAGTCCCCCTAGGGGGCTTCCCGAGGAACGTCCGGGCTCCACAGGGCAGGGTGGTGGCTAACGGCCACCCGGGGTGACCCGCGGGACAGTGCCACAGAAAGCAGACCGCCGGGGACCTCGGTCCTCGGTAAGGGTGAAACGGTGGTGTAAGAGACCACCAGTGCCCAGGGTGACCTGGGCAGCTAGGTAAACCCCACCCGGAGCAAGGTCAAGAGGGAACACCCCGGTGTTCCTGCGCGGACGTTCGAGGGCTGCCCGCCCGAGTCCGCGGGTAGACCGCACGAGGCCGGCGGCAACGCCGGCCCTAGATGGATGGCCGTCGCCCCGGCCCCCGCGAGGGAACCGGGGAACAGAACCCGGCGTACAGCCCGACTCGTCTGCCGCTCCTTGTTGTCGCAGGTCAGATGCCATGTTCAGTAACTGACCAAACCCTTCGGGTCGAATCCGGGTCGAATCCGCCCTCACGTATTGTCCGCCACGTCCAACCGTAGATGGGCATGGAAGGGGATATCGGGCGCTTTTCGGGCGCGAAGGTGGTCGGGAGTCGGTGTACGGCGGTAGAGGAAGCCTCGGACGAGCTCGAAGAAGTATCGTCCGGGATGTCCCCGTGTGGAGCGGCGTGATGTCGCCCGGCGGGTCGGGTCCGAGTACTACCGCGGGCTGTGCGGTCGGAGCCGCTACTGAACCGACCAGCTCACTGCGACCGGACCATGAACTCCGCGATCTCGTCGATTCCCGCCAGGAGGTCAACCGGGTCTCGATCCAGTTCCATGGCGTGCTGAGTGATGACGACTCCGGCACGCCGCACCCGGTGAGAACCCCGAGGCGATCGGCCCTTCGCGTACACCAGATGGCCGGATGAAAGACCGAGCGAGGTGCAGTAGGCCAGCATCTGGTAGAGGTCGGAACTCGGAAACCTTTCCTTGTCCTTCTCCGCCTTGTACTTGGCGTCGGCGACACCGATCGGCCGTCCGGCGTCGTCGTACCAGACCAGATCCGGCTTGAGCAGGACCGCCTCCGCCTCGTCCAGGTGGTGGTGTGCCTGAAACTGACAGCGCCCGCCATACGGCCGCAAGGCCTGCCGTAGAGCCACCGACACAAAGTTTTCGAAGACCTTCGCGAGGTCGAGCAGGAAACCGCTCACTGCCGTGTCCGTGCCACGCTGCTCGATCGACGCCTCGTGGAGAATCAGCTCGGCCAGCCGGAGGGCGGGACCGTAGCGGCTGTTGAGGCGGGAGGACGTCCAGGACGGCAGCGGTGCGCCTCGTCGGAGAGGCCTCACGCCCTCCAGCCTGACTTGCAGCCGCAGCAGCCGCCCGCGCACGTCACGGGGGACCCCCTGAAGGCGCACGAGCCGTTCCACGGCGGCAAGCAGCAGCCGGTTCTCCGGGATGTCCACCGTGAATTCGTCGAAGCTGACCTCGACAGGTACGGGGAATCCATACCGCCTGCGTATCTGGTCCGACTCCCTGATGCGGCCGCGCACCACGGGCAGTGTCTCGTCCGTATGCCGGTAGCCTTGCAACAGCCCGCGCCGCAGGGCATGTTCGGCCTGACGCTCGAAGGCGTGCGCGACGGCCGGAAGTAGGTCGTCGTAATCGCTCACCAGCACGTTCCCGTCGCCGTGTCCCCAGTGGGACCGAGGGTCGAGAGCGTATCCGAGCAGGAAGAACAACCGGCGCACCGGCAGCTTGGGGACGATCGTCAGCTGTAGGTCACCGACCCGCACGGCCCCCACCCTCGACTTCGCCCGCACCTGCCAGCGACGCGGATCACCCGGCGCGTACGGGTCGGGCCGGGCGTCCACCCAGTCGGTCGTAGCCAGGGTGCGGCCCACTGCCGGGTCCATCAGGGCGTTCGTCCATGGCCCGTGCTCCCGCAGCACCACGACGGCGTCGGCATTCGTCACGCGTCCCCTCCGGAGACAGCACGCCGCAGGGCTGCCAGGCCGTACCGGGCTTGGATGTTCACCGAGTCGTCGCCGTAGTGGTGTTCTTCCAGCAGCGGCAGGATCGAGGTGCGCCACACCCGCTCCAGCCCGCCGGGTCCGTAGACCGAGGGACGCATCAGGTACGACGGCCCGATCCGGAAGTCCTTGTCCTCGATACGCCGGTTGAGCTCCCGGTGCAGGGCGGCCACGTCCTCGGTGGGATTGATCTTCGCGCTCTTCGTCTGTTCGTCGATCCAGCGGGCCAGCATGCCGTCCGTCGGTTCCTCGTCCGGATGCAGGGCGACGAAGGCGAAACGGCGTCGCATCGCCGCGTCGACCAGGGCGATGGACCGGTCGGCCGTGTTCATCGTGCCGATGATGAACACGTTCCGGGGGAGATGGAACTCACCCGAGTACTGAAGGTCCACGGGCCGATTGCGGTACTCGAGAACGAAGTACAACTCGCCGAAGACCTTGGCGAGGTTCGCCCGGTTGATCTCGTCGATGATGAGGAAGTACGGCGTCGACGGGTCCGCCTCCGCCAAGTCCACCAGCTTGCGGAAGGGGCCCGGACGGAGGTCGAAGGCGAGCGTGCCCGTGCCGGCCGCCGCCTCCGGTTTGGTGATGGTCGGCCGGAAGCCCTCGAAGAAGTCCTCGTAGGCGTACGACGGGTGGAATTGCACCAGTTTCACGGCGCGCGGGTCACCGGCCAGGTGCTCGGCGATGTGCTGGGCGAGGTAGGTCTTGCCGGTGCCGGGCGGGCCGTAGAAGATCAACTGCTGACGGTGCTGCAGCAGGTCTCGGACCTCGGTGAGCCAATCCTCGGTGACCAGCAGCTCGTCGGCCAACGACGGGTCGATCGCTGGGAGCTCGCTGCCTGTTCGGCCGACCGCCTCCGGTTCGGGTTCCTCCGCCCGCGAGTCGTCGTCGGGGTGCGCGGTGGGCGCGAGGCGCAGGAGGTCGTTCAGCAACGAGGTCATGTCGACGATGTCGTGCTGGCTGGCGAAACGCCCTTGCACCTCTTCCGGAAGGTCGTTGTAGTCGATCCGCACGTCCATCCAGTTGACCGTCCGACGAAGCACACCGGACTTGTACTCGGCGGGGCCCGTCAGCGTACCGAGATGGAACCGGCCGTCGCTGAGCGTGCAGACCAGATCCCCTGGGTGCATGTGGGAGAGGAAGGCCAGCAGCGCCGAGGCCAGTTCCTCACGTCGGCTGGCGGGGACGCTCCGGTATCCGTGTTCCACCCGGACGCGGAGTTCCTCGGGGGAGACGGACCCGTCCACAGGGCCGATGAGGGCTGCGTTCAGCGAGCAGAAGCCCTCGGTGATCCAAGCCCGCACAAGGTCCGCGTCGTGCGCGAGATAGCCGTGCAGCAGCCAGGCGCTCGGAGCGTGCGGGACTCTCTCGTTCTCGCGCGCCAGCAGTTCCTGCAGCTCGCGGAGTTCGATCGGGCGGACCGTCTCCTCCGCGAGACGTTGCCAGTCCTGGATCTCGGCGAAGAGCTCGGCTTTCTCTGTGTCGTCGGCGCGCACTTCGGGAGCGGCACCACCGCTGCCGTCCACAACCCACTGCGCGCCCTTCGGGCGGGTGCCCCACAGCCATCGCGCCAGAGGGCCTCGATCGAGCCGGGTCTCTGCCGCCAGGGTGTCGAGGTCCAACTGGCGGCCTGCCGGGATGACACCGACGAGCTTCTGAGCGTAGGCGAAACCGTGCCGATGGGTCTCCCAGTAGGCGTACGCGGACCGGGCAGCGCCGTAGAAGGCCTCCGTGTCCGAATGCTGCTCCAGCGCTTCCCGGCCCAGTGCCGTGATGCGCCAGTACCCGTTGTTCTTGCGCAGCCACCCCGCCATCACCAGGTCGGAGGTCTGCCACTTCCAGGCGTTCTCGCCCTTCGTGTCTCCGCTCTTCAGCCGCTCCAGGTCCTCCTCGGCCAGGGGAAGTTCTGCGACGACGAGCTTCCACAGCTCACTGAAGTGCAGGCCGTCGGGCCGCTCGGCCAGCAGTTCCATCGACCTGCGGGTGCGGGGCTTCGTGCGGGCGGTCAGGGTCGGCATGGGGCGGTTCCTCGATGTCTTTATGATCCAGGCAGGGGACGACGAAGGGCGGGGACACAAGCGTGACCGAGGCGACCAAGGCGGCCAAGGCGTACGCCACCGATCTGGACCGAGGCCTGCGGAGCGTGGAGGAAGCGGTGCGCGTCGTGCAGCGAGCACACGACGAGATCGCGCGCTGCGATCAACTGCTGTCCCGCGCTCAGGAGTCCGGCCGGAAAGCAGCCGGGGAGCTCGGCGTCCTGCTGCGTACCCGTAACCACACCGGAGTGCCGGCCATCCTCGACAGGCTCGACGCTCTCGCTGCCCAGGTGGCTCGCTCGGAGACGGATCGGGTACTGGTGCGCCGCATTCTCCACGGAGAGGCCGACGGTGTCGCCGACGCACGGCACGCTCCAGTAGTGCCTCGTCTCACCGAGCAGGACCTGCCGCGCATCCCGAGTGTGTATGACGCGGATGACACCCAGTACGAGACGCTGCAGGACGTGTGGGAAAGCGATCACGCGCTCACCGAGGAGCAGTACGGCATCACCCAGCAGCGGATCCAGACCACAGCTGACCATCTGCGGATGGTGGTGAGCAGAGCGGTGGATTCCTTCGGAACGCCGTCCGCTGCGGAAGCGCTGCTCGCCGAGGCTCGCCGGGCCTGCACCTTGTGGACGTCCTGCGTGAGATGAGCGCCGCCTCCGACTCGGTTCACTGCACGCCGTCAAGGATCCGCCAGACTGTCCGATAAGCCGGTCCCTTGGGCCCGAGGGCTGACTGCCATACGGCATCCGACAATCCCGCCAGCCGCGTTCGGGCCTCGGCGGGACCGAGCGGGCTCTGCGGGCGGCGCTGGTCCTGTCCGCCGGCGACGGTCGCGGCCATGCGGCTCGCGGCCGACCTCGGTACCCCTGCGAGCCGCATCGCGATCGCCACCTCCGAGCGCACACCGTAGAAGGCGTACGACGGAATGTTCCGCAGTTCGCGTTGTGTCTCGGCGGGCAGCGTCGCGAAGTCCTGGCCGAGTGTGAGCGACTGGAGTGCGGACAGCCCCCAGGAAACCGTGGGCGCCATGTCGCCGAACAGGCGTTGGCAGCACTTGGTGATCGCGTTGAGGCTGTTGGACTCGCCCGGCTTTCTGAAATGGTCGGCGGCCAGCTGGGGTACGGACGCTCCGTTCACCCAGTCCTGGATGACACGGGCGATGTAGTCGCCGCTGCGGCCGTCTTGCTCGTCCGCAATCTCATGGAGGCTCTCCCTCAGTTCGGGCACCTCGAGCATTACCCCGACCAACTGGGCCAGTGGCCTGCGGTCGCCGTCGAACAGCGGCGCATACCAGATCTCACGGTCGATCCGAGCGTCGCTGAGTCGCTTCAGGGTGCCCGCGACGCTCTCCCAGGAGAAGCCCGTGCTGTCGACGAGTCCCAGTGCCTTGCCGGAGAGAAGCTCGGCGTACTCCCGCACGCTGCGCACCAGCTCCGCCGCCCAGCCGCGGTTCACGCGCCGTAGATGCTGGAAGCCTAGGGTGCCACGCAGCACCTGCTCGATCTCCTCGGCGAACTCCTCGTGATCTCCGATCTGCCGGTAGGTGTGGGCCAGATACTGGACGAAGGCGGACCACTCCGGGATGGCCGCCAGCGTGTGCAGGTCGAGGTGGCCGTTCCTGGACATGGCCTGGCTCACCATGTCGATGAGTGTGGAGTTCAGCTCCGCGACCTGGCGGGCGACGAACTCCCGTAGTTTCCTAGCCCGTTCCTCGTCGGTCGCGGCCAGCGCGATCAGGCCTACCTCACCCTGCTCCACTCGGCCGGCTCGCCCCGCGAGGTTCCAGAAGTCAGAGGCCGGGATGTCGGTCGCGTACGGGAACTGGTGGGAAGCCAACACGACGTTCGCAACGGGGAAGTTGACGCCCTGGGCGATGGTCGTGGTGGACACCAGGTGAGTGAGGTCGCCCCTCTCCACCAGGTACTCCGTCAAAATGCGGATATCGTCCGGCAAGCCCCGATGATGGACTCCGACGCCCTTGGCGAGCAGTCTCACCAGCGCGAAGTCACTGCCGAACTCCTCCTCCACCACCTCTTGCACCGCACGCAGTTCGTCGCTGGGATCGGCGACTGTCTCCCGTCCCCCTGCGATGCGCTCGGCGATACCCCAGGCGTGGCCGGGCTGCTGGGCCAGGGTGATGGTCTGCCCGCGCTCTGCCAGGACGGCTGCGGTCGCCGCGGCCAGTTTCCCGGGTTGGCCCGCCTGGGACCAGGACAGGCCGAGCGGCCGGTACCCGTCCAGAGGCAGTTCGTCGGGAACACTGAGGGTCCTGCGACTGGTCACCAACGTTTCCAGCGTCACCCGGAAACCGCCGTTGCCCGCCGCACGCTCGCGGTGGGCGAGGGCCACGATGCGGTCGTTCGGCGTCCAGTCCACCGACTGCCCGACCGACTGCCGGCTGCCGCTGTCCAGCCATTCAGCGATGACGTCACCGTTGTCGATGAAGGGTGTCAGGAGCAGGAAGCCCGCGTCCTGGGCCTCCCGGTTGACGGTGGCCAGCAGCAGCTCCAGCTTGATCCCCCGCTTGTCCACCCCGAGGTGGTGCGCCTCGTCGGCCACCACCAGACACAGCGGGCGCCCGATCTTCTCCTGCCAGCCCGAGCGCAGCAGCAGATCCAGCTTCTCGGGGGTCGACACCAGCACCCGGAACCGTCCCTCGCCGCGGTCCGTGAGCATGTCCTCTTCCAGACCGTCGAACTCCAGGGCCGGGCTGACCCGCTCCACCCCGATCCCGAGCCCGGCGAAGTCGCGGCGCAGCCGTCGCGTCACCTGGTTGACGAGCGCCCGGTTCGGGGCGACGTACGCCACCCAGCCGTGCTGCTTGTCGTAGGCGTTGAGCGCCTGGAGGATCCGGAACTGGGCGATCAGGGTTTTGCCCGCGCTGGTGGGCAGACTGACCACCACACTGCGGTGCGCGGTCCGGATCAGCCCCTGCTCGGCCAGGGCCACACGCTGCGGCGGCAGCACCTCGAAGATCGGGCGCGGTCGGCCACGGTCGACGAGGGAGGCCACGAAGGCGTTCACCTCTGGGCTGACAGCACGAGCCACCGTCCACAGGCTGTTGTCGATGATCTGGTCGGCCGTCGCCGCCAGCAGCCGTACAAGCACCTCGAGATCGGGGTCGGCCGAGGCGACGGCCGCTTCCAGGGCGCGGTCGCAGTGCGCCTGCACACGCTCACGCACGTCGTAGTGACGTCCGGGGCGGCGTTCACGCAGCAGATGCCCGGTGGCAAGGTACTCGGCGAGCAGCTCCGCCGTCTTGAGCAGGTGGTAGTGGGCGGCGAGCGACCAGGCGGCGGGCCGGGCGTCGTCACCGGCCGCCGAGAGGTAGGTCTCCTCCCGACCCGCCTGCTCGGCCCGTAGCCGCGCGATGAGGTGGTCCAGCGCGTCGAGGTCGTCCCAGCCGCGCTTGCGCAGCAGCAAGAGCCACACATCGGCGGTTCCGCGCCGCACCTGAGTCTCCCAGTCGTCCTCCGCATCCGGTACGGAGGGCAGCTCGACGTCGGCCAGCAGCCGGGCCGCGAGCGGGGTCTCGTCGGCGATCCAGCCCAGGCAGACCGTACGGAGCAGTTCGAGGCGCGCGTCGGGGGAGTCGTCCTCCGGTAGCCGTGCCCGCGCCAGGGCGAACATCTGCCCGCACAGCCGCCGGGTCTCCGGTGCCTTCGGATCCTCCGCGATCGCGTCCCAGGCCAGCAGGTCCAGGGCGTCCACCGCGAAGTCGACCGCCTCCCGGCTGTCGGGCGAACCCTCGGGAACCTCTGCCTCGACCGCCCGCAGAGCGGAGCCGATGAGCACACGGTGCGCCCGCTCATTGGCCTCCCCTACAAGTTCCGGGTCGAGCGCTCCTTCCAGCCAGCCCAGATCAGCCAACGTCGAGCACCCCCACGTGCTTCGGCCACGTCTTCATGGCCACCGGGAGGTACCAGGCAGTCAGCAGGGCATGCATGGGCTCCACGACCGTCTTGGCCAGTACGGCGGCACGGTCGCTCAGGTCCTTCGGCTCCGGCACGGTGTCGCGGACCAGGCAGCCGAAGAGCTGGATGTCCGCGCCCCTGGACTTCACCCAGCGGCCGGCCGCCGTGTGGTAGGCCGCCTTGTGCTCGGCGGTGAGACAGCGGGACCGCAGCCATTTCATCAGGGTGAGGTGGTCGTCCTTCCCGGCCAGCCGCTTGAGCTGCTCGATCATGCCGTCCGAGCCCGTCATCACGCCAGGGGGGCTGGCCGCCTGCGACGACGACTTGACCTCGCCGAAGAGCAGCCGCGCCGAGCCGTCCGCCACACACAGACCGACCAGGTCCGCCCCCGGCAGGCTCGCCTTGCGCGTACGCCGGTCCCGCGCACCGTCCCACACCCACAGCGCGCCGTGCCAGTTCTCCAGCAGTACCTCGGCGAGCGCCTCGCCGACCTGCCAGGGCAGCGGCTCCGGCTCGCTCTCCAGGAGCGTGCTGATGAACTGCGTCTCCATGTCCGTCGTGGCCAGCGACCGCAGCTCGGTGACCAGATCGCGCGAGGCGTCCAGGTCACCGACCCGCTCGGCCCACGGCCCCGCAGCCAGCTCCCGCATCACGTCGGCCGTCAGCTCGACACCGCTCCACGACACGGCCCCGTCCGTCCCGCCGTACACCTCGATCCCCTGCGAGATGCGCGGCGCCACGCCGCCGACGGCGCTGTCTTCCCCCACCCGTACGTCCTTCCCCCACACGGCACCCCCGTGCCGTCCCCGTGCCACCGCCCGGCCGGGGCGAGTGGTACATCCGACCACTGCTGAGACCGACGGTGTGATCAGAATTCTCTCCACCTCCCCGCCGTGTTGTCCACGCCTTGTGTCCGCCTGTGGACGGACTGTCTCGCATCCGGCGTCACAGGAGTGGGAGGCATGCCCAGACGGTCTTGCCGGAGGGCGGCCGGGGCTTGGTGCCCCAGCGGACGGCGAGCGCGTCGACGAGGAACAGGCCGCGGCCGGATTCGGCGAAGGGGTCGGGCGTGGTGCCGGTATGAGCCAGGGGCGCCTGGTCGCCTCTGGGGTCGGCCACCTCGACACGGAGGGTGTCCGGGGTTTCGACGGTAAGCGCGAGGCGGAAGCACCGGCCTCTCATCCGTCCGTGTGTCACCGCGTTCGCGGCCAACTCGGCGACCACGAGGGCGGCGGACTCGCTGAGCGGGCAGGTGGGCGGCCAGCCCCACGCGCTGAGCTGTTGCACGGCCAGCAGGCGGGCAAGACGGGCGCCGCGGGGTGTGGCGCTGAGGAGCTGGGCGAACTGGCGGGTGGAGATTTGTGACTTCATGTCACAGAGCGTGGTCGGGCCGCTCTACTCTGACCAGGGATGCCCTCGGTACGGAGGGTGCGTGTACCGGTACGGACGGTGTCTCGTACGGGATGTCGGCCGTGACTCGAAACGGGGGTGGCGGAGTGTCGGAGGCGGCGGAGACGTACGACGAGGGTGACCAGAGCAGCGACCTGAACCGGGCTCTTGGCAAACAGGTCAAGGTGCTGCGGGAGCGGGCCGGGCTTACTCAGCGAGCGTTGGGGGACCGGCTCGGGTATAGCGAGGACCTCATCTCCTCGCTGGAGAGGGGGAGGCGGACGCCGCAGGCGGAGTTCCTGGTGGCGGCGGATGAGCTGTTGGACGCCGGTGGGGTGTTGAAAGCCGCGATCGAATATGTGGAGAAGGCCAAGGCGAAGGCGAGGGTTCGGCATCCGGCTTGGTTCAGGGATTACGCGCGGTTGGAGCGGGAGGCGGTTGAGATCAACGAC
Source organism: Streptomyces glaucescens (assembly GCF_000761215.1). Lineage (GTDB taxonomy): Bacteria > Actinomycetota > Actinomycetes > Streptomycetales > Streptomycetaceae > Streptomyces > Streptomyces glaucescens_B. The sequence goes on along the minus strand of NZ_CP009438.1, from coordinate 2,399,766 downwards.
TACAGCTGCCATGACATCCCTGGGCTGTTTCAGACCGAGCGGCGGATCCGGGCTCTGTATGAGATGCGGAGAACACCGGGTGACTTCTCGATTGGCGCGGCAGGAGATCGTGAGGCGTTGGCCTCCGCCTATGGTGACGGCCGTCATTGAGGAGGTCGTGTTGCGGCGACCCATCGGCGGATCGGAGATCCACAGGGAGCAGTTGGAGCAACTGATCAGGCTTGCGCAGCTGCGCAGCGTGGAGCTTCAGGTGATGCCGACGGACCGCAGCGAGCACGCGGGAATGGGCGGCCCGTTCATCCTGCTCACCCCGAGGGGGAAGGCCCAGGTCGGATACACGGAGGTACAGAACGGTAGCCGACTGGTCACGGATCCGGAGGAGGTACGTATCCTGGCCGCACGGTACGGAAGCATCAGGGCGCAGGCGCTCACCATGCGGGAGTCCCTGGACCTGATCAAGAACATGTTGGGGGAACTGTGAGCACCGCGGAGCCCGCGCAGCTCGCCTGGTTCAAGAGCGGCTACAGCGGCAACGAGGGAGGTGCGTGCCTGGAGGTCGCCACCATGCCCGGCGTCATCCACATCCGCGACTCCAAGACCCCCGCCCGCGCCCACCTCTCCTTCCCTGCCGTGGAGTGGGCCGCGTTCGTGCGCTACGCGACCCGGTCCTGATCCCGTACCCCGGGATACGATGTCCCGTGGTCACCAGCGTGATCGCGGTGTAACGGGGTGGCGAAGTTAGCGAGGAGCGATGGAAAAGGACCGGTGGACGACTGTCACCGAGTCTGAGTTCGGGCACGAGAAGCGGGGCCTGGAGTCGATCCGTAAGCAACTTCCCGGCAACGAGCCATGGCGGGCTTGGGCGAACTTCACATTCACTGCTAATTCGGGCCATCCGCGCGAATGTGACTTGCTGATCGTCGCCCCCGGCGGGGTGTGGTTGGTCGAGCTGAAGGACTGGGTCGGACACCTCGCCGCGCCGTACGGCACCTGGGTGCAGACCAAGGGCAACGGCGAAGAAGTCGATCACGGCAATCCGCTGCACCTGTTGAACAAGAAGGCCAAGGAGCTCGCGACCCTCCTGAACCGGGCGGGCGGTCCCAAGGCCCAGAAGGTGTGGGTCCAAGAAGCCGTCTGTATCACCAACCCCAAGCTCCGCGTGGAGCTGCCGCAGAACGAGCGGCAGCACGTGTTCACGATCGCCGAGCTGATCAAGGAGCTGCGCCGGCCGCCGCGCGACGAGCGGTTCCGGTACACCGAGGGCCGCTCCCTGGACATCGCCAAGCGGCTCAAGAAGGCGGGCATCCGGGCCAGCGAGGCCGAGCGGTGGGTCGGCTCCTACCGCCTTGACAACGAGATTGCCTCCGGTCCCACCTGGGTGGACTACGTCGGCCACCACAAGGACCTGTACGAGACCGTCCGCGTCCGCGTCTACCTGCGGGAGCGGGGTGCGAGCGCGGAGGCGCGCGAGTCCGTGGAGCGGGCGTCGCGCCGGGAAGCGGCCGTGCTCAGCCGCTTCAAGCACCGGGGCGCGGCGCAGTACAAGACTTTCGAGCCGTCGGCCCATCCGGCCGGACCGGCTCTGCTCTTCGACTACGACATGCGCGCAATGCGGCTGGACGAGTACGTCCGCCGCTACGGCGACAAGCTCGACATCCAGGCCCGTCTACGGCTGCTGCGGCAGCTCGCCGAGACGATCCGCTCGGCCCACTCCGGCCTGCTCCACCACCGTGCCCTGGCCGCCCGCTCGGTCGACGTCATACCGGGCCCGCGCAAGCTGGGCGAGGAGGAAGCGTGGCTGCGCCCCCGCCTGGAGATCGCCGACTGGCAGGTGGCCAGCGCCCGCAGTCTCGGTTCGAGCAGCGGGGCGCGCGCCGCCGCTGCTCTCGCCCCGACCGCGCTGTCCGCCACGCATGTGGCCGAGGGCGCGGAGCCGTACCTGGCACCGGAGCTGACCGCCCCGCGACCTGACCCGGTGCTGCTGGACGTGTACGGCCTGGGGACGCTCGCCTACCTGCTGGTCACCGGCCGCCCCCCGGCATCCACCCAGGCAGAGGTCCTGACGATGCTCCGCGAGAGCGACGGCCTGACGCCTTCCGCCGTCGTGGACGGTATGACGGACGACGTCGACCTGCTCGTCCAGGCGGCTACCGCCTACCGCCCCGAGCAGCGCATGTCGTCCGTCGACGAGTTCCTGGAACTCCTCGCCGACGCCGAGGATTCGGTGGGCGTACGACGCGCTCAGTCCGCCGAGCCCGCGACTCCCGCCGAACCGGCGGACGCGCCTAGCGCGCAGCCCGAGCCCGACGCACTGGAGGCCCAGCCCGGCGATGTGCTGGGCGGCGGTCGCTGGCAGGTCCGCCGACGCTTGGGGACCGGCTCCACTTCACGCGCGTTCCTCGTACGGGATCTCCGGTCGGAGGAGTTCCGCACCCGGCCGCTCGCCGTTCTGAAGGTGGCGGTCTCGGACCGCAGCGTCACCGTCCTGGAGGGCGAGGCGCAGGTGATGCGCCGGCTGCGCGCGGACTCGCGGGTGATCAACCTCGTGGTGCCCGAGCCGCTGCGGCTTGGCGAGCGGACCGCACTCGCCGTCGAGTACGTCGGCGACGAGAAGGCGGAGCTCGCCGACGGTGAGGGCTCGAACGGCAAGATCCGCGCCCGTGAGGAGACCCTCGCCCGCTGGCTGCGCGAGTACGGCGCCATGGGCATGGAGACCCTGGAGAAGTACGGCGACCAGCTCTTCGGCGCCGTCGACTTCCTCCAGGGCGAGGGCGTGTGGCACCGCGACATCAAGCCGGACAACATCGCCATCCGCAAGCGACCCAACGGCACGCGCGAGCTGGTTCTGATCGACTTCTCCCTCGCCTCCTACCCGGCGAGCGAGACGGCGGTCGGCACCCAGGGGTACATGGACCCCTTCATCGGCGGCACGGTGAACAGGCGGGCGGTCTATGACGACCAGGCCGAGCGGTACGCCCTCGCGGTCACCCTCCACCAGATGGCCTCCGGCGAGCTGCCGCGCTGGGGCGACGGCTCGGTCACACCCGAGATGACCGATCCGAAGGAGATGCCGTACCCGGAGATCCAGCAGGACGCCTTCGAGGATCCGGTCCGCGAGGGCCTGCTGGGATTCTTCCGCCGCGCCCTGCACCGCGACGCCGGCAAGCGGTTCGCGACGCTCAAGGACATGCAGGACGCGTGGAAGAAGGTCTTCCTCGACGCGTCTCAGCAGACCGTGCCCTCCTCGCACGGCAAGGGCCACGGCGCCGAGGAGGAGCTGCACTCCGACGAGGCACGCGACCAGCGCGCCGCGGCGGCTGGACTCGACACCCATCTCTCCCTGTCGGGCCTGACCGCCGCTGCCCAGTCCTTCCTGTACGGCCTGGACATCACCACGGTCGGCGAGCTGCTCGACCGAAGCGAGCGCGACCTGATCAACAAGCCGGGTCTGGGTGCCAAGACCCGCTCCGACATCCAGCGGCGCATCCGTGAATGGCGCCGCCGACTGCGCGCCGCCGAGCTCAATCCCCTCACCGGGGAGGGCCGGAAGGCCGCCAAGGCGGAACTGGACGCGGCCAAGGCCGAGTCCGGCATGGAGCGCAAGCTCAGCGACCACCTGGCCCTGGCTGCGGGTGAAGGTCCGGCGCTGCGACGCGTCTCGCTGGACGCGCTTGCGACGCGCATGGTCCCGGAACTGGTGAAGGGGCAGCGAGGCCCCGTCGGCAACAACCAGAGCCGTATCGACGTGGCCCGTGCGCTGCTGCGCCTCCCCGGCGACGACGGACGACTGCCGGCGCTGCCCGCCTGGCCCACGCAGACGGACGTGGCCAAGCTACTGGGCATGACTCAGGGAGGAGTCAACCCGCACATCAAGGGCCTGCGGGAAAAGTGGCGCGACGAGCCGGCCCTGCGGGAGCTGCGCGCCGAGGTCCTGGACATTTTGGAGCAGTCCGGACGCCTCGCCTCCGCCGCCGAGATCGCCGACGCGCTGATCCTGCGGCGCGGTACCGACCTGCCCAAGCTGTACCAGCGTCGCGCCTTGGCACTGGCCGCCGTACGCGTCGTGGTGGAGATGGAGGAGGCTGCCGCGACTCCGGCCTTCCAGCACCGCCCCAATCGGCAGGCCGTGGATGAGGCGCTGCGACCCGGGCTCTTGGCTTTGGAATGCCGGGAGGACGTCGACAGCCCTGACACGCCGTCCGCGCCGGGCCTGCTCGACTACGCGAGTCGCCTCGGCCAGCACGCCGACCGGCTCGTGCGGGCTGAGACCCTTCCGACGGCCGCGTCCGTGCTCGCCGATCTGACCCAGGTGGAGCCTCCGCAGGGTGCCCTCGACTGGGACGAGCGGCGGATCGTGGACATCGCGGCGGCTGCCTCGCAGGACGCCGCGGTGTCCTCGCGTCTGGAGCTGTACCCGCGCGGCCTTGGCATGGTGCGGGCACTACGCCTCACCCAGGCCGGCGTCGTCAAGATCATCCCCGGCCTGTCGGAGGACGAGCAACCGGGGCTGACTGTCGCCACTGTGCATGAGCGGGTGCGGTCCCGCTTCCCCGAGCTGCGGACGGGACAGGGCGAGGACGGTCATGGCTTGCCTACGGATGTTCCGCTCACGGAGGTGCTGAAGGAGGCCGGCTTCCCGCTGGTCCTGCGCACGCACAAGGACGGACGGCAGCGCTACCTGCCGGAGGGCCTGGAGAACGCCAGCCACTTCGGCACCGGGATCGACGGGTCCTCGACCGTGACCTCGTCCGCCGCCGCGTGGTCGGAGAATGCCGACCTGGCTGCGGCAGCTCGTGCAGAGGAACGTCTGCGAGCTGCGGCGAGTGGCGACGGTTACCGGGTGCTGACCGTCCGTAGTGAACTGGGCCGACGCGCGATGCGTGAGCTGGCGGATGCGCGGTTCGGTGGGGGTGTGGTGACGGTGTCGGCGACCGAGGTGTTCCTGCGGCACCTTCACGCCGAGCAGGAGGCGAAGGCGGCGGCCAACCCGAGGGGACTGCCGCGCTGGGAGACGATCCTGAAGGCGGATATGGCAGAGGCGGGTTCCACGGCGGCCGTCAACTTCACGCGTTTCGCTCGGAATGCGAGCGACCGTATGCGTGAGGAGATCAGCACGCTGCTGTGTGGCGGGGACGACTCACGTCCGTTGCTGCTGACGGACGGTGCGGTGTTCGCCCGCTACGACTACATGGGCGGCCTTGACGAACTTGCGCGTCAGGCGCGGGAGGGCGAGGCCCAGCGGCCCTTGTGGTTGTTCGTACCGCAGGCGGATCCTGGGAGGCCGCCAGTTCTGGGCCGGGCTGTCGGGGCGGATGGGGTGCGGGATGTGTACGCCACGTACCAGGAGCCGTTGGGGGAGTGGATTCCGTTGCCTGAATCGTGGGTGAAGCGGATACACCTTGCGGGTGCGCAGAGCGAGAGCGCTGAACAGACTGAGAACACCGAGGAGTACGCCCGATGATCGACCGCAAGGCCCTGCTGGACGACCTCAAGCCGCAGGTCGCTGCAGCCAAGAAGGACCTTGAGCGGCAGGTCGGCGAGGTGTCTGAGGTACGGGAACGGTACGACGCCGAGTACAAGCAGGCGCGTGAGCTGGGGCGTACGGCGGCGACGTGGAAGGCGTGGCTGGACGAGCGGCTCACGCAGGTGGCGGTCGCGTGGGTGTTGGCTACGGTGTTCGTGCGGTTCTGTGAGGACAACGGGCTGATTGCGGAGCCGTTTATCACCTCGCCGGAGATCGATCGGCGGGAGCTGGCGCAGGCTCGGTACGACGAGTACAAGTCGACGGCTCATGACCCCACTTGGCGGGGTTGGCTTGAGTTGGCGTTTGACGAAATCGGGGCGGGGCAGGCTGGGCGGCTGCTCTTCGACAAGCGGCACAACCCGTTGTATGAGGTGCCGCTTTCGCACGAGGGTGCTGGGGCGCTGGTTGCGTTCTGGGGGCGGCGGGACGAAGAGGGGAAGCTCGTCCATGACTTCACCGACCCGCTGAACGACGAGGACAGGGCGCAGGGGTGGGACACGCGCTTCCTCGGTGACCTGTATCAGGACCTGAGCGATGATGCGCGGACACGGTACGCGCTGCTGCAGACGCCGGAGTTCGTCGAGGAGTTCATCCTCGAGCGGACGATGACCCCCGCGTTGCGGGAATTTGGCTTCGAGAAGCTGAAGATGATCGACCCCACCTGTGGGTCCGGGCACTTCGTGCTGGGCGCCTTCAAGCGGCTGCTGAAGGAGTGGAGTGACAAGGCCTCGACGGCTGATGCGCACAAGCGGGTGCGGGCCGCGCTCGACTCGGTGCACGGCGTCGATATCAACCCGTTCGCGGTCGCCATCGCGCGTTTCCGGTTGCTGGTCGCTGCCATGGCTGCGGCGGACGTGCGGACGATGGAGAAGGCGGCGCTGTACGAGTGGCCAATCCATCTGGCAGTGGGTGACTCGCTCATCAAGTCCCGGCAGCTGGAGCTCACGCTGGACGGGAAGGAAGCGGAGGACCCGCTGGCCTCGTTCGCCTACCGCACGGAGGATCTGCGCGAGCATCAGGACATCCTTACGCCGGGTCGGTACCACGTCGTCGTGGGTAACCCGCCCTACATCACGGTGCAGGACAAGGGGCTCAACCAGCGGTACCGGGAGATGTACAAGGCGTGCCACAAGGAGTACGCGCTCACCGTGCCGTTCGCGCAGAGGTTCTTCGAGCTCTCGATGAGGGGTAACCCGGAGACCGGGCTGGGCTACGGAATGGTTGGGCAGATCACCTCCAACTCCTTCATCAAAAGGGAGTTCGGCGTGAAGCTGATCGAGGATTACTACGGTCAGCAGGTTGAGCTCACGGAGGTTATCGACACGTCCGGTGCCTATATTCCGGGACATGGCACGCCCACAGTGATCCTTGTTGGGCGGCGACGGGGCGGTCATCATCGAGCGTCGACCGTGCTTACGGTGCGTTCGGTGCAGGGGGAGCCAGGCGTTCCTGCTGATCCGGCGAAGGGGCACGTGTGGTCGGCGATCGTCGACCAGATCGAGACGCCGGGCAGCGTGAGCAAGTGGGTGGCCGTCGACAACCTTGATCGGAAGCGGTACTTCGCGAAGCAGCCGTGGGTGCTTGTCGATGGCGGGCAAGAATTGCTGGACTACCTCGACCAACGCAGCAATCTCAAAGTGAAGGGTTTGGCGCCGCGTCTGGGAAGCACGGGACGTACGAGCGCCGACAGCATTATGATCACGGACCGCCAGGCTTGGCTGCGTCGCGGTTGCGAAGAGGAACTTGGGCGTACGCTTGTGGTCGGTGAAGAGTTGCGCGACTGGCTCCACTCGGCAGGGGCTTACACATTCTTCCCTTATAGGGAGACCTCGGAGAAGTTCAAACTGTTGCCCCTGCCCCAAGGTGCTGGCGCATTCAGATGGATGTGGTTGGGTCGAACTGTGCTGGGTCACCGCGCCACTTTCTCTAAGCGGACCTATTTCGCTGAGGGAAGGCCTTGGTATGAGTGGCATCAGGTGACTCCAAGCCCCGGCTGCCATCAATGGTCGATCGCATTTCCGGAAGTGGCGACACACAACCACGCTGTGTTGGATCGGGACGGAAAGGTCTTCAAGCAGACCGCGCCCGTGATCAAATTGCGGGAGGATGCCTCGGAGGAGCAGCATCTGCAGCTGCTTGGAGTGCTCAACAGCTCTTTGGCCTGTCTCTGGCTCAAGATGGTTTGCCATGATAAGGGAATCCGCGGCGAAGGGGGCGGCTTTACTAGCGACGACTGGGAGCGTTTCTATGTGTTCACCAGCACAAAGCTCCAGGACTTTCCCGTGCCCAACGTTTACCCAGCGATCCTTGGTACGGCAGTCGATTCCCTCGCCCAAGAGCTGGCCGCTACCACCCCGTCGGCTGTAGCCACCGCTGGCACCCCCACCGCCCCAGCCCTCCGCGAGGCCCGCTCCCATTACAATCACCTCCGCGCCCGCATGATCGCCCTTCAGGAAGAATTGGACTGGCAGGTCTACGCCCTCTACGGCCTCCTCGATGACGACCTCCGCCCCGCCCCCCGCGACGGCGACGAGTTCGCCGACGTCCCTGAACTGGCCCTCGGCGAGCGCGCGTTCGAGATCGTGCTGGCGCGCCGGGTTATGGCCGGCGAGGCGTCCGACGAGTGGTTCCGGCGTCACGGTTCCACCCCCATCACAGAGATCCCGGACTACTGGCCCGCCCCCTACCGGGAGATCGTCCAGAAGCGCATCGACGCGATCGAGTCAAACCGCCAGATCGGCATGGTGGAGCGCCCCGAGTACAAGCGCCGCTGGGCCACCGAGGGCTGGGACGCGCTCCAGGAGAAGGCCCTGCGCTCCTGGCTGCTCGACCGCATGGAGGGCAACGCCCTCTGGTTCGACGCGGACGGCAGCCCGCAGATCCGTACCCTCAACCAACTGGTGTCCGACCTCGAACAGGATGAGGACTTCCTGGCGGTCGCTGAACTCTTCGCGCCTGATCAGGAGTTTACGAAGACCGTCGCCCACCTCCTCTCCAACCAGCATGTCCCGGCCACCGCAGCCCTCCGCTACAAGCCCTCCGGCCTCGACAAGCATGCAGAGTGGAAGCACACCTGGGAGGAACAGCGCAGGGAGGACGCCGAGCAGGACCCCATCGCTAAGAAGAAGATTCGCGACGGGATCCCGGTGCCTCGGACCTACGCCAGCGCCGACTTCCTGCGCAGCTCTTATTGGAGCCTGCGCGGCAAAATGGATGTCCCCAAGGAACGCTTCATCTCCTACGGCGCCGAAAACCTCCAAACCCCACCCCTCTACGGCTGGGCTGGCTGGGACCACCTCCAGCAGGCCGAGGCCCTCCTCGGCTACCTGAACGTCCACGGCTCCGAGTTGTCCGACGAAGAGTGGCCCCCGCTCCTCGCCGCCCTCCTCGAACTCCAGCCCTGGCTCGACCAGTGGCACAACGAGATCGACCCGACGTACGGCACCTCCCCGGCCGCCGACGTCCTGGCCGGCCGCCGTTCGCTCCAGGGCGAACGCCACCTCACCGACGAGGACCTGCAGGCCTGGCGACCGCCCGCCGCCCGCCGTGGACGCGGAGCGTCGACCAAGACGGTCAAGAAGGCCCAGAGCACCCGAAGCAAGAACACGAAGGAGTCCTGACACCGATGGCCGCCCCCGCCCGAGAGCGCCAGACACCGCTGCTCAAGGACCTGATGGACCTGCCGTCGTCGGTCTCCACCTCCTCCTATGTGCTCAAGCTGGCGGAGGCGGTCACCGAGGAGGGTTCCCAGAAGGCCCTGCAGGACTACGTCGTCACCAGGGAGTTGCTGGGGAACTTCCGCGAGGCCCTCGGTCTGATCTCGACCGCGCTGGAGACGCAGAGCTCCAAGGCCGCGTACCTGCACGGCTCGTTCGGTGCCGGTAAGTCGCACTTCATGGCCGTACTGCACGCGCTGCTCTCGAACAGCTCAGCGGCACGCGCCCGGCAGGAGTTCGACCCGCTGTACCAGGAGTTCGGCTGGCTGCGAGAGGGCGGCAAGAAGTTCATGCTCGTGCCGTACCACATGCTGAACGCCGAGAGCCTGGAGCACCGGGTGCTCGGCGGTTACGTCGACTGGGTGGCCAAGCACCACAAGGACGCCCCCACCCCGCGCGTCTACCGTACTGACGCCCTCTTCGACCAACTCCGCGACATGCGGCAGGACTTCGGCGATGAGCAGTTCCTCGCACAGCTCAACGCCGGCGCCGAGGGCGAGGTCGACGAGTGGGGCAACTCCGCCGCCTTCTGGACCTCCGAGCGGCTCAGCGTCGCGCTGGACGCTGCCGAGGTCCACGACAAGAGCGTCCGTCTCGACCTGGAGAACCCCTCCACCCCGGCCGAACTCCGTGCCCGCCTCACCCAGGATGCGATGCGGACCGTCGCCCGTCAGTACGGCAAGATCGCTGCCCAGGGCGACGGTTTCATCCCGCTTGACGAGGGCCTGTCCGTCATCGCCGAGCACGCCAAGTCCCTCAACTACGACGGGCTCGTGCTCTTCCTCGACGAGCTGATGCTCTGGCTGACGATGATGATGCAGGACGAGAAGCGGGCCTTGCGCGAGTCGGGAAAGTTCACCAACTTCGTGGAGGGCGGCGACAGCCGGCGCGCCATCCCCGTCATCTCCTTCATCGCTCGGCAGCGCGACCTGCGGGAGATCACCGGCGAGGAGATGCACGGCACGGCCGAGCTGGCCATGCAGCACAACCTCAACTTTGCCTCCGGCCGCATCGAGTCCATCAAGCTGGAGGACCGAAATCTTCCCGAGGTCGCGCACGAGCGCCTGCTCAAGCCTCGCTCGGCGCAGGCGGAGCAGGAGGTGCAGGCCGGACTCGACCGGCTGCTCGCCGCCAATCCCGGTGCCGTGCGCGACACCTGGCTCGGTGACGATCAGGCCCTGGTCGGGTCGGGTGAGGAGCCGTTGCGCAAGGCGTATCCGTTCACCCCGGCCTTCATGGATGCCCTCGTCCAGATCTCCTCAGCCCTGCAGCGCAACCGCACCGGCATGAAGCTCATGGGCGAGATCCTCGCCGACCAGCGCAACCGGCTGCGCCTGGGCGACCTCGTATGCCTCGGTGATCTCTATCCCTACTTGGGCAAGGGCGGCGACAAGCCGTTCCAGGACGCGACGCGTGTGGTGTTCGAGTCGGCCGAGCGGCTGTACAAGACCAAGCTGCGGCCTTACCTGCTCACCACCCACAAGGTCAACGATGAGGAGGCCGTCGCCTACGAGGCCGACCCCGAGTCGGTGCCCGCTGAACGCCGGCCCCCTCTGAGCGCGTTCCTCGGCGATGACCGGATCATGCGCACCCTGCTGCTGTCCGCTCTCGCCCCCGGCGCGGTGTCCTTGCAGAACCTCACGGTGGAGCGGCTGCTCGCCTTGAACCACGGCTCGATCAAGAGCCGGTTCAAGGGCGGCGAGGTGCAGGCCCTGGAAGGCAAGCTCAGTCAATGGGCCGGGCAGTTCGCCGAGATCAAGGTCAGCGGTTCCGGAGCAAAGGCCTCCGTGCTCCTCGAACTGACCGACATCGACCTCGACTCGATCCTCGCCAACGCGAACACCTACACCCAGACCCGTTTCCAGCGGGACCTCGCCGAGCGGATCCTGCGCCGCCAGTTCGACTTGGGTGAGGGGCGCGTAGGCGACGAGCTCAGCTTCGTGTGGAAGGGCTCGCCCCGCACCGTCGAGGTGACCTTCGCCAACGTCCGTGACAAGGACCGCGTCAGTGACCAGAGCCTGAAGCCGGCCACCGACGGCCTGTGGCGGATCGTCGTCGACTATCCATTCGACGACGGGGAGTTCGGTCCGCGCGAGGACGCCATGCGCATCGACGGACTGCGGAATCAGGAAAGCCCCGACGGGCCGGCCCGCACCCTTGCCTGGTTGCCCACCCACCTATCTCGGCAGGCGCGGGACAGCTTCCGGCGGCTCACCGTCATCGACAACGTCCTCTCCGACGAAGACCGCTTCCACGGCACCTTCGCCAAGCACCTGGGCCAGGACAAGCGGGTACGCGCCTGGCAGTTGCTCGAAGCCCAGCGTGACACCCTGACGCGGGAGGCCGAGAAGGCGTTCAAGCAGGCGTACGGGCTCGCGGACAAGAAGGAGAGCGAGGTCCAGCTCGGCTTCGACGACCACCTCGACGCCGTGTACCCGGTGCCCGGCCTGTCGCTCCCGATCGGCGCCTCATTCAGCAAGGCCGTCCGGGTCATCGCCGCACGTCTCCTGGAGCGCCAGTTCCCGGCCCACCCGGTGCTCGACCAGGACACCCCCGGCCGGGCGGTCACCACAGCCGACGCGAAGAAGGTGTACGGCCTCGTGAAGCAGGCCGCTGCGGCACGCGACCGGCGTGTCGAGGTGCCGTCCGGTGACCGCAACCTGATGCGGCGGCTGGCCGAGCCGCTGAAGCTCGGCACCATGGGTGAGGCGTACTTCGAACTGTCCTCGTACTGGACGGAGTTCTTCACCGGCCAGGCTCGCGCCGACCGCCTTCCCGCCGGCGACGACCTGACGTACGTGCGCCTGACGGACTGGCTGGACCGGCCCGAGCCGCGTGGCCTGCACGAGACGGTCCGGCAGCTCGTGATCGCCTCCTTCGCCGAGATCGACGACCGCGTTTGGGTACGTGGCGGCGGTGTCCAGGACGTGTCCCTCGCCTTCACCGCCCGCCCTGGCGACGCCCTGCGCACCCAGCCGCGGCCTGCGGAGTCCGACTGGGAGGAGGCGCTATCCCGCTTCGAGTCCCTCTTCGGGGACAAGCCCAAGTCCCGGCTCTACCGCGGGCAGATCATCAACCAGTTCGCCACCGCCGTCCGCGAACAGGCCCGCTCGCTCGCCGAGGACGCCGGGGAACTGGTGCGTCGCCTGGAGGCCGTGCAGAACAGGCTCGGCCTCGACGAGGCGGACCCGGCAGGGCGGCTCGCCCTCGCCCGCCACTCCCTGGCCCTCGTCAAGCGGCTGGCGGAGACCGCCGAGGCGGGCTCGGCAGCCGCCCGCCGCACCGTGGAAACCCTCGCCGGCTTCGACCTGCGGGGCGTGTCGCCGCTGCGCTACGGCACCTCGCTCGTGCAGGCCAAGAAGGTCGCCACAGCGCTCGCCAACGCCGACTGGGACACCCTGGACCTCGCCGAGACGGAGGGTCCGGAAGGCCACTCCGTCCTGGAACGGCTGAAGGCCGCCGCCCGCAGTGACCAGCAGACCAACGACCTCGCCGCTGCCCTGGAGGCCGCACGGCGCGAGGTGATCGCCTTGCTGAGGGCCAACCGGCCCGGCCCGCCCCAGCCGCAGCCGACCGCCGGTCCCTCCGGCGCCGACGACATCTCGCTGAAGGGGGACGACGCCGAGCCGTCCGTGCCGTCCACCCACACGGCCGCTGGCGGAGCACGGCGGGCCGGTGGCGGCCGCACCAAGGCACGTACCGCCGCGGCCGAGTTCGCCGCCGAGATCCGTGCACTCGTCGAGGAGAACCCCGAGGCCGAGATCGACATCAAGTGGCAGGTGGTGGACGAGTGACCTTCGCTACCACTGCCGCCGGCCTCGCCCGGCTCACTCCCTCGCTTCTCACCCAGTACCTGGCCGCCAGGCCGGGACTGGACGGTCGTAACCGTGAGGTCGTACTGCTCCGCGCCCTCCCCGAGTGGGACGGGCCCAACGTCCTCGGCTACGGCGGCGGGCGGCAGGCATCCGTCGTCGCGGCCCCGTCACCGCTCGCCGTGCACGAGCAGATCCTCGGCCACCTCGACGGTTCCGGTGACGCACCCCCTGTCCTGGTCGTGCTCACTGACCGCGAGGAAGCCGAGCTCGATTCCGGGCTGCTTGCCCGTGTGTGGAAGCGCGGCATCCGCAGCGTGGACAACTGGGAAGTGGTCCGCACCTCCTTCGGCGCCGGATCCTACGACCTCCGGCTGCAGCGAAGCGGTGAAGGCTGGGCCGCCGAGGCGCTGCTCGAGGCGGCTCCGCTCGACGGCTGGCCGAAAATCGCGGGCGGCGTCCTCACTCGCGATCACGCCCTCGCCCAGCTCGCCCAGCGCCGACTCGGCCTCGGCCGGTACGCGGACGGCGCGGACGACTCGCCAGGCCTCGCCGACGACCGCATCGATCTCCCCGCCCTGCTGCGCTGGGCCGTGCGGCCCGGGGCCGCCGAACAGTTCCTCGCCCTCCGCGACGCCGAACGCGACGGTCTCGCCGACTTCCTCTGCGAGGAGGGGCAGGGCGGGCCGGCCGCCGCCGTCCTCTTCGGCCTGGTCGGACAAGGCCACGGGACCGACGCACTGGCGTACGGCCTGATCGCCGCCGCCCTGTGGACCCACACTGACGCCCCGGGCCCGGAGGTGTACCGGGCGCGCGGCAAGGCCGAGCTGTGGGCCGGCGGCCAGGCAGGGCTGGCCCCCGAGGAGTCCGATGCACGCTTCGCCCGATACGGCACAGTGACTGAAGCGGTCGTGGAGACGCTCCTCACCAGGCAGGACCGGCGCACGCTGACGCCCCTGCTGCAGCGCGCCGAGTTGCTGGCCCACCAGTTCGGGGCCGAGGAGGCCGCGGCCGAGAGCCCCTTCCTCTCGTCCGGCTTCGAGGCCCGTGCGGCGCGCACCGGCGCGGCCCTGGCCACCGGTGACCTCGACCGCATCTCGTCGGTGGTGAAGGCATGGGGCGAGCATCGGTTCGCCTCGCGCCCGGAGGGGCGAGCTCGCGTCGAGCGTGCCCGTATGGCACTGAGGCTCGCCGCCTGGCTGGCCGTACCAGTACAGCAGCTGCGGTCGGTCGAGGAGTGGCTGACGCTGCAGGTCACCGACACCGCCTGGGCCGACTTCGCCCTCGACCGGATAGAGGCGGGCGGCGAGGACGTCCCGGTCCTGCGGGACGCGTACGACCGTCTCGGTGAACAGGTCCGCGAGCGCAGGCGTGAGATGGACCGGGCCTTCGCGCAGCGCCTGGCCGCCTGGACGGAGAGCGGTGGCGCGCCCGGCTCTCTCCTCACCGTGGAGGACTTCCTCGATCGGGTAGCCGCCCCGGCCGTTCAGGGCAAGGACCGGCGGCGTCTGCTGATCGTCGTCGTCGACGGTATGACCGCCGCCATCGCCGCCGAGCTCGGGCAGGAGCTGCGCGACCGCTTCAGCGAGTACGACCCCTTCCCGGAGGCCGAGGGACGGCCTCAGCGCAGGGCCGTGGCCGCCGCGCTGCCCAGCGTCACCGCCGTCAGCCGCACCAGCCTGTTCGCCGGACGGCTGCTGCGCGGCACCCAGGCCGACGAGAAGCGGCTCTTCGCACGGCACCCGTTCGCCGGTTCCGGGCGTGCGGCGGCCGTTTTCCACAAGGACGACCTGCGCGCGGAACGCACCGGCAGCCCCTTCAGTGCCTCGCTGGAAGCCGCCCTGCACGACGGGCGCACCCATGTCGCGGTCGTCCTGAACACCATCGACGACCGGCTCGCGAAGGAGCAGCGCCTCGGCGCCACTCGGTGGACCGTCGACGAGGTCGGCTTCCTCGGCGAACTCCTCGACACCGCCGCTGCCGAAGGTATGGCAGTCCTGTTGCTCTCCGACCACGGGCACGTCGTAGACCGGCGCGACCGGCGCGTGTCCGTGCCCGACGCCGCGGACCGCTACCGTCCGTACGACGAAGGAGAGTTGGACGATCGGGAGATCCGGCTCCGTGGACCGCGCGTGGTCGCCCCGGAGCCCGGGGGAGCCGTCACAGCCCTGTGGGACGCCGACAGCCGCTACACGGCACGCAAGGCCGGCTACCACGGCGGTGCCTCCCTCGCTGAGATCGCCATTCCGCTCCAGGCATACCTGCCGTTCGGTGCCACACCTCCCGAGGGATGGCGGGAGCTGGGGGATCCGGCTCCCCAGTGGTGGTCGCTCGACCGCATGCCCGAGAGCCCGGCTGCCCCGGCTGCGGCACCGGCCGCCGCGCCCGCTCTGGCACGCCGCCGCCCGGCGAGGCCGAAGCCGGCCGCGCAGGAGGAGAGCCTGTTCGCCGAGCAGGCCGTCGACGTCCCAATGCGGCAGGACCGGCCAGCGGAGGTGGAGGCCGCTCCGGAGCCCGATCTACCCACCACGCTCGTGGACACGCTCCTCGACTCGGAGGTCTTCAAGGCCCAGGTGGAGCTCGTCGGCCGCAGGCTGGACCTGGAGAAGGTACGCGCCGCTGTGCAGGAGCTGCTCGAGTCCGGGACTCTGCCCCTCACAGCGCTGGCTCAGCGAGCCGGAGAGCGGCCCGCACGCGCCGTGGGCTTCGCCGCCGTACTGCGTCAGCTCCTCAACCACGACGGTGAGCAGGTTCTGGAAATCCTGCCGGACAACCGCACCCTCCGCCTCAACGTGCCGCTGCTGAAAACCCAGTTCCGGCTGTGAGGAGCAACCGCGGCGCCGTGCCGCCCGCCCTGTCCCCGGAGACCGGAGCCGGGCGGGCGGTGACCGTGGGAAACTGGCAAAGTGAGTGATCAGCCGTCCTCTTCCGCATCCCCTGCTCCCGCCGGTGCGGTGTCGCCCGCGCGGCGGCGGGCCGTCGTCGACGCGCTGCGACGTGGAGCCGTGCCCGACAGCGGTCTCGATCTCCTGGCCACCGGCCTCGATCGGTTCGAGGCGGCCGTGGACGCTGAACTGGACGCCGTCATAGGCGGCGGCTCTGCCTTCAAGGCCGTGCGCGGCGAATACGGTAGCGGTAAGACGTTCTTCGCCCGCTGGCTCGGCGAGCGTGCCAAGCGGCGTGGCTTCGCGGTCGCCGAGGTGCAGGTGTCCGAGACCGAGACGCCCCTGCACCGGTTGGAGACGGTCTACCGACGGGCCACCGAGCGCCTGGCCACCGCGAGCTTTCCGCCGTCGGCACTCCGTCCTGTCGTCGACGCATGGTTCTACGCGCTCGAAGAGGACGCCCTGGCCGAGGGCGCCGACGACTCCCGGCTCGAAGCCGCCGTGGCCAGGCTCCTCGACGACCGTCTCTCGGAGGTCTCCCGGGACGCCCCAGGATTCGCCGCCGCCCTGCGCGGCTACCACTCGGCGCTGGGAGCGGGTGACGAGGCCACCGCCGCGGCCGTCCTCGCCTGGCTCGGCGGCGAACCGCACGTGGCCGCCGCCGCCAAACGTGCCGCGGGGGTCCGCGGCGACCTCGACCACTTCGGGGCCCTCGGTTTCCTCCAGGGACTCCTGGCCGTACTGCGCGACAGCGGGCACCCCGGGCTCCTCCTTGTCCTCGACGAAGTGGAGACCCTGCAGCGGGTGCGCTCCGACGCCCGCGACAAAGCGCTCAACGCCTTGCGGCAGCTCATCGACGAAGTCCACTCCGGCCGGTTCCCCGGCCTCTACCTGGTGATCACCGGTACTCCGGCCTTCTACGACGGCCCCCAGGGTGTACAGCGCCTCGCCCCGCTTGCCCAGCGCCTCGCCACCGACTTCTCCACCGATCCCCGCTTCGACAACCCGCGAGCGGTGCAACTCCGGCTTCCGGGCTTCCAGTTGAATTCGTTGACCGAGCTGGGCCGGAAGATCCGGGACGTGTACGCGGCGGGGAGCACCGACCCCGGACGGCTGCTCTCGGTCGCCGACGACGCTTACGTCGCCGACCTGGCCCGCGCGGTCGGCGGTGCTCTGGGTGGCAAGGTCGGCGTCGCTCCTCGCCTCTACCTCAAGAAGCTGGTCGGTGACGTCCTCGACCGCATCGACCAGTTCCCCGACTTCGATCCGCGCGTCCACTACCGCCTCACCGTCGACCGCACCGAACTCACCGACGCCGAACGCCATGCGGCCACCATCACGGCGGCCTCGGCGACGTCGGCCGACGAGGTGGAGCTCGACCTGTGAGCGAGGGCGCGGCGACGGGCACGGACCCCATCGACCGGTTGGATCCGGTCGTCCTCCACCACATCGTCAACAGCCTCGGCTGGCCGGGCCTCAGACCCCTGCAGTCCGCGGCGATCGGGCCACTGCTCGACGGCGAGGACGCGATCCTGCTCGCGCCGACAGCCGGCGGCAAAACCGAGGCAGCCGCCTTCCCCCTCCTCACCGCCATGGCCCGGAACGGCTGGTCCGGTACCTCGGTTCTCTACCTCACGCCACTGCGCGCCCTCCTGAACAACCTCCAGCCTCGCCTGCACACCTACGCCCAGTGGCTCGGGCGCACGGCGGCGCTCTGGCACGGCGACACGGCCGAGGCAGAACGACGGCGCCTGCGGCGCGAGCCGCCCGACATCCTCCTCACCACGCCGGAGTCCCTCGAAGCGCAGCTCATCAGCGTCAAGACCGACCACGCCCTGCTGCTCGGCGCAGTGCAGACCGTCGTCGTGGACGAGGTGCACGCCTTCGCCGGCGACGACCGCGGCTGGCATCTGCTGGCGGTCCTGGAGCGCCTTCAGCGGCTGACCGGGCGGTCGTTGCAGCGTGTCGGCCTGTCGGCCACAGTCGGCAACCCGGACCAGCTCCTCGCCTGGCTCCAGGGCTCCGGACACGGCCACCGGCCCGGCAGGGTTGTCGCCCCCGGCGTCGGACTCCGCCCGTCGCCGGCGGCAGGGGAGGCCCGGCGGGAGAGCGGCGGACCGCCGCCAGGGGACATCGAGTTGGACTACGTCGGCTCCCTGTCGAACGCCGCCACCGTCATCTCCGCCCTCCACCGGGGCGAGAAGCGGCTCGTCTTCTGCGAGTCCCGCCGCCAGGTCGAGGAGCTCGGTCAAGCGCTGCGGGCGCGCGGTGTGACCGTTTTCCTCTCGCACTCCTCCCTCTCGGCGGCCGAACGCCACCGCTCCGAGGAAGCCTTCGCGCAGGCCCGCGACTGCGTGATCGTCGCCACCTCCACCCTCGAACTCGGAATCGACGTCGGCGACCTCGACCGGGTGATTCAGATCGACTCTCCCGCCACCGTCGCTTCTTTCCTGCAACGCCTCGGCCGCACCGGGCGACGCCCGGACAGCACCCGCAACTGCCTCTTCCTCACCACGTCTCACGAGAGCCTCCTCCAGGCGGCCGGGTTGCTCCTCCTGTGGGGCCGGCACTGGGTGGAGCCCGTCATCGCACCGCCCGGACCGCAGCACCTCGTCGCCCAGCAGTTGCTCGCCGTGACCCTCCAGCGCCACAAACTGCCCGCCGCCGACTGGCAGGACGAGTGGAACGGCCTCGCCCCGTTCGACGCCACCGCCCGCCCCGTCCTCGACCACCTCCTCACCGAGGGCTTCCTGGAACAGGACAGCGGCATCTACTTCATCGGCGAACAGGCCGAGAAGCGCTTCGGCAGGCGTCACTTCATGGACCTCACCGCGTCGTTCACCGCGCCGCCCCAGTTCACGGTGTTGCACGGGCGCTCGGAGATCGGGCACACGGACCCGGCGCTGCTCGTCGAGGAGCACGAGGGGCCGCTGCGGCTGCTGCTCGCCGGACGAAGCTGGCAGGTGACGTACGTGGACTGGCGTCGGCAGCGGGTCTTCGTGGAGGCAGCCGAGTCGGGCGGCGTCGCCAAATGGCAGTCCGGCAGCATTCGAGGCTTGTCATACGAGCTGGCCCAGGCCCTGCGTGAGGTGTTGCTCGGTGCGGACCCCGAGGTACGTCTCACCCGGCGCGCGCAGGCCGCCGTCGCCGAGCTACGGGAGACGGAGGGCCGGTTCACGCACCCGGAGATGACGCTGATCACCCGCCACGGGCGCGACGTACGGTGGTGGACCTGGGCCGGTTCCCGCGCCAATGCCACCCTCGCTGCGTGGCTGGCCGGTGCGGTCGATCCGCTGCAGCGGCCCGCGGACGCCTATGTACGACTCCGCCACGACCTCACCCATGAGGAGTGGGCGCAAGCCCGGCGTCAGCCGTGCAAGGAGCATCTTCCGCAGGTCTCCACGGTCGCAGTACGCGGCCTCAAGTTCTCCGCGGCCCTTCCCGAAGATCTCGCCACACGAGTGCTCGCCTCTCGGATCGCCGACCCGGACGGAGCCCTCGCCGTCCTGTCGCAACCGGCGCGCTGGGAGACCGAAACGGTCTGAAAACAGCGCGGCGAGAAAGTCGGTGACCGGATTGCGCCCTTTCGGCGTGCGTTGCTCCAGCTCACCCTGGCCCCAGACCACAGCGGGGCAGTGTGGAGGGGGCCGCCATGTCCGGACCGTTGTACGTCCCTGTCCTACCCGTACGTCCACACGCTGTGGCCGCGGTCAAGGACCTCGCCCAGTGGACCCGCGACCGAATGGCTCCCCTGTGGACACTGCCGGTCATGACAGCAGCGAACGCCGACGAACTCCAACAGGCGGTGGACAAGGAGGTCGGGCGCGTCGCAGCCGTACAGAAGTACACGTGGGCATGGCTGGACGCCCCGTACGCCGAGCTCGATAAGACTCCGTACGTGAACCTGCTGCCCTTTTACTGGTCCCATACCCCGCTCCGGCCGGTCACCGACCCGGACCGCCCCGCCTCCCACCAGGACGTGGCCGCGCACAGTGCCCGAGAGGGCGGCAACGGTCTCGGCATACGCATACGACTGCCCAACACCTGGAACGACGGACTCGCCGAACGCACCGCGGCTCTGCTGGCCCGGACGGATCCCGAGGTGCGAGTGGACCTCCTCCTCGACCTCCAGGCTGTGCGCCCGGGCCGTCCTGACACAGGCAAAGAAGCACTGCGCGCACTCGACGCGCTGGTCCCCCTCACCTCATGGCGCACGGTCGCCGCGTTGGCCGGCGGCTTCCCGGACGACATCGACGGGCTGTTGGAACGGGACCGGGGCGACGCCGATCGCATAGACTGGGAAACGTGGTACGAGATACGCGCGAGCGGGCGGTCCTATGCGGAGGCCGTCCGTTACGGCGATTACGGGACCCTGCCCGCCCGTAACCTCAGCAGGGCGGCGGACGACGGCGACCGGTCGCCGTTTGGACTGCTCCGGTACACGACGGCACGGTCCTTCTTGCTCGCCAGGTTCTGGGCTGGGAAGCGGGGCGAAACCGGCGTCACGCGGGAGGCGGCTCGCTGGATCACCGAATCCCCGGATTTCCGGGGAGAGGGGGCGAGCAAGGGCGATCTCTGGTATCGGCAATGTGCCCGGACGACGGGTTCCAAGGGCACGGGCAACGCCGGCACGTGGAACAAGGTCGGCAACGTTCAGCACATGACGTACGTGGTCCGCTGCTTGTCCGAAGACGCGGAGCGCACATGACGTCGAGAGGTCAGTGACTGCCCTCCAGCACCTTGCGCAGGTCGTCCGTGAACGACTGCCAGGACGTGAGGTGCTTGACGGGCCCTTCGCGATCCAGCATCTGCAGCAGCCGCGCACGGTTCGCCGAGAAGCGAGTCTGCAGCTTCTGCAGACCTCGCCCCTTCTCTCCGCTGGCCGTGGCGATCGCTTGCCTGAGCAGGGCCTTAGGATCCGCCACCGACTCCGCTCGTGCCGGCTTGGGGAGGTCGAGTGCCATCTTGCCGTTGGGGTTGCCCGCCACTTCGCGGATCGCTGACTGGTCGAGCAGCAGCCACGCCTCCAGCATCCGTACGGGGATCACCGCGACATGCGCCAGGCCGGGGCTCACCGCGGCCACCGCATCCGCGATTTCCCGGCGGCGGCGGTCCGGCGGTTCGCGGTCCGAGTCACGATGGATGACGACGAGGTCGTACGCATCTCCTCCATCGCTCAGCTGCTGCGCGGCTCGTAGCTTGTCCACCACCGAGTGACCGGGCTTGTTCGGAAGGCGGTCCAGCTCGGGGACCGTCACAAGAATTTCCCTGCCCATGTCCGCTGCAATCGCCTCGATGTGAAAGCGCAGGCCCGTGTCGCTGGATCCTTCACAGAGATAGAGGGCACGAACGGTCACGAGGGGTCCTTGAGTGTCAGTCGGGCCTCTGGCGGGGCCGTGAGGTACGCAAGAATGTCGGCCTTGGTGCCGTAGCCCTTTCCCGCGCCGCCGGCGCGCCAGGTGTCGGCCAAGGGGCGCAGCCGCAGAGCACGCGCTGTCTTGCCTCCGACGCCCGGAACCATGGTGGTGTCGGCGATCAAGAGATCTGCCGAATCGACGAGCTGCACGACGCCCGGCGAGTGAGTGTTGATCAAAACCTGTCGGAAGGGGTTGTCCTCGTCCACCGGCAGGAAGGGATCCACTGCCAGATCGCGTACCAGGTCGACCATCGCCGAGAGGTTGGCCGGGTGGATGCCGTTCTCCGGTTCCTCCATGCAGAGCAGACCGTGCGCCTGCGGATCCTCCAACAGGACGCACAGAGCGAGGAAGCGCAGGGTTCCCTCCGACAGACTGCGGGCCGGCAACACCATGCCGTCGATCTCGTGGAGCTTGATCGTCAGCAGCTCACGCGTGTCGTCCGCCTCGACGTGCAGCGTCTTGACATGCAGTCCCGACAGGTCCGACAGACGCCCTGCGACCCGCGAGTAGATCCGAGCGGGGTCATCCGGAGACTTCTCCCGAGCGATCCGGTCCAGGCTCCGCGGCAGATGCAGGCCGTCGGGCTGCATCTCGCTGGGGTCTGTATAGCGGTCGGAGGTACGCAGTGCGGAGGGTTCGAGAGCCAGGCGGCGCCAGGACTGCATTTCCCGTCTGGCTGCCAGGATGGTCGGATCGTCGTTGCGGTTGATCGTGGAGAGCATGGTCTGCGGTGCTCGGCTTGCGGGCGTCGGGCGGGGCTGGCCTCTGCGGCTGCCGTCGGCATGGATGCTGACGACTGCGTCACCGGTCTCGAGAGACGTAGAGATGTAGGGAGCGTTCGAGCGGCGAGCGCGGACCACCGCGTTGCGGAAGTCCGCGGCGCGGTGCGGGAAGCGCAGATGTGACAGAGCCTCGCCGGGCCTGATCCGACTGAGGTCCTCGTACCGCAGTGTCAGCCTGCCACCTCGCTCACCACGCTGCGGCGGCTGGTATCCCAGGTGGAGC
Source organism: Streptomyces glaucescens (assembly GCF_000761215.1). GTDB lineage: Bacteria > Actinomycetota > Actinomycetes > Streptomycetales > Streptomycetaceae > Streptomyces > Streptomyces glaucescens_B. The sequence continues at coordinate 2,377,407 of NZ_CP009438.1, read as the reverse complement.
TCATAGCGGAGGAACGTGGACGTCGGCTCGGCCAGCCTGCCGAAGTCGTCCTCCACTTCACCCGGGACGATCATCTCCGCAGCGAACGTCATCAGGTGTTCACCGTCTGCATAACCGTTCCAGAACAGATCGCGTGCGTCGCCGTGCAGCGCACCATGGGTTCCGCGGACGGCCTGGGCCGCCTCGATCATGGAGAGATCGGCGAGCAGACTCAGGAACTGGATTGCATCGAAGACATTCGACTTCCCCGTGCCGTTCTCTCCTGCGATGCACGTGAAGGGACCGAACTCGACCCTGAGATCCAGAAGGTTCTTGAATCCACTGACTTCGAGCCGTGTCAGCATGTGTCCCCTCGATGGTCCGACCCAGGTGCGCCTCTCGAACCCACAGCGGTGTTCGGCTGCCTCCAGGGTCAGTGCGCACAGGAATGATAGGGCGTCAGGCCACGACCGGCCGCGCGCATCCGGTGGGTGGCCGGTGCCGGAACCCGGGCGTCGGTCGGGGAGCTGGCAGGATGTATCCGACGAGACAGTGGATCGTGGACGTCGACGACGTATGGAGGAGAGGTCGCCGCTGTGCCTCCGACTGACGGAGCTGATACGGGGACGCCCTCGCTGGACAGGGCTGCGCTCCTTGCAGGTCTGCGCAAACAGGTTCGGGCGCTCGAGGCCGACCTCCGCGAGCGCAGCGACGATGTCGACAGGTACCGCGACCGGCTGCGGGTCATGTACGACCATGCGCGAGCATCCGGTCGCACAGGCGCAACGTACGGTGCCTGGCGGGACGAGCACATCACCCAGGCAGCGGTGGCGTGGGTGCTGGGCACGGTGTTCGTACGCTTCTGCGAGGACAACGGACTCATCGACCAGCCCTTCATCGCGGGGCCGGGGCGTCAGCTGACGAAAGCGGAGGAGCGACAGCAGAGCCATCGTGCCGGTCCTTCGGGGAGCAACGCCCGAGACTGGCTGGCACAGGCGTTCACGCACCTGGCGCGGTCGCACGTGGCGATGGCCCGCATCTTCGACAGGACGCGCAATCCCCTGTGGGAGCTGTCACCATCCCCGCAGGCCGCGGCCGCGTTGATGGCGTTCTGGAGGCGGAGAGACGAAGACGGGTCCCTTCGCATCGACTTCACTCACCCGGAACTCGATACGGGCTTCCTCGGGGACTTGTATCAGGACATCAGCGAGGCATCGAGAAGAGCCTACGCGCTCATTCGGACACCTGAATTCATCGTGGACTTCGTCCTCGATCTGGCCGCCGATCCGGCTATCGCGGAATTCGGGACCCCAGGTTTTCGCGGGATCGATCCCGCTTGTGGATCAGGAACGTTTTTGCTGGGGCTCTTCGAGCGACTCCTGGGCGCCTGGCGAGCGAAGGAGCCCGGAACTCCGGATCACGAGCTGATCGGTAGGGCCCTGGACTCCGTCCATGGCTGTGACGTCAACCCGTTCGCTGTAAGTATCACACGGTTCAGGATACTGATGGCAGCCGCGCGGGCAAGCGGTTGTAGAGCACTGACTCAGCTGCCTGGGCATGTGATCAATGTGGCGGTGGGTGATGCTCTGCTGGACGGGCGTACTGCCCCTGGTGGGGCGTCGTTGATGCTTCTGGCGGAGGGGGAGGAGGACGGCGCTGGACAGGTCAACGACGTCAACGAGTTCTCCGAGACATGTGATCTGTTGGGTCGGAACTCCTACCATGTGGTGATCTCGGAGCCGCCCTATATTTCTGTGCCTGACAAGGCGAAAAGCGCCATGTACCGGGAAGCCTATGATGTGGCCTCCGGGACGTTTCCACTCTCGATCCTCTTCACGCAGCGCATGTTCCAACTGGCAGTGAGGAAGACCGAGAGAACACCGGGCGGTTACGTCGGTCAGTACACGTCCAGTTCCTTCACACAGCGGGGCTTCGGTGAGAAGCTGATCGACAAGTTTTTTCCAAGCGTCGCGTTGACGCATGTCATCGACACCTCGGGCGTCTACGCGCCGGGCCACGGGACCCCGACTTTGATCCTGGTGGGCCGGAACGATCCGACCATGCGTGACACCCGCGTGCGGTCGGTTCTCGGCGTGCATGGTGAGCCGACGCTGCCGACGGATCCGGCCGAGGGGATCGTGTGGAAGTCGATCGTCGACCAGATCGACCAGCCCGGCAGCACCTCGGAATGGGTGAGTGTCCAGGACGAACCCCAGCGCCGCTTCTCCCGCTTCCCATGGGCGATGACGGGTGGTGGAGGCGCGGAGCTCATGGATCTTCTCTCGCGGGCCCCCCGGACACTGTCGGACGTCCTCGCCGGCCGCGTCGGCGGTGGCGTGGACCTGGGGCAGACAGCAGTCTTCGCCCTCGGTCGGCCTTGGTTCGCACAGCACCCGGACTCGGCCGGACTGGCCCGAGCCATGGTCACTGGTGAGACGGTACGGGACTGGCGTGCCGGAGTAGCGGCGGACGTACTGGCTCCTTACGACGAAGACGGTTCCCCCCTTCCACTGGATCTCAACGCCTCGTGGGGGCGGCACCTCTGGACGATGCGACAGATTCTCCGGGCGGCTTCCGGTGCTCGGGGGACGTCCAGGGATGGGGCTGGTCCCTGGTGGACCTGGAGATCTTGGTCTCGCGAGGCTCGCCGGGAGCCAGTGATCGCATTCGCATCGGTGGCCACGCACAACCACTTTGTCCTGGAAAACGACGGGCGGGTACTCAACAGGACCGCGCCCGTACTGCGACTCGCGCCCACGGCAGCAAAGGACGAGTACATCGCGCTGCTGGGAGTGCTCAACTCGTCGACGGTCTGCTTCTGGTTGAAGCAAACCGGTTCTTCCATCGGGGCCGCAGGACCAGGTACTTCTCCGCCAGGCGAGGAGTGGGCCCAGGCCTACCGGTTCCCCGCGGCGTCTTTGGCACGACTTCCGTTGCCGAGTAGCGCTCCATTCATCCGTGCGGGTGAACTGCATGGCCTGGCCCAGCGGCTTGATGCCCATGAGCCGAGCGCTGTCTGCGCCCGAGAACATCGGTCCGTCCGAGATGCTTTGGACGCGGCGAGAGCTGCTAATGAAGAGATGAGCGGTCAGATGATCGCCCTTCAGGAGGAGCTGGACTGGGAAGTCTACGGCTCCTACGGATTGTTGTCCGACGATGACCGGGCCCGCCTGACAACTCGCCCTGATGTTGCGCCGCCCCCGCTGCGGCCGGGTGAACGTGCCTTTGAGATTGTGCTGGCACGCAAAATCGCCGCTGGCGAGGCTTCGGACTCGTGGTACGTAAAGAATTCTTGGTTCGAGAGGCACAATGCCACACCGATCACTGAGATTCCGCAGCACTGGCCGACTGCATACAAGAAAGCCGTGCGAGCCAGAATCGACGCCATCAAGTCCCATCTGGTGATCGCCGCCGTTGAGCGCCCGGAGTACAAGCGGCGGTGGTCGTCCGAGCCATGGGAACGACGCGAGGAGCGAGCGCTGCGTACCTGGTTGCTCGACCGTTGCGAGGACGAGCGCCTCTGGTTCGAGAACAGGGGCGGGGTCAGGCACCCGCGTCCGCGGACGATCGACCAGCTCGCACGGATTCTCGGTGCCGATGCGGCGGTGCTTGCCGTGGCTGCGGTCTATGCGGCCGACCATCTTGGGAGGCGGGAAGCGACACTTCATGATGTGCTGGCGGCGATCCTGGCCGATGCGTGTGTGCCTTATGCGTCGGCGCTGAGATACAAGGAGTCAGGACTGCGTAAACGTGCCCAGTGGGAGCAGGTGTGGCAACTCCAGCGCAGCGAGGACAGGACAGGTGAGGCACTGGGTATCCCCGTCCCGCCGAAATACAGCGCCGCAGACTTCAGGAGTTCCTCTTATTGGTTGCTTCGTGGAAGCCTGGACATCCCCCGGGAACGCTTCATCTCGTATCCAGGTGTCGTCGCTGAAGGTGACAATCTGCTGGTCGGCTGGTCCGGCTGGAGCGATACGGAGCGTGTTCGCGTACTGCTGGATCTGATCGGCATGTTGCAGCAGGCGCGCCGGAATGTGCGCGAGATGACCCCTTTGCTCGCGGGCGTCCAGGAACTGATCCCTTGGGTTCGCCAATGGGAGGACAGAACAGAGTCCGGGCCGGACGTCGATCAAGTCAATTCGTACCAACGCGAACTCGAACGTCTCTGCTCCGCATATGGGTTGAGCATGCACGACTTGACCGCTTGGCGGCCTCCAAAAGTAACCGCGAAGAACAAGTGAATTATGGGCTTTTAGTCTTTGCAGCACCGATCCTCGAACGCCCCCTCAACCCAACCCGTCCACTTGGATGTCCCTCCCAAGTCAGCTCACGGCTGGCGTGCGCACCAGCTCGTCATGGAGCACCTTGAAAGTTCTGACCGCTGTGTTCCAGCCTGAATCATGAGGTTGAAGGACAGGCGGCAGGGGAGGGGCGTGGAAGATGCATCACGAATCCAATCAGGTGCGACGCGTGGAAAGCTCTCTTGGCTGGACGGGCTGATCCGCGCTGCCGCCGGCCGACGCGGCTCCTGAACCCCGTTAGTCATCACGGACGCAAAGGCGAAGGCGTACATCTCGTACCTGGCCATACCGCCTGGGCGGCCCTGCATCATCTGACAGACCTGCGCGACTCCGTCACCGACATGGTCCGCAAGGAGGCGCAGGCACGCCCTCAACCGACACCGTACTACCTGGCCTTGACCGGCCTCGTCATCGAGGAGTCGGAGTCGTCGGTCTGGTCCGACTCCGGACTCCCGGGCCGCTCAGGCTGCAGGATCAGAGGGGTTGCCTCTGGCTGCCTCCGAGCGACCCGGGTCGATCCGGGGTCGAATCAGCGCGATTTCCTCTGACTGCCTCCGATCGCCTCTGCAACCCGTCCTAGTGACCTGAGTCGGAGATTCGTCGGCAGTAGGCGGCTACTTTGTCGAGGATCTCGTCGGCGGTCTTGGTCCAGATGAACGGCCTTGGGTGTTCGTTCCAGTCGGCGAGCCAGCTGCGGATGTCCCGTTCGAGGGCTTGGACGGAGCGGTGGACGCCTCGCTTGAGCTTCTTCTGCGTGAGCTCGGCGAACCACCGCTCGACCAGGTTCAGCCAGGACGAACTCGTCGGTGTGAAGTGAAGATGGAAGCGCGGGTGTGCCAGCAGCCACTTCTTGATGGCGGGCGTCTTGTGGGTGACGTAGTTGTCCAGGATCAGATGGACATCGAGGTCGGCGGGGACTGTCTTGTCGGGCTTGGCCAGGAACTTTTTGAACTCCACGGCCCGGTGGCGCCGGTGCAGGGAGCCGATCACCTTGCCGGTGGCGACTTCCAGTGCGGCGAACAGGGTGGTGGTGCCGGCGCGGACGTAGTCGTGGCTGCGGCGTTCGGGAACGCCGGGCGCCATCGGCAGCACGGGCTGGGACCGGTCGAGGGCCTGGATCTGGGACTTTTCGTCCACGCAGAGGACCAAGGCCTTCTCCGGCGGGTCGAGATACAGCCCACCACGTCGCGGACCTTGTCGATGAACAGCGGGTCCGTGGACAGCTTGAACGTCTGCGACCGGTGCGGCGCGAGCGCGAACGCCCGCCAGATCCGTGAGATCGCCGACTGTGACATGCCCGTGGCCGCCGCCATCGACCTGGTCGACCAGTGGGTGGCGTTCTTGGGCTTCTCCTCGAGTGTCTTGACGATGACCCGCTCGACGTCTGCATCCGTGATCTTCCGCGGGACACCGGGCCGTGGCTCGTCGGACAGGCCGTCCAGGCCACGCTCGAGGAATCGCCTCCGCCAGGTGCGGACCGTGTCCGGCGAGACGCACAGCCGACGGGACACCTCCATGATCGAGTGCCCGTCGGCGCACTCCAGCACGATCCGTGACCGCTGGGCCAGGGCCTGGGCCGTCGTGCGGCGACGCACCCAGCCCTCCAGCACGGCCCGCTGGGCATCGGTCACCGACAACGGCGGAATCTTCGGACCTGGACGACTCATGCCGAATCAACGACGAATCTCCGACTCAGGTCACTAGCAGGTCACAGCCGGTTCGCCCCACAAAGCCGCAGGTCAGAAGGGTGCTCCTGGAGAACCCGGCGTACAGCCCGACTCGTCTGCCACCCAGGGCTTCTGGCCAGCGAAAGCACAGGTCAGATGCACTCTTGGGTGTGATGGGGCCTGGTGGGGCCCCGCTTCGCACCGGTTCAAACGGGCACCTTGCGGCTACGTAGGTAGCCATGAAGGTAGCCATGCCTCGTGAACCCCAGGCGGGCACGGCGGGACCGGGTCCCCGGCAGGTGTTTGCCTGGTCAGTGACCTTTCAGCGTCGGTTGGGAACGGCGAGGCTGGCTCATCTTTCGTTCAGCTCTCTCTTGGTGTTTCCGGCGACCTTGTGGCGCAAGGAAGGATCGGTTGGCTTCCGCTCTTCAGCCTTCTCGGAGGCGCATGGCCGGAACGCGGAACTCGGGTCTGGCCCCCGTCTGCCGCTCCTGGACGATCGGACGAGGCGAGTGGACGAACCGGAGCTTGCCGCGCATGGTCCATCAGGCAGCGGGCATAGCGGGTGTCGCGCGCCAGCCTTCCTTTCTCTCACCGCGAACTTCGTCAACTTCACGCCGACCGGCAAGCGCATCGCCGAACCGCACCAGTACTTCGCGGTCACTAAGGCCGTGAACAAGATCGTCGAGGCGACTCGCAGCAACGGCCAGGCCGGCGTGGTCTGGCATACGCAGGGCGCCGGCAAGTCCGAGGAGATGGTGGAGACCTCGGCTCTGGTCTCGCGCCACCCGGCCCTGAACAACCCCAGGAGAAAGCCACCGGCGCCGGCCACCCGCAGCTCTCCGACCGCCGCAACATCCTGGTCATCGTCGACGAGGCGCACCGCTCCCACTACGACAGCCTCGACGGGTACGCCCGCCACCTGCGCGACGCGCTCCCATACGCCACCCTCATCGCCTTCACTGGCACCCCGATCCCTAAGGCGGAAGCCGACACCCGCGCGGTGTTCGGCGAGTACATCGACATCTACGACCTCAAGCGAGCCGTTGACGACGACGCCACCGTTCGCGTCTACCACGAGCCGCGCGTCATCGATGTATCGCTCCCGCCTGGTAGCGACCCCGACGCACTCGACGAACAGGCCGACGCGCTCACCGAGGGTATGGACGACGCCGAGCGCCGTCGCGCCTTGCAGTACGCCGCCACCATGAACACCGTCTACGGCGCACCTGACCGCATAGCGACCCTGGCGGACGACCTCATCGCCCAACTGGGAGCAGCGTCGCAAGCTGATGAAGCCGCAGATCGGCGGCCCCGGCGAGGCCATGATCGTGTGCGCTACCCGCGAGATCTGTGTCCGCCTCTACGACGCGCTCGCCGAGCGGCGTAAGCACTGGGCGAGCGACAAGGTCGATGAAGGCGTCATGAAGATCGTAATTCACGGCGAACGCACCGACCCGGAGCACCTGCGCAAGCACGCGCTGCGCAAGTCCCAGCAGAAGACAGTGCAGGCCCGCGCCGAGGACCCCGACGACTCCCTCGAACTGCATCGTCCACTCGATGCTGCTCACCGGGTACGACGCGCCGCCTATTCACACCCTTCACATGGACCGTCCCATGCAGGGCGCGAACCTGATGCAGGCCCTGGCCCGCGTCAACCGTCGCTTCCGCGGTAAGCAGGACGGTCTGCTGGTCGGCTACGCCCCGCTCACCGACAACCTGACCAAGGCGTTCGCCGAGTACTCGCCCGACGACCGGGAGGACCAGACCCTCGGCGCGGACATCGAGCGTGCCATCACGCACGTCAAGAACGAGCTCGCTGAGATCAGGGGCTGCTGGTCGGCAGCCGCTGGAAGTAGTTGCTCGCCGACACGACACACCCCGAGCCTCGCAAGCGCGCCCTGCGGCTGGTCTCCAACCACCTGCGCAATCCGAAGACGCCCGGCAACAAGGTGGACGGCGACGCCAAGCCGCTGTCTGCCAGGTCCAAGGAGAGCGCCTACCGTCTGGAGCGCTACTACCGGATCTGCGCCATGAGCCGGGAGATCGTCGAGCGCTGCGAGGACCTGGAGGACTGGCGGCGCGATATCGCCTTCTTCACCGAGGTGAGGGCCTGGATGGTCAAGCTGGACGCTGCCGACCGAGAGGCCAATGGCGAGCCCCTCTCCGCGGAGGTCCAGCTCCACCTCAAGCAACTCGCCGCCTCGGTCGTCGACGCCGACGACATCACCGACCTGTACGAAGGGGTCGGTATCGGCAGGCTCGACATCACCAACCTCAACGAGGCTCAGCTGCGGAAGCTGGAGAACTCCGAGACACCGCACCTGGTCGCCGAGGCCCTGCGCCGCCTGATCCAGCAGAAGATGCGCGAGGTCAACAAGCACAACATCGTCCGCCACGAGAGCTTCTCGGAGCGTTTGGACAACCTGATGAGGCGCTACATGCTTCGACAGCTGACGAGTGCCCAGTTGATCGCTGAGCTGGCCTCGATGGCCCGTGAGATCGCCGCAGACGCCCGCCGTGGTGAGCGCTTCGATCCACCGCTGAGTCACGCCGAGCCTGCCTTCTACGACGCCGTCGCGTAGGGCAACACGGCGGAGCTCATAACAGGCGGCGACGAGACACTCGCTCAGATCGCTCGCGCGCTCGTCACGGACATCCGGAACAACCTCTCGGTCGACCGGCTTTCCCGCGAGCCTGTCCGCGCCAAGCTCCGCTCCCGCATTCGCCGAGTCCTCGCGAAGTTCGACTACCCCCCGGAGGAGGAGCGCGAGGCCGTCGACCTGGTCCTCAAGCAGACGGAGACCTTCGCACAGGAGTGGGCTCCCAAGGCGAGGTAGACGCGGCTTCTCCCGCTGGGATCACGGAGGTACGGGTGCCGCGTCACCCGTACCTCACCGTCCGGTTGTGCCGTGCCGCCACTCCTCCAACACCAGCCAGAACTCGCGCGGCCAGGACATCGACAGCGGATCGAACGAATAACTCTTCACCGTCGCGTCCTTCCACAAGACCTCTGCGCGCTCTGCTTCGTCCGCAAGGGAACGGGCCGTCGCCAGGTGACACAGGGCGGTGGCGTATTTCCCCTCCTCCGCGGCTTCCAGGAAGGCTGGCCAGAGCTCCCACGTCAGATGCTGTTCGAGGGCTCGCAGGTGATCGCTTGCCTTCTGGAGGACCAGGTCGTCTACGTGCCGCGTGATCTCGTCGGCCTGACGCTCCACTTCGTCGACCCGGTCGTCATTCCAACCATGCTTCTCGACGAGTTCCCGCCAGGTCGTCCACGAGCGCTCTGCCTGCTCCTTCGCGTATGTCTCCAGTTCCGCTTGAGTGAGCCGTGGTATGACACCGGCGTCCGGATCACCGGACGCGGACTCGTCTGGGGCCGCTTCGATCTCGTCTCTCCCGTACCTGATGCGAGTCAGGGTCGCCAGAAGACGAATGATGGCGTCGATGTCCTCATCACACACGGCATGAAAGATGTTGACGATGTCCTGAGCAACACCTTCCCGGTCGGTCTCGGCAAGGTGGTCATCGAGACGGCCGCCGTGCCCTTCGTCCGGGTTCAGGATGCGCAGGCTTTCGAGAAGATCTTCAATCTCGGAGTCCAGCCGCTTCGTGACAGCCTCTGGGGTCTCCCGTTCCTGTCGGGCGGCTTCTTCGCGCTTCGCGCGCTCAACCGCCTCCCTCTGTCGGTCGCGAGCCTCCCGGCCCGAGGGGAGTCGAGTTTGGAGTGCCCTCATCTCCTGGGCCTTGGCCGGGTAGGACTCGTCCAGCAGCTCGATGGCCTGCATCCGGTGCCCGGCCTGGACCAGCGGATCCGACGCGACGCGGCACAGCAGGTCCAGCCCTGCCTTGGGATCACGACGTGCCACGGCCACCGCGATGGCGAGGCGATCGTTGCTTGCGCCGCCTGGGTGCGCGACGAGCTGCGCGACAGCCTCGGGTACATAGCCGCCCGGAGTCTCGTGCTCGGCGAGTGCCAGCCCGACTGCCATGCGCGTCTTGAGCGGGGCCGTCTCGTCTCTCGCGAAGACCTGCGCAGTCCAGACAGCCCATCCTTCGCGGACAGCGTCCGCCAGCCAGTCCCAGCCGTTCTTGGCCAGCAGGTGCCGGGCTTCCGCGTATCCGACGTTGTCACGGAAACCGGAGACGAGGTCGTCCGCTGCTCGATGTCTCATACCCGGTGGCAATCCCTTGGTGCCAGCCACATAGCAGAGGCCGAGGATGTGATCGCCGTGGGTGAAGCGAGGTCGGTCGACATTGACCCGCGAAGCACGGACAATGCACTGCAAGTCCTCATGCCATGGCCCCGGCGTCTTGACCATGAATGTCGCGGCCGCCAAGTCCGCACCGCCACGAATGTCGCACGCATCCAGACTGCTGATACGCCGGTTGTCCGGGAGTGACGGATCAGCCAAGTTGATGAGGCAGTCCGCAATCAATTCGTCCGGCTGCCTGTAGCGAGCGGGTACTTCGCAGTCCGGCAGGAGTTCTGGCCTTTCAGGCCCGTCCACAGTGCGCCCCCTTGATCGACGATCTCGGCAATCGTAGCTCCGCCGTGGACAGGACCCGACGGGGAACATCACGTGGCTGGGTACGAGGCCATGAGCAGCAGCCATGCCTCAGGAGAGGGCTGGAGCCGGGTCGCACGCAGCCGTGCCGCGGGTCGGCGCCGACGCCGTCGCCGGCCTCCGATTCTGTGGATCACCGCGCTGTGCGACGGGTTCACATGAGGGGCGCGCCGTCGCGGAGGTACAGCGGTCGTCCCGCCCGCGCGGCGGCCGGGTCTACGCTGTGATTCGCAGCCACCGCATGTTCCTCAGTCGTCACACACCGATGATCAACGGAGGCCGTGCCCGTCTTCACCGCCCCTCGGTCACGATGTGCGGAGACGGGGCTCCATCCCTTCCGTGTCCCGCCCGGGGCACGCAGCGTTCACCCGCCGTCTCGTGCCAGGAGGACACATGCAACGCGGTGACGTGTGGTGGGTCGACTTCGATGAGCGACGGCCGGTCGTGCTGCTCTCGGACGAGGAGCCATCCGGGTTTCAGGCGATGCAGGTCGTTGCGCCGGCGGGCGTCGACATCAGCGGCCTGGGCGTGGAAGTGGCCGTAGGAACCCCGGAAGGACTGCCCTTCGAAGGCGTGCTGCGGTTCGCGCTCCCGCTTCCGGGCTTCACTCCCTGCACATGGCTGACCACTGTGACCCGGGACGACCTGATCGAGCGGGCGGGCGTCTTGTCCCCCGTGAAGCTCCGCGAGGTCGGAGAAGCCCTCCGTGCCGCTGGAGAGAGCAGGGAGTGGTCCCCGACGACGGCTGCCAGGCTCCACGAGATCAAGGACGCCCGCCGTCGCGAAGCACTCGAACAGCGGATGCTCTGAGGACTGTTCCAGTTCGACGGCCGCCAGTGAAGTCCCTGGAGCAGAGGGGGACGACGACTGCGTCCAGACGCACGCTCCGAGCCTGAAGACGACCGACCGGCAGGATTCCTATCGATCATCGTCATCGATGGGTTCCGGTTCCCGGGTGAAAGCCAGGTCCAGGACATAGCGTTCGGTGACGGGGCAGCCTCCAGCACACGGCGGCCGGGGGTGGCGGTGACGTCGTGTTCGGCGAGGAGCGCCATGGTCGGTGGTGTCTTCCTGCTGGTTGGTGATCTTCACGTAGAACGGGTCGCCGTCCAGGTCCGGGTGAGGGGACGACTCCCTCGACTGCCTCCCGTCGCCCCGACTCGTCTGCCCCTGCCCGTGGGCGTGGGCCCCCGGGTCACCCGCATCCGCCCCCGCCCGGTTCCGCGGGTACCAGCCACGCCTTGTTCGCCGGGAGTTTCAGTGGCTCGCCGGTGATCTGGTCCCACAGGACGGCCGTGCCGTCCGCGACGTTGATGAGCAGGTAGGGTCGGTCCGGGTCAAGGGCGGGGCCTTCGCCGGGGATCCTCGCCGGGGCGGTCGTTGTACGCACGCACGTCCAGGACGGCTCCACGCCGAAGTAGGGCGGCAGCTCCTCGCCGCGCGCGGCGGCCGCCTTGGTGCGCTGGGCCGCCCTGCCCGCCGAGTCCAGGGCGAAGCCGCCCGTGAAGGTGAGGATCACCACGAAGACCAGGGCGTGCAGGATGACGTTGCTGCGCTCGCCCGGCGTCGCGTAGAAGTGGTGGCGGTGCCGGGCCACGCCCCACCAGGCGGGCACCAGCAGCACGTACGCCAGCACCGACAGCAGCTTCAGCGCGGCGAGGAACTGCCAGACCGGCGGCACGTCGAGATCGCTGCTGCTCAGGTCCAGTGCGTCGGCGTACAGCGCGTGCAGCACCGAGCCGGCGGCGAGGAAGGTGGACACCAGCAGCGTGACCACGAGGGGCACGGCCCAGGTGACCCACTCGCCCCACGTCCACTGCCGGACCAGCAGCCACAGGCCCGACACCACGCCCACGACGAGCAGCGTGGTGAACGCGTCGGACGGCGTCCAGCCGTCGCTGCCGGCGAGCCCCAGACCGCCGGCCGTGAAGAAGGCGGACACGGCCAGGACCACGACCGTGCCGGTCACCCTGCCGTCGGGGAACAGCCGCCGGCCGGCCCGGGCCGCCCCCGCGACGCCGACGGCCGCCCCCGCGCCCCACAGCCACCGGCCCGCCGGCCCGGCGTGCACCGCGCACACCAGCGCCACGGGCGTGACCAGGGCCCACGCGACGGCGAGGAACGCCCGGCGCTCGCCCTCCTCCTCCGGCCAGCGCCGCCGCGAGTCCCGCCACATGCCGTCCAGCGGCCGTACGGCCACCTCGGAGGCGCGCGCCCCGTGTCCGGCCCGCGCCAGCCGCAGTGCCTGCCCCGCCGGGCCGGTCACGAGGCCCCCGGTGTCGTAGGCGCCGCGCGCCAGCGCCCAGGGGGCGGCGTACCTGCGCCAGGGCGAGCGCAGGGCCCGGCGTCTGCGCCGCGCGTCGACGACCCGCCAGCGCGAACGGGTCTCCCGGTCCCGGTGCAGCGGCTCGGCGCGCAGCACGTACGCCTCCAGCCGCGCGGCGCGCGCCGCCTTGCGGACCCGCTCCGCCGCGCCCTGGTCGCACCCCTTGGCGATGCCGAAGAGCCGCACCTCGACCTCGTAGACCCGGGAGCCGGGGTCGGGGACGACCGCGTCCCCCAACGGCCCCTGGCCGGCCGGGTGGTGGGCCCGCACGGGCCAGCCGTGCCGGCCGAAGCGGTCCTCGGCCTCCTGCCAGTCGTCCGGCCCGCCCCGCACCTCCACGAACACCCGCACCCGCTGGTCGTACCGCGTCTGCGCCACCGGCCCGTTCCCTCCCGTCCCCGCGCCGCCCCCGCGGCGGTGCGTCGCCGGTGTGGCGGATCCTGTGCTCATCCGGCGTGGGAGGTTACGGGGGGCGGTCGGCACGAGCCGAACCGGGGGCCGGGCGGCGGCCGTCGACCCATTTCGGGAAGCCCTGTTGAATAGTTGTCACATCCGTATGCGCCACCACCAACCGCCCGTATAGTTTCGAACCATGGCTGCTGGCGGGGGAGTCCGGGCCGCCTTGTCGACGGAGACGCCGAGCTGGGCCGTGCGGATCCGGGGAGCGGACGGGGAGATCGCGGGGGCTGGCATTCTGCTGAGTCCCGACCGGGTCCTGACCTGTGCCCATGTGGTGGACCGGGCGGCGGAGCGGATCACCGCGGAGTTCGTGGGCGCCGCCGGTGGCACGGTGACCGCGGTGCCGGCCCGGGTGGACGCGTGCGTGCCGCAGACCCTGGACGCCGACCGCGATCCGAGCGGGGACGTCGCGCTGCTGCGGCTGGAGCGGCCCAGGCCCGCCGGGGAGGCGGTGCGGCTGCACCGGCTGTCCGCGCCGGGCCGCGAGGTGCGGATGTACGGCTTCCCGCACGACCACACCGGCGGCGTCTGGTTCCGCGCCACCGTCGTCGGCGGCCGTGGCCGCGACGGGCAGGTGCAGCTCGCCCCGACCGGTCCGGGCGAGCCGGACAGCCCCGGGTGCAGCGGCGCGGGCGTCGCCGACAGCCGTACCGGCGAGGTCATCGGCATGGTCCTCAGCGCCCTGCGCGACCGGCACGGCAACCTGTTCTCCCTTATGAGCCCGGCCGAGACGATCGTCCGGCACCTGCCCCAGGTGCACCGCTGGACCGCCGGGCGCACCGCCGTCGACGACCGGCTGAAGTCCACGGAGGGCGACGCCTCGGCGGAACTGCTCGACGAGCCGTTCGCGCAGCGCCTCGCCGCCTGGCTGCGCGACGACGGACAGCAGGTGAAGATCAGCGTCGTCCGGCGCGGTGACGGCGCCCGCGCCGCCACCCTGCGCCGCGCCATCACCCTCGCCGACCGCGAGTTACGCACCGGGGACTCCGTCGAGCGGGCCTCGCTCGAGTCCCCGGAGACCGTCCCGTCGGCCGGCGGCCACGACCTGGCCGTGGACGCCGCCGGCCTCACCGCCGCGGAGATCGCGGAACGGATCGCCGAACGCATGGGGCTGTGGCAGCACCCGGCCGGTTCCGCGCTCGACCGGATCGCAGCCGCCGACGTCACGCTCACCCTGGTCGTCGTCGGTGTCGACGAGGCCGCGGATCCGCCCGCGCTGCTCGAACTGCTGGACGTGCTGCGCGCGCGGGGCAGCCGGCTGCTCCTCGTCTTCCGCGCCGACGGCGCCTGCCACCGCCGGGCCCGCAGCCAACTGGTGACCGAGCCGCTGCGGGCGCGTCGGGCGCGCCTCGTCGAGCGGCTGCGGGAGGTCACGGGACCGCTCGCCAGGACCTTCCACGAGCGCCGGGCCGTCGTGGTGCCCGACGGGATCCGGCCCCTGGACGGGGACCTCGTCGCCGCCCACGCCGCCCTGGCCGACCTCGCCCGGGACGGTCCCGGGCCCGGCCCGGACCTCGCGCGCTACGAGCGGCTGGCCGAGCGGGTGGCGGCCCGCCTGACGCGCGCCGTCGGCCGGCTCGACCGGCTCCACGACCGCCGCGAGGAACTGCGCGGCCGGCTGCGCAGCTACCACGTGCTGCACCAGCGATCCCTCCAGGGCGAGGAGGACCCGGCGGTGGACGCTCTCTATCTCCGGGCACACGAACTGCTCCAGGCCGCACCGTGCGACGTACGGGCGGCCGAGGCCGCGGTCGACGCCTACACGCACCGGGTCGACCGTCACGACGGACAACGGCAGAACCAGGGCGGGGGGTCGTCGTCATGAGTACGGCGATGAGCACGGCGCGCCACTCGGTGCGCACGCGTGGGGAGTTACAGGACAGGCGGCCCGCTCGGCGCGCTCGTCGGGAAGGGCCCCTCGCATGACGGGACAGCCCTGTGCCAGACCCGACTGCCGCGGTGGCCGCATCATGGTCACCGGCTTCTGCGACACCTGCTTCCGCAAGGCCCTCGCACCCCCGCCCCGCAGGGAACCCGCTCCCGCGGACCCCGGGCCCGGTCCGCGCGGTGAACCAGCGCGCCGGCCCGCCGCGTCCGGCCCGGGCGGCCTCGAACTGGACCTGGACGGCCTGGTGGTCCTGCCGCACCTGCCGTCCCCGGAGCCCTCCGAGGCCGCCGACACCACCGCCCGGCCGCCCACCGGGGGGCGGCGCTGCGGGGTCGACAACTGCGCCGGAACCATCGGGGTGTCGTACGACGGCGGGCCGGCGCCCGACCACGGGTACTGCCCGGAGTGCGGCACGGAGTACTCGTTCCGGCCCAAGCTGCGCCCCGGCGACCGGGTCGGCGGCCACTACGAGGTGCTCGGCTACCTCGCGGTCGGCGGGCACGGCTGGGTCTACCTCGCCGAGGACACCCGCGTGCCGGGACTGCACGTCGTCCTCAAGGGGCTGATCAACACCGGGGACGCCGTGGCCCGGCGGGCGGCCGTCGAGGAGCGCCGCTCGCTGACCACGCTGCACCACCGGGACATCGTCCGCATCGTGACGTACGTCCGGCACCAGGCGGACGGGGACGCCGAGCCGACCGGGTACATCGTGATGGAGTACGTCGGCGGGCGCTCGCTCGCCTGGCTCCGGTGGGCCCCCGAGGAGGAGCTGGCGCGGCTGTTCGGGGACGGCGGGCCGGAGTTCGGGCATGTGATCACGTACGGCTGCAAGATCCTCGGCGCCCTGGAGTACCTGCACGACCAGGGCCTGCTGTACTGCGACATGAAGCCCGAGAACGTCATCCACTACGGACGCGAGATCAAGGTCATCGACCTCGGCGCCATCCGCCGCACCGACGACCGCACCTCCGGGCTGGTGTACACCCACGGCTACGCGCCGCCGAAGAAGGAACGCGACGAGCGCGGCCTGCACGTCGACAGCGACCTCTACACCGTCGGCCGCACCCTGAAGGTGCTCGCCGAGCGCGCCACCCCGCCCGCCGGGCTCGCCGCCCGCTCCTTCGAGGCGCTGATCCGCCGCGCCACCCACCCCGAGCCGGCCGCCCGGTTCGGCTCGGCGGCGGAGATGTCCCGGCAGCTGTGGGAGGTGCTGCGCGAGCACCGGGCGCTCAGCGGGCACGAGCCGTACCCGGAGCGGTCCACCCGCTTCGAGCCGACCGCGGCGGTCTTCGGCGCCGCCCTCGGCACGGTCCCGGCCCTGACGCACTGGACGCTGCGCCGGCGGGCCGAGCCGCCACCGCTGCCCGCCGGCGCCCCGGAGCCGCAGGAGGCGGCGCGGGCGCTGCCGGTCCCGATCCCCGATCCCGGGGACGCCGCGGCGGTGCTGCTCGGCGGGCTCGCCGCCGGCACGCCGGGGCGGATCGCCGAGCGGGCGGAACGCGACCCGGCGCTGCGCACCGTGGAGAGCGCGCTGTGGCTGTGCCGCGCCTACCTGGCCGCCGGGGACGACGTGCGGGCCGACGCCTGGCTCGGAGCGGCCCGCGAGCGCAGCGGCGACTACGACTGGCGGATCTTCTGGCACTCGGGGCTGCTGCTGCTGACGCGCGGCCGGGTCGAGGAGGCGGAGGGCGAGTTCGCCGCCACCTGGGCCGCCCTGCCGGGCGAGGCCGCGCCCAAGCTGGCCCTCGGCTACTGCGCGGAGTACCTGGCCGGGCGGATGCGGGAGACCGCCGCGGCGGGACCGGCGGGCGACGGGGGCCGCACGGCGCGGCAGCCGGCGGCGCTGCGCCGCGTGGCGCGGGACGGCGAGGAGCAGCCGGCCGGCCGGGCCGCGGCCCGCGAGCGGCAGGCCGAGGAGTACTACGAGGCCGTGTGGCGGCGGGACCGCACCCAGGGCAGCGCCGCCTTCGGACTGGCCCGCATCCATCTGAGCCGCGGCGACCGGAGCCGGGCCGTCGCCGTGCTGGACGAGGTGCCGACGACGTCACGGCACTACGACGCCGCGCGGATCGCCGCGATCCGCGCGCTGGCCGGACCGCTGCCGGGCGGGCAGCCGCCGCCGGCCGACGGGCCGGCGAAGGCCGCCGGGCGGGTGGCCGGGCTCTACCTCGACGACAGCGGATCACGGGACCGGCTGGTCACCGAGCTGCGGGAGTACGCGCTGGTCTGCCGGCCGCCCGTCGGCTGGGGCGCGGACTTCCCCACCGACGGGCTGTTCGGGACGGAGGACACCCCGGAGGCACTGTGCGCCCTGCTGTCCCGGTCGCTGAAACGGCTCGCGGACCAGGCGGGCGAGGAGGGGACTCGCGGCGACCTGCTCGACCTGGCGTACGCGGTGCTGCCGGAGCCGGCCCGGCTGCGTGAACTGCTGTGGATCCGGCGCCGCCGGCGCAGGGCGCAGACCAGCCGCCGCACGGCGGAGGCATGACGGTGGACGACGACGAGGGGGAGGTGCACGGACCCGTGGAGACAGGAGCGCCCCGGGAGGACGGAACGGGCGGGCAGGTCACGGTCGGGCTGGAGATCAGCCAGTGGAAGTACCTGTCCGCCGAGACCAGCGACCCGCAGATGCACGCCATCCTCAGCGTCCGGGTGGACGGCACCGAGGGCGGCGGCACCCCCGGGCCGGTGCTCGCGCAGGTGCTGGCCGTGGACTGCTCGAGCTCGATGACCTGGCCGCCGGACAAGCTGCACGCCGCCCAGCAGGCCGCCGTCGCGGCGATCCGGAAGCTGCCGGACGGCACGCCGTTCGCCGTGGTCCGCGGCAGTGACACCGCGACCATGGCGTACCCGGACGTGCCGGGGACGGCCCGGGCGGACGCCCGCAGCCGGGCGGAGGCGGAACGGGCGGTGCTCCGGCTGGTCGCGGGCGGCGGCACCTGCATCGGCGCCTGGCTGGACCTCGCCCGCCGGCTGCTGGCCGAGCAGGGCGCGCCCATCGGGCACGTGCTGCTGCTCACCGACGGCAAGAACGTGAACGACGAGCGGATGCCGCTGGACGGGGTGCTGGACGCCTGCGCGGGCCGCTTCGTGTGCGACGCCTGGGGCATCGGGGACGGCTGGGACGGCCACGAACTGCTGAGGATCACCCGCAGACTGCACGGCAGCGCCTCCTCGGTGCGCGAGGAGGCGGCCCTGCCCGGCGAGTACCAGAAGCTGATGGACCGGCTGCTCACCAAGAGCGTGCCCGAGCTGGCGATCGCGGTGACACCGATGGCCGGGGCCGCCGTCCGCTACCTCAAGCAGGTCTTCCCCACCGAGGTGGAACTGGCCCCCGAGGGGGACACCCAGCGGTTCGTCACCCGAGCCTGGGGCGACGAGACCCGCCGCTACCAGCTCTGCCTGTCCGCCGACCCTTCCGGGCACCCGCGCGGGGAGGACCTCCAGCTCGCCGTGGTCACCGTCGACGTGCCCGGCCACCACGTGCGGCTGCCCACGGCGCAGCCGTGCGTGGTGCACTGGACCGACAACCCGGCCCTGTCCCGGCAGACCGACCCGCAGGTCGAGCACTTCGAGGCGCACCAGCGGCTCGGCGAGGCCGTGGCCGCCGCCACCGACGCGCACCGCCGCGACGAACGGGACCTCGCGGAGCACCACCTCGGCCGGGCCGTGACGCTGGCCCGGGCGATGGGCGCCGACGAGCAGCTGCACCGGCTGGCCCGGCTGGTCGACATCGAGGACGCGCAGACCGGGCGGGTCCGGCTGCGCGCCGACGTGCGGCCCGTGGACTTCCAGCACCTGATCACCGCGAGCAGCCACAGCACCTACGGCCCGGCGTCCGGCACCGGCAGCGCCACGGGCGCCGCGGGAGCGGCCGGGGCGGCGGGGCCGGGCGCGGGCACCGTGCCCTGCCCGGCCTGCTCGAAGCCGGCACCGGCCGGGGCCCGGTTCTGCCCGTTCTGCCGCCACCCCTTCCAGGAGCGGCCGTGAGCACCACCCGCCCGGAGCTGATCCGCAGACTCCGGTGGCTGCTGGGCCTCGGGCTGGCCACCACCCTCGCGCTGTTCGTCGCCTACCGCGGCGTGCACGACGACACCGTGCCGCTGTCGTCGGCGAGCGCCCCCGGCATCCTGGCGGTCGACACCGCGCGCAGTGCGATGAGCCAGGCGCACCAAGTCGTCGAGGACAGCGGGCGCACCGGCGACATGAGCGGCGAGTTCCACACCCGCATCTCGGTCGCCCACCAGAGCCTCGCCCTCGCCGCCTCCGAGAACGTCACCGGACTGGCGGGCCGCCACGACCTGCAGACCGTCACCGGGCTGATCGCCGTCTACTCGGGCTGGGTGGAGCGCTGGGGGCAGGAACCGGACGGCTCCCCGCTGCGCGCCGCCTACCTGCACTACGCGGAACAGGTCCTCGGCCAGGGCAGCGCGCCCGGCACCGACGGGGACATCATGAGCCGCCTCGACGCCCTGCGCGCCGAACAGCTGGCCGAAGCCGAGCGGCAGGCGGACTTCACCTGGCGGCAGTGGCTGTGGTGGAGCGCCGTCGCGGTGCTCTACGTCGCGCTGTGCCTGGGCCTGCTGGAGACCCAGCGGTTCCTGCGGCGCCGCTTCCGCACCCCGGCGCAGCCGCTGCTGCTCGCCGCCACCGCGCTGGCCGGGCTGGGCGTGCCGGTGCTGGCGTGGATCACGCGCACCGCGCAGGCGGCCATGGAGGACTCCGTCGGCCGGCTCAGCGTGCCGCGCGGTGACCCGGACGACATCCCCTCGGTCGCCGCCCAGGTCGAGGACGCGCTGGCGAACGCCGGATGGTGGGCGGCGCTGTCCGACGGGGTGCTGCTCGCGGGCGCCCTGCTGCTGACCCTGACCGCGGCGGGGCTGTGGCCGCGCATCGACGAGTACCGGTTCCAGGAGCGGCGATGACACGACCACGACCTCGTACGCTCCTCGTCCTCGCGGTCTGCCTGGCCCTGCTCGGCACCACGGTGTACGTGGGGGTGCGCTGGGCCCAGGCGTGGAAGGGCTCGGTGACCCTGCTCGCCAACTGGAGCGGCACCGAGCGCGAGCAGTTCGAGGACAACGTCATCGGGCCGTTCGAGGACGAGTACCGCATCGACGTCGTCTACCAGGGAAGCTCCGCCCTCAGCCAGGTCCTCGCCGCCGACATCGCGGCCGGCAGCCCGCCGGACGTGGCGGTGCTCCCGGGGCCCGGCGAGCTGCTGTCGTACGCCGTCGACGGACGGCTCCACCCCCTGGACGGGCTGTTCGACCGCCGGCACTACGACGGCATCTGGGCGCCCGAGGTGACCGTCCCGGGCGGCGGCGGCCACACCTACTGGCTGCCGGTGAAGACCGGCCTGAAGAGCATGGTCTGGTACGCGGGCGACCGGCCCACCGCCCGGTCGGCGGGGCCGCAGCGGTGGTGCCTGGGCATGGAGTCCGGCGCCACCTCCGGCTGGCCCGGCACCGACTGGGTGGAGGACGTCCTCCTCCAGCAGGCCGGGCCGCGGGTCTACGCGGACTGGGCCAACGGCAGGCTGCCGTGGACCGACCCCGCCGTGCGCAAGGCGTGGGCGACCTGGGGGGAGATGGTCGGCGCGGGCGGCGGCCGGGCCGAGGCGCTGACGGCCGGCTTCGGCGCGGACTGCGCCCCGGGGCGCCTGGAGCACCAGGGCTCCTTCCGGGCCGGCCACTGGCAGCGGGCGGGCGGCGACTACGTGCACTTCTCCGAGGTCGTCCCCGGCGCCGGACCGCGGGCGGGTGCCTGGGAGGTCTCCGGGGACCTGGCGGCCCTGCTCAACCCGACGCCGGAGGCCGAGCAGCTGATCCGCTACCTGGCCGACCCCGGCACGGCACTGCCCCAGCACACGGCGAACAAGGCGGCGGCACCGGACGGCGGCCGGGACGGCACGGCGGACGAGGTCGGCGGCATCCTGCGCGGCGGAACGGGCGGGACCCGCTGCTGGGACGCCTCCGACGTGATGCCGCGCGCCACCCGGGACGCCTTCCACCAGGCGGTGCTGCGCTACCTCGTCGAACCGCGGCGCCTCGACGAGCTGCTGACGGAACTGCAGGAGCTGACGGAGGCGGACGCCGCGAGCACCGGACCGGAACTCCCCGTGTGCGGCGGCTGAACCCCGCCGTTCCCGCCGCCCGGTGCGCCGTCGATCCGCGCCACCGCACCGGCCGCCCGGGACGCCGTGCCGGACCCCGCGACGCCGGCCTCATCCGACGACGGGCCCTAGGGGCTTTCGTTTGGATCAGCCCGGCTTGAGGTCCGGAGCCTCTCGACCGACCCGAGCGGGGTCTGGTGCGTGCAGCTGCAAGGCGGAGGAGGGAGCCGACGCGGAGCGTCGGCGACCGACGACAACGCCGCAGATGCGCGTGCCAGGCCCCGCGACGCCGGGGTGATCCAAACGACAGGCTCTAGCTCGGTGTCGTCTCGTCGAACAGGGCGTCGGCCTCGCTCCCGCCCTCGTCCTCGCCGTTCCCCGACTCCTGCTGCAGCCGCTTCACCCGGGTGCCGACCACCACCGCGGTGGCGGCGGCGGCCGTGCCGAGGGCGGCCGGGACCATCCAGCCGCGGTCCAGCACATGGCCGAGGGCGTGGTCGAGGGAGAGGCGGCCCGGGCCGGTCACGGCGAGGCCGATCGCGGCGAGGCCGAGGGTGGCGGCGTACTCGTAGCCGCCCTCCTGGTTGAAGAAGCCGTTGGGGGCGTGCACGGCCGCCGCGCCCGCCATCGCCCCGGCCGCCGCCGCGCCCGCCGCCGGGGTGGCCAGGCCCAGCGCGAGCAGGGCGCCGCCGCCGGTCTCGGCGAGTCCCGCGGCGGTGGCGCTGGCCTTGCCGGGCCGGTAGCCGACGGACTCCATGAACTGTCCGGTGCCCTCGATGCCGTGGCCGCCGAACCAGCCGAACAGTTTCTGCGTGCCGTGCGCGACGAGCACCCCGCCGGCGCCCAGCCGGAGGAGCAGCAGGCCCAGATCACGTCGGTCGTAGAACGTCACGTTGACTCCCGGAGCAGACGAGTGGACAAGCGTGTGGTGCGACCCCGCCCCGGTTTCCCCGGTCCCACGGTCGCATCCCCGCACCCCGCGGGTCCCCTCCGGCGCGGCCGTTCGGGTGGCGGCGCCCGCACGGCCGCCGCTCGCGCGGGGCGGGCGTCCGGGAACGGGACCGGGCGGGCGCGGCCGCGCGCCCCTGGCCGCATGGCACGGCAGCCGTTCCCCGGCCCGGTGCGCACCCCGCGATCCCTCGCGGGGTCCACCCCCAGCCCGATGCCGTGGAACGGCTGCCGCCTCCCCCTGGTGATGGCCCTCAGGAGCTCTGCACTCCAAGTGTGAAGTTCCTGTGGAGGAGAGTTGAGCACAGGGCCACCGGCGTGGGCAATGGGACGGATGGCCGAGTTCCGCTGGAGCGAACGGATCCCGCCACGGCTCAGCCGCGGCCCACGTACGGCATCGCCGTCGCCAGCACCGTCGCGAACTGCACGTTCGCCTCCAGGGGCAGCTCCGCCATGTGCCGTACGGTGCGGGCGACATCGGCCACGTCCATGACCGGTTCCGGCGCGATCTCGCCGTTCGCCTGGAGCGCCCCCGTCTGCATCCGGGCCGTCATGTCGGTCGCCGCGTTGCCGATGTCGATCTGGCCGACCGCGATGCGGTACGGCCGCCCGTCCAGGGACAGCGACTTGGTCAGCCCGGTCAGGGCGTGCTTGGTGGCGGTGTAGGCGACCGAGTGCGGACGGGGGGTGTGCGCCGAGATGGAGCCGTTGTTGATGATCCGGCCGCCCTGCGGGTCCTGCTCCTTCATCTGCCGGTACGCCGCCTGCGCGCACAGGAACGCCCCGTTGAGGTTGGTGTCCACCACGTGCCGCCAGGCGTCGTAGGGCAGCTCCTCGACCGGCACGCCGCCCGGCCCGAACGTGCCCGCGTTGTTGAACAGCAGGTCCACCCGCCCGAACCGCTCGACGGCGGCCGAGAACAGCGCCGTCACGTCCCCGGGGCGTGACACGTCCGCCGGTACGGCGAGCGAGGCGCCCTCCGGCACCAGCGCGGCCGTCTCCGTGAGGGGCTCGGCGCGCCGGCCCGCGAGCACCACCGACCAGCCCGCGCGCAGCAGCTCCACGGCGACCGCGCGTCCGATGCCGGAGCCGGCGCCGGTGACCACGGCGGTCCCCGGCCGGCCCTCGGCCCCGCTTACCGTTCGCTTCTCGTTCATGGGCCCGCAGCGTACGGGAGGGTCCGCCATCCGGAACTCATCTGTCCGTCATGTGATTGTCCTGTACACGCCTATCGCGGGTCGTCCCCGGCCACTCCAATGCCTGAGGCATCCATTCGTCAGGGGAGGACCGGATGACTCACGCAGCCCGCCCGCCACAGCACGACCCCGAACTCCGCGCCGCCGCCCGCCACCTGGGCCGGCGGGGCTTCCTCACCGCCACCGGGGCGGCCGCCGCCCTCGCCTTCGCCGTCGGCCTGCCGGCCGCAGGCGCCGCGAGCGCCGCCGAACTCGACGCCGCCCGCCTCACCGACAACCCCTTCACCCTCGGCGTCGCCTCCGGCGACCCGCTGCCCGGCTCCGTCCTGCTCTGGACCCGCCTCGCCCCCGCCCCCTACGAGCCCGACGGCGGCCTCCCCGCCGAACGCGTCACCGTGCACTGGGAACTCGCCCACGACGAACGCTTCCGCCGGATCGTCAGACGCGGCGCCGCCCCCGCGCACCCCGAGTTCCACCACACCGTGCACGTCGAGGTCACCCACCTCGCCCCCGGCCGCCCCTACTACTACCGCTTCCGCGTCGGCCGGTGGACCAGCGAGACCGGCCGCACCCGCACCGCGCCCGCCCCCGGGGACCGGACCACCGCGCTCCGCCTGGCCGCCGTCTCCTGCCAGGCCTACCACGACGGCTACTTCACCGCCTACGGCCACCTCGCCCAGGACGACGTCGACACCGTCTTCCACCTCGGCGACTACCTGTACGAGTACGCCGTCAACTCCGCCGGCGGCCAGCGCCGCTACACCGACCGCGTGCTGCCCGCCCACTTCAACCGCGAGACGCTGACCCTGGAGGACTACCGGCTGCGGTACGCCCTCTACAAGTCCGACCCCGACCTGCGCGCCGCGCACGCCGCGCACCCCTTCGTCGTCACCTGGGACGACCACGAGACCGAGAACAACTACGCCGGCGACACCCCCGAGAACACCGTCCCGCCGGAGGAGTTCCTGCTGCGCCGCGCCTCCGCCTACCGCGCCTACTGGGAGAACCAGCCACTGCGCCGCCCCCAGCGCCCCGACGGCCCCGACATGCGGCTCTACCGCCGCCTGCACTGGGGCGACCTCGCCCAGTTCGACATCCTCGACACCCGCCAGTACCGCACCAACCAGGCCTACGGCGACGGCTCGCAGATCCCCGGCCCGGAGGTCGACGACCCGGCGCGCACCATGACCGGCGAGACCCAGGAGCGGTGGCTGCTCGACGGCTGGCAGCGGTCCCGGGCGCTGTGGAACGTCGTCCCGCAGCAGGTCGTCTTCTCGCAGCGCAAGTTCGACCTCACCGAGCCGTCCCGGGTGTCGATGGACGCCTGGGACGGCTACCGCGCCTCGCGCCGCCGGGTGCTGGACGGCGCGCGGGCGGCCGGGGTCGAGAACCTGATGGTGCTCACCGGCGACGTGCACGTCGGCTACGGCTTCGACATCAAGGAGGACTTCGACGACCCGGCCTCCCGCACCGTCGGCACCGAGATCGTCGCCACCTCGATCGCCAGCGGCCGCGACGGCGCCGACCGGCCCGCCAACTGGGACACCTACATGCGGGCCAACCCGCACCTGCGGTTCTACAACGGGCGGCGCGGCTATGTCGCGGTCACCCTCGGCCGGGAGCAGGCGCGGGCCGACTTCAGGACCGTGCCGTACGTGACGACGCCGGGGGCGCCGGTCACGACGGCGGCGTCCTTCGTGACCCGGGCGGGGGAGCCGGGGCTCACGCCGGCGTGAGCTGGGCGGCAGGGCTCTCGTCGGAGTCGCCGTCGGGGGCCTCGCCCGGGTAGCGGACGCCGACGCGGTCCCGGATCGCGTCGAGCGTCCGCATCACGGCGAGCGTGCCGTCGAGCGGGACCAGCGGGGACTCGGTCTCGCCGGCGCGCAGCGCCCGCATCACCTCGCGCGCCTCGTGCGCGAAGCTGTTGTGCGGGGCGTGGGACGGGTCGTGGACGAACTCCTCCGGCTCGCGCCCCGCGCGGTGCAGCACGAACCGCTCCGGGTGGAAGAAGCCCTGCGGGATGTCGATCCGGCCGAGCGAACCGGTGACGGACGCCGCCGTCGGCGTACCGCCCACGATGGAGCAGTGCACCGAGGCGAGAGCGCCGCTCTCGTACGAGAGCACCGCCCCCGTCTGCAGATCGACGCCCTCCTTCGAGAGCACCGCACTCGCCGCGATCCCCGCCGGCTCACCCAGCAGCAGCTGCGCGAACGACACCGGATACACCCCGAGGTCCAGCAGCGCACCCCCGCCCTGCAGCGGATCGCGCAGCCGGTGCGACGGCGGGAAGGGACCCGCGATCCCGAAGTCCGCCTGCACACTGCGCACCTCGCCCACCGCCCCGTCCTCCACCAGCGCCTTCAGCCGCCGCATCACCGGCGAGCAGTACATCCACATGGCCTCCATCAGGAAGCGCCCGTTCGCCCGCGCCAGCGCCACCAGCTCCCCGGCCTCCCGCGCGTTCAGCGTGAACGGCTTCTCCAGCAGCACGTTGCGCCCCGCCGAGAGACACAGCCCCGCCGCCGCCCGGTGCGCCGCGTGCGGAGTCGCCACGTACACCACGTCGACGTCCTCGTCCCGCGCCAGCGCCGCCCAGTCGCCGTACGCCCGGCCGATACCGAACCGTTCCGCGAAAGCCTCCGCCGACGCCTCGCTCCGCGAGGCCACCGCCACCACCTCCGCGTCCGGCAGATCCACCAGATCCGCCGTGAACGCGGCCGCCATCCCCCCGGTCGCCAGGATGCCCCACCGCACGCCGTCCACCGTCATTCCCGCCCACGCTCCGCTCAGTGACACCAGGCACTCCGTACGAGCTGAGAGCATAGGGACCGGACTGCGGAAAAAGGGAGGGGCCAATGCCCGAAGGCGGGGCGTCCATACCGGAACTGTCGCAGGCGGCCGCACCGAAGGCGCGGCCGCCCCTCGATGCGCGGCGCCGCGCCGGACTGCTGGTGACCCTGGTCCTCGGCGGACTGACCGCCACGCCCCCGCTGGCGATGGACATGTACCTCCCCGCGCTGCCGGAGGTCACCCGCAACCTCACCGCGCCCGCCGCGACCGTGCAGCTCACCCTCACCGCCTGCCTGGCCGGCATGGCGCTCGGGCAGCTCGTGGTCGGCCCGATGAGCGACCGCTGGGGCCGCCGCCGTCCGCTGCTCACCGGACTCGCCGCGTACATCGTCGCCACCGCCCTGTGCGCGCTGGCGCCCACTGTCGAGACCCTGATCGCCTTCCGGCTGGTACAGGGCCTCGCGGGCGCCGCGGGCATCGTCATCGCCCGGGCGATCGTGCGCGACCTCTACGACGGCGTGGAGATGGCCCGCTTCTTCTCCACCCTCATGCTGATCTCCGGCGTCGCCCCGATCGTCGCCCCCCTGATCGGCGGTCAGATCCTGCGCGTCACCGACTGGCGGGGCGTGTTCGTCGTGCTCACCGCCGTCGGCGTGCTGCTCGCCGGCGTGGTGTGGGCCAGGCTCCCCGAGACCCTGCCGGCCGCCGACCGGCACGAGGGCGGGGTCGGCGAGGCACTGCGCTCGATGCGCGGCCTGCTGAGCGACCTGCCGTTCACCGGCTACCTGCTCGCGGGCGGCTTCGCCTTCGCCGCCCTGTTCGCGTACATCTCCGCCTCCCCGTTCGTCATCCAGGAGATCCACGGCGCCTCCCCGCAGACCTTCAGCCTGCTGTTCGGCCTCAACTCGGTCGGCCTGGTCGTCGCCGGGCAGATCAACGGCAAGGTGCTGATCGGGCGGGTCCGCCTGGACCGGGTCCTCGCCGTCGGCCTCACGATCGTCGTGCTCGCCGCGACCGCGCTGCTGCTGATGTCGCTCGGCGTCCTCGGCGACGTGGGCCTCGCCCCGGTGGCCGCCGCGCTGTTCGTGCTGATGTCCGCCATGGGCATCACCCTGCCCAACACCCAGTCCCTGGCCCTGCTGCGCACCCGGCACTCGGCCGGCTCCGCGTCCGCCCTGCTCGGCACGTCCTCCTTCCTCATCGGCGCGATCGCCTCCCCGCTCGTCGGCATCGCCGGGGAGGACACCGCCGTGCCCATGGCGGTCGTCCAGCTGTCGGCGGCGCTGGCGGCGGCGGTCTGCTTCCTGGCCCTGTGCCGTCCCTGGCGGAGCGAGGGGGAGCAGCGCTGAGCACGCCGAGACTGCGCAGCGGAACACCGGAGCGGGCCGGGCTCGACCCGGTCGAGACGGGCCGGCTCGTCGACGAGGTGCGCGCCCTCACCGCCGGGGACCGCCCGTGGGCGGCCGGCGCGGTGGTGGTCGCCGGGCGCGGACCGGTGGTCGCGGTGGCGGAGGCGGCGGGCTGGGCCGTGCGGTACGCGGCGTACGACCCGCAGCGCGACGCCGGCGTGGAGCTGCCCGTGACCGCCCGGGTGCCGATGACCGTCGACACCCCCTTCGACCTGGCCTCGCTGACCAAGCTGTTCACCGCGGTCGCCGCGGTGCAGCAGATCGAGCGGGGCACCCTCGGCATCGACGCCCAGGTCGGCGCGTACCTGCCGGAGTTCCGCGCGGCGGCCCGGCACGGCGTCACCGTACGGCAGCTGCTCACCCACACCTCCGGGCTGCGCCCCGACCTGCCGCTGTACGACTGCGCCGACGACACGGAGCGGCTCGCCCTGCTGCGCGCGGAGCCGCCCACCGGGGAGCCGGGCGTGTACCGCTACTCCGACCTGAACATGCTGCTGCTCCAGTACGTCCTGGAGCGGATCACGGGACGTACCCTGGACGTCCTGGTCCGGGACGGCATCACCCGCCCGCTGGGCATGACCGCCACCGGCTTCGGGCCCTGCCCCGGCGCGGCGGCCACCGAGGACCAGCGGCGGCCGTGGGCCAAGGCCGACCGGGGCATGCTGCGGGGCGTCGTGCACGACGAGAACGCCTGGGCGCTGGGCGGGGTCGCCGGGCACGCCGGGCTCTTCTCCACCGGCCCGGACCTGGCCGTGTTCTGCCGGGCGCTGCTCGCGGGCGGCGCGTACGGGCCCGCCCGCATCCTGGGGCCCGACTTCGTGGAGCTGCTGCTGACCCCGCCGGGCCTGGGGTTCGCCCTGGACCAGCCCTGGTTCATGGGCGCCCTCGCGGGGCGCGGCGCGGCCGGGCACACCGGCTTCACCGGGACGTCCCTGGTGCTGGACCCGGCGACGGACACCTTCCTGGTGCTGCTGGCCAACACCGTCCACCCGAGGCGCAGGCCCCCGGACAGCGCACCGCGCGCGGCGGCGGGCTCCCGGATGGCACGAGCCGTATGGGGCCCCTGACCCGCCCCCCCGACAGGCGGGCGGGTGCCCGGGGCCGGCCGTCGGCGAGGCCGCCCGGCCCGCAGGAGGGGTCCGGCCGCCGGAAAGGCCGCCCGGTCCGCAGGAGGGTCCGGGCGTCGGCGCGGCTGCCCGGGCGTCGGCGGGGTCCGGCCGGCGGGTGCCCGGGGCCGGGCCGCGGGAAGAGCCGCCCGGTCCGCAGGAGGGGTCCGGCCGTCGGCGAGGCAGCCCGGTTGTGGGAGAGGTCCGGCCGTCGGAGGGGCTGCCCGCGACTGCTTGCGGGTCCGACCGCGGGCGGAGTCCGGCCGTTGGAGGAACCTTCCGACCGCTGGCGGGGTCCCGGCGTCGGCGCGGGCCGCCCGGCCGCTCGGGAGGTCCGGGCGCCCGCCACGCCCGGCCGCCCGCGACGCCCGGCCGCCCGCGACGCACGGCCGCCCGCGACGCACGGCCGCCCGGGTGCCCGCGAGGCCCGGGTGCCGGCGGGGCCGCCGGGGGCGGGGCCCCGGGCGGGGCGGCGGGGGTGTGTCGGTGACCTGAGAGAATCGCAGGGTGAACGCCCCCGCCCCCACCCCCCTGACCGCCCCGGCCGAGACTCTGCGGGCCGCGCTCGCCGGGCTGCTCGACGGGCTGCCGCCCAAGCGGGCCGCGCAGGCCGTGGACCGGCTGATCGCCAGCTACCGGGGGGCGACCCCGACCGACGCGCCCATCCTGCGGGACCGGGCCGACGTGGCGGCGTACGCGGCGTACCGGATGCCGGCCACCTTCGAGGCGGTGCGCTCGGCGCTCGGGGCGTTCGCCGACGCGGCGCCCGGCTGGGTGCCCGGCAGCCACACCGATATCGGTGGCGGGACCGGCGCCGCGACCTGGGCGGTCAGCGCGACCTGGCCCGGTGCGCGGCCGGTGACCGTGCTGGACTGGGCCGAGCCCGCGCTCGCCCTGGGCCGGGAGCTGGCCGCCGCGAATCCGGCACTGCGGGACGCCCGCTGGCAGCGCTCTCGGATCGGAGCGGCGCTCACCCTTGAGAGCACCGATCTCGTCACCGTGTCCTACGTCCTCAACGAGCTGTCCGAACCCGACCGCGCCGCCCTCGTCGACGCCGCCGCCGGGGCCGCGCAGGCCGTCGTCATCGTCGAGGCCGGCACCCCCGACGGCTACGCCCGGCTGATCGCCGCCCGGGACCGCCTGATCGCCGCCGGGTTCCGCATCGCCGCCCCCTGCCCGCACAGCGCCGCCTGCCCCATCGCGCCCGGCTCCGACTGGTGCCACTTCTCGGCCCGGGTCAGCCGCTCCTCCCTGCACCGCCAGGTCAAGGGCGGCTCCCTCGCCTACGAGGACGAGAAGTTCAGCTACGTCGCCGCGGCCCGCTTCCCCGTCACCCCGGCCCCCTCCCGCGTGGTCCGCAAGCCGCAGATCCGCAAGGGCCAGGTCCTGCTCGACCTGTGCGAGCCCGGCGAGCGGCTGAGCCGGACGACCGTCACCAAACGCCACGGCGACGACTACCGCGCCGCCCGCGACGCCGACTGGGGCGACGCCTGGCCGCCGGTGCGGGACACCGACGGCCTGGTCTGACACGCCCCCGCCCCTCAGCGCCACGCCGGCTCATTCCGGCCCCCGGCTTCCTCCGGCCCCCGACCGCCTCCTCCGCCGACGGACTCCTCCTCCGCCGACGGACTCCTCCTCCGACTGCCTCCTCCTTACCGCTCCGGCTCACGCGGACGTCCCGTCCGCGTCGCGGCCGTTCCGCTCCTGCAGCCGGCGCAGCAGCTCCCGCTTCCGTGCCTGCGCGTCGTGCGCCCCGGCCCGGCCGTCCCGGCCGCCGCCCCGCAGGGCCTCGCGGCTCAGCTTCCGCCGCGTGCCGCCGACGCCCAGCATGTTTCCGGCTCCGCCTCGGGTCATGGTGTCCCGCCTCCCTCTCAGCGTGACGAGACGTATCGTCTCGCAATCGACGGGTCCAGCGTGCGGCGAGACGGTCCGTCTTGTCAACCTGATAGATTCGGTCCATGCCGCCGACCACCCGCAGACCCGCCCCCGACGCCACCCGCCGCAGCGAGAAGTCCCGCCGCGCCATCTACGACGCCGCCCTGAGCCTCGTCGGCGAGGTCGGCTACCCCAAGACGACCATCGAGGGCATCGCCGCCCGCGCCGGCGTCGGCAAGCAGACGATCTACCGCTGGTGGTCGTCGAAGGCCGACGTGCTGATGGAGGCCTTCCTGGACCTCGCCGAGCAGGCCAACCAGCAGGCCGGCGGCCGGCCCGGCGACCACACCCTCCCGGACACCGGCGACCTGGCGGCCGACCTCAGGCTGGTCCTGCGCGCCACCGTCGACGAGCTGCTCGACCCGCGCTTCGAGATCCCCTCCCGCGCCCTCGCCGCCGAGGGCGTCGTGGACGAGGAGATGGGCCGCGCCGTCGTGGCCAGGCTGCTCGAACCCTCGCTCCAGCTCTACGTCGACCGCCTGCGCGCCGCCCAGGACGCCGGCCAGGTCCGCCCGGACGTCGACCCGCGGATCGCCCTGGAGCTGTTCGTCGCCCCGCTCGCCCAGCGCTGGCTCCAGCGCACCGGCCCGATCTCCCACGAGTACACCGACACCCTCGTCGACTACGCGCTGTACGGCCTCGCCCCGCGCTGAGACCCGCCGCGGGTGTGGGGTACGTCTCGTCCCGCATGCCCGGGTTGGGGACTTGGGCCCCCCGCGGCGCACGATGGTGGGACCATAGGGCATGCTGTTCCGCACGACAGCGAGGCGAGGGGATAGATGAGCGCGGAGTTCGGCGGCCGGACCGGCCTGCGGGGCAAACTCTCCCAGTGGCTGCGCGGAGGCGGCCGCGAGGACGCCGCCGGCGACGGCGGCCGTGAGGCCCTGCTGCTCGCCGCCGCCGCCGCGGGGCTGCCCCTGGCGCCCGCCGCGCACCCGGCGCCCGGCTACCGGTGCTCCTGCGACCGCGTCGGCTGTCCGACCCCCGCCCGGCACCCGGTGTCCTTCGCCTGGCAGACCCAGTCGACCACCGACCGCGCCCAGATCGAACGCTGGGCCCGGCACCAGCCGCAGGCCAACTTCATCACCGCCACCGGCATGGTGCACGACGTCCTGGACGTCCCGCTGGAGGCCGGCCGCGAGGCGCTCGCCCGGCTGCTCGACGCGGGGATCGAGGTCGGCCCGGTCGCCGAGAGCGACGACGGCCGCCTGCTGTTCTTCACCCTCACCCGGGGCACCCCCGAGGACGAGGACGAGTGGTGGCCGTGCGAGCTGGACTGCCATCCCGAGACCATGGACGAGCACCCGGGCCTGCGCTGGCACTGCCGGGGCTCCTACGTCCTCGTCCCGCCCGCCCGGCTCCCCGGCGACGACCGGACCGTGCACTGGGTCCGCGGCCCCGAGCACGCGCTCCCCGACCCGCTGACCCTGCTGGAACACCTCACCGACGCCTGCGCCCGCCACGCCGGCCAGGAGCCCGACCACGCGAACGCGGCCTGGCCCCTGCGCCACTAGGGACCCCCGCGTCACCAGGGGGTGTCACGGAGGGCCACGCGCCTTCCGTCCGCGGGGCTACTCGCCCTTCGCCGACGTCAGTCCCTGGATCCGTCCCAGGACCGTCACCTGCGCCCCGGCGCCCTTCTTCGGGGCCAGGGCCACCTCGTTGGAGACGAACTCCATCGTCAGCGACTGCTTGATCTCGCCGGTCGTCAGCGCCAGCACGTTCTTGTTCGGCGCGGGCACGGCGGAACCGGTGTGGGCGGTCTGCTTCTCGTAGTGGCGGGTGGTGAAGAACACCAGGGCCCCGCCGTCGCGTGTGCGCAGCGCGACCGGGGCGTAGTCGCCGTCGGTCAGCGGGCCGTCGATGTACTGGGTCACCAGTCCGGGCTTGCGCGCGTTCTTCTGGCGCAGGGTCCGCCACTGGCTGGTGTGCGGGCCGGGCGCGAACTCCGGGCCGTTCTCCTTGAGGTAGGTGGTGTACGCCTTGCTCAAGTCGCCTGGGGGAAGGGCCAGTTCGGTGGAGTTCGCGGGCACCGCCTCGGCCCAGCCGTCCTCGTCCTTCTTGAACTCCGGTACGGCGCCGGGCTCGACGAGCGTCAGGTAGGACACCTGCCACGGCTCGTCCAGGGCGTCCCGGGTGAACACCAGCAGCCAGCGGGCCTCGCCGCCCTTGTTCGCCCTGGCGTCCGCGAGGAACCAGCGCGGCCAGCCCGCCTTCTTGGGAATGGTGTACTCGGCGTCCGAGAACTCCAGCGGGCTGTGGTCCGGGTTGCCCGCCGGGTTGTTGGCCCGGCCCGCCTTCAGCCGGGCGCCGTCGATGTCGGCCAGCGGCCCGGTGACGTACTCGGCGTCCAGCGTGCTGTCGTAGTCCTTGTCGGCCTTGTTGTACGCGGCCGTGAACTCCCGCAGCGCCTCGGCCGCCTCGGCCCGGGTGGCCGCGGGCAGCACCTCCCGCTCGCCGTGCACCACCACACATCCGCTCGCCGTCAGTGACGAGAGGGCCGCCGCTATGAGAGTGATCCGGGCACGCCTGCGATCCGTGGTCATCGGGCTCCTTCACCTTCCCCTTCCCGGGGGCGAACCTTACCGGGGCGGGGTGGGGCCCGGACGCCGGGTGGGGGTGCCGCTCCCCGTCCGGCGGGCGGAGGCGCCGGCCGGCCCCCGGCGCGCCCCGTCGGTGTTTCAATGCCCCGGTGACTGACTACGACGTGCTGCGCGTGTTCTGCGCGGCGAACGGCGGATACGGCAACGAACTCGGGGTCGTCCGCGACGGATCGGTGCTGCCCGAGCAGGACGAACGGCAGGCGCTCGCCGCGAAGCTCGGCTTCAGCGAGACCGTCTTCGTCGACGACCCCGAACGCGGCGTCGTCGACATCTACACGCCCACCCTGCGCCTGCCCTTCGCGGGCCACCCCTGCGTCGGCACGGCCTGGCTGCTGGACGTGCCCGAACTGGTCACACCGGCCGGGGTGGTGGGGGCCCGGCAGGACGGGGAGTTCAGCTGGATCGAGGCGCGCGCGGAGTGGGTGCCGCCGCGGACGCTGCGCCGGTACGCGACGGCCGCGGAGGTCGACGACCTCGCGGTGCCGCCGAAGGGGGAGTGGGTCTACGCCTGGGCCTGGGAGGACGAATCCGCCGGCCGGGTGCGGGCCCGCGCCTTCCCGGGCCGCGACGACGGCATCGACGAGGACGAGGCGACCGGCGCGGCGGCCCTGCTGCTCACCGACCGGCTGGGCCGTGCCCTGAACATCACGCAGGGCGCGGGGTCCCAGATCCTGACGGCGCCGCAGCCGGGCGGCTGGGTGGAGATCGGGGGGCGCGTCGTCCTCGAACGGTGACGTCACCGGGCGGCCGGCCCCGCCGCGGGCCCAGCGGACGGCGGGAACTCCCCGCCCGGGGCCCGGAGGACGGCCGCGTCCCGGGCGAACGCCCCCGCGGGCGGGGGCACTACGGCAGCGTGAGGATCTCCGCGCCGGTCTCCGTCACCACCAGCGTGTGCTCGAACTGCGCCGTCCGCTTGCGGTCCTTGGTGACCACCGTCCAGCCGTCGTCCCACATGTCGTACTCGTGCGTGCCGAGCGTCAGCATCGGCTCGATCGTGAACGTCATCCCCGGCTGCATCACCGTGGTCGCGTGCGGGCTGTCGTAGTGCGGGATGATCAGTCCGGAGTGGAACGACGAGTTGATGCCGTGCCCGGTGAAGTCCCGCACCACGCCGTACCCGAACCGCTTGGCGTACGACTCGATGACCCGGCCGATGACGTTGATCTGCCGGCCCGGCTTGACCGCCTTGATCGCCCGGTCGAGCGACTCGCGGGTGCGCTCCACCAGCAGCCGGCTCTCCTCGTCCACGTCGCCCACCAGGTACGTGGCGTTGTTGTCGCCGTGCACCCCGCCGATGTACGCCGTCACGTCCAGGTTGACGATGTCGCCGTCCCGCAGGACCGTCGAGTCGGGGATGCCGTGGCAGATCACCTCGTTGACCGACGTGCACAGCGACTTCGGGAAGCCGCGGTAGCCGAGCGTGGAGGGGTAGGCGCCGTGGTCGCACAGGTACTCGTGCGCCACCTTGTCGAGAGCGTCCGTGGTGACGCCCGGGGCGATGATCTTCGCGGCCTCCGCCATCGCCCGCGCGGCGATCCGCCCGGCGACCCGCATCGCCTCGATGGTCTCCGGGGTCTGCACCTCGGGCCCCGTGTACGGGGCCGGCGCGGGCTTGCCGACGTACTCGGGGCGGCGGATGTTTCCGGGTACGGAACGGGTGGGAGACAGCTCCCCTGGTACGAGCAGCGACTGGCCAGACATGCCAGCGAGTCTAACCAGCGGACATGGGGGCACCATGTCCGTGGCGAAAGGAGCCGGTCATGGCCCTGTTCAAGAAGCGCACGGTGGGCAAGCCGGGCGAGTGGTACTACTGCCTGGAGCACAAGAAGGTCGAGGAGGGCCCGGACTGCCCGGGCAAGGACCGCTTCGGGCCGTACGCCAGCCGCGCGGAGGCGGAGCGCGCCATGGAGAGCGCACGCGAACGCAACCTCCAGTGGGAGAACGACCCGCGCTGGCACGACGCGCCCGCCCCGGGACGGGCCGACCAGGACTGACCCGCCCGGCTCAGGCCGCGGACGTCCCGGCCCCGGCCTCCGCCCCGGGCGCGCGCCGCTCACGCAGCCGCAGCGCGTGCTCGTCGGTCCGCACGTCGTAGGTCATCAGCTTCGGCAGGCACAGCGCCAGCAGGGCCACCCCCGCCGCGCACAGCAGCCCGCCCGACCACACCGACGCGCGCACCCCCGTCCACGCGGCCATGCCGCCGGCGCGGACCTGGCCGAGCTGGGGTCCGACCGAGTACGACAGCAGCTCGATCCCGGCGAGCCGGCCGCGCAGCTCGTCCGGGATCGTCTGGTTCCACATGGCGCTCCGGAACACCCCGCTGACCATGTCGAACCCGCCGGCCAGGGCCAGGAGCAGCAGCACCAGCCACACGTCCCCGGCCAGCCCCGCCGCCGCGATCGACAGGCCCCAGCCCACCGCCGCCACCACGACCATCCGCCCGTGCCGGTGCACCCGCGAGGTCCAGCCGCTGGTCAAGCTGACCAGCAGCGCCCCGGCCGGGATGCTCGCGTACATCAGGCCCAGCGACCACTCGGCGTCCAGCTCGTCCGCGAGGAACGGCAGCACCGCGAGCGGCATCGCCAGGAACATCGCGGCCAGGTCGATGGCGTACGTGCCGAGCAGCTCCTTGCGGTTCCAGGCGTACCGGGCGCCCTCCGCGATGGCCTTCAGGGACGGCTTCTGCGCCTCGTGCGACGCGGGGGAGCGGCCGAGACCGACGACCAGGGCCACCGACACCGCGAAGGTCAGCAGGTCCACGGCGTACGCCCAGCCCAGCCCCGCGTACGCCACCACCACGCCCGCCAGCGCCGGGCCCGCGATGCCGCCGGCCTGCCAGCGCAGCGCGTTCAGCGCGGCGGCGGCCGGCAGGTGGTCGTGGGCGACGATCCGGGGGATCAGCGAGTCCAGGGCGGGCCGCTGGATCGAGGTCAGCGCCGAGGAGAACGCGGCGATCACGTACAGCGGCCACACGGCGGGCGTCGGGAGCAGCGCGTTGAGCAGCAGCGCCGCACACAGCACCCCCTGGCCGGCCTCCGACCACAGGATCAGCTTCCGCTTGTCCCAGGCGTCGGCCAGGGCACCGCCGTACAGCCCGAACACCACCAGCGGCACCAGCTCCACGGCACCGATCGCGCCGACCGCCGCCGCCGACCCGGTCAGCTCCTTGATCTGCACCGGCAGCGCGACGAAGGTCAGGAAGCTGCCGAAGTTGGTGATCAGCCCGGACAGCCACAGCCGGCGGAAGTCGGCGGAGGCCCGCCAGGGGGCGAGGTCGGGGAGCAGGGCGCGCAGGCCGGCGGGCGCGGACCCGGGCCGCTCGGCGGAGGGGGCGTCGGTCACGAGGGGCCATGTTCCGCGCGGGACGCCGGCCCGGGCAACCGCTTTTCCGCGGCCCGGCCGGCGCGCTACCAGCGCGTCGGCGGCGGTGCCGTCAGCTGGTCGGCCAGCCGGGACAGCCGGTCGCGCAGCCGGCGGCGGCCCCGGGGCGCGGGCCGCGCGTTCTCCCCGGCCGCCGCGCTGACCAGGTGCTGCACGAGGTCGATGTCGAGCTCGGAGCCGTCCGGCACGGTCAGCGTCTCGTGCGCCATGGCGGCCAGGTCGTCGTCCTGGCCGGGGCCGAGGGCGAGCACCGTGACCCCGGCCCGCCGGGCGTCGTGGACCCGCTCCAGCAGCGGTGCCCGCGCCCGGTCCGGGGCCACCACGAGCAGCGTCTCGCCCCGCCGGGCCGCCTCGATCCGGCCGGGCCCGACCGCCAGGTGCGCCGGACCGGACGGGCGGGCGTCGTGGCGGACGAGCGTCGGCGCCAGTTCCGGCGTGCCCGACCAGGCGGCCTCGTCCACCAGATGGGCGGCGAGGTGCCACGGCTCGTACTCCGGCGTCCCCACCAGCAGCAGCCCGCCCCCGTGTGCCACCACGGACCCGCGCAGCACACCCGCGAACCGCCGCGTGGCCGGCAACCACTCGGTTCCGGCGAGCACTTCGCGCAGCAGCGCGACCCGTACGGCGTCCATATGTCCGCATACTGCCGCAAGCGGCCGGGCTTTACCGGTCGTTCACCTCGATTTCGCCCGACCCGGTCACGGAGCCGCGGCGTCCGGCGCGGGGCCGGGGGCGCGCGGGCGCCCGGGGTGCTCGTGGCGCGGCCCACCCGGCCCGGTCCGGCGGCCGGGGCGGACGTAGAGTCGGCCCATGACCTCTACCGACAGTGCACAGACCCCCGCGAAGGCCCCCGCGAAGGCCCCCGCCAAGGACCCCTGGGACCTGCCCGACGTCTCCGGTCTCGTCGTCGGCGTGCTCGGCGGGACCGGCCCGCAGGGCAAGGGCCTCGCCCACCGGCTCGCCAGGGCCGGACAGAAGGTGATCATCGGTTCGCGGGCCGCCGAGCGGGCCCGGGAGGCCGCCGGGGAGCTGGGCCACGGTATCGAGGGCGCCGACAACGCCGAGTGCGCGCGGCGCAGCGACATCGTGATCGTCGCCGTGCCGTGGGAGGGACACGCCGAGACCCTCCGGGCGCTGCGCGAGGACCTGGCCGGGAAGCTGGTCGTGGACTGCGTCAACCCGCTCGGCTTCGACAAGAAGGGCGCCTACGCGCTGAAGCCGGAGGAGGGCAGCGCCGCCGAGCAGGCCGCCGCCCTGCTGCCGGACTCGCGGGTCACCGCGGCCTTCCACCACCTCTCCGCGGTCCTCCTCCAGGACCCGGAGATCGAGGAGATCGACACCGACGTGATGGTGCTCGGCGAGGCGCGGGCCGATGTGGAGATCGTGCAGGCGCTGGCCGGGCGCATCCCGGGCATGCGCGGCGTCTTCGCCGGACGGCTGCGCAACGCCCACCAGGTGGAGTCGCTGGTCGCCAACCTGATCTCGGTGAACCGCCGCTACAAGGCGCACGCCGGGCTCCGGGTCACGGACGTATGAGCCCATGGGGGACACTGGTGGGGCACCACCCCGCAGTGTCCCCCGCAAGGAGCCGACCGACATGCCCCGTCTCGCCCTCTACGCCCTCGCCGTCTGCGTCCTCGCCGTCGTCGCGGCCGTGCTCTCCTTCGTGCAGGGCAGCTGGCTGGGAATCCTGTGGGTGCTGATGGCGGGCCTGTCGTCCAACATGTGCTGGTACTACCTCAAGCGCCGCCGCGTCACCCGGTGACCGCGCAGACCTCGCTCCCGCCGCGCCAGAAGCGGTAGAGGTCGTAGCCGCAGTAGGTGTCGAGGTCGCTGATGCCCAGGCCGCGCAGGACCGCGTCGACCAGGCCGAAGAACGCGCCGTTCACCGACGGGACCCACAGCAGCGCGAACACGAACAGCAGCCCGAACGGCGCGAAGGGCTCCACCTGCCGC
Organism: Streptomyces glaucescens; assembly: GCF_000761215.1. Classification (GTDB taxonomy): domain Bacteria; phylum Actinomycetota; class Actinomycetes; order Streptomycetales; family Streptomycetaceae; genus Streptomyces; species Streptomyces glaucescens_B. Next base: position 2,338,780 of record NZ_CP009438.1, on the reverse strand, counting down.
CGCAGGCGGTACGGCAGCCACGGCTCCAGCACCCCGTAGCCGTCCAGGCCCGGCACCGGCAGGAGGTTCAGCAGCGCCGCCGTCACCTGGAGCAGCGCCAGGAACGCCAGCGCGAACCGGAAGTCCCGCGGCACCCCGTCCAGCGCGTCCAGCCAGAACGGGGCCGTGCACACCACCGCGAACAGCACGTTCGTCAGCGGACCCGCCGCCGAGACCAGACTGTGCCGCCGGCGGCCCCGGATCCGCCCGCGCTCGACGAACACGGCACCGCCCGGCAGCCCGATCCCGCCCATGATCACGAAGAGCACGGGCAGCACGACGCTCAGCAGGGCGTGCGTGTACGCCAGCGGGTTCAGCGTGAGATAGCCCTTCGCGGCCACCGTGACGTCCCCGCCGTGCAGGGCCGTGCGCGCGTGCGCGTACTCGTGCAGGCACAGCGAGACGATCCAGGCCGACGTCACGAACAGGAAGACGGCCACCCCGGGCTGCTCGGCGAACCCCGTCCAGGCGGCCCAGCCGGTCACGGCCGTCACGGCGAGGATGCCGACGAAGACGGGACTGATCCGCCGGTCGCCGGGTCGGATGGCGGTGGTGGTCACAGGGCTCCCCCTCGGGGCGCGGTGGGCGCGGTGGTGCGCGGGTGCGGGCTGGAGGCGGGGGCTGGATGCGCCCGACCGTACGGGTCGTACCCGGAAAACGTCTCGCGAACAGGTGTCCGTTCCGAGCAAGGTGGGTCCATGGGACTGTGGCGGGTGTTCTACGCGGGATGGCAGATGGAGTGGCGCGGCACCCCCTTCCCGGCCGGCGACGCCGGCCGGCCGCTGCTCGTCCCCGGCGAGGAACCCGCCTCCACGGTCACCGGCCCCGCCGGGCACGCGACCGGGGCCGGCCGGGGGACCCGGGTCGTCCGGGACCCGGGCCGCGCCGTCGCCCGGTCCGGGGACCCGCGGCCGGCGCCCGCCGAACCGGCGCCCGCCGAACCGGGGCCCGCGCGCCGCTCGGGGCCGCTCCCCGTCGAGACCCACGGCAGCCGGTGGCCGCAGGCCACCGGCCGGGTCCGGCCGATCCGCCTCGTCGTCGACGGCCTCGCCCAGGGCCCCGACGGCACCCGGGAGCCGGTGCCGGGCCCGCGCACCCCGCACGAGACCGGCCGGTGCCCCGAGTGATTCCGGGACCGCGAGGCCCGCACCGGCGCGGGCCCGCGCCGCCGGAACGAGGCGGGCGGGCCGGCCGGGCCGGAAGTGCCGTCCTGAGCGCCCGGCCGCCCGGCCGCACCGCTTCGCCACCGGAGAGAATGGACCCCGTGCGCTACCGCATCCTCGGCACCACCCAGGCGCTCCGCCCCGACGGCACGGCCGTCCCCGTGGGCGGGGCGCGGCTGCGCGCGCTGCTCACCGTGCTGGCGCTGCGCGCCGGCCGGGCCGTGCCCGTCGCCCTGCTCGTCGAGGAGGTGTGGGACGGCGACCCGCCCGCCGACGCCCCGGGCGCCCTTCAGGCCCTGGTGGGCCGGCTGCGCCGGGCGATCGGCGCGGACGCCGTCGAGTCCGTGGACGGCGGCTACCGGCTCGGCGCCGGCCCCGACGACGTCGACCTGCACCGCTTCACCCGCCTCGCCGACGACGGCGCCCGCGCCCTCGCCGACGGCGACCCCGCCAAGGCCGCCGCCCTCCTCGACGACGCCCTCGCCCTGTGGCGCGACCCGGTCCTCGCCGACCTGCCCGACCGCACCGCCGAGGCGGCCCGCTGGGAGACCCTGCGGCTCGACGCCCGCCGGACCCGGCTCGCCGCCGCCCTCGCCCTCGGCCGGGCCGAGCAGGCGCTGCCCGAGCTGACCGCGCTGTGCGACGCCCACCCGCTGGACGAGTCGCTCCAGGCGCTGCGGCTGCGCGCCCTGCGCGAGGCCGGCCGCACCGCCGAGGCGCTGGCCGCCTACGACGAGGTGCGCCGGCTCCTCGCGGACCGGCTCGGCTCCGACCCCGGCCCCGAACTGCGCGCCCTGCACACGGAGCTGCTGCACCGGTCCGAGGCGCCCGCCGCGGCCCCCGGGCGGCCCCCGGGGAACCTGCGGGCCCGCCTCACCTCCTTCGTCGGCCGCGACACCGACATCGGCACCATCCGCGGCGACCTGGCCACCGCCCGCCTCGTCACCCTGCTGGGTCCCGGCGGGGCCGGGAAGACCCGGCTGTCGCAGGAGGCCGCCGAGGGCGCGGGGGACACCGCCCGGGACGGGGCCTGGCTGGTGGAGCTGGCCCCGGTCGACGACCCGGCCGCCGTACCCGAGGCGGTGCTCACCGCGATCGGCGCCCGCGAGACCGTGCTGCACGGCGCGGGCGCGGAGGAGTTCCGGGCGGCCACCGAACGCCACGACGACCCCGTGGAACGCCTCGTCGAGCACTGTGCCCGGCGCCGGATGCTGATCGTCCTCGACAACTGCGAGCACGTCGTAGGGGCCGCCGCCCGGCTCGTCGCCGAGCTGCTGGAACGCTGCCCGCGGCTCACCGTGCTGGCCACCAGCCGGGAGCCGCTCGGCGTGCCCGGCGAGGTGCTGCGGCCCGTGGAACCGCTGCCCGAGCCGTACGCGCTGCGGCTGCTCGCCGACCGCGGGGCCGCCGCCCGGCCGGGCTTCGACGTCGCGGACGACCCGGAGGCCTGCGCCGAGATCTGCCGCCGCCTCGACGGCCTGCCCCTCGCGATCGAGCTGGCCGCCGCCCGGCTGCGGATGCTGACCCCCCGGCAGATCGCCGACCGCCTCGACGACCGCTTCCGCCTGCTCACCTCCGGCAGCCGCACCGTGCTGCCCCGCCAGCAGACCCTGCGGGCCGTCGTCGACTGGTCCTGGGACCTGCTCGACGAGGACGAACGGGACGTCCTGCGCCGCCTGTCCGTCTTCGCCGGCGGCTGCGACCTGGCCGCCGCCGAGGCCGTCTGCGGGCCGGCCGCCCTCGACGCGCTCGGCTCCCTCGTCGACAAGTCCCTGGTGGTGGCCGCCCCCTCCGGCGACGGCGCGATGCGCTACCGGCTGCTGGAGACCGTCGCCGAGTACGCCCGCGAACGCCTCGACGCCTCCGGCCGGCGCGCCGAGACCGAGCGCGCCCACCTGACGTACTACCGAGAACTCGCCCGCACCACCGATCCGCTGCTGCGCGGCTCCGGCCAGCTCGCCGCCATCGAACGGCTGGAGCGCGAGTACGAGAACCTGCGCACCGCCCTGCGCACCGCCGTCGCCGCCCGCGACGAGCAGGAGGCGCTCTGCCTGGTGCTGTCGCTCGCCTGGTACTGGCAGATGCGCGACCTGCGCATCGAGGGCCGCACCTGGTGCCGCGCCGTCATGGACCTCGGCCCCGACCCGTTCGCCGAACCGGTCCGCAAGGCGCTCCCCGTGTGGCGGCGCTGCACCGCCGAACCGCCCCCCATGACCGGGGAGGTCCTCCAGGAAGCCCGGCGCGGCGTCCACCTGGGCCACCTGGCCTGCATGGACACCGAGCTCGACGCCTGGCAGAGCCCCGAGGCCCAGCGCAAGCTCCAGATCATCGCCGAGGTGTACGACCCCGGCCTCCCGCAGACCTGCCGCGACCCCGGCATGCTGTCGCTCTACGCCGTGATGCTGACCGGCGGCATGGACCGGCTCGGCACCATCCTCGACGCGGCCGTCGAGACCTGCCGCGGCACGCCCGGCTTCGAATGGGAGCTGGCCGCCAGCCTCCAGCTGCGCGCCAACGTCCTCGCCAACCGTCCCGACCGGGCGGGCGACGCCGGCCGGGACGCCGACGAGTCGCTGGAGATCTACGAGCGCCTCGGCGACTCCTGGGGCAGCGCCGAGGCGCTCTCCGCGCGCGCCGAGGCGCACGAGCGCAAGGGCCGCCACCGCCAGGCGGCGGCCGACTACGAGGCCGCCATGGAACACGCCCGGCGGCTCGGCGCCCGGGCCCAGTACGCGGTCCTCTCCGCCCGGCTGGGCAGCGCCCTGCTGGAGGCGGGCGAGACCGAGCGCGGCGAGCGACTGCTGCGGGAGGTGATCGACACCGTGGAGGGCGCGCACAACGAGGCCATGCCGTTCGGCCGGGTCGTCCTCGCCGGCTGGCTCAGCCTCACCGGCCGCACCGCCGAGGCCCGCGAGCAACTGCGCGCGCTGCGCCAGGACTTCACCATCGCCCACTTCATCGTCTTCGACGCGTTCATCCTGGGCCAGGAGGCCTGGGTGGACGCCCTCGACGGCCACTACGAGCAGGCACGGGAGCGCATCCGGCTCGCTCTGCGCCAGGCCGACGACCCGCTGGCGAAGGCCATGGCCCCGCAGCTCTTCTCGGCGTACCTCGTCATCGCCGCCCTGGCCATGGCCGGCTGCGGCGGCGGTCGCGATGCCCGCGACGCCGCCCGCTGCCTCGGCGCGTCCGACGCGCTGCTGCCCGCCGGCCATCTGTGGTCCACCCTGGAACGCGCGGCACGCGACCGCGCCGTGGCCGCCGTACGGGCCGCGCTGAGCGCCGAGGAGTACGCGGCGGCGTACGCCGAGGGCGGCGGCCTCACCCCGCAGGAGGCCGCCGCCCTGGTGTGACCACCGGGGCGCCCGGTCAGCTCTTGGTCTTGAACTTGCGGATCGCGATCGGCGCCATCACCGCGGTGATCAGCACCGTCCAGCCGAGCGTGACCCACAGGTCGCGCGCCACCGGGCCGCCCACCATCAGTCCGCGCGCCGCGTCGGCGAGCGTGGACAGCGGGTTGTAGTCGGTGAAGGCCTGGAGCCAGCCGGGCATCGACTGCGGCGGCGCGAACACCGAGGAGCCGAACTGCAGCGGCATCAGCACCAGGAAGCCCATGCCCTGCACGGACTGCGCGTTCTTCAGGACGACACCGAGGGTCAGGAACACCCACATCAGCGAGGAGCCGAACGCCGCGGCGAGGGCCACGGCCGCGAGCAGGCCGCCCCAGTCGGTGACGTCGAAGCCCACCAGCACGCCCACGACCAGCAGGATCGCGACGGCGACCAGCATCCGCAGCAGCTCCACCGCGATCTTCGCGAAGAGCACCGAGCCACGCCCGATGGGCAGCGACCTGAAGCGGTCCATGACACCGGAGTTGAAGTCCTGGTTGAACCCGGTGCCCACCCCCATGGCCATGTTCATCCCCATCATGGCCAGCAGACCGGGCACCACGTACTGGACGTACTCGTCCTGACCGCCGCCCAGCGCCTGCCCGATCGACCCGCCGAACACGTAGACGAACAGCAGCGTGAACACGATCGGCATGAGCACCGCGTCGAACATCGACTCCGGGTCCTGCCGGATCCACAGCAGGTTGCGGCGGATCAGCGCGCCGGTGTGCCGCAGGTGCCCGCGCAGCGGGATCGGGGTGTCGGCGGCCGGGACGGCCGGGGCGGCGGCGGTAGCCGAAGGGGCGGCGCGATGCGCCTCGCTCGGGGCGGTGGCGGGGGACGGGCGGGCGCTCATACGGCGGCCTCCTCGCGGGCGTCGGTGGGCGTGGCGTCCTGCGGGGCACCGGCACGGTGGCCGGTGAGGGACAGGAACACCTCGTCCAGGCTGGGCAGTTCGGTGCTGACGGAGGACAGGGTGATGCCGAGGCCGACGGCCGCGGAGACCACCGCGGTCAGCTGCTCGTCGCTGAGGATCGGCACGAGCACGGTGCCGCGCTCGGTGTCCACGGTGGTGGTGGCGAGCCCGGTGATGCCGAGGTCGTCCAGCGCGCGGGCCAGCGGGCGCAGCTGGAGCGGATCGGCCGGCCTCACCCGCAGGGTGCGCCCGCCCACCTTCGCCTTCAGCTCCTCGATGCCGCCGGTCGCGATGACCTTGCCGCGGTCGACCACGGTCAGCTCGGAGGCGAGCTGCTCGGCCTCCTCCATGTACTGCGTGGTCAGCAGCACGGTCACGCCGTCCCCGACCATGCGCTTGACCTCGTCCCACACCTCGTTGCGGGTGCGCGGGTCCAGGCCGGTGGTCGGCTCGTCCAGGTAGAGCACGGCCGGCCGGCCGATCATCGAGGCGGCCAGGTCGAGCCGGCGGCGCATGCCGCCGGAGTACGTCGCGACGGGCCGCTTGGCCGCGTCGGTCAGCGAGAAGCGCTCCAGCAGCTCGTCGGCGCGGGCGCGGGCCTCCTTGCGGGGCAGGTCCAGCAGCCGGCCGATCAGGTACAGGTTCTCCCAGCCGGGCAGCTTCTCGTCCACCGAGGCGTACTGCCCGGTCAGGCCGATCACCCTGCGGAGCTGCCGGGGCTGCCGTACGACGTCGTATCCGGCGACGGTGGCCCGGCCGGCGTCGGGGGCGAGCAGGGTGGACAGGATCCGCACCAGGGTGGTCTTGCCGGCGCCGTTCGGCCCGAGCACCCCCATCACGGTGCCCTCCCGCACCTCCAGGTCGACGCCGTCCAGCGCCTTCGTCTCGCCGTAGTGCTTCACCAGCCCTCGTACGGTGACGGCCGTGGTGCCGTTTCGCTCGTCGATGCGTGTCATGCCGACGACAGTGCCAGGTCCCACCGACAAACGGCCGACAGGTCACCGACAGGCCCGCCGACAGCCCGCGCCCCGGCGGGCCGGGGAACGGGACAGCCCCGCCGACGGGGGACGATCGGCGGGGCTGCCGGGTTACCGCGGTGGCTCAGTGGACGGAGTGCTCCTCCTGCGGGAACGTTCCGCCGACCACGTCCTCGGCGAACGCCCGCGCCGCGTCGCCCATCACCCGGCGCAGGTCGGCGTACTGCTTCACGAACTTCGGCACCCGGCCGCCGGTCAGCCCGAGCATGTCGGTCCACACCAGCACCTGGGCGTCCGTCTCGGCGCCCGCGCCGATGCCGACCGTCGGGATGTGCAGGGTCCGGGTCACCTCGGCCGCCAGCTCGGCCGGCACCAGCTCCAGCACCACCGCGAACGCGCCCGCGTCCTGCACGGCCTTGGCGTCCCGCAGCAGCTGCTGGGCCGCCTCCTCGCCGCGCCCCTGCACCCGGTACCCCATGGCGTTCACCGACTGCGGGGTCAGCCCGATGTGGGCCATCACCGGGATGCCGGACTCCACCAGCAGCCTGATCTGCTCGTGGGAGCGCTCGCCGCCCTCCAGCTTCACGGCCTGTACGCCCGCCTCCTTCACCAGGCGGGTCGCCGAGCGCAGGGCCTGCACCGGGCCCTCCTGGTAGGAGCCGAAGGGCAGGTCGCCGACGATCAGCGAGCGCCGGGTGCCGCGCACCACGGCCGCGGCCAGCATGGTCATCTCGTCGAGGGTGACGGGGACGGTGGTCTCGTACCCGAGGTGGCAGTTGCCCGCCGAGTCGCCGACCAGGATCACCGGGATCCCCGCCTCGTCGAAGACGGAGGCGGTCATCGCGTCGTAGGCGGTGAGCATCGGCCACTTCTCGCCCCGCTCCTTGGCGAGGGCGATGTCGCGGACGGTGATACGCCGGGTGCCCTTGCCCCCGTACAGCGCCTTGCTGCCGCCGGAGGTGCCGCTCTGCGCGGTCTGGGCAGCCGAAAGCTGAGTCATTGCAACGGCTCCTTACGTCATCTCGAGGCGCCCTGACGGCGTCCCCGGACCGTTCCATGGTGGCACCTCGTGCCACGCTCGGCTAGGGGGACCCCCTGGGAGGCGGCTCACGCGTCCGGGAGGCGCCCGCGGGTGCCCGCACGGCCGCGCGTGCGGTGGCGTAAGAGCTCGGTGAGAAGATGCGAAACGGAACGGTTCCGTATCGTAAGTGGCCTACGCTCGGCACATGACTCGTCCCGCCGCCCCCGCCACCCGAGTCCCCGAAGCGGTGCACCGGCGCCGCTGGGCCATCCTCGGTGTGCTCATGCTGAGCCTGCTGATCGTGGTGCTCGACAACTCGATCCTCAACGTCGCCATCAAGACGATCTCCACTCCCGCCCCGACCGGCATCGGCGCCGGCCAGAGCGAACTGGAGTGGGCCATCAACGCCTACACCCTCGTCTTCGCGGGCCTGCTGTTCACCGCCGGACTCCTCGGCGACCGGCTGGGCCGCAAGAAGGTGCTGCTCGGCGGGCTGACGGTGTTCGGGATCGGCTCCGCGCTCGCCGCGTTCTCCGGCTCCCCCGGCGAACTGATCGCCTACCGCGCGGTGATGGGCCTCGGCGCGGCCTTCGTGATGCCCGCCACCCTCGCGGTGCTGATGAACGTCTTCGAACGCGAGGAGCAGCCCAAGGCCATCGGCATCTGGGCCGGCGGCGTCGGCCTCGCCATAGCCATCGGCCCCATCACCGGCGGGGTGCTCCTCGACCACTTCTGGTGGGGCTCCGTCTTCCTCGTCAACGTGCCCATCGTGCTGCTCGCGCTGGCGCTGATGGTGTGGCTCGTGCCCGACTCCCGCGACCCCAGCCCCGGCCGCGTCGACCCCGTCGGCGTGGTGCTGTCCGTCGTCGGACTCGTCCTGCTCGTCTTCGGCATCATCAAGGGCGGCGAACTCGCCGACTTCACCGACCCGGCCGTGCTCACCGCCATCGGCGCGGGACTCGCGGTGCTCGCCGCCTTCGTCGTCTTCGAGAAGCGCAGCGACCACCCGTCCATCGACGTCACCTACTTCCGCAACAAGGTCTTCTCCGCCGCGATCGCCGCGGTCGCGCTGGTCTTCTTCGCGCTGATGGGCGTCACCTTCTTCTCCGTCTTCTACACCCAGAGCGTGCGCGGCTACTCGCCCCTGGAGACCGGACTGCTGATGCTGCCGCTGGCCGCCGCCCAGCTCGTCTTCGCGCCGCGCGCCCGGCTCGTCGTCGACCGCTTCGGCAACAAGGCCACCACCACCGGCGGCATGCTGGTCATCGCCGGCACCCTCGCCGCCTTCGCGAGCTTCGACGCGGACACCCCGATCTGGCTGCTGGAGACCGTCTTCTTCCTCATGGGGGCCGGCATGGCCCACATCATGACCCCCACCAGCGTGGTCGTCATGCAGGCCCTGCCCCGCGAGAAGGCCGGCTCCGCCTCCGCGCTCAGCAACACCTTCCGCCAGGTCGGCGGCGCCCTCGGCATCGCCGTCCTCGGCTCCGTGCTGTCCGCCGCCTACCGCGACGGCATCGAGGACGAGCTGACCGCCCTGCCGGCCGCCCTCCACCACACCGCGGGCGAGTCCATCGAGGGCACCCTCGCCGTCGCCGCCCGCCTGGGCCCCCGCGGCGACGCCCTGATCGCCCCCGCCCACGACGCCTTCCTGCACGCCATGCACCTCACCGCCCTGTGCGGGGCGGCCGTGGCACTGGCCGGCGCCCTGGTGGTGGCGCTCTTCCTCCCGGGCCGCCCGCCCGCGCCGGCCCCGGACGGCACCGCCGCCGAACCGGCCCCCGTCCCCCTGGGCGACCGGTCCTAGGGCCTCCGGCCGGGGTCCCCGGTGCCGGGGCCGGCACCGGGGACCGGGGGCGGGGCGGCGGGTTCCGGGCGGCCGGGGACCGGTGTACGGGAGAATCACGGCACCGCACGAAAGGACCTGCCCAGTGAACCGCCTCGCCGCATCAAGCCCCGGTCACGGCGCCCCCGCGCGGGGGCGGCCCCGCAGCGAGGCGGTGGAGCGGGCCATCATCGAGGGCGTGATGCGACTGCTGGAGGACGGCGTGCCGCTGGCGGAGCTGTCCATCGAGCGGATCGCCCGCACCGCGGGCGTCGGCAAGGCGGCCATCTACCGCCGCTGGCCCGGCAAGGAGGAGCTGTTCGTCGACGTGGTCCGCGCCGCCGAGCCGCCCGACCCCGAACTCCCCGGCACCTCCATGCGCGACGACCTGGTGGCCCTGCTGGAACAGCTGCGCCGGCGCGGCCTGATGGCCCAGTCGTCGGCCATCCTGCTCAACGTCTACGCCCAGATGAAGAGCAGCCCGAAGATCTGGGCCGCCTACCGCGCGAGTGTCATAGAGCCGCGCCGCCGCGCCCAGCTGGAGGTGCTGCGCCGGGGCCGGCGGGACGGCGAGCTGCGCGAGGACGTGGACATCGAACTGCTGAACGACCTGTTCATCGGGCCGATGCTGCTGCGCACGATCATGCGCCCGGGCGCCGAGCTGCCCGAGGGCTTGGCGGAGGAGATCGTCGACCGGCTGCTGGAGGGACTGCGCCCGGCGGGTGACGACGCGCCACGCCGGTGAGCCGGATTGTGCGCGTTTCGTCACAGTGGCCGTCACGAACGCCACAATCGGAACTCCCCGCGCGTGCTTCGTCGTCCTCGTGCCCGTACGGCCGTCATGGGACGGCGGGAAGAAGCCGATCATCCCCTAGGGTCTTAGACGCGGGGGAGACGGTGTGCACGGCAGGTAGCGAGGCGACGGTATGGCGCAGCAGGCGTACGTGACGGAGACGGACGGCGGCGGCTCGGGGCCCGAGCGCCGGGAATCCCGCTTCCGGCGCCTGACGCACCGTCTCATCGCCGCCTGGCGCGGCGATCCGCGGATCTGGCGCCGCGGCCTGGTCGTCGCCGCCCTGGCGGCGCTGCTGGCCCTGGTGATGGTGGCGCACGCGCACATCCCGAACCGGTTCGGCAACCTGGGCAGCCTCACCGAGACGTTCCTGCCCTGGCTGGGCCTCGGCGTCCCCGTGCTGCTCCTGCTCGCCGTGGTGCGCAGGTCCGCCAGCGCGCTGATCGCGGTGCTGCTCCCGGCGATCGTCTGGCTCAACCTCTTCGGCGGGCTCCTCACCGACAAGGCGGCGGGCGGCGGCGACCTCATGGTGGCCACGCACAACGTCAACGCCGACAACGCCGATCCGGCCGGCACCGCCCGCTCGGTGGCCGCGTCCGGCGCGGACGTGGTGGCCCTGGAGGAGCTGCGGGCCTCGGCGGTGCCCACGTACGAGAAGGCGCTGGCGTCGACGTACCGGTACCACTCGGTGCAGGGCACGGTCGGCGTGTGGAGCAAGTACCCGCTCGGCGACATCGCGCCGGTGGACATCAAGCTGGGCTGGACGCGGGCCATGCGGGCCACCGTGACGACCCCGGCCGGGCCGGTCGCGGTGTACGTCGCCCATCTGCCCTCGGTGCGGGTGAAGCTGGAGGCCGGGTTCACCGCGCGGCAGCGCGACACCAGCGCCGACGCGCTGGGCGAGGCCATCGCCGGTGAGCCGCTGGAGCGGGTGGTCCTGCTCGGGGACCTCAACGGCACCATGAACGACCGGGCGCTGAACGCCGTGACCTCGCAGATGCGCTCCACGCAGGGCGCGGCGGGCAGCGGCTTCGGGTTCAGCTGGCCGGCGTCGTTCCCGATGGCGCGGATCGACCAGATCATGGTGAAGGGGGTCGAGCCGGTGAAGTCCTGGACGCTGCCGGAGACGGGGAGCGACCACCTGCCGGTCGCGGCGCGGGTCCGGCTGGCCACGGGATCCTGAGGCACCGCCCCGGGACGGTCACGGCCGCCACCTGCCGGTCGCGGGCGCCCCGCCCCGCCACCTGCCGGTCGCGGGGCGGGGCGGTGGGGCGCACGCCGGAGGACGGGACGCGGCCCGGGAGGCGGGACGCGGAATACGGGTGTGGGAGACTTTGTTCCGTAGCTGAACATAACCCGCCCGTCCCCGCTCCCCGAAAGGCACGACCCCATGCCCCTGGCCCTGCTCGCCCTGGCCGTAGGTGCCTTCGGCATCGGCACGACCGAGTTCGTGATGATGGGCCTGCTGCCCGACGTCGCCGCCGACCTCGGCATCTCCATCCCGAGCGCCGGCCACCTGGTCTCCGCCTACGCCCTCGGCGTCGTCATCGGCGCCCCGCTGCTCGCGGCCCTCACCGCGCGCATGTCCCGCCGCGCGGTGCTCATCGGCCTGATGGTCCTCTTCGTCGCCGGCAACGCCCTCTCGGCGTTCGCCCCCGACGAGCACTACCTGCTGGCCGCCCGCTTCCTCAGCGGCCTGCCGCACGGCGCCTTCTTCGGCGTCGGCGCCGTGGTCGCCACCACCCTGGTCGCCCCCGAGCGCAAGGCCCGCTCGGTCTCCCTGATGTTCCTCGGCCTGACCGTCGCCAACATCGCCGGCGTCCCCGCCGCCACCCTCATGGGCCAGCACCTCGGCTGGCGCGCCACCTTCCTCGGCGTCGGCGCGATCGGCCTCGCGGCGATCGCCTCCCTGGCACTGCTCGTGCCGCGCGACGCCACCCCGGCGCCCGCGGCCGGGCTGCGCGGCGAAGTGGCCGCCCTGCGCTCGCTCCCCGTGTGGCTGGCACTCGGCACCACGGTCGCGGGCTTCGGCGCCCTGTTCGCCGCCTACAGCTACATCACCCCGATGCTCACGGACGCGGCGGGCTACGCCGAGACGAGCGTGACGCTGCTGCTGGCCCTGTTCGGCGTGGGCGCGACGATCGGCAACCTGCTCGGCGGCCGGCTCGCCGACCACGCCATGCGCGGCACCCTCTTCGGCGGACTGCTCGCCCTGGTGGCCGTCCTGTTCGCATTCCCGCTGCTGATGCGCACTCCCGCGACGGCGGCCCTGGCGGTGGCCCTGCTCGGCACGGCCGCCTTCGTCACCGGCTCCCCGCTCCAGCTCATGGTCATGGAGAAGGCCGCCGCGGCCCCCTCCCTCGCCTCCTCCGCCAACCAGGCCGCCTTCAACCTCGCCAACGCCGGCGGCGCCTGGATCGGCGGCCTCGCCCTCGCGGCGGGCTTCGGCACCACGTCCCCCGCCCTCGCGGGCGCCCTCCTGGCCGTCCTGGGCCTGGGCGTCGCGGCCGTGGCCCACGCGGTGGACCACCGCCGGGCCGTCCCCGCCGGTGGCCGCGAACGCCTGGTGGCCTCGGGCACGCCCACGGCGGCGGAACGAGTGCCCAACTGACGTCCGCCCCCGTCGGACCCGGGGCCGGACCGGCCCGCGGCTCCGCCACGCGGCCGCGCCCCGGCACGACCCGCTCGCCGCGGCCGCGTGATGGCGGTAGTCCCGCCGGGTGGAGGCGCGTTCGCCGCGGCTGCGCGCGGGCGGCAGTGTTGCCGGGTGGAGGCGCGTTCGCCGCGGCCGCGTGATGGCGGCAGTCCTGCCCGCGGCCGCGCGCCCGCCGGTGGCGCCTACTCCCGCCACCCGTTGGTGATCGGCAGCCGGCGGTCCTTGCCGAACCCCTTCGGGGAGATCTTGGTGCCCGGCGGGTACTGGCGCCGCTTGTACTCGGCGGTGTCGACCAGCCGCAGCGTGCGCGCCACCAGTCCGGGATCGAAGCCGGCCGCGACGATCGTGCCGGCGCCCTCGTCGCGGTCGACGTAGCGCTCGAGGATCGCGTCGAGGACGGGGTAGTCCGGCAGCGAGTCGGTGTCGACCTGGCCGGGGCGCAGCTCGGCGCTCGGCGGCTTGCTGATCGAGTTCTCCGGGACGGGCGGGGTCTCGCCGCGCGCCTCGGCCGCGCGGTTGCGCCACCGGGCGAGGCGGAAGACCGACGTCTTGTAGACGTCCTTGATGGGGCCGTACGCGCCCACCGAGTCGCCGTACAGGGTGGAGTAGCCGACGGCCAGCTCGGACTTGTTGCCGGGGGCCAGCACGAGGTGGCCCTCCTGGTTGGAGAGGGCCATCAGGAGCGTGCCGCGCAGGCGGGACTGGAGGTTCTCCTCCGCCAGGCCGGTCAGCCCCAGCGACCCCATGTACGCGTCGAACATGGGCGCGATCGGGATCGTGCGGAAGTTCAGGCCGGTACGGCGGGCCAGCTCCGCCGCGTCGTCCCTGGAGTGCTCGGACGAGTACCTGGAGGGCATGGACACGCCGTACACGTTCTCCGCGCCCACCGCGTCGCAGGCGATCGCCGCGACCAGCGCGGAGTCGATCCCGCCGGACAGGCCGACGAGGACGGACCGGAAGCCGTTCTTCACGACGTACGCGCGCAGGCCCGTGACGAGCGCCGCGTACACCTCCTCGTCGTCGTCCAGCCGCTCGGAGCACCCGCCGGTGTACTCCGGCTCGTACGGTGCGAGCGGCTCCTCGGAGAGCACCAGGCGGTCGACGCGCAGACCGTCGTCGACCACGCCGGCCGGGGCGTCCGGCACCGCGGCCGGCAGGTCCAGGTCCAGGACCAGGCACTCCTCGGCGAACTGCGCCGCCCGGGCGATCACCTCGCCGTCCGCGCCGACCACGATCGAGTCACCGTCGAACACCAGCTCGTCCTGCCCGCCCGTCATGGCGAGGTAGGCGGTGGTGCAGCCGGCCTCCTGGGCCCGCCTGCGGACCAGCTCCAGCCGGGTGTCGTCCTTGTCGCGCTCGTACGGCGAGGCGTTGACGGAGATCAGCAGGCCCGCCCCGGCGGACCGGGCGGCCGGCACCCGCCCGCCCTCCTGCCACAGGTCCTCGCAGATGGCCAGCGCGATGTCGACGCCGTGCAGCCGCACCACGGGCATGCTGTCGCCGGGCACGAAGTAGCGGAACTCGTCGAAGACGCCGTAGTTCGGCAGGTGGTGCTTGGCGAAGGTGAGGGCCACCGCGCCGCGGTGCAGCACCGCCGCCGCGTTCTGCGGGGCCCCGGCCGGCTGGCCGTACTTCGGCTGGGCGGTCGGGCAGCGGTCCAGGTAGCCGACGAGCACCGGCAGCTCGCCGAAACCCTCCTCGGCGAGCCGTGCGGCGAGCGAGCGCAGGGCCGCGCGGGACGCCTCGACGAAGGACGGGCGCAGCGCCAGGTCCTCGACGGGATACCCGGTCAGCGCCATCTCGGGGAACACGGCCAGATGGGCTCCCCGCCCGGCGGAGTGCCGGGTCCAGCGGACGATCGCCTCGGCGTTCCCGGCGAGGTCGCCGACGCGCGAGTCGATCTGGTTCAGGGCGAGGCGTAGTCGAGGCACGCGGCCAGTGTAATCGTCAAAGCGACGCAATGGGGGGTGGCGGCCGGATCGGCCCTCCCGCCCGCGCGCCCGCCCGGACCGCTCAGCTGGCCTCCGCGCCCCGCTCCGCGAGCATGTCGGCCATCAGGTCGATCTCCGACTGCTGCGCCTCCACCATCCCCTGGGCCAGCTCCTTCTCCACCTCGACCGTGCACGCGGAGACGCAGCCCTCGGCCATGTGCACGCCGCCCTTGTGGTGCTCGGTCATCAGCTTCAGGAAGTACACCTCGGCGTCCCGGCCGCTGAGCCTGCCCAGCCGGGCCAGCTCGTCGTCGGTCGCCATGCCCGGCATCAGCGAGCCGTCGCCCCGCGAGGGCGCGTTCCCCATGCCCATCCAGCTCATCGGGGGCTTCGCGGACACCTTCGGCAGCTCCCACAGGTCCAGCCAGCCCAGCAGCATGCCCCGCTGGTTGGCCTGGGTCTGCGCGATGTCGTACGCCAGGCGCCGCACCTCCTCGTCGCGGGTGCGGTCGCGCACGATGTACGACATCTCCACGGCCTGCTGGTGGTGGACCGCCATGTCACGGGCGAAGCCGGCGTCCGCCGAGTCCGCGGTGGGCACCCGCGGCGAGCCGCTGTCCGAGGCGACCGCGTAGGTGACGGCGCCCGCCGCGACGAGCACCGCCGCCGCGGCGCCCGCGATCCACCCGGCCTGCGCCTGCCTCACTGGGGCAGTCCGCCCGTGCAGGCGGCACCCTTCTCGGGGGTCTGCTCGCCCTGGACGTACTTCTCGAAGAACGCGCCCACGGCCGGGTCGTCCGCGCCGGTCACCGTCCGCTGGTGGCCCCACGCCGTCAGCATCAGGGGGGCGGCCTGGTCCTCGTTCGGGCTCATCAGGGTGTACGGCGTGCTCTTGACCTTCGCGGACAGCTTCTCCACGTCCGCCTTGTCCGCCTTGCTGGTGTACGTGACCCAGACCGCGCCGTGCTCCAGCGAGTGCACGGCGTTCACGTTGTTCAGTTCCTTGGTGTAGACGTCCCCGTTGCAGTTCATCCACGCCTGGTGGTGGTCACCGCCGACCGGCGGCTCCATGCCGTACTTCACGTCCGTCTTGACGTGGGTCCGCGACAGCGTCCCCTTCCACGTCCGTACGCCGTCCGAGCCGGTGACGAACTTCCCCGACGTCTTGTCGTCGCTCGCCGCGCTGTCGGAGTCGCCGGACTGCGACCGCACCAGCACGACACCGCCGACGACCAGACCCGCCACGACCACCGCGCTGACGCCGATGGTGAGGATCCGGTTGCGGCGCTCGCGGGCCTGCTCGGCGCGCCGCATCTCGGCTATGCGCGCCTGACGTGCCGTACTGCTCTTGTTCTTGGCGGAACCCATGGGGCTGGCCCTTCTGGGGAGCGGGAGACGGTCGGGTGCGCTGATCGTAATGGGGTACACCGACGCTGTTGTAGGCGGCCACGGGAATCTTCGCGGAATGGCCCGATCCGCACCGGGGGCCACCGCCTGCCGGGCGGCCGTTACGCAGGCCGGCGCGAGCAGGCAAGATGGGCGTCAGGGCCGTACATCTGCCGTACCCGAGCCGTTCAGAGCGGGGCCGGCCGGCCGATCGAGGTCCGCAACGCGCGTGAAATGGTGTTGTGGTGGGATGCTCAGGTGCCCGACCGCCTCCCGGTGGTGCCCGGGGCCGGCGGCCTGACCAGCAAGGATGGGGAAGCGGAAGATGGACAAGCAGCAGGAGTTCGTGCTCCGGACCTTGGAGGAGCGCGACATCCGGTTCGTACGCCTGTGGTTCACGGACGTGCTGGGCTTCCTCAAGTCCGTCGCCGTCGCCCCGGCCGAGCTGGAGCAGGCCTTCGACGAGGGCATCGGCTTCGACGGCTCCGCGATCGAGGGCTTCGCCCGCGTCTACGAGTCCGACATGATCGCCAAGCCCGACCCGTCCACCTTCCAGGTCCTGCCCTGGCGCGCGGAGGCCCCCGGCACCGCCCGGATGTTCTGCGACATCCTCATGCCGGACGGCTCCCCGTCCTTCGCGGACCCGCGCTACGTCCTCAAGCGCGCCCTGGCCCGCACCTCCGACCTGGGCTTCACCTTCTACACCCACCCGGAGATCGAGTTCTTCCTCCTGAAGGACCGCCCGCTGGACGGCTCGCGCCCCACCCCCGCCGACAACTCCGGCTACTTCGACCACACCCCGCAGAACATCGGCATGGACTTCCGCCGCCAGGCGATCACCATGCTGGAGTCCATGGGCATCTCGGTCGAGTTCTCCCACCACGAGGGCGCCCCCGGCCAGCAGGAGATCGACCTCCGCTACGCCGACGCGCTCTCCACCGCCGACAACATCATGACCTTCCGCCTGGTCATGAAGCAGGTCGCCCTGGAGCAGGGCGTCCAGGCCACCTTCATGCCGAAGCCGTTCTCCGAGCACCCCGGCAGCGGCATGCACACCCACCTCTCGCTCTTCGAGGGCGACCGCAACGCGTTCTACGAGTCCGGCGCCGAGTACCAGCTCTCCAAGGTGGGCCGCTCCTTCATCGCGGGCCTGCTCCGGCACGCCGCCGAGATCTCCGCCGTCACCAACCAGTGGGTCAACTCGTACAAGCGCATCTGGGGCGGCTCCGAGCGCACCGCCGGCGCCGGCGGCGAGGCACCCTCCTACATCTGCTGGGGCCACAACAACCGCTCCGCCCTGGTCCGCGTGCCGATGTACAAGCCGGGCAAGACCGGCTCGGCCCGCGTCGAGGTCCGCTCCCTGGACTCCGGCGCCAACCCCTACCTCGCCTACGCCGTCCTCCTGGCCGCCGGCCTCAAGGGCATCGAGGAGGGCTACGAACTCCCGCCCGGCGCCGAGGACGACGTGTGGGCCCTGTCCAACGCCGAACGCCGCGCCATGGGCATCGAACCGCTCCCGCAGAACCTCGGCGAGGCCCTGACCCTCATGGAGGGCAGCGACCTGGTCGCCGAGACCCTGGGCGAACACGTCTTCGACTTCTTCCTGCGCAACAAGCGGCAGGAGTGGGAGGAGTACCGCTCCGAGGTGACGGCCTTCGAGCTGCGCAAGAACCTGCCGGTGCTGTAGGGCGCGTGCGGGGACGGCGGGGTGGCCGCCGTCCCCGGGGCCCTACTGCTGCTGCTTGCGCGCCAGCTCCGCCAGCACCCGGTACAGCGGCTCCGTCGCCCGCCTGCGGTACTCCTGGACCGACCAGCCGTTGCCGTCGGGGTCCTTGAAGTACATGAACGTCGCCCCGTCGTCCTCCGCGTACCGCACCGGCTCCGACACCTCCAGGCCGCGCTCCAGCAGCTCGGCCCGGGCCGCCTCGATGTCGGCCACGCACAGCTGGAGGCCCTGGTAGGAACCCGGCGCCGGCTTCGGGCCCTTGGCCAGCTCCCAGACGCTGTCGCCGAGGGCGATCGAGCAGCCGGAGCCGGGCGGGGTGAGCTGCACGATGCGCATGCCCGGCATGACCTCCTGGTCGATGTCGACGTGGAAGCCGACCTTGTCGCGGTAGAAGTCGCGGGCGCGGTCGATGTCGC
This sequence comes from Streptomyces glaucescens, assembly GCF_000761215.1. Classification (GTDB taxonomy): domain Bacteria; phylum Actinomycetota; class Actinomycetes; order Streptomycetales; family Streptomycetaceae; genus Streptomyces; species Streptomyces glaucescens_B. The sequence goes on along the minus strand of NZ_CP009438.1, from coordinate 2,320,542 downwards.
TGACGGGCAGCGGGATCACTTCGAGGGTCAGGTCCATCAAGGCCACTCCTTCGTCGACGCCGGCGTCGTGCGGGGCTGGGCACCGAACCGCCACCTCGTCCGGCGGAACGGCTGTCCCTTACCGAAGCCGAAAACGGTCCGCGGCGCCACCCGGTGCCCGACGGCGTGTCGCGAGCCGTGGCCGGACCCCCGCCCGGCGGCCGCCGGCTCGCCCGTCCGCCCGGCCCGCGCCGTCCTCCGCCCGGACTCACCGGCACCGTCCCCGCCCGCTCCGGATAGGCTCGGCACGTACGACGCTGATCTGGTACGACATCGATCTCGTACGACGTGATCCGGACGGGAGGCCTGGGATGACGGCGCCGGGGCGCAGGAGCAGTACCTTCACACGGCTGCTGCGGCACGGCTTCACCGACGCCACCTCCGCCGAGCGGCTGCTGGACAGCGCCGAGCTGGCACCCGTGCGCAACGATCCGGTGCTGCTGGAGGCACTGGGCGCCACCGCCGACCCGGACCTCGCGCTGCGCGGCCTGGTCCGGCTGCTCGAGGCCCAGCCGTCCCCCGCCGCCCGCCGGCAGCTGCTGGACACGGTCATCGCGGCCAAGCCGCTGCGCGACCGGCTGCTCGGCGTGCTCGGTGCCTCCGCCGCGCTCGGTGAGCACCTGGCCCGGCACGCCGCCGACTGGCAGGCGCTGGCCGGGTACGAGCCGCGCGACCTGCACCCCGGCGTGGCGGAGTTCGAGCGCTGCCTGGCCGGCGCCGACGACCCCGTCACGCTGCGGGTCGCCTACCGCCGCTGCCTGCTGTCCATCGCGGCCCGCGACGTGTGCGGCACCACCGACGTCGCCCAGGCCGCCGCCGAACTGGCCGACCTGGCCACCGCCACCCTGCGCGCCGCGCTGCGCATCGCGGGGGCCGCCGCGCCCGAGGACGCCGCGCTGTGCCGGCTCGCGGTGATCGCGATGGGCAAGTGCGGCGGCCACGAGCTGAACTACGTCTCCGACGTGGACGTCATCTTCGTCGGCGAGGCGGTGGACGGCGCTGACGAGAACAAGGCGCTGCAGGCGGCCACCAGGCTGGCCTCGCACATGATGCGGATCTGCTCCGAGACCACCGTCGAGGGCTCGATCTGGCCGGTGGACGCCAATCTGCGGCCCGAGGGGCGCAACGGCCCCCTCGTCCGCACCCTCAGCAGCCATGTGGCGTACTACCAGCGCTGGGCCAAGACCTGGGAGTTCCAGGCACTGCTCAAGGCCCGCCCGGTCGCCGGCGACGCGGAGCTGGGGGAGGAGTACATCGCGGCGCTCGCGCCGCTGGTGTGGCAGGCCGCGGAGCGCGAGAACTTCGTCGCCGACGTGCAGAAGATGCGGCGGCGGGTGGTGGAGAACATCCCGGCCGCCGAGGTCGAGCGGGAGCTCAAGCTGGCACCCGGCGGGCTGCGGGACGTCGAGTTCGCCGTGCAGCTGCTCCAGCTGGTGCACGGCCGGGCCGACGCCTCGCTGCGCAGCGGCACCACCCTGGACGCGCTGCGGGCGCTCGCCGCGGGCGGGTACGTGGGCCGCGTGGACGCCGCCCAGCTGGAGGACGCGTACCGCTTCCTGCGCTCCATGGAGCACCGCATCCAGCTCCACCGGCTGCGCCGCACCCACCTCGTCCCGGAGGGCGAGGCCGACCAGCGGCGCCTCGGCCGCTCGCTCGGGCTGCGCACCGACCCGGTGGGCGAGCTGAACCGCGAGTGGAAGCGGCACGCGGCCGTCGTCCGCCGGCTGCACGAGAAGCTGTTCTACCGGCCGCTGCTCGACGCGGTCGCCCAGCTCGCCCCCGGCGAGGCCCGGCTGAGCACCGAGGCGGCCCGCGAACGCCTCGTCGCCCTCGGGTACGCCGACCCCGCGGCCGCCCTGCGCCACCTGGAGGCGCTGGCCTCCGGCGTCACCCGCAAGGCGGCCATCCAGCGCACCCTGCTGCCGGTGCTGCTGGGCTGGTTCGCGGACTCCGCCGACCCCGACGCGGGGCTGCTCAACTTCCGCAAGGTGTCCGACGCGCTCGGCAAGACGCCCTGGTACCTGCGGCTGCTGCGGGACGAGGGCGCAGCCGCGCAGAACCTGGCCCGGGTGCTGTCGGCCGGCCGGCTCGCCCCCGACCTGCTGATGCGCGCCCCTGAGGCGGTGGCGCTGCTCGGCGACGGCGACGGCGGCGGCCTGGAGCCACGCGGCCGCGCCCACCTGGAGCAGGAGATCCTGGCCGCCGTGGGCCGCGCCGGGAGCGCGGAGCAGGCGGTGACCGCGGCGCGCGGCGTCCGCCGCCGGGAACTGTTCCGCACGGCCGCCGCCGACATCGTCGGCTCCTACGGCACCGAGGACCGGCCCGCCGAGGCGGACCAGGGCGCCCTGGTGGACCGGGTCGGCGCGGCCGTCTCCGACCTGACCGCGGCGACCCTCGCGGGCACCCTGCGCGCGGTGGTGCGCGACACCTGGGGCGACGAGCTGCCGACCCGGTTCGCCGTCATCGGCATGGGCCGCTTCGGCGGTCACGAGCTGGGCTACGGCTCCGACGCCGACGTGCTCTTCGTGCACGAGCCGCGCGAAGGCGTCGACGAGCGGGAGGCCGCGGCGGCCGCCACCCGGGTCGTCTCCGAGATGCGCCGCCTGCTCCAGATCCCGAGCGCCGACCCGCCGCTGCTGATCGACGCCGACCTGCGCCCGGAGGGCAAGTCGGGACCGCTGGCCCGTTCCCTGAAGTCGTACGGGGCGTACTACCGCCGGTGGTCCCTGGTCTGGGAGTCGCAGGCCCTGCTGCGGGCGGAGCCGGTCGCCGGCGACGCGGACCTGGGCCGCAGGTTCGTCGAGCTGGTCGACCCGCTGCGCTACCCCGCGCGCGGGCTGGACGAGGACGCGGTGCGCGAGATCCGGCGGCTGAAGGCCCGCATGGAGTCCGAGCGGCTGCCCCGCGGCGTCGACCCCAAGCTGCACGCCAAGCTCGGTCCGGGCGGCCTGTCCGACGTGGAGTGGACCGTGCAGCTCCTGCAGATGCGGCACGGCGCCGAGCACGGGGCGCTGCGCACCACCCGGACCCGCGAGGCGCTCGCGGCGGCCCGCGAGGCCGGGCTGATCTCCGCCGAGGACGCGGCGATCCTGGACGAGGCATGGGTCCTGGCCACCCGGGTGCGCAACGCGGTGATGCTGGTCAGGGGCCGGGCCGGGGACACCTTCCCGTCGGACGTGCGGGAGCTGGCCGCCGTGGGCCGCTACCTGGGGTACGGGCCGGGGCACGTGGGCGACATGCTCGACGCCTACCGCAGGACGACGCGCCGGGCCCGGACCGTGGTGGACGAGCTGTTCTACGGCGCCTGAGCGGCCCGCGGCGAGCTGCGCACCGCGCTCACCGGCACCGGCTGCGGCCGGGCCGGGGCGCGCCGGGTCATCGCCACCCCGAGCAGTACGACCGCCATCCCCGCCACCACGCGCGCGCCCACGTCCTCGCCGAGCACCAGCGCACCCAGCGCCACCGACACCACCGGCAGCAGGTAGCCGACCGTCGCCGCGCTGGTCGCGCCCTCGTCGGCGATGAGGCGGTAGTTGAGGTAGAAGGTCACGCCGGTGCCGAGCACGCCGAGCGCGGTCACCGCGAGGAGCGCGGTGAGGTCGGCGTCCACCGGCCCGGCCACCGGCAGGGCGAACGCGGTCCAGCCGGTGGCGGTGAGCAGCTGCGCCGCCGACAGCGCCAGCGGGGCCCGGCGGTCGGTGAGGTGCCGGGCCATGTACGCGAACGCCACGGCGTAGCTCGCGGCGGCGGCCAGCAGCGCGGCGGCGCCCCAGCTCAGCAGGTCCGAGCGCTGCCAGGGAGCGAAGATCAGCAGCGTGCCGGCGAAGCCCAGCAGCAGCCCGGCCAGGCGTGTCCGGCCCAGGCCGCGGTCGGTGCCGAGCAGCACGCCGATCAGCAGCGACCACAGCGGCGTGGTCGCGTTCAGGACCCCCGCGATGCCCGAGTCGACGGTCTGTTCACCCAGGCTGAACAGGGCGAACGGCAGGGCGTTGCAGAACAGCGCGGCCACCACGAGACGGCCCCAGACGGCCCGGTCGCGGGGCAGCCGCTGGCCGGCCCAGCGGGCCAGGAGCAGCAGCACGGCGGTGCCGAGGGCGCAGCGGGCGATGGTGATCTGGGCGGGGCCGAGGCCGTGGTCGAGGGCGAGTTTGATCCAGAGGAAGCCGGAGCCCCACAGGAGGGCGAGGACGGCCATGCGGACGCTGGAGGCGAGGGACATGCCTCCACGGTCCGCGCGTTCCCGCTTGAGGACAAGTGAAAGGTTCTGAAGCAGGGTTAAGCTGGACTACATGCGGCTTGATGTGCGACGGATGCAGGTGCTGCGGGCCGTGGTCGCCGGCGGCTCGGTGACCGCGGCGGCGGCCCGGCTCGGGTACACGCCCTCCGCGGTCAGCCAGCAGATCGCGGCGCTGGAGAAGGAGGCGGGCGCGGAGCTGCTGGAGCGGGTGGGGCGCGGGGTGCGGCCCACGGCGGCGGGCCTGCTGCTGACCGAGCACGCCGACGCGATCGCCCGGCGGGTCGCCGAGGCCGAGACCGCGCTCGCCGATCTGCTGGCGGGGCGCACGGGCCGGCTCTCGGTGCGGTACTTCGCGACGGCGGGGGCCGCGCTGGTGGCGCCGGCGGTGGCGCGGCTGCGGGAACTGCACCCGGGGGTGCAGGTGGAGCTGCGGCTGGCCGACCCCCGGGACCCGCTGCCGGACGTGCGCGAGGGCCGGGCCGACCTGGCCCTGGTGGTGGGCCGGCCGGAGCCCGCCGGGGAGGGCGTCCAGGACGGCGTGCGGCTGCTGCGGCTGCTGGACGACCCGTACCTCGCCGTCCTGCCCAAGGGGCACCCGCTGGCGGCCCGGCGCAGCCTGGACCTGGCGGAACTGGCGGAGGAGCCGTGGGTGGGCAGCGAGTGGCCGGGACCCTGCCTGGACGCCCAGCTCGCGGCCTGCGCGGCGGCGGGCTTCCAGCCCCGGTTCGTCGTCGACAGCGAGGACTACGTCACGGCCCAGGGGTTCGTCGCGGCGGGCCTGGGCGTCACCCTGATCCCGCGCCTCGGTCTCGGCGGCCGGCACCCGGACGTCGTCGTACGCCGTCTGAAGGCGCCGGAACCGTCCCGCACCATCCTGGCCGCCCTGCGTCCCGCGGCGCCCGCGCAGCCGGCCCTGACGGCGTTCCTGGAGGCACTGCGCGAGGCGGCGGGGAGCGGGCCGGCGTTGCCGTAGGCGAGCCGGCCCTCCGCCGGGAGGCCGTGCGGCGGCGCGGGAGGTGTCAGGCCTTGGTCGGCAGGAGGGCCCGGGGCGCGGGCGTGTGCACCAGCCTCGGCAGGGCGTGCGGGAGGGCGCCGTACCAGACGCGGACCACCCCGTAGCCGAAGGCCAGGCACAGGACGCCGCCCACCGCGTCCAGCCAGAAGTGGTTGGCGGTGGCGACGATGACGACCAGGGTGGCCGTGGGGTAGAGCAGGCCGAGCACCCGCACCCACGGGACGCCGGCCAGCGCGAAGAGGGTCAGTCCGCACCACAGGGACCAGCCGATGTGCATCGACGGCATCGCGGCGTACTGGTTGGACATGTTCTTCAGGTCGCCGGAGGCCATCGATCCCCAGGTCTGGTGGACCAGGACCGTGTCGATGAAGCCCTCGCCGTTCATCAGGCGGGGCGGGGCGAGCGGGAACAGGTAGTAGCCGACCAGCGCGACGCCGGTCGTCGCGAACAGTGCCAGGCGGGTCGCGGCGTAGCGGCCGGGATGGCTGCGGTAGAGCCACACCAGCACGCCGAGCGTCACCACGAAGTGCAGCGTCGCGTAGTAGTAGTTCATGCCCACGATCAGCCAAGTCACGGCGTTGATCGTGTGGTTGACCGACTGCTCGACGGCTATCCCGAGCTGCTGCTCGGCTTTCCAGATCCAGTCCGCGTTGCGCAGCGCCTGCGCCTTCTGCTCGGGCACGGCGTTGCGGATCAGCGAGTACGTCCAGTAACTCACCGCGATCAGCAAGATCTCGAACCACAGCCGCGGACGGCGCGGTGCGCGCAGACGGCGCAGCACCTTCGGCGCGCTCTGTCCCGATCCCTCCGCGGCATCGTCCGCGACGGTCTGCGGAACGGCCGCTGCTCGGCCTTCCGGGGTCGTCACGGTCGTCTCACTCATGGGCACAGAGTCTGCCAGATCAGCGTTCCCTCCCCGATCATCCCCCGGTCGGGTCCTGGTCGCATGTTCTACCACCGCCGGACCACCCTTCGTACCACGGGCGTGCGGCGCCCGGCCCGGCGTTCTCCGCCTTACGGACGATTCCGGTCCCCGGGGGCCGAAGCGGTCGAACCGCGCACCACCAGCTCCGGCATGAACACGAACTCGCTGTGCGGCGCGGGCGTCCCGCCGATCTCCTCCAGCAGCGTGCGCACCGCGGCCTGGCCCATGGCCGGCACCGGCTTGCGGACCGTGGTCAGCGGCGGATCGGTGAAGGCGATCAGCGGGGAGTCGTCGAAGCCGACGACGGAGACGTCCCGGGGCACCTCCAGGCCGAGCTGGCGGGCCGCGCGTATGGCGCCCAGCGCCATCATGTCGCTGGCGCAGACCACCGCGGTGCAGTCCCGGTCGATCAGCGCCATGGTGGCGGCCTGGCCGCCCTCCAGGGTGTACAGCGAGTGCTGGATCAGCTCCGACTCGATCACCGTGGCGGGCAGTCCCAGCTGGTCCTGCACGGCCCGGACGAACCCGTCGATCTTCCGCTGCACCGGAACGAACCGCTTCGGGCCGAGGGCCAGCCCGATCCTGGTGTGGCCGAGGGAGACCAGGTGCGTGACCGCGAGGGTCATCGCCGCCCGGTCGTCGGGGGAGATGAACGGTGCCTGCACCTTCGGCGAGAAGCCGTCGACCAGGACGAACGGCACCCCCTGCGCCCGCAGCTGCTCGTAGCGCTGCATGTCGGCGGTGGTGTCGGCGTGCAGTCCCGACACGTAGATGATGCCCGCGACCCCCCGGTCCACCAGCATCTCGGTCAGCTCGTCCTCGGTCGAGCCGCCGGGGGTCTGGGTGGCGAGCACGGGGGTGTAGCCCTGCCGGGTCAACGCCTGTCCGATGACCTGGGCGAGGGCCGGGAATATCGGGTTCTCCAGCTCGGGCGTGATCAGCCCGACCAGGCCGGCGCTGCGCTGCCGCAGCCGCACGGGGCGCTCGTAGCCGAGCACGTCGAGTGCGGCCAGCACGGACTGGCGGGTGGTGGCGGCGACGCCGGGCTTCCCGTTGAGGACGCGGCTGACGGTCGCTTCGCTCACCCCCGCCTGCGCAGCGATGTCCGCAAGCCGTGTGGTCACAGGGTGGGACTGTACCGGCCGGGTGTCGGCTTGCCCACCAGCCGGGCGCCGGATGCGAGTTGGCCGGCGCACTGCGGGTTGCTGCGGCATGGCGTCCCCTCTGAAACGAACGGCAAGAGCTTGCAAGTCTTGCACAACACCGACCGTACCCGCTCAACCGCGTAGGACAACGGTCTCGCAGTGGTCTACAGGAGGTCACGTCCGAATAACTTCGGTGACACCTTGCACTTTTTTTCTGCAAGGTCTTTCGCAACTATTGCATCGCTGTTACGTTCACGTCGCCCGGCTGCCTCCCCCACTCTCGGCACCGCCCGAGCGGGGGGTCCCCCTCGGCGCAGTCGGCAGTCGGCAGGGAGCGGCAGACGGGGCCGCGCCCTGTCAGGGGCCCAGGCGGCCCACACTCGGGCTTTCACCCTCAAGGAGAACTCATGCGGCGTGGCATAGCGGCCACCGCGCTGGTGGCGTCCCTCGCCCTCGCGGCGACGGCCTGCGGCGGAGACGACAGCAGCGACAGCTCGGACGGGCCGGTCACCATCACCTGGTGGGACACCTCCAACGCGACCAACGAGGCACCGACGTACCAGGCGCTGGTCAAGGAGTTCGAGGCCGCCAACAAGGGCATCAAGGTCAAGTACGTCAACGTCCCCTTCGACCAGGCGCAGAACAAGTTCGACACGGCCGCCGGTTCCAAGGGCGCCCCTGACGTGCTGCGCTCCGAGGTCGGCTGGACCCCGGCGTTCGCCAAGAAGGGCTTCTTCCTGCCGCTGGACGGCACCGAGGCCCTGACCGAGCAGTCCAAGTTCAAGCCCAACCTGATCGAGCAGGCCAAGTACGAGGGCAAGACCTACGGCGTCCCCTTCACCACGGACACCCTGGCCCTCGTCTACAACAAGGCGCTGTTCGAGAAGGCCGGCGTCGAGGCCCCCAAGACCTGGGACGACCTGAAGAAGGCCGCCGCCACGATCAAGGCCAAGACCGGCGTCGACGGCTACTGGGGCTCCACCCAGTCCTACTACGCCCAGTCCTTCCTCTACGGCGAGGGCGCCGACACCGTCGACGTCGACGCCAAGAAGATCACGGTCACCTCGCCCGCCGCCAAGAAGGGCTACGCCACCTGGCAGTCCCTGTTCAACGGCAAGGGCCTGCACAAGGCCGACACCACCGCCGACGCCTACGCCCACATCCAGGAGGCGTTCGTCAACGGCAAGGTCGCCTCGATCATCCAGGGCCCGTGGGAGATCACGAACTTCTACAAGGGTTCCGCCTTCAAGGACAAGAACAACCTGGGCATCGCCACCGTCCCGGCCGGCTCCTCCGGCAAGGCGGGCGCCCCGACCGGCGGGCACAACCTGTCCGTCTACGCGGGCTCGGACGAGGCGCACCAGAAGGCCGCGCTGAAGTTCGTGAACTTCATGACCTCGGCGAAGGCCCAGGAGACCATCGCCCTGAAGAACAACACGCTGCCGACCCGCGACGACGCCTACACCGCCAAGGTCAAGGCCGACCCGGGCATCGCCGGCTACCAGACGGTGCTCTCCGCCGCCCAGCCCCGTCCCGCGCTGCCCGAGTACAGCTCGCTGTGGGGCCCGCTCGACGACGAACTGCTCAAGGTCGCCGGCGGCAAGGTGTCCCTGGACGAGGGGCTGAGCAACGCTGAGACCGCGATCGCCAAGCTGGTCCCGGACTTCAGCAAGTAAGCCCGCGTGGCCGCCGGATCCTCCGGTTCAAGGGGGGAAGGATCCGGCGGCCATCGGCCTGTGAGCCGTACCGAAACTTCCCAGAAGGTGTCGAACCATGACAGTCGCCATCGATCGTGCGACCGGCAAGCGGAGCGGTGACCGCGGTCCCCGGTCCGGCCTGGGCCGCCGTCTCAAGAACAGCTACCAGAGGTACTGGTACGCCTACGCGATGATCACCCCGGTCATCCTCGTACTCGGCGCCCTCGTGCTGTACCCCCTGGCCTACGGCTTCTACCTGACGCTCACCGACGCCGACAGCCTGAACTCGGCCCGCACGATCGGCGTCAACGAGATCGAGGCCACCTACAAGTTCATCGGGTTCGACAACTACGCGGACATCCTCTGGGGCGAGACCGCCTACGACCGCTTCTGGTCGCACTTCATCTGGACCGTCTTCTGGACGGCCGCCTGCGTCGCCCTGCACTACTCCCTCGGGCTCGGCCTCGCGCTGCTGCTCAACCAGAAGCTGCGCGGGCGCACCTTCTACCGGCTGATCCTGATCCTGCCGTGGGCCGTGCCGACGTTCACCACCGTCTTCGGCTGGCGCTTCATGCTCGCCGACAGCGGCCTGATCAACTCCGGTCTCGACTTCCTCGGCCTGCCCACCCCGGCGTGGCTGGAGGACACCTTCTGGCAGCGGTTCGCCGCGATCATGGTCAACACCTGGTGCGGTGTGCCGTTCATGATGCTGTCGCTGCTCGGCGGCCTGCAGTCGATCGACAGCACGCTGTACGAGGCCGCGGAGATGGACGGGGCGAGCCGCTGGCAGCAGTTCCGCTACGTCACGCTGCCCGGCCTGCGCACCGTCAGCTCCACGGTGATCCTGCTCGGCGTCATCTGGACCTTCAACCAGTTCGCGATCATCTTCCTGCTGTTCGGCAACACCGCCCCCGACGCGCAGATCCTGGTCACCTGGGCCTACCAGCTCGGCTTCGGGCAGCAACCGCGCGAGTTCGCCGAGTCGGCCGCCTACGGCATCCTGCTGCTGGGCATCCTGATCGTCTTCACCTCCTTCTACCGCCGCTGGCTGAACCGCGATGAGCAAGCCGCGATCTGAGGCAGGAGCCCCCATGAGCACCACGACCATCACCAAGTCCGCCGCCGCGGACCAGGCCGCCCCCGCGCCCGCGAAGGCGCGCCGGCGCGGCGGGCGCGGCCTCGCCGGGACCCTCACCTCCCACGGCCTGCTCGTCCTCGCGAGCCTGATCGCCCTCTTCCCGATCGTCTGGCTGGTCTTCCTGTCCCTCGGCCCGGACAAGGACGACTACCTGCACCCCGGGCGCATCTGGTCGACGATGACCCTGGACAACTACAGCTTCGTGCTCCAGGAGACCAACTTCTTCGACTGGCTGAAGAGCACGCTGATCGTCTCGCTCGGCACCACCGTCATCGGCGTCATGATCGCGGCCACCACCGGCTACGCGGTCTCCCGCATGCGCTTCCCCGGCTACAAGAAGTTCATGTGGGTGCTGCTGTGCACCCAGATGTTCCCGATCGCCGTGCTGATCGTGCCGATGTACCAGATCCTGTCGGAGCTCCGGCTCATCGACACCTACCTCGGCCTGATCCTCGTCTACTGCTCCACCGCGGTCCCGTACTGCGCCTGGCTGCTGAAGGGGTACTTCGACACCATCCCCTTCGAGATCGACGAGGCCGGCCGGGTCGACGGGCTCTCCCCGTTCGGCACCTTCTTCCGGCTGATCCTGCCGCTCGCCCGGCCGGGCCTCGCGGTGGCCGCGTTCTACAGCTTCATCACCGCCTTCGGTGAGGTCGCCTTCGCCACCACGTTCCTGCTGGACGACGAGAAGTACACCTTCGCCGTCGGCCTCCAGAGCTTCGTGAGCGAGCACGACGCCCAGCGCAACCTGATGGCCGCGACGGCCGTGCTCATCGCGATACCGGTGTCCGCGTTCTTCTACCTCGTGCAGAAGAACCTGGTGACCGGCCTCACCGCGGGCGGCACGAAGGGCTGAGCCCCTTCCCGAGAAGACTCCCGCGCCCTGCCCGCGCGGGTGGCGGCCCCGGCCGCGGCGTCCATCCGACCCCGCTGTCGCCGCGGCCGGGCCGCCTCGTCACCCCACGCGCCACGCGCCGTACCCACGCCTCCATGACCTCGAATCGGTTACACAACAAGGACGCCATGAGCCAGCACACTGCCGACCCGGCACCGAACTCCGCCGTCGCCACCGTCGCCAAGCGCCGTGACTGGTGGCGGGACGCGGTGATCTACCAGGTCTATCCGCGCAGCTTCGCCGACAGCAACGGCGACGGCATGGGCGACCTGGAAGGCGTACGCTCCCGCCTCCCGTACCTGCGCGACCTCGGCGTGGACGCCGTGTGGCTCAGCCCCTTCTACGCCTCCCCGCAGGCCGACGCCGGATACGACGTCGCCGACTACCGGGCCGTCGACCCCATGTTCGGCAACCTCCTGGACGCCGACGCGCTGATCCGCGACGCCCACGAGCTGGGCCTGCGCATCATCGTCGACCTGGTGCCCAACCACTCCTCCGACCAGCACGAGTGGTTCAAGCGGGCGGTCGCCGAGGGACCCGGCTCGCCGCTCCGGGAGCGCTACCACTTCCGCCCCGGCAAGGGCGAGCACGGTGAGCTGCCGCCGAACGACTGGGAGTCCATCTTCGGCGGACCCGCCTGGACCCGGGTCACCGAGCCGGACGGCACCCCCGGCGAGTGGTACCTGCACCTGTTCGCCCCCGAGCAGCCCGACTTCAACTGGGACCACCCGGCGGTCGGCGACGAGTTCCGCTCGATCCTGCGCTTCTGGCTGGACATGGGCGTCGACGGCTTCCGCATCGACGTCGCCCACGGCCTGGTGAAGGCCGAGGGCCTGCCGGACCTGGGCTCCCACGACCAGCTCAAGCTGCTGGGCAACGATGTCATGCCGTTCTTCGACCAGGACGGTGTGCACGAGATCTACCGCCAGTGGCGGCTGGTCCTCGACGAGTACGCCGGTGAGCGCATCTTCGTCGCCGAGGCGTGGACCCCGACCGTCGAGCGCACCGCCAACTACGTCCGCCCCGACGAGCTGCACCAGGCGTTCAACTTCCAGTACCTGGGCACCCACTGGGACGCCGAGGAGCTGCGCGGGGTGATCGACCGCACGCTGGAGGCCATGCGCCCGGTGAACGCCCCGGCCACCTGGGTGCTGTCCAACCACGACGTCACCCGGCACGCCACCCGCTTCGCCAACCCGCCCGGCCTCGGCACCCAGATCCGCACCGCCGGCGACCGCGAGCTGGGCCTGAAGCGGGCCCGCGCGGCCACCCTGCTGATGCTGGCGCTGCCCGGCTCCGCCTACGTCTACCAGGGCGAGGAGCTGGGCCTGCCGGACGTCGTCGACCTGCCCGACGAGGTGCGCCAGGACCCTGCCTACTTCCGCGGCGAGGGCCAGGACGGCTTCCGCGACGGCTGCCGGGTGCCGATCCCGTGGACCCGCACCGGTCCGTCGTACGGCTTCGGCAGCGGCGGGAGCTGGCTGCCCCAGCCGGCCGAGTGGGCCGAACTGAGCGTCGAGGCGCAGCAGGGCGTGCCCGGTTCCACCCTGGAGCTGTACCGCTCGGCTCTGGCCGTCCGCCGCACGCAGCCGGACCTCGGCGCGGGCGACGCGGTGGAGTGGCTCAAGGCGCCCGAGGGCGTGCTCGCCTTCCGGCGCGGGGAGTTCACCTGCGTGGCCAACACCGGCGGCGAGGCGGTGACCACCCCGGCGTACGGGCGGCTGCTGCTCGCCAGCGGTGAGGTCCTGGAGGGCGACGGGGACGTGAAGCTGCCCGCCGACACCACCGTGTGGTTCAGCACGGCTGGGTAACTTCTTGCAGCAACTTCCGACGGCCCGCTGCCCTTTTGGGCGGCGGGCCTTTAACATCTGGCCACCGCAAGGTTTCTGCAAGATTTCAACCACCCCCTTCAACGGTGAAGGAACCCCACATGGCCAGCAGCAGAACCGTTTCCGGCGCCGTCGCGCTCGCCGCGGCGGCAGCCTTCCTGGCACCCGCCGGCGCCGCTCACGCCTCCCCTCCCGGCACCAAGGACGTCACCGCCGTCCTCTTCGAATGGAACTTCGCCTCGGTGGCGAAGGAGTGCACCACCCGCCTCGGCCCCGCCGGCTACGGCTACGTGCAGGTCTCCCCGCCCGCCGAGCACATACAGGGGTCCCAGTGGTGGACCTCCTACCAGCCGGTCAGCTACCGGATCGCCGGGCGGCTGGGCGACCGCACCGCCTTCAAGAACATGGTCGACACCTGTCACGCGGCCGGAGTGAAGGTCGTCGTCGACACCGTCATCAACCACATGGCCGCGGGCAACGGCACCGGCACCGGCGGCACCGCGTACACCAAGTACAACTACCCCGGCCTGTACTCGTCGTACGACTTCGACGACTGCACCGCCCAGATCAGCAACTACCAGGACCGCTGGAACGTCCAGCGCTGCGAACTGGTCGGCCTCGCGGACCTGGACACCGGCGAGAACTACGTGCGCGGCGCCATCGCCGGCTACATGAACGACCTGCTCTCGCTCGGCGTCGACGGCTTCCGCATCGACGCCGCCAAGCACATGGACGCCGCCGACCTGGCGAACATCAAGTCCCGCCTGACCAACCCGTCCGTCTACTGGAAGCAGGAAGTCATCCACGGCGCCGGCGAGGCCGTCCAGCCCGCCGAGTACACCGGCAACGGCGACGTCCAGGAGTTCCGCTACGCCTACGACCTCAAGCGGGTCTTCAACAACGAGAACCTCGCCTACCTGAAGAACTACGGCGAGGGCTGGGGCTACCTGAAGAGCTCCGGCGCCGGTGTCTTCGTCGACAACCACGACACCGAGCGCAACGGCTCCACGCTCAGCTACAAGGACAACGCCACCTACACCCTGGCCAACGTCTTCATGCTGGCCTGGCCCTACGGCGCGCCCGACATCAACTCCGGCTACGAGTTCACCGACCACGACGCCGGACCGCCGAACGGCGGCCGGGTCGACGCCTGCTGGCAGAGCGGCTGGAAGTGCCAGCACGCCTGGCCCGAGATCCAGCGCATGGTCGCCTTCCGCAACGCCACCCGCGGCGAGGCCGTCACCAACTGGTGGGACAACGGCGGCGACGCCATCGCCTTCGGACGCGGCAGCAAGGGCTTCGTGGCCATCAACCACGAGTCCGGCTCCCTGACCCGCACCTACCAGACCTCCCTGCCCGCGGGCACGTACTGCAACGTGCAGAGCAACACCCCGGTGACGGTGAACTCCAGTGGCCAGTTCACCGCCACCCTCGGTGCCCACACCGCACTGGCGATCCACGCCGGCAAGCCGTCCTGCTAAGCGGCTCGGCCGCCCAAGGGTCGTGAAACTTCTTTCCGGTGGTTGCACGACCCTTGCTGCAACACTTGCGCGGCGCTACCGTCGCGCCCGGGGTCGGACCCAATGATCCGTCATCGCAAGGAGTCACACCTTGATACCCAGTAGGCCGGTGCCTGCCCGGCGCCGCACCGCACGAGGCAGACGGGTCGCGGCCGTCACCGTCGCCGCGCTCGCCGCCGCCCTCGTGCAGCCCCTCGCCGCCCGCGCCGCCACGCCGCCGCCTCCGCCCTCGGACGCGGCCCTGGCCAAGGCGCCCGCCCGGCACGACCTCACCCGCGAGCAGTTCTACTTCGTGCTCCCGGACCGCTTCGCCAACGGCGACCGGACCAACGACCGGGGCGGCCTGACCGGCACCCGCCTCGCCACCGGCTACGACCCCACCGACAAGGGCTTCTACCAGGGCGGCGACCTCAAGGGCCTGACGCGGAAGCTCGACTACATCAAGGGTCTCGGCACCACCGCCATCTGGCTCGCCCCCATCTTCAAGAACCAGCCCGTGCAGGGCGAGGGCGCCAACGCCTCCGCCGGCTACCACGGCTACTGGATCACCGACTTCACCCAGGTCGACCCGCACTTCGGCACCAACGAGGACCTGGAGACCCTCATCGCCAAGGCGCACGCCAAGGGCATGAAGGTCTTCTTCGACGTCATCACCAACCACACCGCCGACGTCGTGGACTACGAGGAGAAGTCCTACGGCTACCTCGCCAAGGGCGCCTTCCCCTACCTGACGAAGAACGGCGAACCCTTCGACGACGCCGACTACGCGGACGGCGGGCGGAAGTTCCCGGCGGTGGACTCCGGCACCTTCCCGTACACCCCGGTCGTCGCCCCCGACAAGCGGAACCTGAAGGTCCCGTCCTGGCTCAACGACCCGGCGATGTACCACAACCGCGGTGACTCCACCTGGGCCGGCGAATCCGCCACCTACGGCGACTTCGTCGGCCTCGACGACCTGTGGACCGAGCGTCCCGAAGTCGTCGAGGGCATGGAGAAGATCTACCAGCGCTGGGTGCGCGACTTCGACATCGACGGCTTCCGGATCGACACCGTGAAGCACGTCAACACCGAGTTCTGGACCCAGTGGGCCACCGCCCTCGACGCCTACGCGGCGAAGAAGGGCCGGGAGGACTTCTTCATGTTCGGCGAGGTCTACTCCGCCGACACGAACGTCACCGCCCCGTACGTCACCGAGGGCCGCCTCGACTCCACGCTCGACTTCCCCTTCCAGGACGCGGTCCGCGCCTACGCCTCGCAGGGCGGCAGCGCGAAGAAGCTGGCGTCGGTCTTCGGCGACGACTACAAGTACACGACCGACAAGGCCAACGCCTACGAGCAGGTCACCTTCCTCGGCAACCACGACATGGGCCGCTTCGGGACCTTCCTCCAGCAGGACGACCCGGACGCGAGCGACGCCGAACTGCTGAAGAAGGCCCGCCTCGCCAACGAGCTGATGTTCCTCAACCGGGGCAACCCGGTGATCTACTACGGCGACGAGCAGGGATTCACCGGAGCCGGCGGCGACAAGGACGCCCGCCAGACGATGTTCGCCTCGAAGGTCGCCGACTACCTGGACGACGACCAGCTCGGCACCGACCGCACCCACGCGTCGGACGCCTACGACCCGAGAGCACCGCTCTACCGGCAGATCAGCGCTCTCGCCGAGCTCCGCAAGGCCCACCCGGCCCTCGCCGACGGCGTCCAGACCGAGCGCCACGCCGACGACGGCCCCGGCATCTACGCCGTCTCCCGCACCGACGCGCGGACCGGCACCGAGTACGTCGTCGCCTTCAACAACGCGGACGGGGCCAGGACGGCCACCTTCCCGACCGGCTCGGCGAACATGCCCTTCCGCGGCCTCTACGGCACGGACGGCACGGTCCGCTCCGACGCCGGCCGCGAGCTCACCGTCACCGTCCCCGCCGGATCCGCCGTCGTCTACCAGGCGGCCGGCAAGCTCCCCGCCCCCGCCGCCCGGCCGGCCCTCACCCTGAAGGCACCGGCTCCCGGCGCCACCGGCACCGTCGAGGTCACCGCCGACGTCGACGGCGGACAGCTCAACCGGGTCGTCTTCGCCGCCCAGACCGGCAACGGCAAGTGGCGGACCCTCGGCTCCGCCGACCACGCCCCGTACAAGGTCACGCACACCGTCGGCGAGGACGTACCCGCCGGTACCGCGCTGCGCTACAAGGCCGTGGTGATCGACTCCGAGGGCCGCACCGCGAGCGCCACGGCGGCCTCCGTCACCGGCACCCCGCTCGCCGAGGAGGTCCCGACGGCCTCCTCCCGCGACTACGCGATCGTCCACTACAAGCGCGCGGACGGGAACTACGCCGACTGGGGCCTGTACGCCTGGGGCGACCTCGCCGACGGCGAGGCCACCGAATGGCCCGGCAGCCACCCCTTCACGGGCCGCGACGCCTACGGCGCCTTCGCCTACGTCAAGCTGAAGCCGGGCGCCTCGAACGTGAGCTTCCTGGTCATCGACCGGCAGGGCAACAAGGACGTCACTGCCGACCGCACGATCGACGTCACCAAGACCGGCGAGGTCTGGATCGAGCAGGGCAAGGACACCGTCCGCACCGAGCGGCCCGCGGCCGACTACCCGGCCCCGGACCGGACCAAGGCCGTCCTGCACTACCACCGCGCCGACGGCGACTACGACGGCTGGGGCCTGCACGTCTGGACGGGCGCCGCGAACCCCACCGACTGGTCGAACCCCCTGAAGCCGGTGAAGACTGATGCCTATGGCGCGGTCTTCGAGGTGCCGCTCACCGAGGGTGCCACCAGTCTCAGCTACATCGTCCACAGGGGCGACGAGAAGGACCTGCCCACCGACCGGTCGCTGGACCTCACGGCGGACGGCCACGAGGTGTGGCTGTTGAGCGGCCAGGAGAAGCACCTGCTGCCGCAGCCCGCGGGCTCCGCCGCCGCGGTCGACCTGACCACCTCCAAGGCGGTCTGGATCGACCGGGACACCGTCGTCTGGAACGGCTCGGAGGCCGCCGCCACCCAGCTGCGCTACTCCCGCACCGGCTCCATCAAGGCCGGGAACGGCGTCCTGACCAGCACCGACGAGCGCAGGCTGCGCCTGAAGAAGACCACCCTCACCGACGCGCAGAAGGCCGAGTTCCCGCACCTGGGCGGCCACACCGCGTGGTCCGTCGACCCGCGCGACCGCGACCGGGTCCGCGAGGCCCTGCGTGGCCAGCTCGTCGCCGCCCAGACGGCGGCCAACGGAGCGGTCCTGTCGGCGACCGGCGTGCAGATCGCCGGCGTGCTCGACGACCTCTACGACGCGACCAAGGCGGACCTCGGCCCCACCTTCGACAAGGGCCGTCCCACCCTCGCGGTCTGGGCCCCCACCGCCCAGAGCGTCTCCCTGGAGCTGGACGGTTCGCTGAAGCCGATGCGCCGGGACGCCGCCACCGGCGTCTGGTCCGTCACCGGCCCGGCGTCCTGGAAGGGCAAGCCCTACCGGTACGTGGTGAAGGTCTGGGCGCCCAGCACCCGGGAGATCGTCACCAACAAGGTCACCGACCCCTACTCGGTCGCCCTGACGACCGACTCGAAGCGGAGCCTGGTCGTCGACCTCGCCGACAAGGCGCTCGCCCCGGCCGGCTGGAACGGCTACAGGAAGCCGGGGGCCGTGCCGCTGAAGGACGCGCAGATCCAGGAGCTGCACATCCGCGACTTCTCCGTCGAGGACCCGACGGCGAGCCACCCGGGCACCTACCTGGCCTTCACCGACAAGGACAGCGACGGCTCCCGGCACCTGAGGAAGCTGGCCCAGGCGGGCACCTCGTACGTGCACCTGCTGCCCGCGTTCGACATCGCCACCATCCCGGAGCGCAGGTCCGACCAGGCGAGCGTCGGCTGTGACCTGGCCTCCTTCCCGGCCGACTCCGGCAAGCAGCAGGAGTGCGTGGCGAAGGCGGCCGCGAAGGACGCCTACAACTGGGGCTACGACCCCTACCACTACACGGTCCCCGAGGGCTCCTACGCCACCGACCCCGACGGCACCGCCCGCACGGTCGAGTTCCGCAAGATGGTCAAGGCCCTCAACGAGGACGGCCTGCGCGTGGTCATGGACGTCGTCTACAACCACACCGCCGCGAGCGGCCAGGCCACGACCAGCGTCCTGGACCGGATCGTGCCCGGCTACTACCAGCGCCTGCTGGCCGACGGCTCCGTCGCCAGCAGCACCTGCTGCGCGAACACGGCCACCGAGAACGCCATGATGGGCAAGCTGGTCGTGGACTCGGTGGTCACCTGGGCCCGCCAGTACAAGGTCGACGGGTTCCGCTTCGACCTCATGGGCCACCACCCCAAGGCCAACATCCTCGCCGTGCGCAAGGCGCTGGACGCGCTGACCGTGGAGAAGGACGGCGTCGACGGCAAGAAGATCATCCTGTACGGCGAGGGCTGGAACTTCGGCGAGGTCGCCGACGACGCCCGCTTCGTCCAGGCCACCCAGAAGAACATGGCCGGCACGGGCATCGCCACCTTCTCCGACCGCGCCCGCGACGCGGTGCGCGGCGGCGGCCCCTTCGACGCCGACCCCGGCGTCCAGGGCTTCGCCTCCGGCCTGTACACCGACCCCAACCCCGACGCCGCCAACGGCACCCCCGCCCAGCAGAAGGCCCGCCTCCTGCACTACCAGGACCTGATCAAGGTCGGCCTGTCCGGCAACCTCGCCGGCTACACCTTCACCGACACCAGCGGCACACGCGTCAAGGGCTCCGAGGTCGACTACAACGGCGCCCCCGCCGGCTACGCGGCGGCCCCCGGCGACGCCCTCGCCTACGCCGACGCACACGACAACGAAACCCTCTTCGACGCCCTCGCCTTCAAGCTCCCCGCGTCGACGAGCGCCGCCGACCGCGCCCGCATGCAGGTCCTCGCCATGGCCACCGCCACCCTCTCCCAGGGCCCGGCCCTCTCCCAGGCCGGCACCGACCTGCTGCGCTCGAAGTCGCTGGACCGCAACTCCTTCGACAGCGGCGACTGGTTCAACGCCATCCACTGGAACTGCGCCGACGGCAACGGCTTCGGCCGCGGACTGCCGCCGGCCGCCGACAACCAGGACAAGTGGCCGTACGCCAAGCCGCTGCTCACACGGATCGGAGTCGGCTGCCCGCAGATCCAGGGCGCCTCGGCCGCCTACCGCGACCTGCTGAAGATCCGCACCACCGAGCGGGCGTTCTCCCTCGACACCGCCGCCCAGGTGCAGTCCGCGCTCTCCTTCCCGCTGTCCGGCACCGACGAGACCCCCGGCGTGATCACCATGCGCCTGGGCGACCTGGTCGTCGTCTTCAACGCGACACCGGACAGGCAGGAACAGCGGATCGCGGAACTGGCGGGCGAGACCTACCGCCTGCACCCGGTCCAGGCGGCGGGCGCGGACCCGGTCGTCAAGGACGCGTCCTACCAGTCGGCGACCGGCACCTTCACCGTCCCGGCACGGACGGTGGCGGTCTTCCGTCACTAGGGTTGGTCCCGACGCCCAGAACAGGAGTGCCCATGCCGCAGATCACCGTCGACTACTCCGAGCGCCTCGCCGGTCACTTCGACCGGCCCGGCTTCGCCGAGGCGCTGCACTCGGCCACGGTCGACATCGCGGCGGCGAAGCCGCCGGCGTGCAAGACGCAGTTCCGCAGGACCGAGGACACCGTCGTCGGCCCGGACGCCGAGGGCCACGCCATCGTGCACGTCACCATCGGCCTGCTGGCCGGACGGACCGACGAGACGAAGGCCCGGCTCACGGAGCAGGTGCTGGAGCTGCTGCGGCAGTACGTGAAGCCCGCCGAGGGCCTGGCACTGCACGCCTCGGCCGAGGTCCGCGACCTCGACGCGTCCTACCGGAAGTACGACGCCTAGGAGACGCCCCCAGGTACCGCTAGGACGCGAAAGTGACGAGCCGGGCGATCAGGTCCCCGAAGGGACCCTCGCCCGGCTCCTCCTTCAGGACGCGGCGCAGCAGCGCGCCCGTCTCCTCGTCGTACGCCGCGCTCACCGCCATGAGCGCGGCGAAGTCGTGCACGAGCTGCGCCTGCAGCTCCTCGCGCGGGATGCGCCGCCCGTCCAGCCAGATCAGGGCCGTCGTTTCGGCGAGCGAGATCCAGGAGCGCACCACCAGCTCCAGCCGGGCCGGCGGTTCCGGCGTCCCCAGGTGCGTGATGATCTGTTCGTAGGCGGCCTGGCGCACGGAGTCGATCAGCGCGTCGGCCGTCGAGGAGCCGGCTGCCGGGCCGCCGCGCATCAGCGCGGAGAAGCCGGGCCCGTGCTCGTCCACGAAGTCGAAGAACCGGGCCATCACCCGCAGCAGCCGCGCGCCCAGCGGCCCCTCCGCGGGCTCGGCGAACCGGCCCGCCAGGTCTTCCGCGGCACGCTTCAACGCGGCCTCGTACAGGCTGAGTTTGCCGGGGAAGTAGTGGTAGACCAGCGGTCGGGAGATCCCCGCGGCCGACGCGATCTCATCGATGGAGACCTCGTCGGGAGAGCGTCGGCTGAAGAGTTCGAGGGCGACACCGATCAACTGCTGCCGCCGCTCCTCGACTCCCATTCTGCGGCGAACCCCGGTACTCATACGAACACCTTACCGATCGGATTCGGCCGTGACCGGCCTCGATCGGCAGACGGTGCTCGCCTGTCCGGCGCGGTGCGCCCGCCTCGCGCCCGCCCGTGACGCCGGTGCGGGCCGGGCCCGGCCCGGCCGCCTACCGCAGCCCGCTGACGGACCGCCCGCTCTCCAGCGTGCCCTTCAGCTCCGCCTGCGCCCCCTGCTTCGTCCGCACGGCCAGCAGATGGCCCTGCGCCGACCCGTTCACCCCGCCCGTCGCACGCACCGACTCGGTGTCCCGGCTGCCCGCCGCGAGCAGGTACCACTCACCGCCCGCCGACTTCCACAGCACCCCGGCCAGCACATGCGGATCCTTCGCCCCGCACGCCGGACCGCCCTCGGCCTTCGCGGCCACCGCGCCGTACGCCACGCCCGGCGTCCGGAACTGCGCCAGCACCCGCTCGCCGCCGCCCCGCCAGGTCTCCGTCCGGGTGCACACCCACGCCGCCGTACCGCTGTCGTCCGGCAGCGGCTGCTCGGCGTACGCCCACGCGTTCACCGACCGCACGCCCTGTCCCCGCGCGTTCGCCAGCGAGCAGGCGAACGGCGCCCACGTCTGCCGCGCCCGCGCACCGCTCGCGTCCCGCACCGAGCCGGGCCGGCCACTGGTCAGCCGGGCCGGCACCAGCTCGCCGAGGTCCGTCAGCAGCCGGGTGCCCGAACCGTCGGTCACCTCCAGCACGTTCCACGACGTGCAGGCGCCGGACCGGGTCGCCGGGCTGGCCAGCGGCGAGGCGGTCCCGTCCGTCACGGTCAGCTCCATCGGGGAGGACCCCGGTTCCACCAGGTCCCGCTCGGCCGCCTTCGTCACCCACGGCGCCAGCAGGTACCGCACGTTGCCGTCGGTGCGGGCCAGCACCACCGCGCTCGACTCGCCCCGGGACGCGCCGTCCGTACGGGCGAAGTCCAGGGCGGCGCCCGCCGTGCCGTCCACCGGCTCGGCGTACCGGGCGATGCGCAGGCCGTCGTGCAGGATCACCACGCGGGCCCGGTCCACGGTATCCGCGTACAGCAGCTGCGGGGGACCGGCCGGACCGCCGGACGGCGTGCCCGGCGTCGCCGAGACCCGCACGGCCTCGCCGGGGCGTGCCCAGACGGCGAGGGCGCGGCGCAGCAGCGCGCTGTCGCCCACGAGGTCGCCGCGCGCGGGCCACACGGAGAAGTCGGTGCGGCTCGCCGACCGCCAGGCCCCGGCGGGCACCTTGGTCAGCCTGGCCGGGTCGAGGGCGGCCCGGGCGGACGGGTTCTGCGCGTACACGGGGGCCGCCGGGCCGTCCGGGTTCCCGCCGTCACCGGGCAGGCCGAGCAGCGCCCCGCCCACGGCGACCGCCGCGGTCGCGGCCAGCGCCGCCTGCAGACGCCGGCGGCGGCGCATCAGATCGGTGGGCCGCGCCTGCAGCGTGCACGGGTCGAACTCGGGGGAGGCCAGCAGCGAGTACCGCGGGGCCAGGGTGTCGGCCGCGGCGAGCGCGGCCCGCGCGTCCCTGACCCCGGCGGCCTCGAGCACCGTACGCACGTGACCGTCCGGCAGCCGCTCCAGGCCGCGCAGCACGTACGCGGCGCGGGCCGGCGCCGGCAGCGCCGACAGCCGCTGGTCCAGGGCCAGTTCGTCGGCGCCGCCCGAGCGCGGGAACAGCCGCAGGCCCCACACCTGGGGGAGCAGGGGCGGCAGCGGGGACCGCTTCGGCCAGGCCCGGCGCCGCAGCGGCAGGCCCGCCTCCAGTGCCGTGCGCAGCACCTGGAGGCGGACGTAGGCATAGCCGGGGTCGCTCTCGCGGCCCGTGGACTGGGACGGGATGACGCAGGCGCGGGCCCGTCCGCGGGGCAGCGCCCGCTGGGTGAGCGCGTGGGCGGTCAGCACCCGCCGGTTGCGGCCCAGACCCGGCGGCAGCACGAGATAGGCGAGCCGGACGAGCCGGGGATAGTGCTCGACGAGCGCGGCCTCGGCCCGCTCGACGTCGACCACCGGACCGGCGGCTGCTGCGGAGCTGTGACGCGGGGCGACATCCTGTGACTGCACGTCCGGGAGAACGAGCCGCCCGGCGGATGGTCACCGCCCTGCGGGACCGGGGGGATCCGGCTCGGCCAGGGCACGGGCGTAGTCCGCCATCGAGCGCTGGTAGCGGGGCAGGTGACGGGCGAGGGCGCCGAGCACCAGGGACAGTCCCTCCCGGTCGCGGCCGAGGCTGGACAGGCACAGCGCGAGCGTGGCGCGCACCGCGTCGTCCAGCTCGTCGGACGACGCGTCGAGTTCCGGGGTCAGCAGCGCGACGCCCTCCTGCGGACGTCCGGTGTTCCGCAGCGAGCTGGCGAGCTGGATCCTGGCCCGACGCGCCTTGTAGCCGGTGAGCCCGCGCGCCAGCGCCTCCCGGTACAGCGGCACCGCCCTGTCGGAGTGCCCCGTGGAGTCCCAGGCGCAGGCCCGTTCGAACGGCGCGTCGGGGCTGCCCTCGGGGAGCTCGGCGACGAGCGCGTCGATCACCGCGCGGAACTCGTCCGCCCGCTCCTCGGGGTAGCCGTCGAAGCCGGCCCACGCCGCGGTCACGCGGCCCTCCCAGTCCTGGTCCACCGGGCCAGCCTGGCACGGACGGGTGTGCGACGGCACGTGATTTGAGCACGGAGGGTGCCGCGGCCGTATCGACGGACGGCATGCCGTGCGACGCCCCGACCGGAGGAACTGATGAGGCTGACCCGACCGATGCTCGCCCTGGCCCTGGCCGTGCTGGCGCTCACGGGCTGCGGCTCCGGCGCGGAGCGGGCGCGCCCGCAGGTGCCCGAGGCCGCCGAGGGCAGCCTGGAGCAGCTGGCCGCCGAGGCGCGCTGCGAGCCCGACATCCAGACGGACGCCGACGAGATCCGGCAGGCCATCTGCCGCACCGGCGACGGCCGGTTCGTCCTCGCCACCTTCGCCACCGACCGCGGCCAGCGGGAGTGGATCAACGGGGCGAAGGACTACGGCGGTCACTACCTGGTCGGCCGCAAGTGGGTGGCCGTGGGGGAGCCGGAGGTGGTGACGGCGCTGCGCGGCACCCTCGGGGGGACGCTGGAGGAGGGGAAGGACCACGGGGCGTCCCACGGCGGGCACTGATCCGCTACGGCGAAGGCCGGCGGTGGGAGTCCCACCGCCGGCCTTCGCCGTGTTGCCGTGCCGGGTCCGCTACTGGCACTTGCGGCCGGTGTTGATGCACTTGACCATCTTGTTCATCAGCTCGGGGGAGAAGAAGTTGATGAAGTCGTTGTGGTCGGTGATCGGCTTGTGCAGCTGTTCCGGGAAGGTGTCCACCGCGAACGGGTTCTGCACCACGCCGTTCTCGATGGTCGGGGCCGGGACGTCGTAGACCAGCCGGACCTGGAGCTGGGGGATCGCCTTGAAGCCGCCGGGGCAGGAGCCGTCGGGCTGGACGAACGCCACATGGGTGCGGTGGTTGGCGCTGTCGATGTTCTGG
The DNA here is from genome assembly GCF_000761215.1 of Streptomyces glaucescens. GTDB lineage: Bacteria > Actinomycetota > Actinomycetes > Streptomycetales > Streptomycetaceae > Streptomyces > Streptomyces glaucescens_B. The sequence goes on along the minus strand of NZ_CP009438.1, from coordinate 2,296,034 downwards.
CCGTCCCAGCAGCTCTGGAACTTGGACGTGCGCACCACGTCGCTGCCCTCGGGGCACAGCGGGTACTTGTCCGTGAGCTGCCGGTCCTCGAAGCCCGTGCAGCTCCAGGAGGTGTTGGCGTTCGCGAGGCCGTTGACGAAGGCCTTGGCGTCACCGGTGATGATGCGCAGGGCCGTCGGCATCGCGACGACCGGGCCGCGCTTGTTGCCGACGAACTTCAGCTGGGCCTGCCGCGGCTCCAGGATCCGGCCGACGTTGCCCTCGGTGCCGCCGCCGGCGTCGTTCTGGTCGAAGTCCTGCGAACCGTCCTGGAGGCGCAGCACCGGCCAGAAGTACGACGACCGGTCGCCCGGGTTCTGGCAGCTGGTGTCGGCGCGGGCCAGGTCCTCGTCGCTCGCGAAGGCGTCGTTGTTCTGGTTGCCGACGTAGTCGTGCAGGTGGTGGGCGCCGTTGGTGACACCGGGGGCGACGATCACGTTGTCCGTGTTGTGGTTGTCGTTGCCGTTGGTGCCGCACTTGGTGATGAAGACGCCGCGCGAACCGGACCGGCCGTTGGCGGCGAGGCCGTTCGGCAGGTTGCGGGAGTTCGGCTGGACGGTGGTGATGTCCTGGAAGTCCGCCGCCACCGGGCCGTTGCCGGCCTGACCGCCGTTGCCTCCCTGCTGGCCGTCGTCCTGCTGGCCGTCGCCGTTGCCGTCCTGGTTCTGGTCCCCGCCGTCCTGGTTCTGGTCCCCGCCGTCCTGCTGGCCGTCACCGTCCTGCTGACCGCCGTCCTGCTGGCCGTCGCCGTTCTGCCCGTCGCCGGTCTGGCCGTCCGTGGTCTGCGGCTGTTCCGCCGGGGTGCCGGTGCAGCCGGAGAGGGTGTCCAGGTCCTCGGAGGCGTTGCCGCCGGCCCGGTTGATCTCCAGCTGGATGCGGTCGATGATCGCCTTGCGGCGGTCCTTGAGCGGCTGGAGGATCGCGTTCTGGACGTAGCCCGGGTCCTGGGCCTGGGCGTCCCGGGTGGTCGCCAGCCGCTGGTAGGCCTCGGTGATCTGCTGGTCCAGGGTGGCCAGTTCGCCGTCCACCTCACCCCGGGCCCGGTCCGGCACGTCGTAGAGCCGCTGGCCGACGTCCGGGCAGTCGATGGTGGCGACCTGCGCCGTCGCCGACCGGGTCCGGTTCGGCCAGCGGTCCTCGTCCTCGTGCGCCGAGGCGTAGAAGTTCGCCCAGATCAGCCCGCCCCCACCGAGCGCTAGGGCCGCCGATGCGGCAATGGCCTTGGTGGCCAGCGGCGTACGGCGTTTTCGTGTGTTGCGTCCCATGGAACTCCTCTGACTTCCTTGCGGGGCAGCATCGAGGCGCCCGACAGGAGTGAAGCGGCTCCCCTCCATACGCAAGGAGTCCCACGAGTGTTCAAACGTCGCTGAAATTACCGTCAGGTCACGGCAGTTGGCGGCCGTGGGCCTGGGCGAGCACCTTCGCCTCCGTCTCCGGGTCCACGCCCTTGTCCGGCCGGTCCGGGCGCTGCGGGGCCACCCCGCCGAGCGAGTGCAGCCAGCTCCAGGTGTCGGCGACGGTCTCCTCCACGGGCCGGCAGCCGAGGCCCGCCGCGACCGCGCGGGAGACGTCCGAGGAGTGCAGGGCGTCGTGCAGGTCGCTGCCCGGCGGCACCCACACCGGCAGCTCGGTCCACGGCGCGATCCCGGCCTCCAGGATCACCTCGGGATCGGTCCAGCACAGCTCGGCGCCGCCGCCGGTGACCTGGGCGCAGGCCTCCAGCAGGGTGCCCATGGTGGCGTGGCCCTGCGGCGAGACCAGGTTGTACGGGCCGCTCAGCTCCCGCTCGACGCCGCCGAGGATCCACGCGGCGAGATCGCGGACGTCGATGTACTGCAGGGGCAGGTCCCGGGGGCCCGGCGCCAGCACCGGACCGCCGCGGGCCGTCCGGTTCAGCCACCAGGGCAGCCGGCCCACGTTCTCGTACGGCCCGATGATCAGCCCCGCCCTGACCAGCAGCGAGCGGTCCGCGCCGAAGGCGCCCAGCGCGGCCAGCTCGCCGCCCCGCTTGTCGCGCGCGTACTCGGTCTGCCCGGCGTCCGGATCGGCGCCCTCGACCAGTGGCGCGTCCTCGGCGTACCCGGCGGGGGGCGCCCACGCGTACACCGAGCAGCTCGACACGTAGACGTACCGTCCGGCGCGGCCCCGCAGCAGCCGCGCCGAGTCCCGCACCGCGTGGGGCGCCGCCGACCAGGTGTCGACGACGGCGTCCCACGCGCCGTCCGCGAGCGCGGCGAGCCCGTCGGGCGCGGTGCGGTCGCCGTGCAGCGCCCGCACCCCGGCGGGCGCCGCGTGCCGCCCCCGGTGGAACACGGTCACGTCCCAGCCCCGCGCCACGGCCGCCTCCACGACCGCCCGCCCCACGAACTCCGTACCGCCCAGCACCAGAAGTCTCATGGCGGTGAGCCTGCCCGCTCCCGGTGCGCGAGGACAGCGGATCTGCCCAGGGCAGACGGTCAGCGCCCGGCCGGCGGCGTGTACTTGTAGCCGACCCGGCGCACGGTGCGGATGGTGTCCCGGTGCTCGGCGCCCAGCTTGCGGCGCAGCCGGGCGATGTGCACGTCCACCGTGCGGCCGTCGCCGACGTGCCCGTAGCCCCACACCGTGCCGACGAGCTGGTCGCGGGTGTGCACCCGGTGCGGGTGGGCCACCAGATGGGCCAGCAGCTCGAACTCCAGGTACGTCAGGTCCAGTTCGCGCCCGTCCACCACCGCGGTGCGGCGGACGGAGTCGATGCGGATGAGGGGTTCGCCGAGGGAGGGCGGCTCGGTGTCCGCCGGTGCCTCCCCGGCCGGCTCCGGGGTCCGCTGGCCGGGAACCGCCACCGGCAGGAACGGCGGCTGCTGGTCGGCCGGGACCAGCACCAGGTACCCGACCATCGGCGGGCGGCCCGGCAGGGCGGGCAGGGCGTGCGCCGGGGCCGGCAGCCAGGTGGCGCCCGGCGGCAGGAAGTCCGCGACGTCTATCACGTCGTCGCGGTCGACGGCGCGCAGCCGGTGCCGGGCGCTGTGCGCGGTGGCGGTGCCGCCGGCGGCAGCCGAGGAGAGGGCGGTCCGGGAGGACAGGGAACGGGTGGTCGCCATGAGAGGTCAGCTCTTTTCGCGCGAGAGTGCGTCGGGGAAGGACGTACGTCGTCACGCCGACCGAAGGCCGGGAGGTACGGCTTTAGAGGGCCGGCGCGTTCGTCGCGCGGCAACACACCCGGTCGTAGTCGTGGTGCTGACGGGAAGGCCAGAAGGGCTCGAGGTCACGGCGACCCGTCGCGGAGTACTTCTGGATGCTGGCCATGTCTCCATTCAAGCATGCGCGGACGGTCGTGCGGACCCCTCTGCCGGCGCTCTCTCACTGCGTGGACGCCTCCGGTCCCGGAACCAGCCGGGTGGCGGGGCCGCCGTGGTCTCCTCCGGGCCGCCGGAACCGCCGCGTACCGGCAACGGTGCGGCGGCGGTGCCGAGTTCACCCGCACGGGGGCCGGCCCGGCCGCGCGGCTCGCCGGCGGGGAGGGGGAACGCGGGAAGGGGCGCCCGCCGTGACGGCGGGCGCCCCTTCCCGGAGCCGCGGTGCGGATCAGACCTGGCCGGCCTTCTCCAGGGCGGAGCAGCAGGTGTCCACCAGCAGGCGGGTCACCACGTACGGGTCGACGTTGGCGTTCGGACGGCGGTCCTCGATGTAGCCCTTGCCGTCCTTCTCGACCTGCCACGGGATGCGGACCGAGGCGCCGCGGTTGGAGACGCCGTAGGAGTACTCGTCCCACGGGGCGGTCTCGTGCAGGCCGGTCAGGCGGTCGTCGATGCCGGCGCCGTAGTTCTTGACGTGGTCGAGCGGCTTGGAGCCCTCGCCCAGCGACTCGCAGGCGGTGATGATCGCGTCGTAGCGCTCGCGCATCGCCTTGGTGGAGAAGTTGGTGTGCGCGCCGGCGCCGTTCCAGTCGCCCTTGACCGGCTTCGGGTCGAGGGTGGCGGAGATGCCGAAGTCCTCGGCGGTGCGGTAGAGCAGCCAGCGGGCCACCCACAACTGGTCGGAGACCTCCAGCGGGGCGAGCGGACCGACCTGGAACTCCCACTGGCCCGGCATGACCTCGGCGTTGATGCCGGAGATGCCGAGACCCGCGGCCAGGCAGTTGTCGAGGTGCTTCTCGACGATGTCGCGGCCGAAGATCTCGTCGGCGCCGACACCGCAGTAGTAGCCGCCCTGCGGGGCGGGGAAGCCGCCCTCGGGGAAGCCGAGCGGGCGGGAGCCGTCGAAGAAGGTGTACTCCTGCTCGATGCCGAAGATCGGCTCCTGCGCCGCGAACCTCTCCGCGACCTCGGCGAGCGCGGCACGGGTGTTGGACTCGTGCGGCGTCATGTCGATGTTGAGGACCTCGCACAGGACGAGGACGTCGTCACCGCCGCGGATCGGGTCGGGGCAGGTGAAGACCGGCTTGAGGACACGGTCCGAGGAGTGGCCCTTGGCCTGGTTCGTGGAGGACCCGTCGAAACCCCAGATGGGCAGCGCGTCCAGACCGGCGGGCGAACCCGTGATGATCTTGGTCTTGGAGCGGAGCTTGGCGGTCGGCTGGGTGCCGTCGATCCAGATGTACTCAGCCTTGAAGGTCACGGGCCACATCCTTCGGGGGTGGGTCGGGCGCACTTGCGGGTGCTGCGGCGCTGCGGCACTGGGGCGCCGCGCTGTTGTCCGTGAGCCTGTCAACGGGCGATTTCCCGGCCATTGCTCGAATGTGAACCCCGTGTTACCTGGTGGTGCTGTGGCGCGACTCACAGGGTGAGGGTCGCGCCGGAGCGGGGGCGCCGTCCGCCCGCGCCGACGGGGAGTGCCGACGGGGAGCGCCGGGCGGCTCGTATGCGAGGGGCATACGCGGCCCGGGCAGGGGCATGTCCCCCCTTCGGCGACGCGGTACGGGCAGGGGCATGACCCCGTCGGCCCGCCCGGGTCGCGCCGGGCGCCGGGCCGTCCGTCCGCCGGGATGGCCGGCCCCACCGCTCCCCACCCGGGAGCGACGGGACCGGTCACCGTGCCGAGGGCCGGTCCGCGCGGGTGCTGCCGCCGCGGGGCCGTCCCCTCAGCGGCCCCCTCGCCGGCTCGCCGGCCGTCCGGGCCTCACCCCACCTTCTCGATCAGCGCCCGGCGGATCAGGAACTTGCCGGGCTCCCTGACCTGCTCGAACGCGGCGTTGTTCAGCAGCACGCAGCTACCGGAGACGGAGGTGACCTCCACCGTCGTGGACTTGGCGTTGTCCAGGTTGGTCACCTTCAGCTTCGTGCCGGCCGGGAACTGGTTGCTGGACGCGGCCGGGGCGCCGCCCTCACCGGAGAGGGTGACGGTCGACCCGTTGCAGACCTGCTCGCCCGCCGCCTCCGCGGGCTGCGACGGCTGGGCCTCCCCGGCCGGCTCGGAGGACTGCCCGGCTTCCGCGGGCCCGGAGGGCTGCCCCGGGTCGGCGGGTTCGGCGGGCTGCGCGGGGTCGGCGGGCTGCGCGGTCTGGGAGCCCTGAGCCGACCCCCCGATCGCCTCGCCCGCCTCACAGCCGGAGGCCTCCTGCTTGCGCTGGATCTCCGCGATGACCGCCTCGCGGTTCGCGATCCGCGCCTGCGACTGCGCGTCCGGCCTGGCCCGCTGGTCGGCGATGAACCGCTGGTTGTTGCCGAGGGCGGTGGCCAGGCCCTGGCAGACGGTCGAGTCCTTCGCCGACTGCGCGGCGTTCGACGTGCTGGCCATGACGAAGGCACCGCCGCCCGCCACCGTGGCCGCGCTCACCAGCAGCGCGATCTTCTTCTTCGTGCCGAGAGTTCTCCTACGCGACATGCGCGCCTCCTGAAGAGGTCGGGGAGCGTACGCCGCTATGTACGAGATCCCGAACGAGGTTACTCAGTGGTCACAGGGGTCCGTCGAAGTGGCCTGCGTCACACGACAGGTGCTCGTCCCGGTCCTCGTCCCCGTGCGCGGCCGCGCGGTCGCGGCGCCCCGGGGCACTCCCTAGCGGGACAGGGCGTCCCGGACCGCCTCCTCGGTGCGGGCCACCACCGCCGAGCCGTCGTCCGCGGTGATGATCGGACGCTGGATCAGCTTCGGGTGCTCGGCCAGCGCCTTCACCCAGCGATCGCGCGAGGCCGCGTCCCGCGGCCACTCCTTCAGGCCCAGTTCCCCCGCGGCCGGCTCCTGGGTGCGGGTGATGTCCCACGGTTCGAGCCCGAGGCGGTCGAGCACACCGCGGATCTCGTCCTCGGTCGGCACGTCCTCCAGGTAGCGGCGGACGGTGTAGTCGGCGCCCTCGGCGTCGAGCAGCCGAACCGCGCTGCGGCACTTGGAGCAGGCGGGGTTGATCCAGATTTCCATGCCGGACACGGTACGCCGGGGGCGGCCGGAGGCGGGACCGGCACCCTGCGGTGTTCGATTTTCGGGGGAGTCCCACGAGCCCCGCCAGACTGACCTGACACACCGGCAAATCCCGCCTCCACCTGGGACTTTGGGTGACTTCACGGACCTCCGACTGTCAGTGCCGGGCGGTAGAATGGAAGCAGTGTTCGAGGGAATCGCCGGGGACCTCCCGGCGGTTGCCTGACCGCGACAGGAGGATGCCTGTGCCCGCTGCCGCACTGAGGCCGAAGCCGTTGCCCACCCAGTCCACCGCCCGCCGTGCCGTCCAGCTCGACCTGCCGTACGCCCCCGTCCTCAAGAGCCCGCTGCCGGCCGGCCGGCCCCGCGAGTGGTACATCTCGCACAACCGCCGGCTCAAGGCCATGCGCCTGGCCATAGCGCTGCTCGACTCCGGCGTCTTCCTGCCCGGCCAGGCCCGCAACGACACGATCCGGGACGCCGCGCGGCTCATCGGCGTCCACCCGCCGTCGGACACGACGTGTCACATGGTGCGGGCACTGATGAAGTACAGCCGCTGAGCGCGGTGCGCGGTCACCGGGGAGCCGTGTCCTCCACGGCACCAGGTGACCGCGCGTCGGCTCACCCCGCCAGCTCCCGCTCCAGCGGCGTCCGGAACCGCGGGGTCACCCGCGTCGTCCCCACCCACTCCCGCAGCCGCCGCGCCTCCGCCTCGATCGCCGCCTCGGCCTCCCGGCCCACCCCCGCGCCGTCGAGGATCCGCCAGACGACATCGCCGTCGGGCCGCTGGGCCCAGCCGCCCACCACCCGCCCGTCCCACCACACCGTCGGCCCGACGTTGCCGCTGCGGTCGAACAGCGCCGGGCGCAGCTCCGGCGCGAGATACCAGTCCCGCTGCTGCCAGCCCATCGCCGTCGGGTCCAGCGCGGGCAGCAGCGCCGCCCAGGGCCCGGCGGACTCCGGCACGGGCTCCTCGTCGCCCTCGACGACGTACCCCGTGCCCTCGTCCAGTGCCACCTCGCGCGCCCCGATCGCCCCGAGCGCCCGGCGCACCTCCGTGACCCGCCATCCCGTCCACCACTTCAGGTCCGCCTCGGTGGCCGGTCCGCAGACGGCGAGCCAGCGGCGCAGCAGGCCGGCCTGGGCCCCGGCGACGTCCAGCTCGGGATGGTCCGGCGCGAGCGCCCAGCGGAACTGCGACGACGTCCAGGAGCCGAGCGGCCGGCCCCGGACCACCTTGCCCTCCACGCCCAGCACCCGCAGCAGCCGCCCCGAGACGGTGTGCACGCCCTCGTAGCTCTTCCCGGCCGCGTACACGAACTGCTCCCGCAGCCGTGGCTCGTCCGCGGCCAGCTCCGCCGCCGTCGCCTCCCCGCGCCGGGCCAGCGCGGCCAGCGTCGACGCCTCCACCTCGGCCAGCCACGACGCGTCCGGGGCGCCCGCCTTCGCCATGTCCTGCAGCAGCGAGGCGCGTGCGCGGGCGGCGACCGCGATGCCCGTCGAGGCGTGCACCACGGCGGTCAGCTCCGCCGGGAAGACGAACACGGTGTGGCGCATGCCGTGCATCCGGACCAGGGACCTGTCCTCGTACAGCGCCCGCTCGGTCTCCGCGACCGTCTTCTGCGGCTCCGCCAGCCGCGCTCCCACCGCCAGGTACACCGTCGCCGGATCCGTGCCGTGCAGCGCCACCAGCGCCTCGGCGACGTCTTCGGGGCGCGCGGCCCCGGCCCCCGCGGCCAGCCGGTGCCGTAGCCCCAGCCGGGTCCGCCGCTCGGCCGCGCCGATGTGCCGCCGTACCGTCCCTCCGCCCATACCGGCCTCCCCACCCGTCGATCCTCGCCACCGATCCTGCCCGATGCCACTGACATCCGGCACGCGCCCGGCACCACGCCCGCCTCACCCGTTCGCCGTACTGGGCATGCGCCGCCCCCGCCCCCGGCCGTTCACTGCCAACAGGAGGCGGCGACCCAGGGAGATCTGCGAGCGATGCAGCGCCACGGCAACGACCACCGCACACGGCCACCGGCCGCCACGCCATGACGACCGCATCCGGCCCGACGGGCCCCACCGGTCCCGGCCCCGGGAGCTCCGCGCACCCCGGTCCCGCCGACCGTGCCGCCCGCGGCCGGGCCGCCCGCAAACGCGTCCCCCGCACCGCGCACGCGGGCTGGCTCGCGCCCGTGGACCGGCAGGACCCCGTCGCCGTACTGGAGAAGCAGGGCCGCGACCGGCTGCCCGAACTGCTGCCCATCCGGTACGGGCGCATGGCCGCCTCCCCGTTCGCCTTCCTGCGCGGCGCCGCGGCCGTGTTCGCCGCCGACCTCGCCACCCGGCCGCACACCGGCCTGACCGTACAGCTGTGCGGTGACGCCCACCTGCTCAACTTCGGCCTCTACGCCTCTCCGGAACGCGCCCTGCTCTTCGACCTCAACGACTTCGACGAGACCTTCCCCGGCCCGTTCGAGTGGGACGTCGAACGGCTCGCCGCGAGCGTCGCGGTCGCCGCCCGGGAGAACGGGCACACCGACGCCAAGGCGCACCGCGCCGCCCTGGAGTCGGCCGCCGCCTACCGCACCGCCATGCGGCGGCTGGCCCGGATGGGCGAGCTGGACGCCTGGTACGAGCGGATCGAGGCCGACCGGCTGCTGCCCCTGGTCCGTTCCGCGCGCCGCCGCCGCAGGGTCGAGGCCAGCCTCACCCGGGCCCGCCGCCACACCAGCCTCCAGGCCCTGGACAAGCTGACCGAGGTCGTCGACGGCCGCCGCCGCATCGTCCACGACCCGCCGCTGCTCGAACCGGCCGGTGCCCCCGACGCCGCCGCCCTGCGCAAGATCTTCAGCGACTACCGGTCCACGCTCGCCGAGGAGCGGCGGCTCCTCCTCGACCGCTACCGGTTCGTCGACGCCGCCCGCAAGGTGGTCGGTGTGGGCAGCGTCGGCACCCGCTGCTTCATCGTGCTGCTGGCCGGGCGCGACCTCGACGACCCGTTGTTCCTCCAGGTCAAGGAGGCCGGGGCGGCCGTCCTAGAGGAGCATCTGCCGAGCGGGCCGTACGACCATCCCGGCCATCGGGTGGTCGCCGGGCAGCGGCTGCTCCAAGCCGCCGCGGACATCTTCCTCGGCTGGATGACCGGGCCGCAGGGCCGCGCCTACTACTGGCGGCAACTGCGCGACATGAAGGGCTCCGCCGACGTCGCCGGGATGAGCCCCGCCGAGCTGCGCGCCTACGCGGCGCTGTGCGGCACCGCACTGGCCCGCGCGCACGCCCGCTCCGGCGACCGCATCGCGATCGCCGCCTACCTCGGCGGTGCCGACACCTTCGACCGCGCGGTCGCCGACTTCGCCCTGGCCTACGCCGACCAGACCGCCGCCGACCACACCGCCCTGGGCGCAGCCGTCGCCGCGGGCGTGATCCCGGCGGCGCCGGACGTGTGAGGGAGTCGACGTGGAGCGTCGGCGACCGACGACAACGCCGCAGATGCGCGTGCCGGGCCCCGCGACGCCGGGGTGCTCCGAACGACTGGCTCTAGTACGGCGCCCGGAAGTTGATGTACCCCAGCAGCACGATCACCGCGGCCACGCAGCCGAGGACCACCGCGGTGGACACCCAGGAGGAGCGCCGCCGCGTCAGGTGCTCCGGATCGGCCCGGAACGGCACCGGGCCGGGCGGGTTGTCCTTCCAGCGCGCGGCGAGCATACGGGCCCGGGCCGAGGGCTCCTTGTGCGCGGCGCTCTCCGCCCAGCGGAGATCGAACTCACGTTCCTGATCGTCCCGTTCGGACATTCCCCGTCTCCCCGTCGGTCCGTGCCGCGCCTCGAACAGCCGTACAGGAAAACCATACGGCGGCGCCCCCGCCCCGAGAAACGCGTCTCGGTGACGGGGGCGCCGCGGCGACCGGGGAACGACCGGTCCGGGCCGGTCACACGTCGAAGTACAGCTCGAACTCGTGCGGGTGCGGACGGAGCTGCAGCGGGGCGATCTCGTTCGCGCGCTTGTAGTCGATCCACGTCTCGATCAGGTCCGGGGTGAACACGTCGCCCTGGAGCAGGAACTCGTGGTCGGCCTCCAGGCGGTCCAGGACCGCGCCGAGGGAGGTCGGGACCTGGGCCACGTTCGCGTGCTCCTCCGGAGCCAGCTCGTAGAGGTCCTTGTCGATCGGCTCGGCCGGCTCGATCTTGTTCTTGATGCCGTCCAGGCCCGCGAGCAGCAGCGCCGAGAAGGCCAGGTACGGGTTGCCCGAGGCGTCGGGGGCGCGGAACTCGACGCGCTTGGCCTTCGGGTTCGAGCCCGTGATCGGGATGCGCATCGCGGCGGAGCGGTTGCGCTGCGAGTAGACGAGGTTCACCGGGGCCTCGAAGCCCGGGACCAGGCGGTGGTAGGAGTTCACCGTCGGGTTGGTGAAGGCCAGCAGCGACGGGGCGTGCTTGAGGATGCCGCCGATGTAGTAGCGGGCGGTGTCGGACAGGCCCGCGTAGCCCTGCTCGTCGTAGAACAGCGGCTCGCCGTTGCTCCACAGCGACTGGTGGACGTGCATGCCCGAACCGTTGTCGCCGAAGATCGGCTTCGGCATGAAGGTCGCGGTCTTGCCGTTGCGCCAGGCCACGTTCTTCACGATGTACTTGAAGAGCTGGAGGTCGTCGGCGGCGGCGAGCAGCGTGTTGAACTTGTAGTTGATCTCGGCCTGGCCGGCGGTGCCCACCTCGTGGTGCTGGCGCTCGACCTGGAGGCCGGCCCGCTCCAGCTCCAGGGAGATCTCGGCGCGCAGGTCGGCGAAGTGGTCGACCGGCGGGGCCGGGAAGTAGCCGCCCTTGTAGCGGACCTTGTAGCCCCGGTTGTCCTCGATGGCGCCGGTGTTCCAGGCGCCCGCCTCCGAGTCGATGTGGTAGAACGACTCGTTCTCGGACGTCTTGAAGCGCACGCTGTCGAAGACGTAGAACTCGGCCTCGGGGCCGAAGAAGGCGGTGTCGGCGATCCCGGTGGAGGCGAGGTAGGCCTCGGCCTTCTTCGCCACGTTCCGCGGGTCACGGGAGTACTGCTCACCGGTGATCGGGTCGTGGATGAAGAAGTTGATGTTGACTGTCTTGTCCCGGCGGAACGGGTCCACGCGCGCGGTGGTGAGGTCGGCGCGCAGCGCCATGTCGGACTCGTGGATGGCCTGGAAGCCACGGATCGAGGATCCGTCGAAGGCCAGCTCCTCGTCCGGGTCGAACGCCGCAGCGGGGATCGTGAAGTGCTGCATGACGCCCGGCAGGTCGCAGAAGCGGACGTCGACGAACTTGACGTCCTCGTCCGCGATGAACTTCTTGGCCTCGTCGGCGTTCTGGAACATCCAGCTCCTCCTACTCCCGACCGTCCCGCCGGGGTGGTAGATCGTTCGTGCGGCCAGTGCGGTGGCACACGCTGTCCTCGACCCTAGGGAGGCGTGATTTCTCTGGCGTGACCCATTTGTTTCGCACAAGTTAACCGGCTCGGGTCCCACCCTAGTCCGCATACCGGCCGGAAACACCCCGCCGTCCTTCGGTCATATACGGGCGCAGTACCGTGTACGGGTGGACAAGAGGCAAGCAATCGGATCATGGCTCTCCGGGCCGCGCGCGGCCATGGAGGACGCCGGCGCCGACTTCGGGTACCGGGGCGAACAGCTCGGTCTGCCCGAGCACGGCCCGGGCTCGCTGGCCCGCCCGGGACGGCGGCTGGGCGCGCTGGCCGTGGACTGGGGCCTGTGCCTGCTGATCGCATACGGCCTGATCACGGACGGCTACGGCCAGGCGACCGGCAACTGGGCCCTGCTCGTCTTCTTCCTCATGAGCCTGCTCACCGTCGGCACCATCGGCTTCACCCCGGGCAAGCGGCTGCTGGGCCTGCGCGTCGTCGCCCTGGACACCGGCACCGTCCACCCGGGCCGCGCCCTGGCCCGCACGGTTCTCCTCTGCCTCGCCGTCCCCGCCCTGGTCTGGGACCGCGACGGCCGCGGCCTGCACGACCGGCTGGCCCGCACGGTGGAAGTGCGGATCTGACCGTCCGGCACGACGAAGGGGGCGCCCGGAGATCTCCGGGCGCCCCCTTATCCGTACGAGGGGATCGGCTCGCGGCGCGTCAGCGGCCCTTCGGTCCGCCGCCCTTCGGCAGGCGCATGCCCTTCGGCATGGGCCCCTTCGGGAGCGGCATGTTGCTCATCAGGTCGCCGAGGGCGCGCAGCCGGTCGTTGGTGGCGGTCACCTGCGGGCCGGTCAGCACGCGGGGCAGCTTGAGCATGGTGGTGCGCAGCTTCTTCAGCTCCACCTGGCCCTCACCGGTGCCGACGATCAGGTCGTGCACGGGGACGTCCGCGACGATGCGGTTCATCTTCTTCTTCTCGGCGGCCAGCAGGCTCTTCACCCGGTTCGGGTTGCCCTCGGCGACCAGCACGATGCCGGCCTTGCCGACGGCCCGGTGCACCACGTCCTGGCTGCGGTTCATCGCCACGGCCGGGGTCGTGGTCCAGCCGCGGCCGATGTTGTCCAGCACCGCCGCGGCGGCGCCGGGCTGGCCCTCCATCTGCCCGAACGCGGCCCGCTCGGCCCGGCGCCCGAACACGATCGCCGTCGCGAGGAAGGCGAGCAGCAGGCCCAGGATGCCGAGATAGATGGGGTGGCCGATCAAGAAACCGATCGCGAGGAAGACACCGAAGGTGACGATTCCGACAGCCGCGAGTACAAGACCGATCTTCTTGTCGGCCCTGCGGGTCATCTTGTAGGTCAGGGCGATCTGCTTCAGTCGCCCGGGGTTCGCAGCCTCGGCTGCCGTGTCCTTCCTCGCCATGCCACGAAGTCTACGTGGCCCGGGGACCGCCTTCGACGGCAGTGCCCCGGCGGCCGTCACGGGCGGGGCCCGGCGCGGCCGCGGGCGGAGGCGGCGGTGCGGCCGGGGCGCGGGCGGCCGGGGGCCGGGGGTGCAGGCGGCGGTGCGGCCGGGGCTCAGAGGCGGACGGTGGGTGCCTGCTGCAGGACGCGCTCGGCCTCGACGCGGGCCTCGGCGCGGCGGCGGTCCTCCAGGACGGAGGTCCAGGCGTTGCGCCGGGCGGTGCGCTGACCGCCGCTCATGAGCAGGGACTCGACCGCACGCAGGGCGTCGGTGACGGAGGGAAGCGCGGTGGCGCGGACAGGCGCGGCCTGCATGGTGGATCCCCCTAGGGGTCAGTGCGTGGGTTCACGGGGTGTGAAACCAGGGTCACTGATTGGTGTTACCAGGGCGTGACCGGCCGGTCAAACGGACATGAAGGCCCGATGCGGCCGAGCGGCCGAGCGGCCGGCGTGCCCCCGAACGCCGTCGCGGCCCCGACCGGCTCCTCAACTGGGAGGACGGTCGGGGCCGCGGCGCACCGGCGTCTACTGGCCGGTAAGTGCTTGTGCCCGAATTCACACGGCCTGGGCCGCGATGTACGTCCCGCGCTTCTCGACCGCCATCTGGTACAGGCGCCCGGCGCGGTACGAGGAGCGGACCAGCGGACCGGACATGACACCGGAGAAGCCGATCTGCTCGGCCTCCTCCTTGAGTTCCACGAACTCCTGCGGCTTCACCCAGCGCTCCACCGGGTGGTGGCGCACGGACGGACGCAGGTACTGGGTGATGGTGATCAGCTCGCAGCCGGCGTCGTGCAGCTGCTTGAGGGCCTCGCTGACCTCCTCGCGGGTCTCGCCCATGCCGAGGATCAGGTTCGACTTGGTGACCAGGCCGAAGTCGCGGGCCTCGGTGATCACCTTGAGCGAGCGCTCGTAGCGGAAGCCGGGGCGGATCCGCTTGAAGATCCGGGGAACCGTCTCGACGTTGTGCGCGAAGACCTCCGGGCGGGACTCGAAGACCTCCCGCAGCAGCTCGGGGACGGCGTTGAAGTCGGGGGCCAGCAGCTCGACCTTGGTCCGGCCGCCCTCCCGCTGCGCCGTCTGCTCGTGGATCTGGCGCACGGTCTCCGCGTACAGCCAGGCGCCGCCGTCCTCCAGGTCGTCGCGGGCGACGCCGGTGATGGTGGCGTAGTTCAGGTCCATGGTGACCACGGACTCGCCGACCCGGCGGGGCTCGTCGCGGTCCAGGGCCTCCGGCTTGCCGGTGTCGATCTGGCAGAAGTCGCAGCGCCGGGTGCACTGGTCGCCGCCGATGAGGAACGTGGCCTCGCGGTCCTCCCAGCACTCGTAGATGTTGGGGCAGCCGGCTTCCTGGCAGACCGTGTGCAGGCCCTCGCTCTTCACGAGGTTCTGCATCTTGGTGTACTCGGGACCCATTTTCGCCCGCGTCTTGATCCACTCGGGCTTGCGCTCGATGGGGGTCTGGCTGTTCCTGACCTCCAGGCGCAGCATCTTGCGTCCGTCGGGTGCGACTGCGGACACGACCGGCTCCCTAGCGTTGATTCCTCGGCGCCCTCAAGGGTACGCCCGTTGATTTGATGGCCCTGTGACCGGGCCGACCCCCACAGCGCGGGACCCATTCCCGGGGCCCGTGCCATGGCTCAGGCCGGCGTCCTGTCGATCACCCGCGGCTTGAGGTCCGCGTTCTCCAGGATCTCCCGCAGGTGCCGCTCGGCGACCGGCAGCACCTCCTCGATGGTGATGTCCCGGCCCAGCTCGCCCGCGAGGGAGGTGACCCCGGCGTCGCGGATGCCGCACGGGATGATCCGGTCGAACCAGGCGTTGTCCGGGTTCACGTTGAGCGCGAAGCCGTGCATGGTGACGCCCTTGGCGACCCGGATGCCGATCGCCGCGATCTTGCGGTCCTCCCGGCGCTGGCCCGCGTTGGACGGGGCGTACTCCGGTCCGTTGAGCCGGGGGTCGAACTCGTCGTCGGTCAGCCGCGGGTCGAAGTCCAGGGAGAGCCCGCCGAGCGCCGGTCGCCGCTCCACCGGATCGCCCAGCACCCAGACACCGCTGCGCCCCTCGACCCGGGTGGTCTCCAGGCCGAACTCGGCGCAGGTGCGGATCAGCGCCTCCTCCAGGCGGCGGACGTGCGCGACGACGTCGACCGGGCGGGGCAGCTTCTGGATCGGGTAGCCCACGAGCTGTCCCGGACCGTGCCAGGTGATCTTCCCGCCGCGGTCCACGTCGATGACGGGGGTGCCGTCCAGAGGGCGCTCGCCGGGTTCGGTGCGCCGGCCGGCCGTGTAAACCGGGGGGTGCTCCAGCAGCAGCACGGTGTCCGGGACCCGGTCCTCGAAGCGCGCCGCGTGCACCCGGCGCTGCTCGTCCCAGGCCTCCTGGTAGTCGACGGCCTCGGCACCGAATCCCATACGGACGAACCGCAACTCACTCACGGCGAGCCCCTCCTCGAAGGTCGTAAGGCGTGAAACGCGCCTACGTCACTGTACGACCGTCGGACCCACGTCAGCCTCGGGGGCAATCCTCACACGATCGGATGAATGAGCGCCGAAGTGTGCGGCCGGACGCTTACTCTCCGCTACATTCGCGCCGTTCACTAGGTCATATGGGCTGCTCACCGGCAGTCCGGGCATTTCAGAAGCCCGTCAGGCAGGAGATCGCACCGCAGATGACGGAACGACCCGCGCAGCGCACCCCCAACCGTCAGCTCGCCGCCCTCATCGCAGAAGCGGGGTTCTCCAACGCAGGTCTCGCCCGTCGAGTGGACCAGCTCGGCCTCGAACACGGGCTGGACCTCAGATACGACAAGACATCCGTCACCCGCTGGCTGCGCGGCCAGCAGCCCAGGGGCACCACCCCGGCCCTCATCGCGGAGGTCTTCACCCGCCGCCTCGGCCGCCGGCTCACCGCCCAGGACCTCGGCCTGGACGCCTGCGCCCCGGTCTACGCGGGCCTGGAGTTCGCCGCCTGCCCCGAGGAGGCCGTCGACATCGTCAGCGGCCTGTGGCGCAAGGACTCCGGCAGCCACGCCGAACTGCGCAAGATCGCGTTCACCCCGGCGGGGCTCGTGGTGCCCAGCCGCGACTGGCTCATCGGCCGCGCCGACGAGAAGGTCGCCCGGGGCGCCGAGAGCGCCCGCGTGCCCGCGCAGGGCCGCCCGGTGGTGCCCCGGCAGCGCGCCGCCGACCGCGGCCCCGGACACCGGGTCACCGGCGGCGACATCGCCGCGCTGCGCTCGGTCGGCGAACTCTTCCGCACCCTCGACGACGCCTACGGCGGCGGCCACGCCCGCCAGGCCCTCGTGCGCTACCTGGAGCACGAGTGCGAGCCGATGCTGCGCGGCACCTACGGCGAGCAGACCGGCCGCCGCCTGTTCGCCGCCGCCGCGGACCTCACCCGGCTCGCGGGCTGGACGTCGTACGACATCGCCGCGCACGGCCTCGCCCAGCGGTACTTCGTGCAGGCGCTGCGGCTCTCCCAGGCGGCCGGGGACCGGGCCTACGGCTCGTACGTGCTGGTTACCATGAGCCGCCAGGCCGTCTACCTCGGGCACGGACGCGAGGCCGTCCAGCTCGCGCGGGTGGCCCAGCAGGGGGTCGGCGGCTCGGCACCGCCGGTCGTCCAGGCCCTGCTGCACGCCGCGGAGGCGCGCGGGCACGGGGTGCTCGGCGAGGTGCGGGCCTGCACCGCCTCGCTCGTGCGCGCCGAGCGGGCCCTGGAGGCCGCCCGGCCCGGCGACGAGGTGCCGCACTGGGCCCGGTTCTTCGACGAGGCACAGCTCGCCGACGAGTTCGGCCACTGCCACCGCGACCTCCAGCAGTTCCGGGCCGCCGCCCAGCACGCCGAGCGCTCGCTGCAACTGCGCGCGCCCGGGTACGCCCGCAGCCGGCTGTTCTGCCGGGTGGTGCTGGCCACCGCCCGCCTCGGGCTCGGGGAGCTGGACCAGGCCTGCTCGCTCGCCGCGGAGGCGGCGGGGCAGGCGGCGGAGATGCGGTCGGTGCGGGCGGTGGAGTACGTGCGGGACTTCGAGCGGCGGCTGGAGCCGTACCGGGACGCGGCGCCCGTGCGGTCGTACCGGGACAAGGTCGCGGCCTACGGGTGACGCCGCGGGCGGGGACGGTCAGGCGGCCCGGGCCGCCGGGGCCGGGTCCGCCCGGTGCATCGAGCCCTTCGCGCCCAGGTCGGCCAGGATCGCGGCCGCGGCCCGGTGGCCGGAGTGGAGGGCGCCCTGGACGGTGCCGGAGTCACGGTGGTCGCCGCAGACGTACAGACCGGCCAGGAGCCGGACCGGGCGCCGCAGGTCGTGCGGGGGCCGCATGGCGGGCACCGCCTCCGGGGTGTGGTGCACGGCCAGCGTCTCCCAGCGGGTCGTCGAGGTGCCGTACAGCCGGGACAGGTGCGTGCGCACGGCGGCGTCGACGTCGGACGGCGGGGGGCCCAGCACCGTCGAGGAGACCAGCGCCCGGCCGGCCGGAGCGCGGCTCGGGTCCACCGCGCTGACCACCGCCGTGTGCGCCACCGGCCCGCCCCGGTCGGAGTCCAGCAGCAGGGAGGCGCCGGTGGCCGGCGGCTCGTCGGTGGTGTGGTGGACGACGGTCACCGGGTGGAAGTCCGGCACCCGCAGGCCCGGCAGCAGTTCGCCGGCGGTGCGCGCCCCGGTGGCGAGCAGCACCGCCCGGCAGCGGAACTCGCCGTGCTCGGCGGTGGTCACCGAGGTCGTGGAGACGGAGGTGACCCGCACCCCGGTGTGCACGCTCCCCGGGGGCAGCCCCCGCGCCAGCAGCTCGGGCAGCACCTCGGCCCCGCCCTCCGGCACGGCCATCCGCCCGGCGGCGAACGCCCGCAGCGCGAGGTCCGCGCAGCGGCTCGAGGTGGTCAGCTCCGGGTCGCACAGCAGTGCGGCGAGCAGCGGCCGCAGGAAGCCGTCGACGGTGCGGGAGGGCAGTCCCCGGCCGGCCAGTGCCTGGCCGGCCGGCAGCTCCGGGCGGGCCAGCAGGCGTTCCAGCGGGGTGCCCGCGATCCGGGCGAGCGCGTTGCCCAGCCGCGCCTGGTCGACGGCGCCGCCCAGGGGGGCCGTGGACCGGTGGCGGGGCGGGGCGCCGGTGCCGCCCCGGCCGCGGCCCGCCGTGACCCGGGGGGCGCTCGCGAGGGCGCGCACCGTATTGAGTGCGCCCCTCGCGCTCCGCCCGTGCACCGGGGCCCCCGCCCGGTGCCGGCGGCCGTCGCTGTGCAGCAGGACGCCCGGGGCGAACAGGCGCAGCGCGAGCGCGTCCAGCCCCGGCGTCAGCCGCAGTTCCGGATACGACGTGAACAGCAGCTGCCCGACGCGGTCGAGGCGGAAGCCGTCGACCTTCTCCGTCGACATCCGCCCGCCCACACACGGGCCGGCCTCCAGGACCGCGGTCCTCACTCCTGCGTGGGCCAGCCGTAGCGCAGCGGAGAGACCGGCGGCCCCCGCTCCCACCACGACGACGTCCGCCTGAAACGCGGGCTCAAACACGTGCCCCTCCTCGACGTTGAGCGGCCGGTGGAGACGTGATGCCCTCAACCGGCCCCGGGGATACCCGAGTTCGCGTCGAGGTTAGGCACCGTGAACCGTTCGGGGTCAGGCGCGCACCGGCAGGGCACGGTCGCACGGCGGTCGCATACGGCCGGGCCGCCCCGTTTCGCCGGACGGTGCACGGCGCCACCCGGACCACGGTTCACCGCGCCGGCCCGGACCACCGTTCCCGGCGCCGTCGGAGCCCGGTTCACAGCGCCGCCCGGATCGCCTCCTCGATGCCCGGAAACGCGAACCGGAACCCGGACTCCAGCAGCCGCCCGGGCAGCACCCGCTGACTGCCCAGCACGTCCCCGGCCAGCTCGCCCAGCACGGTCCGCAGCACCGGCGCGGGTACCGCGAACACCGCCGGGCGGTGCAGCACCCGGCCCATCGCCGCCGCGATCTCACGGTTCGTCAGCGGCTCGGGGGCGGTCAGGTTGAACGGCCCGGACAGGTCCGCGCGGTCCAGGAGGTGGCGCAGGGCGGCGACCTCGTCGTGCAGCGCGATGTACGACCAGTACTGCCGCCCGTCGCCCAGCGGGCCGCCGAGACCCGCCTTGAACACCGGGAAGAGCCGTCCCCAGGCGCCGCCCCGGCGCGACACCACCAGGCCGGTGCGGGCGAACACCGTGCGCACGCCCGCCTCCGCGGCCGGCGCCGCGGCCCGCTCCCACTCCACGCACAGCTCCGGCAGGAAGCCCGAGCCCGGCGGGGAGTCCTCGTCCACCGGGCGGTCACCGGTGTCGCCGTAGATGCCGATCGCGCTGCCGTTCAGGAACACCCGCGGCGGCCGGTCCAGCGAGGCCACCGCCCGGGCCAGGGCCGCCGTGCCGTCCACCCGGCTGGACCGGATGCGCGCCTTGTACGCGGCGGTCCAGCGCCGGTCGCCCACCCCCGCCCCCGCCAGGTTCACCACGGCGTCGCACCCGGCGAGCACCGCCGGGTCCACGTGGCGCCGCCCGGGGTCCCACCGCGCCTCGCCGGCGGACCGCGGCGCACGGCGGACCAGCCGCACCACGTCGTGTCCGTCCGCGACCAGGGAACGCACCAGGGCGCCGCCGATGAGACCGGACGCCCCGGCCACCGCGATCCTCGAACGCTGCATGGCCTCATCCTGCCCCCGGACGCCCGGAAAACCCCGGTGAGACGCGGGTGTCCCGCGCGTAGGGTGACCGGCATGCCTGAACCGTCCCTGCGCACCGCCCGTCCCGAGGACGAGGAGCCGCTGCGCCGCCTGGACCGCGCGATCTGGTCGTACGTCCACGCGGTGACCGGCCCGCCCGCCCCGGACGAGCCCTTCTTCCGCGACACCGCCGGCCCCGAGGACCACCTGGTCGCCGAACTCGACGGCCGTGTCGTCGGCTACATCCGCCTGGGCTTCCCCACCCCGCTGCCCGCCAACTCCCACGTCCGGCACGTCCGCGGCCTCGGCGTCGCCGAGGAGGCCCGCGGCCGGGGCGTCGGCCGGGCCCTGGTGCGCGCGGCCGTCGAGGAGGCGCGCGCGGGCGGCTTCCGCCGCATCACCCTGCGCGTGCTGGGGCACAACACGCGCGCCCGCGCGCTGTACGAGTCGGAGGGGTTCGTCGTCGAGGGCGTGCAGCCGGAGGAGTTCTTCCTGGACGGCGCCTATGTCGACGACGTGATGATGGGGCAGAAGCTGGTCTGACCGCGCCCCGCGCGCCCCGCCCGCTCACGAGGTGATCAGGTCGCCCGTGTCCACCGGTGCCGTCGCCCGCGCCGCCCGCTCGGCGTCGCCGGCGACCTCGGCGGCCGTGAGGACGTACCCCGTCTCCGTGTCGGAGGTGGACCGGGCGAACACCACCCCGAACACCCGGCCCTCCGTGGTCAGCAGCGGGCCGCCGGAGTTGCCCGGGCGGACCGTGGAGCGGATCGCGTAGATCTCCCGGGTGACCGTCTCCTCGTCGTAGATGTCCCGGCCCGTCGCCCGCACCCGGTTCGCGACCGTCGCCGCCTGCAGGTCCAGGCCGCCGTCCTGCGGGTATCCGGCCACCACCGCCGCGTCCCCGCGCTGTGCGTCGTCCTCGAACCGCAGCACGGGGGCGCGCAGCCCGGGCACCCGGAGCACGGCGACGTCCTTCTCCGGGTCGAAGAGCACCACCGTCGCCTCGTACGCCCGGCCGGTCCCGCCGACCCGCACGGTCGGCTCCTCGATGCCCGCCACCACGTGCGCGTTGGTCATCACCCGCTCGCGCGCGTACACGAATCCGCTGCCCTCGCGGCCCTGGGTGCCCGCGACACCCTCCACCTTCACCGTGCCGCGCTGCGCGGCGGCCGTGGCGGCCGGCGTGACACTGTCCCCGGAGGGCCGCGCCACCCGCGCCGTCGACTCGTTCTCGAACGGGTTGAAGACCTGTGGGAAACCCGCTTCACCGAGTGCCGAGGTGGCCCGCGAGAACCAGCCGGGCGTGGTGTCCGGCATCGCCTCCTGCACCGCGCCCAGGATCCGTGAGTCGCGGATCGCCGACGACAGCAGGGCGGACGAGGACGTGGCGAGGACGCTCGCCGCCACCCACGCCACGATCAGCACGGCCGCCGCGTTCGCCACCGCCCCGCCGGTCCCGTCGGCCACCCGCAGCGGGCCCCGGTCCAGCTCGCGCCGCAGCCGCAGCGCCGGCCGGCCGGCCAGCTCGTGGCCCACCGCGGCCGGCACCAGCACCGTGAGCACCGCGGTGACCGTGGCCGCCGCGGTGCCCGGCGTCACGAGGTCCGTCACCCAGGGCAGCACCCACACGCCGGTCACCGCGCCGCCCACGAACCCGGCCAGCGAGACACAGCCGGCCACCAGTCCGCGCCGGTAGCCGGAGCCGGCGTAGAGCAGGACCGCGAGCAGCAGAAGGATGTCGAGGAGGTCCACCGGGCCGCCTTTCTCTCGGACTCCTGTACGCGGGGGACGGGCCCGGTGATCAGCCGTGCCGCGGAGCCGCCGCCGCCGAACCGGTCACGCGTGGGTGTACCCGGGGAAACGCCGCGGACCGGGACGATGGTTCCACCAGGTGGCACAGCACACATCGCGGGCGGTGGGCAGCGTGCGGACAGTGGGATCATGCGAGTCCTCCCAGGAGCCCGACGAGCCGCCCGGCCCCGGCGAGCCGCCCGGACGAGGAAGGCGCGCCGGTTCGTGCCGCGCCGGTCCGTGCCGCGCCCGTCCGTGCCGCGCCTGCCCGTCCCCGCCCGGGCCGCCCTCGGCGCGCTCCCCGGGCTCGCCGCGGTGGCCGCCCTCGCCCTGTGCGCCCACGACGTCGAGGAGGCCGTCCAGGAGCGCGTCGACCGGCGGTCCGCGACGGCGGCCGCCCGCGCCGCGGGCACCCACACCGCACCGAAGCCGCCCATCGTGCCCCGCTCGGCATGGCTGCCGCAGCCGCCGCCGGCCCAGCCGCCCCCGCGCTACGACGACACGGTCGTCGCGGTGTTCGTGCACCACACCGACTCACCCAACGCCTACAGCTGCGCCGAGACGCCCCGCATCATCCAGGCCCTGCACGCGGGCCAGACCGGCGCCCGCAGCTGGGACGACATCGGCTACAACTTCCTCGTCGACCGCTGCGGAGTGATCTACGAAGGCCGCGCGGGCGGCACCGACCGCGCCGTCACCGGCGCCCACACCCAGGGCTTCAACCACCGCACCACCGGCATCGCCGCCATCGGCACCTTCACGGCGGGCGTCGAGGTGCCGCGCGTGATGACCGACGCCATCGCCGCGCTGGCCGCCTGGAAGCTCGGTCCGTCGGGCACCGACCCGCGCGCCCGGGTCCGCCTCGTCTCCAGCAACAGCGGCAGCCGCTACGCCGTCGGCACCAGCGCCGACCTGCCCGCCGTGGCCGGACACGGCGACGGCTACATGACCAGTTGCCCCGGCGCCGCCCTCTCCGCCCGGCTCCCGGAGATCCGCGAGCGGGCGGCCCGCCTGCAGCACCGCCCGCCCGACCCGTGGGTGCGGCCCCGGATCACTCCCTGAAGCGGTACCAGAGCCGGGGATAGCGCTCGGCGAGCAGCGCCTCGTCCTCGAAGTCGAGCGGCGTGCCCTCCGGCTCCGCGGCGGCCGGCGGGACGCCGAGGTCCGGGGCGACGGTGCCGGTGAGCTGCTCGTACGCCTCGTCGGCCGCGTACCCCAGGTCCTCGCCGTCGCCGTCGATCTCCTCGTCGAACTCGCCCAGCAGGTCGGCCAGCGCGTCCGGGTCGTGCAGGGCGCCCTCGAACACCTCGCGGCCCTGGCCGATCAGCCAGCAGCGGAAGAAGTCGAACGCGTCGTCGCTGGCCCCGTCGAGGAGCACCCAGGCGGCGCCCCACAGGTCCCAGCGGTAGGCGCGGTTGTAGCGGGCCTCGAAGTGACGGGCGAAGTCGAGCACGGCCTCCGGGTCCAGCCGGAGCAGCCGGTCCACGAGCAGCTCGGCCTGTTCCTCGGGGTCGCCCTCCGCGGCCTCCCGGGTGGCGTCGATCAGCTCCCAGAACTCCGTCTCGTCCATCACCGCTCCAGCATCTGCCCTGCGGGGGACGGACGCACCCGGAGCGGCCCGGGGGCGTCTACCCGCCGTACAGCTCCGCCAGCCGTCGCGCGTCGGCGGCGAACCGCGCCCGCAGCGACGGCGGGGACAGCACCTCGGCCTCCGGGCCGAGCGCGGTGAGCTGGGTGTGGGCGACGTCCTCGGACTCCACCCGCAGCGTGACCGTGACCCGCCCCCGCGCGTCCGGTTCGCCCGCCGCGGCCAGGGCGTCCCGGGCGGCGAGCGGGTCGAGGGCGTACCGCAGCCCGCGCACGCCGTCCGGGGTGAGCCGTACGACGACCTCCGCGCGCAGCAGCGAGCGCGCGAACCGCTCGGCCTGCTCCTCCCAGAACGCGGGCAGGTCGAACTCCTCGTCGCGGGTGAAGCGTTCCTCGCCCGGTTCGACGGCGGTGAAGCGGTCGATGCGGTACGTCCGGAAGGCACCGGCGTCGGCGACCCGCGCGCACAGGTACCAGACGCCCGCCTTCAGCACCAGCCCGTACGGCTCCAGCCGCCGCTCCACCTCCGCCTCACCGCGCCGGTAGCGCGCGGTGACCCGACGGTCGTCCCACACCGCCTCGGCCACGGCCGGCAGCAGCTCGGGCGTCCTCAGCTCCTTGAACCAGCCCGGCGCGTCCAGGTGAAACCGCTGGGCCGCCGTGCGCGGCGCGTCCCGCAGGGACGGCAGCAGCGCCGCCGACACCTTCAGCCGGGCCGCCGACGCCGCGTCCTCCAGGCCCATCTCGCGCAGCGCCCCCGGCACCCCGGACAGGAACAGCGCCTCCGCCTCGCTGCGGTGCAGCCCGGTCAGCCGGGTGCGGTAACCGCCGATCAGCCGGTAGCCGCCGGCCCGGCCCCGGTCGGCGTAGACCGGGACCCCCGCCTCGGACAGCGCCTGGGCGTCCCGCGTCACGGTCCGCTCCGACACCTCCAGCTCCCGCGCCAGCTCGGCGGCGGTCATCGAGGGCCGGGACTGGAGCAGCAGCACCATCTTGATCAGCCGGGCAGCACGCATGCAGCTCATCATGCAGGAAGGCCCCCGCCGGGGAGCGGGGGCCTTCCGGGCAGGGCCTTACAGGCCGTAGCGCTCGCGCGCCTCCTTCACGGCCGTCGCCTTGACCTCGCCGCGCCGGGCGAGCTGGGCCAGGGCCGCGACGACGATCGACTGGGCGTCGACGCCGAAGTGGCGGCGGGCGGCCTCACGGGTGTCCGACAGGCCGAAGCCGTCGGCGCCCAGCGAGGACCAGTCCTGCTCGACCCACTGCGCGATCTGGTCCGGGACCTGGCGCATGTAGTCGGAGACCGCCAGCACCGGGCCCTCGGCGCCCTGCAGCGCCTGGCGGACGAACGGCACCCGCTCCTCGCCGCGCAGCAGCGCCTCGTCGGCCTCCAGCGCGTCCCGGCGCAGCTCCGACCAGGAGGTGGCGGACCAGACGTCCGCCGCGACGCCCCACTCCTCGGCGAGCAGCTTCTGCGCCTGCAGCGCCCAGTGGATGGCGGTGCCGGAGCCCAGCAGCTGGATGCGCGGAGCGCCCGCCGCCACCTCGACGCCCGCCGACTCCGCCGTGTTGAAGCGGTACAGGCCCTTGACGATGCCCTCGTCGATGCCGAGGCCCTGCGGCTTGGCCGGCTGCGGCAGCGGCTCGTTGTAGACCGTGAGGTAGTAGAAGACGTCCTGGTCCTCGCCCGGCTTGGCCTCGCCGTACATCCGGCGCAGACCCTCACGGACGATCACCGCGACCTCGTAGGCGAACGCGGGATCGTAGGTGAGCGCGGCCGGGTTGGTCGCGGCGATGACGGGGGAGTGGCCGTCGGCGTGCTGCAGGCCCTCACCGGTCAGCGTGGTGCGGCCGGCGGTGGCGCCGACGAGGAAGCCGCGGCCGAGCTGGTCGCCGAGCTGCCACATCTGGTCGGCGGTGCGCTGCCAGCCGAACATCGAGTAGAAGATGTAGAACGGGATCATCGCCTCGCCGTGCGTCGCGTACGACGTCGAAGCGGCGATGAAGTCGGCCATCGAGCCGGCCTCGGTGATCCCCTCGTTGAGGATCTGGCCGTTCCGGGCCTCCTTGTAGTACATCAGCTGGTCGCGGTCGACCGGCTCGTACGTCTGGCCCTTGGGCGAGTAGATGCCGAGCGACGGGAAGAGCGACTCCATACCGAAGGTGCGCGCCTCGTCGGGGACGATCGGCACCCAGCGCTTGCCGGTCTCCTTGTCGCGGACCAGGTCCTTGATCAGGCGGACGAAGGCCATGGTGGTGGCGACGTTCTGGGAGCCGGAGCCCTTGTCGAAGGAGGTGAACGCCTTCTCCGCGGGGGCGGGCAGCGCGGGCAGCGGGTGCACGCGGCGGGCCGGGGCCGGACCGCCGAGGGCGGCGCGGCGCTCCTTGAGGTAGCGGACCTCGGGGGAGTCGGCGCCCGGGTGGCCGTAGGGCACCACGCCGTCGACGAAGTCGCTGTCCTTGATCGGCAGGTCGAGCAGGTCGCGCATCGCCTTGAACTCGTCCACCGAGAGCTTCTTCATCTGGTGGTTGGCGTTCTTCGACGCGAAGCCCTCGCCGAGGGTGTGGCCCTTGACCGTCTGGGCCAGGATCACGGTCGGCGCGCCCTTGTGCTCGACGGCGGCCTTGTACGCGGCGTAGACCTTGCGCGGCTCGTGACCGCCGCGGGAGAAGTGGAAGATCTCCAGGATCTTGTCGTCGCTCAGCAGCTTCGCCATCTCGGCGAGCGCCGGGTCCTTGCCGAAGAAGTCCTGGCGGATGTAGGCGGCGTCGCGGGTCTGGTACGTCTGGACCTGCGCGTCCGGTACCTCGCGCAGCCGGCGTACCAGCGCGCCGGTGGTGTCGAGCCGGAACAGCTCGTCCCAGGCGGAGCCCCACAGCGTCTTGATGACGTTCCAGCCGGCGCCGCGGAACTGGGCCTCCAGCTCCTGCACGATCTTGAAGTTGGCGCGGACCGGGCCGTCGAGGCGCTGCAGGTTGCAGTTGATGACGAAGGTGAGGTTGTCCAGCTCCTCACGCGCGGCGAGCGCGAGCGCCGCCGTCGACTCCGGCTCGTCCATCTCGCCGTCGCCGAGGAAGGCCCACACGTGGGAGTCGGAGACGTCCTTGATGCCGCGGTTGGTCAGGTAGCGGTTGAAGCGCGCCTGGTAGATCGCGGAGAGCGGGCCGAGGCCCATGGAGACGGTGGGGAACTCCCACAGCCAGGGCAGGCGGCGCGGGTGGGGGTAGGACGGCAGGCCGTTGCCGCCGGACTCGCGGCGGAAGTTGTCGAGGTGGGCCTCGTTCAGCCGGCCGTCGAGGAAGGCGCGGGCGTAGATGCCGGGGGAGGCGTGGCCCTGGATGTAGAGCTGGTCGCCCGAGCCGTCGGCCTCCTTGCCCTTGAAGAAGTGGTTGAAGCCGGTCTCGTACAGCCACGCCGCGGAGGCGAAGGTGGCGATGTGGCCGCCGACGCCGTACTTCGAGCCGCGGGTCACCATGGCCGCCGCGTTCCAGCGGTTCCAGGCGGTGATCCGGGCCTCCATCGCCTCGTCACCCGGCACGGCGGGTTCGGCGGCGGTGGGGATGGTGTTGACGTAGTCCGTCTCGAGGAGCTTCGGCAGCGCGATGCCGGCGCCCTCGGCGCGCTCCAGCGTGCGCCGCATCAGGTACGCGGCACGGTGCGGGCCGGCCGCCTTGGCGACCGCGTCCAGCGAGGCCTGCCATTCGGCGGTCTCCTCGGGGTCGCGGTCGGGGAGCTGGTCGAGCGCGCTCGGCTGGATGGCGTTGGGGTCGGTCATGTCGCCGCCTTCCTCAGTCGAAGGGGGTTCCCTCATCTGCGTAAGGGTTCGGGGGTGCCCTAGGTCTTTGGCAGGACAGGGCGGGGACTTCGGTGGAAGTCCGTCGGTGACTGTAACTCCCTGATCGATGATCGATCAAAGGGTTGACGGGGAAAACCTCTCGATCCCGAGAAAATAGGCACGCGGTGCCTTCGACGATGGCACCCGGTGACGCATTTCCGCCTTGTTTTCGCAGGTGAGGCAGCGTCTGAGCAGAGGTTTGCTCGGCTGTCACCCCGCTGCGCCACCGGCCTCCACCCCCACCGGATCCTTGTCCCGTCCGCCGGGATGACGGTGCGACCAGTTCAGGAACACCCCGCAGGACAGCAGCGACCAGCCCGCCAGCACCAGGAAGGGCAGCACGTGCTGGTGCCCGGGGAAGTACACCGCCGTGTGCTGGGCGTTCACCGAGGCGCCCGGCGGCAGCCAGCGGCCGATCGC
Organism: Streptomyces glaucescens; assembly: GCF_000761215.1. GTDB lineage: Bacteria > Actinomycetota > Actinomycetes > Streptomycetales > Streptomycetaceae > Streptomyces > Streptomyces glaucescens_B. The sequence continues at coordinate 2,268,515 of NZ_CP009438.1, read as the reverse complement.
GCCCAGCGCCGACGGCAGCAGCGGCCACGACACCGCCCCGCCGGACGAGGGGTTGCCCACCAGCACCATCACGCCCCAGGTCGGGAGCATCGCCCAGCGGCCGATCAGCGTGTTGAACATCGTGAAGACCATGCCGCTGGTGAACATCGTCAGCGCCAGGATCAGCCACGACTCCGGGAACGGCAGGTCCACCGCCCCCAGCAGCCAGTCCACCGCCGCCGCGATCGCCAGCCCGCCCAGCACCGCGTACGCCGCCGTGAAGGCGATCCGCTCCAGCGGATCGAGGGTCCGGGCGTGCACGCCGAGCTGGATGGCCCCGACGAAACCGATGATCACCGCGGCCAGCGAGATGTAGAAGATCGCGAGTCCGCGCGGATCACCGGGCTGGAGGGGGTTGATGTCCCGGACGGTGACCGCCACCGCGGTCCGCTCGCCGGTCTCGAGCGCCGCCTTCGACAGCACGTCGGCCACGGACGCGCCGGAGGCGCCCGAGACGTCGAGGGCCACCACCCGGCCGTCGTCGCGCACCTCGAAGATCCCGAAGACCTCCTGCTCGTCGACGGCCGCGCGGGCCGCGTCCGGACGGTCGTAGGCGTGCACCTTCACCGACGCGTTCAGGGCCCGCTCCAGGCCCTCCAGGAACGCCCGGCCCCGCGGCTGCTCGTACGCTCCGACCACCGCCGCCGGGATCGAGTGCGGCGTCGGATTCGCCATCGCGTACGTGTACGACCAGGCGAACAGGCCCGCCGCCGCGCTCAGGATCAGCACCAGCACCGTCGCCGGCCAGAACGGCGACTCCCGGAAACGCTCCCACGACGGCCGTGAATCGGACATGCCGGTCACCCTAGGACAGGTGCCGGGCGCCCGCCCGCCGGTTCACGCGCGCGGAGCACACCCCAGGACATGCGCCTTCACGATCTCCGCGATCCGCGGATCGCGCCGCCGGAACGCGGCCACCAGCTCCTCGTGCTCCTCCGCGTAGGACTGCTGGACGGTGCCCAGCCAGCGGATGGACAGCGCGGTGAACACCTCGATGCCCAGCCCTTCCCAGGTGTGCAGGAGCACCGAGTTGCCCGCCGCGCGCACCAGCTCCCGGTGGAAGCCCACCGTGTGGCGCACCTGCGCGGTGCCGTCCGCCGCCCGGTCCGCGTCGTACAGCGCCGCCACGTGCGGCTCCAGCGCCGAGCAGTCCTCCGCCAGCCGCTCCGCCGCCAGCTCCGCCGCGATCGCCTCCAGGCCCGCCCGGACCGGGTAGCTCTCCTCCAGGTCCGCGGCGGTCAGATTGCGCACCCGGACGCCCTTGTTCGGCGCGGACTCGATCAGACGCAGCGACTCCAGCTCGCGCAGCGCCTCCCGGACCGGGGTCTGGCTGACCTCCAGCTCCGTCGCGATCCGCCGCTCCACGATCCGCTCGCCCGGCTGCCAGCGCCCGCTGATGATCCCTTCGAGGATGTGCTCGCGGATCTGTTCGCGCAGCGAGTGGATGACGGGCGCGGTCATGTGGGCTCCTTAGGGCGCGTCGACGTTTAGACAATACGGCCCGGGCGCTCGGCCGGAAGGGCGCGCGAGGGTGCTTTGGTGCAGGTGAGACGCGCGTAACAGCCCGGTCCGGCTGGAGCCGGGCGGGGGCGGGCGGTCCGCGGCCGGTCACGCCCGCACGGCCCGGCCGCACACCGGCGCGGCCCCGCGCGCCCCCGGAAAGGCGAGTGCCCCCGCCCGGAGATCCGGGCGGGGGCACCGACGCGAACGGCGAAGGCCCGTTACAGGCCCAGCTCGACCTCGAACTCGCCGGCCTCGAGGATGGCCTTGACCGCGGTCAGGTAACGCGCGGCGTCGGCGCCGTCGACCAGGCGGTGGTCGTAGGACAGGGTCAGGTACGTCATGTCGCGGACGCCGATGACCGTGCCCTCCTCGGTCTCGATGACGGCCGGACGCTTGACCGTGGCACCGATGCCGAGGATCGCGACCTGGCCCGGCGGCACGATGATCGTGTCGAAGAGCGCGCCGCGCGAACCGGTGTTGGAGATGGTGAAGGTCGCGCCGGACAGCTCGTCCGGGGTGATCTTGTTGGCGCGGACCTTGCCGGCCAGCTCCGCCGTGGCCTTGGCGATACCGGCGATGTTGAGGTCACCGGCGTTCTTGATGACCGGGGTCATCAGGCCCTTCTCGGAGTCCACCGCGATACCGATGTTCTCGGTGTCGAAGTAGGTGATGGTCCCCTCGGCCTCGTTGATCTTGGCGTTGATGACCGGGTGGGCCTTCAGCGCCTGCGCGGCGGCCTTCACGAAGAACGGCATCGGGGAGAGCTTGACGCCCTCGCGGGCCGCGAAGGAGTCCTTCGCCCGGGCGCGCAGCTTCATCAGGCGGGTGACGTCGACCTCGACGACCGACGACAGCTGGGCCTGCTCGTGCAGCGCCTTGACCATGTTGTCGCCGATGACCTTGCGGATCCGCGGCATCTTGACGGTCTGGCCGCGCAGCGGGGAGGCCTCCAGAGCCGGCGCCTTGCGGGCCGGTGCGGCAGCCGGCGCGGCGGCGGGGGCCGGAGCGGCGGCGGCCTTCGCGGCCTCGGCGGCGGCGACGACGTCCTGCTTGCGGATGCGGCCGCCGACGCCGGTGCCCTTGACGGTGGACAGGTCGACGCCGTTCTCGGCGGCGAGCTTGCGCACCAGCGGGGTGACGTAGGCGCCCTCGTCGGCCGGCTGGGCGGCGGCGGGAGCCGGCGCGGCCGGGGCGGCGGGCTGAGCGGGGGCGGCCGGCGCGGGCGCCGGAGCGGCGGGCTGGGCGGGAGCCGGAGCCGGAGCCGGAGCCTGAGCCTGAGCCTGAGCCGGAGCGGCGGGGGCCGGAGCCGGAGCCGCGGGCTGGGCGGGAGCCGCGGGCTGGGCCGGGGCCGGAGCGGCGGGGGCCTCGGCGGCCGGAGCCGGGGCGGCCGGGGCCTCGGCGGCCGGAGCGGCACCCGGGGCGCCGATGACGGCCAGCTTGGCGCCGACCTCGGCGGTCTCGTCCTCGCCGACCACGATCTCCAGCAGCACACCGGAGGCGGGCGCCGGGATCTCGGTGTCGACCTTGTCCGTGGAGACCTCGAGCAGCGGCTCGTCGGCCTCGACGGAGTCGCCGACCGACTTCAGCCAGCGGGTGACGGTGCCCTCGGTGACGGACTCGCCGAGCGCGGGCAGGACCACGTCCGTGCCCTCGGCGCTGCCGCCGCCGGCCGCGGCCTCGGCGGTCGGAGCCGGGGCGGGGGCGGCCTGCTCGGTGGACGGCTGGGCGGCCGGGGCCGGCTCGGGAGCCGGCGGGGCGACCTCCTCGGCGGCCGGAGCCTGCTCGGCGGCCGGGGCCTGCTCGGCGGCGGGCGCGCCCGTGCCGTCGTCGATGATCGCCAGCTCGGCGCCGACCTCGACGGTCTCGTCCTCGGCGACCTTGATGGAGGCCAGGACACCGGCGGCCGGAGCGGGGATCTCGGTGTCGACCTTGTCGGTGGAGACCTCGAGCAGCGGCTCGTCGGCCTCGACGCGCTCACCCTCGGCCTTCAGCCAGCGGGTGACGGTGCCCTCGGTGACGCTCTCGCCGAGCGCCGGAAGGGTTACGGAAACCGGCATGGTTTCTGTTGCTCCTTACGAATTGCGGAAGTCTGTGTCGTCGCGCCCAGTGACCGAGGGAGGTCAGTCGTGGGAGTGCAGCGGCTTGCCGGCCAGGGCCAGGTGGGCCTCGCCGAGCGCCTCGTTCTGCGTCGGGTGGGCGTGGATGAGCTGGGCCACCTCGGCCGGCAGCGCCTCCCAGTTGTAGATCAGCTGGGCCTCGCCGACCTGCTCGCCCATCCGGTCGCCGACCATGTGGACGCCGACCACGGCACCGTCCTTGACCTGGACGAGCTTGATCTCGCCCGCGGTCTTCAGGATCTTGCTCTTGCCGTTGCCCGCCAGGTTGTACTTCAGGGCGACGACCTTGTCCGCGCCGTAGATCTCCTTGGCCTTGGCCTCGGTGATGCCGACGGAGGCGACCTCCGGGTGGCAGTACGTCACCCGCGGGACACCGTCGTAGTCGATCGGGACGACCTTCAGACCGGCCAGCCGCTCCGCCACCAGGATGCCCTCGGCGAAGCCGACGTGCGCGAGCTGGAGGGTCGGGACCAGGTCGCCGACGGCGGAGATGGTGGGGACGTTGGTCCGCATGTACTCGTCGACGAGGACGTAGCCGCGGTCCATGGCGACCCCGGCCTCCTCGTAGCCCAGGCCCTGCGAGACCGGGCCGCGGCCGACGGCCACCAGCAGGACCTCGGCCTCGAACTCCTTGCCGTCGGCCAGGGTGACCTTGACACCGTCCTGGGTGTACTCGGCCTTCTGGAAGAAGGTGCCCAGGTTGAACTTGATGCCGCGCTTGCGGAAGGCGCGCTCCAGGAGCTTGGAGCTGTTCTCGTCCTCGACCGGGACGAGGTGCTTCATTCCCTCGATGATCGTGACGTCCGAGCCGAAGGACTTCCACGCGGAGGCGAACTCGACGCCGATGACGCCGCCGCCCAGGATGATCGCGGACTTGGGCACGCGGTCCAGGACGAGGGCGTGGTCCGAGGAGATGATCCGGTTGCCGTCGATCTCCAGGCCCGGCAGCGACTTCGGCACGGAGCCGGTGGCCAGCAGCACGTGGCGGCCCTGGACGCGCTGCCCGTTCACGTCGACGGACGTGGGCGAGGACAGCCGGCCCTCGCCCTCGATGTAGGTGACCTTCCGGGAGGCGACCAGTCCCTGCAGGCCCTTGTACAGGCCCGAGATGACCTCGTCCTTGTACTTGTGGACCGCCGGGACGTCGATGCCCTCGAAGGTGGTCTTGACACCGAACTGCGCGCTCTCGCGGGCCTGGTCGGCGATCTCGCCCGCGTGCAGCAGGGCCTTGGTGGGGATGCATCCCCGGTGCAGGCAGGTACCGCCGACCTTGTCCTTCTCGATCAGGGCGACGTCCAGGCCCAGCTGCGCCCCGCGCAGGGCCGCGGCGTAACCACCGCTACCACCGCCGAGGATCACTAGGTCGAAAACGGTGCTGGCGTCGTTCGCCACGTCACGTCCTCCATGCATGTGCGCCACGCCGGTCTCCAGTGACCGGTCGGCGGCTGGTGTCCGGCCGCTCGTTCTTCGGCCCTCGGGTGGGGGCCCTGTCCTGCCGAGCCCCATCTTCGCACTAGTCGGACCTTGACGAGACGCGGGGCCGGGGTGTGAGACGCAGCACGTTCACTCGCGCCAGGCCGTGAAGGGGCGCGGGAACCGCGCCGGCGGCCCCCGCGCCCCTGAGGCCGCCCTGCGGCGGACGCGCCCCGCCGAGGGGGCGCGTCCCACCCGTCAGCCCAGGTCGCCCGCGGCCGTCAGCTCGGCCAGCCGCACCAGCGTCCGCACGCCCGACCCGGTACCGCCCTTGGGCGTGTACCCGAACGGCCCGCCCTCGTTGAACGCCGGGCCCGCGATGTCCAGGTGCGCCCAGGTGATCCCCTCGCCGACGAACTCGCGCAGGAACAGGCCGGCGACCAGGCCGCCGCCCATCCGCTCGCCCATGTTGGCGATGTCGGCGACGGGCGAGTCCATGCCCTTGCGCAGGTGCTCCGGCAGCGGCATCGGCCAGGACGCCTCGCCGACCTCCTCCGCGGCCTCCACGATCGCCGAGCGGAACGCGTCGTCGTTGGCCATCACACCGAAGGTGCGGTTGCCCAGCGCCAGCACCATCGCGCCGGTCAGCGTGGCGACGTCCACGATCGCGTCGGGCTTCTCCTCGGACGCGGCCCACAGCGCGTCGCCGAGCACCAGCCGGCCCTCGGCGTCGGTGTTCAGCACCTCGACGGTCTTGCCGCTGTACATGCGCAACACGTCACCGGGGCGGACGGCGGAGCCGGACGGCATGTTCTCGGCCAGCGCCAGCCAGCCGGTGACGTTGACCTGGAGGCCGAGCCGCGCGGCGGCGACCACGGCGGCGAAGACCGCCGCCGCGCCGCTCATGTCGCACTTCATCGTCTCGTTGTGCCCGGCCGGCTTCAGGGAGATGCCGCCCGAGTCGTAGGTGATGCCCTTGCCGACGAAGGCGAGGTGCTTCTTCGCCTTGGCGTGCTTGTACGTCAGCTTCACCAGGCGCGGCGCGGACGCGGAGCCGCCGCCGACGCCGAGGATGCCGCCGTAGCCGCCCTTGGCGAGCGCCTTCTCGTCGAGCACCTGCACCTTGATGCCGTGCTCCTTGCCCGCGGCCTGCGCGACCGCGGCGAACGACTCGGGGTTGAGGTCGTTCGGCGGGGTGTTGATCAGGTCACGGGCGCGGTTCAGCTCCTCGGCGACCGCGGTGGCGCGCTCGACGGCCGCCTTGTGCGCCTTGTCGCGGGGCTTGCCGCCCAGGATCGCGGCCTCGCCCAGCGGGCCCCGGCCGTTCTTGCCCTCGGCGTCCTTGCCGTTGTCCTTGTAGGCGTCGAAGGTGTAGGCGCCCAGCAGCGCGCCCTCGGCGATCGCGCCGATGGCGGCGGCGTCCGCGACGGGCAGGGCGAAGGCGGCCTTCTTGGTGCCGGCCAGGGCGCGCGCGGCCGCTCCGGCGGCGCGGCGCAGCGCCTCGGCGTCGTACTCGCCGTCCTTGTCCGGCTGCGCGCCCAGGCCCACCGCCAGCACGAGCGGCGACTTGAAGCCGGCCGGCGCGGGGAGCTTGGTCACCTCGCCCTCGGCCCCGGAGGCGCCCAGGGTCTCCAGCAGGCCGGCGAGCCTGCCGTCGTACGCCTTGTCGACGGCCTCGGCGCCCGGCGCGACGGCGAGCCCTTTTCCGCCCTTCGGGCTCTTGGCGACACCGATCACGATCGCGTCGGCCCGCAGGCCGGCCGCCGCGGCGGTGCTGAGAGTGAGAGCAGTCACGGTGGTGATTTCTCGCTTCCGATGTGAGGTTGCTGTGGCCGAACGGGGTGGGTCGGCCGGGCCCGACAGCCGACCCTAGATCCGGCCCTGGAGACGGTCTCGACCGGGTCCGCGTCGCGGGGGGCGCGTACCTGGGACGAGAGTACGCGCGCCGGTTGGTTCGCTCACGCCTGCGGGTGTTCACCCGTGCGTGGCGTCGGCGCCGGGTCCTGTTCCCCGCGCTCGTGACCTGGGTCACACTCGTCGGGTTCCGGTGAGCGCCATGCTCGCCGTTTTGCATGATTTCCACACGATCCTCCGCGCCTGGTCCACCGGGACCCCTGGGGGATCTTCTGGGGGGAGGACCACCGTGGCTCCACACATGCGCGGACGCAGCCGGTCCGCCGCCGTCCTGGCGGCCGCGGCGCTGATGACGCTCGGACCGGGGGTGCCCGGGGCCTCGGCGGCGGCCGTGCCACGGATCGACCTGAGGGTGCTGGTGGTGGACAACGGGGACAGCTCCGTCGACGCCGTCACCGCCGAGCTCAGGAGCACCGGCATCCCGTACACCAGGCTCGACCTGAACGACCCGGACCGCCCCGCGGTCACCGCCGGTTTCCTCGGCGACACGGTCGACGGCACGCCCCGGGCCAGGTACCAGGGCGTGGTGCTGCCGAACGAGGCCCCGTTCGGCGCGGACTCCGCCGAACAGACGGCGCTGGAGGCGTACGAGCGGACCTACGGCATCCCGCAGGTCGACGCCTACACCTGGGCGCACCCCGGGGTCGGCCTCGACCACACCGGCGAGGGCGGCTGGGCCGGCGCCCTCGACGGGCGTGAGGCCACCGTCACCGCGGCCGGCCGGGCGAGCTGGTTCGGCTACCTCGACGGCCCCCTCACCTTCGAGGACAACGCCCCGGCCGTCCAGGAGAGCTACGGCTACGTGGCCAGGCCCCGCGAGGGCTTCACCAGCTACGTCGACATCCCCGTGCCCGGCGGCACCGGCCGCGGCAGCCTGGTCGGCGAGTACGCCCACGACGGCCGCCGCGAGCTGGTGGTGACGTTCGCCTACAACCGGCACCAGCGGCAGTTCCGGGCGCTGGCCCGCGGCATCGTCGAATGGCTGACCGAGGGCGTGCACCTGGGCCGGGCCCGCAACCACCTCGCCGTCCACGTCGACGACGTCCTCGCCTCCGACGCCCGCTGGGACACCGGGCGCAACTGCACCCCGGGCGACATCGACTGCGCGGGCGGCGGCGAGGACACCACCGCCCCGATCCGCATGACCGCCGCCGACGCGGCCTACGCCGCCCAGTGGCAGCGTGAGCGCGGCCTCACCCTCGACATGGTCTACAACGCCGGCTCCGGCGAGGAGTGGAAGGCCGAGCACGGCGGCACCGACCCGCTCGCCGACCGGCTGCTCGCCGACAGGGCGCAGTACCGGTGGATCAACCACACCTACACCCACCCCTTCCTCGGCTGTGTGCAGGACACCTCCACCGTGCCCTGGAGCTGCGCGAAGAACGCCGACGGCAGCACCCGCTGGACGAGCCGCGCCGAGATCGCCGCGCAGATCCGCGACAACCACACCTGGGGTCTCCTCAGGGGCCTCCCGCTCGACCGCACCGAACTGGTCACCGGCGAGCACTCCGGCCTGAGGATCCTGCCGCAGCAGCCCCAGGACAACCCGGACCTCGCCGGCGCCCTCGCCGACACCGGCGTGCGGTGGATCGCCTCCGACAACTCCCGCGAGCCGCAGCAGCGCCCCGTGGGCGGCGCGGAGACCGTGCCCCGGCACCCCATGAACGTCTACTACAACGTCGGCACCGAGGCCGAGATGACCGACGAGTACAACTGGATCTACACCTCGAAGGCCGACGGCGGCAGCGGCGTCTGCGAGGACAACCCCGCCTCCACCTGCCTCGACGAACCGCTGGACCCCGCCACCGGCTACGACGACTTCATCGTCCCGCAGGAGGCCCGCACCGCCCTCGGGCACGTCCTCGCCAACGACCCGCGCCCGCACTACGTCCACCAGTCCAACCTCGCCGAGGACCGCCTCCTCTACCCGGTGCTCGACCGGGTCCTCGCCGACTACCGGGCCCTGTTCGCCGGCAACACCCCGCTGGAGAACCCGCGGCACGCCGCCATCGGCACCGAACTGAAGCGCCGCGTCGCCTGGCAGGCGGCCCTCGACCAGGGCCGGGTCACCGCCTACCGCACCGGCGGCACCGTGACGGTCCGGGCCCCGTCCGGCACCCACGTCCCCTTCACGGCCCCGGAGGGCACGCGCAGGCAGCTCCTCCTGGGAACGACCGCCTTCGGCACCCCGTACGCGGGGGCACGCTCGGCATGGACCACACCGGACGTCCTGCAGTCCGCGGTCACCCTGAAGCTGCCCTGAGCGCCCGCCGGGCACCGCGCGGTGCCCGGTATCGGCGATGATCCTCGGGTACGTCGCCGCACACCCTGGAGAAGACCCGGTGAGACGCCCGATCCTGCTGCTCGTCCTGCTGTCGCTGGTCGCGGGCTGTACGTCCACGGCCGGCCGCGCGAACCCGCCGGACGAGCCGGGGCGCACCCTCGGGGAGCGCTGGCAGCCGCGCCCCGGCACCCCCTGGCAGTGGCAGCTCAGCGGCCGCCTCGACCCGGAGGTCGACGTGCCGGTCTACGACATCGACGGCTTCCACCACGACGCGGACACCGTGGCCGGCCTGCACCGCCGGGGCCGCAAGGTGATCTGCTACCTGTCCACCGGAGCCTGGGAGGAGTTCCGCCCGGACGCCGGGAAGTTCCCGCGGGCGGTGCTGGGCAGGGGCAACGGCTGGCCGGGCGAGCGGTGGCTCGACATCCGCCGCACCGATGTCCTGGAGCCGCTGATGGCGGCCCGCGTCGACATGTGCCGGGACAAGGGCTTCGACGCGGTGGAACCGGACAACATGGACGGCTACCGCAACCGCACCGGCTTCCCGCTCACCGCCGCCGACCAGCTCCGCTACAACCGGCTGATCGCCCGCCTCGCCCACGAGCGGGGCCTGGCGGTGGGCCTGAAGAACGACCTCGACCAGATCCCCGAACTGGTCGGCGACTTCGACTTCGCGGTCAACGAGCAGTGCGCCCAGTACGGCGAGTGCGACACCCTCACGCCGTTCGTCGAGGCGGGCAAGGCCGTCTTCCACGTGGAGTACGAGGTGCCGACGGACGGCTTCTGCCCCGAGGCGCGGCGCCTGGGGCTCAGCTCGATGCTGAAGAAGTACGAGCTGGGGGCCTGGCGCCGGGCCTGCTGAACCCCGGCTCAGCCCAGCGCGCAGACGACCAGCGCCGACACCGCCGCCGTCTCGGCGAGCCCGCCGAACACATCGCCGGTCACCCCGCCGAAGCGCCGCACACAGTGCCGCAGCAGCAGCTCCGCCGCACCCAGCGCGAGCAGCACCGCGAGGACCGCCCGGCCGGCGTCGTACGCCCCGAGGAGCGCGCCGCCGCCCGCCGCGGCCCCCAGCGCCGCCAGCGTCACCAGCAGCGCTCCGCCGCGGGGCACGGCCCCCGCGACCGCCGCGCCCAGCCCCTCCGGGCGGGCGGCGGGCACTCCGGTGCGCGCGGCGAGGGTCAGCGCCAGCCGGGCCGCGGTGGCCGCGACCACGGCGGCGAGCGCGCCCCGCGCCCAGGAGCCGGCGTAGGCCTCGGCGAGGGCGGCCGTCTGGGCCAGCAGCACGAGGAGCAGGGTGATCACCCCGAACGGGCCGATGTCCGACTGCTTCATGATGCGCAGCGCGTCCTCGGCGGGCTTCCCGCTGCCCAGCCCGTCGGCGGTGTCGGCCAGCCCGTCCAGGTGCAGCCCGCGGGTGAGCACGGCCGGCACGGCGGCCGAGGCCACCGCGGCCAGCGGCGGCCCGGCGCCGAGCAGCAGGAGCAGCACCCCGGCGGCCGCCGCGAGCACGCCCACCACCAGCCCGGCGACCGGTGCGCACAGCATGCCGCCGCGGGCGGCGTCCCGGTCCCAGCGGGTCACCCTCACCGGCAGGACGGTGAGCGTGCCGAAGGCGAACCGGAGGCCGTGCGCGAGCCGTGCGGGCAAGATCGGGGACACGCCGGAAGGGTACGCGACCGCCCGGACGGCGCCCCGGGCGGAAACCCCGCACACTGGGACCTATGGGGCAGTGGCTGGAGCGCAACATCGTCGAACCCGGCAAACTCCCCCTGCTGCTCGCCCTCGCCGCCTTCGTCCTCACCTTCGTGGTCACCCGGCTGATCACCCGCATGATCCGCGCGGGCAGGGGCCCCTTCCGCAATGTGCAGGGCGCGGGCGGAGTGCACATCCACCACGTCGTCCCCGGTGTCGTGCTCACCGTCATCGGCGGGTTCGGCGCGGTGGCCAGCGGGCGGGAGGGACTCGGCCCGGCGGTGTGCGCGGTGCTCTTCGGGATCGGCGCGGGACTGGTGCTCGACGAGTTCGCGCTGATCCTGCACCTGGACGACGTCTACTGGAGCGAGGCGGGCCGCAAGAGCGTCGAGGTCGTGGTACTGACGGTGGCCGTGGTCGGCCTGGTCCTCGCCGGGTTCTCCCCGTTCGACGTCAACGGGGTCGACGCCGAGGAGCGCCAGGGACGGGGCACCGTCATCGCCACCGTCGCCGGGAACTTCGCCTTCGCCCTCGTCGCCCTGTTCAAGGGCAAGCTGCGCACCGCGCTGTTCGGCACGATCGTGCCGCTCGTCGCCCTGGTCGGCGCCGTCCGCCTGGCCCGCCCTGGCTCCGCGTGGGCCCGCCGCTTCTACGCCCGCCGGCCGCGCGCCCGTGCCCGCTCCGCCCTGCGCGCCTACCGCCACGACCGCCGCTGGACGGGTCTCTCCCGCAGGCTCCAGGACTGGATCGGCGGCGCCCCGGACGAGCCCGTCCGCGCCCTGGACCACCGCTGACGCAGGGCCCCGGCCGCGCACAGCGCCGACACCGCGGCGATCGCCGCCAGATGCTCCTTGCCGGCGAGGTTCTCCTTCACCAGGACCTCGGCCACCATCGCCGCGGTCACCGCGGCCGCGGTCAGGTACGCCCCGAAGCGCCGGCCGACGTACACCGCGATCCCCACCACGGCCGCCGACGGGCCGGTGTCCACGACGTACGCGTCCGACGCGGGCAGGCCCAGCGGGCCGTGCGGGCCGAGCGCGACGCCGAGCCGGGCGTAGAGGGTCCCGGCGAGCGTGGCGGCGTAGGCGAGCGCGAGGGTGCGGCGGCGGCCGAGGGAGAGTTCCGCGATCCCGAACACCACCAGGATCTGCGCGAGGGCGCCCCACACCGGCAGGTCGAGGGCCGGGACGAAGAGGGAGAGGGGTGTGCGCAGCAGGGCGAGCCACAGCGGGTCGGCCGCCCGCACGGTGCCGGCGCCCTGCACCGGGCCGTACCCCCACGACGTGCCGTGCACCCCGTGCAGCACGGCGGTCAGGCAGACCGCCGCGAGGGTCAGCGGGACCGCCCCGAGCCGCCGCCGGAGCAGCGGCGGCCGCACGGCCGCGTACAGGGGACCCCATTCGGCGCGGGCGAGACGGGCGAGCGTGTTCATCGCCCGGGAAGAGCGCGCCGAACGGGGAGGAGTTCAGCGCGGACGGCGTGACCTGGGTCGCTCGGCCCGCTCAGGCGTCCTGCTTCTGCGCCGCCCCGTCGGCGTCGGCACCGCCCGGCGCGTCCCCGCCCTCCCCGGCTTCCCCGGCCGGCTCCCGCTCCGGCAGCTCCGCCGCCAGCGCCGCCGCGGACTGCACCAGCGGCAGCGCGAGCAGACCGCCCGCGCCCTCGCCGACCTTCACCCCGTGCGTCAGCAGCGGCTCCAGCGCCATCCGGTCCAGCGCCTTGGCCTGGCCCGGCTCGCCGCTGTCGTGCCCGGCCAGCCACCAGTCCGGCGCCCGGAACGCGATCCGCTGGCCCACCAGCGCGCACGCGGCGGTCACCACACCGTCCAGGATCACCGGCATCTTCCGTACCGCGCTCTGCAGCAGGAACCCGGTCATCGCGGTCAGATCGGCGCCGCCGACCGTCGCGAGCAGCTTCAGCTGGTCGCCGAGCACCGGCCGGGCCCGGCGCAGCGCGTCCCGGATCGCGGCGCACTTGCGCATCCACGCCAGATCGTCGATCGCGAGCCCGCCCCGCCCGGTCACCACCGAGGCGTCCGTCCCGCACAGCGCCGCCACCAGCACGCCCGCCGCCGTGGTGCCGCCGACGCTGATGTCGCCGAGGACCACCAGGTCGGTCCCCGCGTCGGCCTCCTCGTCGGCCACCGCGACACCGGCCAGGAACGCGGCCTCCGCCTCCTGCGCGGTCAGCGCGTCCTCGATGTCGATCCGCCCGCTGCCGCGCCGCACCCGGTGCCGCACGACGGCCGCGGGGAGGGTGTCCGGATCGCAGTCCAGCGCCATGTCCACGACCCGCACCGGCACCCCGAGCCGCCGGGCCAGCACGGCCACCGGCCGGGCCCCCTCCAGCACCCCGCGCACCAGCTCGTGGGCGCTGCCCGCGGGCCGCGCCGACACGTCCAGCCCGGCGATGCCGTGGTCACCGGCGAACAGCACCACCCGCGGCTGTCCGACCGGCCGCACCACCGCGGTGCCCTGCGCCGCCGCCAGCCACTCACCCAGGTCGTCGAGGCGCCCCAGCGACCCGGGCGGCACGATCCGGCGTTCCCGGCGCGCCTCGGCATCCCGGCGCACCCCGCCGTCGGGGCGCTCGATCAGATCGGTGAAGTCGTCGAGATTAAGCGAGCTCATTCGCCGAACAGTACCGGCACCGATGGAACGGGGCGGCGCCACCGGCCCACCACGCGGGCGGCACGTCGTTGCACCCAAGATCGCGATCCCATACGTTCCCCTTTGCCTGTGTACGCGTATGTGTACGGGTATGCATCCGTCCGTACCTGTATGTGACTGCCCGTCCCGGGAGCCGCCGATGCCGTCCTCGCCCGCCGCCCCACAGGTGACCGCCCGCCGCCGCGCCGCCTGCCTCGCCGAACTCGCCCACGGCACCGAACGGTTCCTCGCCCCGCGCCGCGCGCAGTGCCCCTGGTGCGGCTCGCCGCGCCTGCGCACCCGGTTCCGCGTGCCCGACCTCCTCCAGGGCAGACCCGGCACCTTCGGAGTCGACGTGTGCCGCGACTGCGCCCACGTCTTCCAGAACCCCCGGCTCACCCCCGCCGGACTCGCCTTCCACTTCGGCGACCCGCAGCCGCGCACCGGCGACCCCCGCGCCTCCCGGCGCCGGATGCGGGCCACGGCCCGCGCCATGCTGGCCTACGGGGAACCCGAGGGCTGGCTCGACGTCGGCACCGGGGACGCGGACTTCCCGGAGGCCGCCCGCGCCTTCTTCCCGTACACCGCGTTCGACGGCCTCGACCCCACCCCGCGCGTCCTGCGGGCCCGCGCGGCCGACCGCCTGGAGGAGGCCTGGGTCGCCCGGCTGACCACCCCCGGGATCACCGACGGACTGCGCGCCCGCTACGACGTCGTCAGCCTGCTGCACCAGCTCGACCGCACCCCGGACCCCCGGGCCGACCTGCGCGCGGCGCTCAGCCTGGTCCGCCCCGGCGGGCACCTGCTCATCGAGCTCCCGGACCCCACCAGCACCTTCGCGACGATCCTCGGCCGCTGGTGGCCGGCGCACACCCAGCCCCGCCACCTCCACCTCATCCCGCCGGCCAACCTCAGGGCGGAACTGGAGTCCCAGGGCTGCGCGATCGTCCGGACGGACCGCCTCCACACGCCCCACGACCTCACCGTGGCGACGACCCTCGCCCTCACCCACGTCCTGCCGCCCCAGGACGCCCCCTGGCGGCCCATCCCCCCGAGCGAGTTCCAGCAGGCCCTGCGCGCCGCCCTCGGCTACGCCACCGCCCCCCTCACCGCGGCCGCCGCGGCGACCGACCACGCCCTCGCGCCCCTGCTGCGCCGCACCGGCTTCGCGAACACCTACCGGATGATCGCCCGCAAGATCCGGCCCACCCCCTGAGAGGTCCCCGCGTCCCCCCGCGTCCGGGGTCCCCGGGGTCCCCGGGGAACGTCCCCCTACCCCCGCAGCACCAGCGCCTGCCCCGCCACCACCAGCACCACCTGCTCGCACTCCCCGGCGACCGCCGCGTTCAGCCGTCCCAGCTCGTCGCGGTACCGCCGCCCCGACGCCGTCGCCGGCACGATCCCGGAGCCCACCTCGTTCGACACGGCGACCACGACCCGGCGGGCCTCCCGCACCGCCGCCGCCAGCTCCCGCACCCGGTCCCGCAGGGCCCGCTCACCGCCGTCCGCCCACTCCGCGTCGTCCCACGCCCCGACCGAGTCCATCGCGTCGGTCAGCCACAGCGACAGGCAGTCGACCAGCAGCGGCGGCCCCTCGTCCTTCAGCAGCGGCACCAGGTCGCACGTCTCCACGGTCCGCCACGAGCCCGGCCGCCGCTCCCGGTGCGCCGCCACCCGGGCCGCCCACTCCCCGTCCCCGCCGCGCGTCCCCCCGGTCGCCACGTAGACCACGTCCGGGAACGCCTCCAGCCGCCGCTCGGCCTCCACCGACTTCCCGGACCGCGCCCCGCCCAGCACCAGCGTCCGCCGCGGCACGTCCGGCACGTCCTCGTACGCCCCGACCGCCAGCGTCGCCCCGTCCGGCACCGCCCGCGCCCCGGCCGCGGCCAGCCGCCGGTGCAGCTCCGGCCCCGGCGGCACGTCGTGATCGAGATGCACGGCGACCACGTCCGTCGTCGGCCCGACCGCCCCCACCGCCCGCAGCCGCGCCAGCGCGTCGGGACGCCCCACCACGTCGGCCAGCACCATGTCGTACGGCTCCGCGTGCGCCGTGCCCTCCTCCAGGCCGGCCGGGGCACCCCCGGGCGGCAGGTACAGCAGCCGCCGCCCGTCCGGCCCCGACACCGCGTACCCCGTGCCCGGCGAGTCCATCGCCACCGCCCGCACCCGGTGCCCCGTCAGCAGCGCCAGCTCCCGCCCGTCCGGCACCCGCCCCGGCTGCGGCAGCCCGGCCGGCACCTCGACGGCCGGCCCGTCGTGCGGATGCGACAGCAGCACCTGCCGCACCCCGCCCAGCGACCGCCCCGCACGCGCCGCCGCGAGGGCCGCCCCCGGCGTCAGGTCCAGCAGCAGCGCGCCGTCCAGGAGCAGCGCGGTCGCCGCCCGGGCGTGCGGCCCCAGCGCGGTCGCACACGCCGCGCAGGGGCAGTCGGGGCGGGGCAGTCCCGCGGGGGCACCGGTGCCGAGCAGAGTCAGTTCCACGGACCCGATTTTCCCGTGTCCCCGCAGGTCTTGCGCGCCCGGCTAGGCTCAGGGCAGGAGCCGGACCAAGATCCGGCCCGGGCTCTGCTGGTGCCGACACCTGGGAGGCGTACATGGCGGCATGGACGTGGCGGTTCGAGAAGAACGACGGGACGGAGGTCCAGCCCGCGGTCCAGCCCGAGGAGTTCACCACACAGGGCGACGCCGAGTCGTGGATCGGGGAGCACTGGAAGGACCTCCTCGACGGGGGCGCGGACCAGGTCCGCCTGTACGAGGACGGCACGGAGATCTACGGCCCGATGAGCCTGCACGCGGAGGACGCGGAGGACGCGGCGGACGCGGCCGACACGGCGGACGCGGCCGAGGCGACGCCGTAGCGAAGGCCGCACGCGGGAGGCGGTGCCGGCGACGGCCGGCCGCGACGACCGAGGGGCGGCCCGCACCGGGCCGCCCCTCGTGTTCCGTTCCCTCCGCCGCACCCGGTGCGCGCCCGCGGTCTCAGCCGCGTACGCCGCACAGGTGCAGCAGCGCCGCGACCCCCCGGTACGGGTCCGTCCGCCCGGCCTTCTCCTCCACCGCAAGCAGCGTCTCCAGGTCGGCCGGCGCCTCCGCGCCGTCCGCCGCCGTGTCCGTGAAGACCCGCACCCCGTACCAGGCGTGCAGCGGCGCCCCGATCCCGGCGAGCGTGGCGGTCAGCGTGCTCAGCCGGTCGGCGCGCACGTCCAGCCCCAGCCGGTTGCGGTACGCGGTCGTGTCGAAGGAGGCCAGCGCCCCCGCCCAGTCGCCGGACAGGCCCGGCCGCATCGCCAGCGCGTCCCCGTTGCGCACCAGCAGCGACAGCAGACCGCCCGGCGCCAGCACCCGCGCCAGCCCCGCCAGCAGCGGATCGGGCTCCTCGACGTACATCAGCACGCCGTGGCAGAGCACCACGTCGAAGCTGCCCGGCAGGAAGTGCACTCCCGTGTCCCGGCCGTCGCCCTCGATGATCCGCATCCGTTCCCGGATGCCCTCCGGCTCACCGGACAGCGCGGTGCGCGCCGCGGCGATCATCGTCGGGTCCTGCTCCAGGCCGGTGACCCGGTGCCCGGCGCGGGCCAGCCGCAGTGCCTGCGTGCCCTGGCCCATCCCCACGTCGAGCACCCGCAGCCGCTGCCCGACCGGGAAGCGCCCGACTATCTGCTCCTCGAGCTGCCGGGCGACCAGCTCCTGTCGTACGACATCGCGCAGACCGCCCACCTTGCTGAGCCAGGCGTCGGCCGCGCCCCCGGTGAACGGCGCAGCGCTCAGGGCCGCTCCCCGCGCTTGACCTGCGGCTTGGGCAGCCGGAGCCGGCGCATCTGGAGAGAGCGCATCAGGGCGTAGGCGACGGCGCCGCGCCGGTTGGTGTCGGGGAAGCGCTCGGCCAGCCGCTTCTTCAGGCGGAAGCCGGTGACGAACGAGTCCAGCACGATCAGGACGATCACCACGAGCCACAGCAGCAGCGCGACGTTCTGCAGCGCGGGCACCCGCACCATGCTGAGCACCAGGATGACCACGGCCATCGGCAGGAAGAACTCCGCGATGTTGAACCGCGAGTCGACGAAGTCGCGCGCGAAGCGGCGCACCGGGCCCTTGTCCCGGGCCGGCAGATAGCGCTCGTCACCGCCCGCCAGCGCCTGGCGCTGCCGCTCCAGGGCGGCCCGGCGCTCCTCGCGCTGACGCTTCACGGCCTCCTTGCGCGTCATCTGCGTGTTGGCCACGCTGCGGCGCTGCGACTGGGCCTCGCTGCGCTTGGGGGTGGGCCGGCCCTTCGGGGCCTGCGGGTCACGGGGCTGCTTGGAGAGGGTCACCGGCGCCTTGTCGGCGACGGCTGCCTTCTCATCCTTGGTGGCACGGCTACGGAACACGAAACCCAAGGGTACGGGGTGCCCGGGGTTGGACCCCAGCCCCGCGGGGAACGATCCGGCAACACCCATCGTCTGTAAGGGGACAGACGGGACGATGCGTGCGCCCCGGGCCCTGGCGGGCACCCGGGACGTACCCGGGGATCACCTACTCCCTAGGCCGGAGGGGACGCGGTCCTCAGTCGTCCTTGGGGAGGAGCGCATCCGTCCCCGAACAGTGCGTCAATGGAAGCAGGGCCCGTACTGTGGGTTCTGTCGCAGAGCTGGAGCCTTAAGTCGTCAGAAGGGGGCGCGCGAAGCCCATGAGCGGTGTCATGAAGCGTATGGGGATGATCTTCCGCGCGAAGGCGAACAAGGCCCTTGACCGGGCCGAGGACCCGCGCGAGACCCTCGACTACTCGTACCAGAAGCAGCTGGAGCTGCTCCAGAAGGTGCGCCGCGGCGTCGCCGACGTCGCCACCTCCCGCAAGCGCCTGGAACTCCAGCTCAACCAGCTGCAGCAGCAGTCCGGCAAGCTGGAGGACCAGGGCCGCAAGGCGCTCGCGCTCGGCCGTGAGGACCTGGCCCGCGAGGCGCTCTCCCGCCGCGCCGCCCTCCAGCAGCAGGTCACCGACCTGGAGACGCAGCACGCGACGCTCCAGGGCGAGGAGGAGAAGCTCACCCTGGCGGCCCAGCGGCTCCAGGCCAAGGTCGACGCCTTCCGCACCAAGAAGGAGACGATCAAGGCGACCTACACCGCGGCCCAGGCGCAGACCCGGATCGGCGAGGCGTTCACCGGCATCTCCGAGGAGATGGGCGACGTCGGCCTGGCCATCCAGCGCGCCGAGGACAAGACCGCCCAGCTCCAGGCCCGGGCCGGCGCCATCGACGAGCTGCTCGCCTCGGGCGCCCTCGACGACCCCACCGGCATGGCCAAGGACGACATCCAGGCCGAGCTGGACCGGCTCTCCGGTGGTACGGATGTGGAGCTGGAGCTGCAGCGCATGAAGGCCGAACTGGCCGGAGGCACGTCCGGCGGCCAGCAGGCCATCGAGGGCGGCACCGGGCAGCGGCAGCCCCAGCAGCAGCCGCAGGACACCCCGCGGTTCGACAAGCAGTAGGGGCCCACGCCTAGGAGGGCGACATGATCGTACGGATCATGGGGGAGGGGCAGGTGCGGCTGGCCGACAGCCACCTCGCCGAGCTGAACGAGCTGGACGACGAACTGCTCGCCGAGATGGAGCAGGGCGACGGCCCCGGCTTCCGCCGCATCCTCAGTGCCCTCCTGAGCCGGGTCCGCGAACTGGGCACCCCGCTCCCCGACGACTCCCTCGAACCCTCCCAGCTCATCCTGCCGTCCCCCGACGCGACCCTGGACGAGGTCCGCGCCCTCCTCTCCGACGGCGGCCTCATCCCCGACTGACGACACCCACGCCCCGCGGACCCCCGGGGGTCCCTCCGCGGTGACCCCCGGGGCCCGGGTCCGCCGGACCGTCCCGGCCGACTCCGGGCCGGGGAGCCGCTGCCCCGGATACCGTGGGCGGCGTGAGCACCCTGCAGCGCGCCCGGCACCGACTCAAGGCCCATCCGATGGCGCTGGACGCCGCACTGGCAGCGGGCGTGCTGCTGTGCATGGTGGCGGGGTCGTTCGCGGACCCGCACGGCGGCGACGGCGTCACCTGGAGCCTGCGCACCCCGGACGGACTGAGCCTGGTGCTGATGGTCCTCGGGGCCGCCGCCCTGGCGTTCCGCCGCCGCGCCCCCCGCACGGTCCTCGCCTTCACCGGCGCCCTCTCCCTCGTCGAGTCCGCCACCGGCGACCCGCGCGCCCCCGTCGCGATGTCCGCCGTGATCGCCC
Source organism: Streptomyces glaucescens (assembly GCF_000761215.1). GTDB lineage: Bacteria > Actinomycetota > Actinomycetes > Streptomycetales > Streptomycetaceae > Streptomyces > Streptomyces glaucescens_B. Next base: position 2,248,704 of record NZ_CP009438.1, on the reverse strand, counting down.
TCTACACCGTCGCCTCCACCACGGACCGCCCCACGACCTGGCGCGCCGGCCTGCTCACCATGACCGTGCTGACCGGTGCCGCCATGCTCTGCGGCCCACTGCCCTGGTACGCCCAGGAGAACCTGGCGATCTTCGCCTGGACCGGCATCGGCGCCACCGCGGGCGACGCCGTCCGCAGCCGCCGCGCCTTCGTCCAGGCCATCCGGGAGCGCGCCGAACGCGCCGAACGCACCCGTGAGGAGGAGGCCCGCCGCCGGGTCGCCGAGGAGCGCTTGAGGATCGCCCGCGACCTGCACGACGTCGTCGCCCACCACATCGCCCTGGTCAACGTGCAGGCCGGGGTCGCCGCCCACGTCATGGACAAGCGCCCCGACCAGGCCAAGGAAGCCCTCGCCCATGTCCGCGAGGCCAGCCGCTGCGCCCTGGGCGAGCTGCGCGCCACCGTCGGGCTGCTCCGCCAGTCCGGCGACCCGGAGGCCCCCACGGAGCCCGCCCCCGGCCTGGACCGCCTCGACGAACTCGTCGCCACCTTCCGCAACGCCGGCCTCCGGGTCGAGGTCGCCCGGACCGACCACGGCACCACCCTGCCCGCCGCCGTCGACCTCGCCGCCTACCGGGTCATCCAGGAGGCCCTCACCAACGTCCAGAAGCACGCGGGGACGGAGGCGAAGGCCGAGGTCAGCGTGGTGCGGGTGGGCCCGCACATCGAGATCACCGTCCTGGACGACGGCGCCGGCGACGCCCCGCCCGGCGACGCCCCGGCCGGCGACGGCGGCGGGCACGGCCTGCTCGGCATGCGGGAACGCGTCACCGCGCTGCGCGGCACCCTCACCACCGGGCCCCGCTACGGCGGCGGCTTCCGCGTCCATGCGATCCTGCCGGTCGAGGGCCGTGCGGGTGCCGAAGGGCGGCCCGGATGACCATCGCCGCGGGGAACCCAGGTGACGGCCGCCGCGGGGAGGCACGGACGGCCACTGCCGGGGCGGAGGCCCGGGCGTCCACTGCCGAAGGGGGAGCCTCGTATGACGATCGCCGTGGGGGAGCCTCGTATGACGACCGCCGAGGGGGAGCCCGTATGACCATCCGTGTCCTGCTCGCCGACGACCAGGCCCTGCTGCGCAGCGCCTTCCGCGTGCTGGTCGACTCCGAGCCGGACATGGAGGTGGTCGGCGAGGCCTCCGACGGCGCCGAGGCGGTGCGGCTGGCGAAGGAACGGCAGGCCGACGTGGTCCTGATGGACATCCGGATGCCCGGCACCGACGGCCTCGCCGCGACCCGCCTGATCACCGCCGACCCGTCGCTCGCCCACGTCCGGATCGTCATCCTGACCACCTTCGAGGTCGACGACTACGTGGTGCGGTCGCTGCGCGCCGGCGCCTCCGGCTTCCTCGGCAAGGGCAGCGAACCGGAGGAGCTGCTGAACGCGATCCGGGTCGCCGCGGGCGGCGAGGCGCTGCTCTCCCCGGCCGCCACCAAGGGCCTGATCGCCCGTTTCCTCGCCCAGGGCGGCGACGGCCGGGACGGCGAGCACGACCCGGACCGCGCCGGCCGGCTGGACGCGCTGACCGTCCGCGAACGCGAGGTGCTGGTCCTGGTCGCCGGCGGCCACTCCAACGACGAGATCGCCGAGCGCCTCCAGGTGAGCCCGCTGACCGTGAAGACGCACGTCAACCGGGCCATGGCCAAACTCGGCGCCCGGGACCGGGCCCAGCTCGTGGTGATCGCCTACGAGTCGGGGCTGGTCCGTCCAAGGGTGGACTGACCGGATACGGCGCTACTCCAGCCGCAGTATGCGCGGCATAAGGAAATGGACCTGGGGGCGACGGCCGGGACCTGTGCCATGGACCAGGGTGTCGGAGTGGGCGCCTGTCCGCGCCCACCGCTTCGCTCAAGGCCACGGAAGAGAGACGCTGACCCATGTCCTGGCTGTCCAGATTCAGCCTCGCACAACGGGCCCTGATAGGGCTGATGTCCATCATCGCGCTCGCCTTCGGGGCGATAGCGATCCCGCAGCTCAAGCAGCAGCTGCTGCCCACCATCGAACTGCCCATGGTGTCGGTGCTCGCGCCGTACCAGGGCGCGTCCCCGGACGTGGTCGAGAAGCAGGTCGTCGAACCGATCGAGGACAACCTGGAGGCGGTCGACGGCATCACCGGCGTCACCTCCACGGCGAGCGAGGGCAACGCCGTCATCGTGGCGTCCTTCGACTACGGCAACGACATCGACCAGCTCGTCGCGAACGTCCAGCAGGCCGTCAACCGGGCCCGCGTCCAGCTCCCGGACGACGTGGACCCGCAGGTCGTGGCCGGCTCCACCGACGACATCCCGACCGTCGTCCTGGCCGTCACCTCCGACAGCGACCAGCAGGCCCTCGCCGACCGGCTCGACCGGACCGTCGTCCCGGACCTGGAGGACATCGACGGCGTCGGCCAGGTCACCGTGGACGGCGTACGCGACCTCCAGGTCACCGTCACGCCGGACGACCGCAAGCTGGCCCGGGCCGGGCTGACCGTCCAGTCCCTCGCCGAGGCGCTCCAGGCGGGCGGTGCCACCGTCCCGGCCGGCTCCTTCGACGAGGGCGGCGCCAACCGCACCGTGCAGGTCGGCGGCGGTCTCACGTCGCTGAAGCAGATCGAGGACCTGATGGTCACCGGCGAGGGCGCGCGGCGCCCCGTCCGGCTCGGTGCCGTCGCCGAGGTGAGGCAGGAGGCGGCCCGCGCCGACTCCCTGACCCGCACCAACGGCGAGCCCAGCCTCGCCGTCGCGGTCACCATGGACCGCGACGGCAGCGCCGTCGCCATCTCCGACGCCGTCCGCGACAAGCTGCCGCGGCTGCGCGCCGACCTGGGCTCCGGCGCCACCATCACGGTCGTCAGCGACCAGGGGCCGGCGGTGTCCAAGTCCATCGAGGGGCTGACGACGGAGGGCGCGCTCGGTCTGCTCTTCGCCGTCCTGGTGATCCTCGTCTTCCTCGCGTCGATCCGCTCGACCCTCGTGACGGCGGTCTCCATCCCGCTGTCGGTGGTCCTCGCGCTGATCGTCCTGTGGACGCGCGACCTGTCGCTGAACGTCCTCACCCTCGGCGCCCTGACCATCGCCATCGGCCGGGTCGTCGACGACTCGATCGTGGTCCTGGAGAACATCAAGCGGCACCTCGGCTACGGCGAGGAGCGCCGGGAGGCCATCCTCAACGCGGTCCGCGAGGTGGCCGGCGCCGTCACCTCCTCCACCCTCACCACCGTCGCCGTGTTCCTGCCGATCGGTCTGGTCGGCGGCATGGTGGGCGAGCTGTTCGGCTCGTTCTCGCTGACCGTGACCGCCGCGCTGCTGGCGTCCCTGCTGGTCTCCCTGACGGTCGTCCCGGTGCTGTCGTACTGGTTCCTGCGGCCCCCCAAGGGCACCCCGGAGGACGCCGACGAGGCCCGCCGGCTGGCGGAGGAGAAGGAGGCGAAAAGCCGCCTCCAGCGGATCTACGTCCCGGTCCTGCGGTTCGCCACGCGCCGCCGCCTCACCAGCGTGGCCATCGCGGTCGTCGTCCTGATCGGCACCTTCGGCATGGCCCCGCTGCTGAAGACGAACTTCTTCGACCAGGGCGAGCAGGAGGTCCTCACCGTCAAGCAGGAGCTGAAGCCCGGCACCAGCCTCGCGGCGACCGACGCCCAGGCGAAGCGGGTCGAGAAGCTGCTCGCCGGCATCGAGGGCGTCGAGGACTACCAGGTCACCGTCGGTTCCTCCGGCTTCATGGCGGCCTTCGGCGGCGGCACCGACACCAACCAGGCGTCGTACTCGGTGATGCTGGCGGACTCGGCGTCGTACGAGGACGTCGAGAAGGCCATCGACGAGGGCCTGAAGAAGCTCGACGGCATCGGCACCACGACCATCGCCGCCGGTGACGGCTTCGGCAGCCAGGACCTCAGCGTGGTCGTGAAGGCCGCCGACGCGCGGGTGCTGCGCGAGGCCGCCGAGCAGGTCCGTGAGGCGGTCGCCGGCCTGGACGACGTCACCGACGTCACCAGCGACCTCGCCCAGAGCGTCCCGCGGATCTCGGTCCGCGCCAACGAGAGGGCCGCCGCGGCCGGTTTCACCGACCAGACGCTCGGCGCGGCCGTCACCCAGGCGGTCCGCGGCACCACCGCCGCCCGGGCCACCCTGGACGACACCGAGCGGGACGTCGTGATCCGCTCGGCGCGTCCCGCGGACACCCTGGCCGAGCTGAAGCGGCTCCCGCTGGGCCCGGTGAAGCTGGGTGACATCGCCGACGTCCGGCTCGTCGACGGCCCGGTCTCGATGACCCGCATCGACGGCCAGCGCGCCGCCACCGTCACCGCCAAGCCGACCGGCGACAACACCGGTGCGGTCAGCGCCGACCTCCAGTCGAAGATCGACGCGCTGGACCTGCCGGAGGGCGCCACGGCCGAGATCGGCGGTGTCTCCGAGGACCAGGAGGAGGCCTTCGCCAACCTGGGCCTGGCCATGCTGGCGGCGATCGCGATCGTCTTCATGCTGCTGGTCGCGACGTTCCGGTCGCTGGTCCAGCCGCTGATCCTGCTGGTGTCGATCCCCTTCGCGGCGACGGGCGCGATCGGTCTCCTCGTCGCCACGGGCACCCCCATGGGCGTCCCCGCGATGATCGGCATGCTGATGCTGATCGGCATCGTGGTCACCAACGCGATCGTCCTGATCGACCTGATCAACCAGTACCGCGCCCAGGGCTACGGCGTCGTCGAGGCAGTCGTCGAGGGCGGCCGGCACCGCCTGCGCCCCATCCTCATGACCGCCCTGGCGACCATCTTCGCCCTGCTGCCGATGGCCCTCGGCATCACCGGTGAGGGCGGCTTCATCGCCCAGCCCCTGGCGGTCGTGGTGATCGGCGGCCTGGTCACGTCCACCCTGCTGACGCTGCTGCTGGTCCCGACGCTCTACGCGATGCTCGAACTCCGCAAGGAGCGGCGCGCGAAGAAGCGGGCGGCGAAGCGGGCCGCGAGGGAGCGGTCGCGGGAGGCGACGGAGCCGGCGGGCGTGTGACACGACGCGCGACGAGCGAACCGGCCGGGTCCCGTAGGCACGGGGCCCGGCCGTTCCCCTGTGACCCGGCGGGAGCACCCGCGCCCCCGCGCCCGGACGCCTCCGTGCCATGACCGCCGGTTACGTATCCTGTGCGCGCGAACTGCTCAACGGGGGAAGGGGAAACGGGCGGTGACACTGCACAGGGACGATCCGCGCTCACTCGGCGGGTACAAGCTGATCGACCGGCTCGGAGCCGGGGGCATGGGGGTCGTCTACCGGGGCAGGGCCCGCTCCGGGCGCGAGGTCGCCGTCAAGGTGGTGCACGCCCAGTACGCGCAGGACCCCGTCTTCCGGGCCCGCTTCCGCCAGGAGATCGAGGCCGTCCGCAGGGTCAGCGGCGCGTTCACCGCGCCCGTCGTGGACGCCGACCCGGAGGCGGACCGGCCCTGGATGGCCACCCAGTACGTCCCCGGCCGTTCCCTCGCCGAGCGGATACGCGCCCACGGACCGCTCCGCGACACCGAGTTGCGGCGGCTCGCGCTCGGCCTGGTCGAGGCACTCCGGGACATCCACCGGGCCGGCGTGGTGCACCGCGACCTGAAACCGGCCAACGTCCTGATGGCCGAGGACGGGCCGCGCGTCATCGACTTCGGCATCTCCCGCGCCACCGAGAACCTCACGCTGACCGAGACCGGCCAGATGATCGGCACCCCGCCGTTCATGTCCCCCGAACAGTTCACCGACGCCCGCTCGGTGGGCCCCGCCTCCGACGTCTTCTCCCTCGGCGCGCTGCTGGCGTACGCCACGACCGGGCGCGGCCCGTTCGACGCGGAGAGCCCATACCTGACGGCCTACCGGGTCATCAACGACGACCCGGTCCTCGACGGGGTCCCGCGGCAACTGCGCGCGATCCTGGAACGCTGCCTGACCAAGAAGCGCGAGGAGCGGCCCGGACTCGACGAACTGGCGCGGGAGTTCGCCACGGTCCTCCCCGAACCGGACCCCGGCGACCAGCAGACCGTCACCCTGCGCCTCGGCCCGCCGGCTCCGCGGGCGGAGCCCACCCGTCCCGGTACGGCCGCCGGCCGGGACACCGAGCGCCCCGGCCGCCGCCCCGGCCGCGTCCGCCCCCTGCTCGCCGTCACCGGCACGGTCGGCGCGCTGGCCCTCGGCCTGACCGCGTACCTGCTGGGACCCGGCGCGGACGGCGGTACGGCGCCCGCGCGCGCGACCGGCCCGAAGGCGAGCGCGCCGTCGCGGTGGGGGACGCTGCCCGCGGGCTGGCGCCCGTGGCAGACGAGCATCGTGGACACCGGGTCGACGGCGACCGTGATCGGCGGCGGCGGCAGCGTCGGCGAGTCGCGGTGCCTGCTGCACGAGGCCGCCGTCTACTGCGGGAGCGACATGACGCTGCCCGTGCGCGTGGACGCGCTCAGCGGCAGGATCCGCTGGCGGGCCGACCTGCTGCCCGAGGGGAGTCCCCGCGACACGTATGTCTCCGGCGCCGTCATCGGGGCGGAAGGGGAGACGGTGATCGTGCGCCGGGCCGTGTCCGACGAGGAACTGGAGAACGAGTCGGTCAGCCTGGTCGGCCTGGACAGCGGCACCGGACGGCCGCTGTGGGCCCGTCCGGTCGGGGAGGAGGGCGTCACTCCGGTCCTCGCCGGCGGCCTGGTCCTGGCCGCGGACGGCCGTACGCTCACCGCCCGCGCACCGCGGACCGGAGCCGAACGGTGGTCCGCGCAGCTGCCCGCGCGGCACTTCTGCTCGTTCCTGACGGAAGTCCCCGAGGACGTGTACCTGCACTGCGAGCACGAAGAGCGGGACAGCTCGTTCCTGCTGCGCTTCGATCCGTCCGACGGCTCCACCCGCAAGGTGACCCTGCCGGCCGCCAGCGGGATCGCCGGCGCCCTCGACGGCCGGCTGCTCCTTCTGCAGTGGTCCGACGAGCCGGTCGAGGACGAGGCGTACGACGCCGCCGTGCTGCTGGACCCCGCCACCGGCGACCGCCGGCGGGTGCGCTTCCCGGAACCCCTGCGCGGGCGGGTCGCACTGGCCGGCGACACCCTCTGGACGGCCACGTCCAACGGCATCGTCCGCGCTGTCTCGCCGCGGACGGGGGAGGAGCTGTGGCGCACCGAGACCACCCTGGAACAGCCCAACACGCCCGTACTCCGGGAGGCCGACGACACCGTGTTCGCGGCGAGCCTCAGCGGCAGGGTGGCCGCCCTGGACGCCGGCTCGGGCAAGCTGCTGTGGGAGACGCGCCCGCGGTCCGAGCAGGTGATCGACGACGGCTGGTCCCGGTCCGAGCTGTTCCTGCACGAGGGCGCCGTGATCGTGGCGACCCCCGACGGCACCCTCTTCGGCCTCGACCCCGCCCACCCCGACCGGCGGCCCGCGTCGGGGTGAGCGGCGGCAGGCCGCCTACGGCAGCGCCAGCATCCGCTCCAGTGCCAGCTTGGCGAACGCCTCCGTCTCCTTGTCGACCTCGATGCGGTTGACGAGGTTGCCCTCGGCCAGGGATTCCAGCGCCCAGACCAGGTGGGGGAGGTCGATGCGGTTCATGGTGGAGCAGAAGCAGACCGTCTTGTCGAGGAAGACGATCTCCTTGCCCTCGGGAGCGAAACGGTTCGCCAGGCGGCGGACCAGGTTCAGCTCGGTGCCGATGGCCCACTTGGAGCCGGCCGGGGCCGCCTCCAGCGTCTTGATGATGTACTCGGTCGAGCCGACGTAGTCCGCCGCGGCGACGACCTCGTGCCTGCACTCCGGGTGGACGAGGACGTTCACCCCGGGAATGCGCTCCCGGACGTCGTTGACCGAGTCGAGGCTGAAGCGGCCGTGGACCGAGCAGTGGCCCCGCCACAGGATCATCCTGGCGCCGCGCAGCTCCTCGGCGGTCAGGCCGCCGTTCGGCTTGTGCGGGTTGTAGATCACGCAGTCGTCCAGGGACATGCCCATGTCGCGGACGGCGGTGTTGCGGCCGAGGTGCTGGTCGGGCAGGAAGAGGACCTTCTCGCCCTGCTCGAACGCCCAGTCCAGGGCCCGCTTGGCGTTGGACGAGGTGCAGATCGTGCCGCCGTGCTTGCCGGTGAACGCCTTGATGTCGGCGGACGAGTTCATGTAGGAGACCGGGACGACCTGCTCGGCGATGCCGGCGTCGGTCAGTACGTCCCAGCACTCGGCGACCTGCTCGGCCGTCGCCATGTCGGCCATCGAGCAGCCGGCCGCGAGGTCGGGGAGGACGACCTTCTGGTCGTCGGAGGTCAGGATGTCGGCGGACTCCGCCATGAAGTGGACGCCGCAGAAGACGATGTACTCAGCCTCGGGGCGGGCGGCGGCGTCGCGGGCCAGCTTGAAGGAGTCGCCCGTGACGTCCGCGAACTGGATGACCTCGTCGCGCTGGTAGTGGTGGCCCAGCACGAAGACCTTGTCGCCCAGCTTCTCCTTGGCCGCGCGGGCGCGCTCGACCAGGTCCGGGTCGGACGGCGAGGGCAGGTCGCCGGGGCACTCCACGCCGCGCTCGCTCCTCGGGTCGGCCTCGCGGCCGAGGAGCAGCAGGGCGAGGGGCGTCGGCTGGACGTCGAGCTCCTGGGTCTGGGCGGTGGTCACGACACGCACCCTTTCTTTTCTGCGGCTCGCCGGCCCGGGGAGCGGACCGGCGGATGGCGGGACAGCGCTTCGACCTTTTCGTCGAAATGACGCTATCTATCATAACTGGTTCACGTCACTTTGACGATGTCCATAGCGTCGATGTGACGTGAATCCCGATGTCCGGAACGTCGCCTTGCCGCGCCGGCATTCCCGTCCCCCGCCGGCTCGGCTCCGGCGCCCTGTCCGCTCGCTCACAGGGCGCTGTCCGCCCGCCCGCGCATGTGCGAGCATGAAAAAGAAGCCAAGGAGAAATGACTCGGGCGCGCCCCGGAATGAATCCGCGGCCCCGCCGGTTGCAACCGTCGGCAAGCAGTCTCCGTACAACCCGGGAGAGATGTAGATGTCCGTATCGGACGAGACCACCACCGTCACCGACGGCATCATCCTGACCGACGCCGCCGCGTCCAAGGTCAAGGCGCTGCTCGACCAGGAAGGCCGCGACGACCTCGCGCTGCGCGTCGCCGTCCAGCCCGGCGGCTGCTCCGGCCTGCGCTACCAGCTGTTCTTCGACGAGCGTTCCCTCGACGGTGACGTGGAGAAGGACTTCGGCGGGGTCAAGGTCGTCACCGACCGGATGAGCGCCCCGTACCTGGGCGGCGCGACCATCGACTTCGTGGACACGATCGAGAAGCAGGGCTTCACGATCGACAACCCGAACGCGACGGGCTCCTGCGCCTGCGGCGACTCGTTCAGCTGAGCCCGCACCAGCCGGGTGAGGCAGTGACGTGAGGCGGTGGCCCCCGGCCGGGGGCCACCGCCTTCGCGTGTGCGCAGCGACCCGCTAGCGGGGCAGTCGTGCCCCGGGCTTCTCCAGCGGGACCGCCTCGCCGTCCGGCCCGACCACCTTGCGGTCACCGAGTGGCTCGTCCAGTCGCACCGTGCGGTGGTGCACCTTGGCGATCATGATGCAGACCTTGTCCGGCCACGGCTTCTCGGTCACCGTCACCGTCACCCGGTCCGCGCTCTCCGTCGCCGTCGCCGTGTAGTCCGCGCAGACCCCGCCGGTGAAGGCGACGGTCAGCTCATCGCCCTCGGCCGTGTAGCCCTCCACCGCCACCTTCCGCTCCTGCGCGGGCTCCTCCGGCCCCGTCGGCCGCGGGCTCGGGTCGCCGCCCGTCGCCCCGGACGGCGCGGGCGAGGCCAGATAGCGCGGGTCGACCGCCGGGTACGTCACGGTGAAGCCCTCGGCCGCGCCCGGTGCCCGCACCTCGAACAGCCAGGACGGCACCAGCGTCTGCCGCGCGTCCACGAAGTGCGAGGCCAGCCCGAAGACCGCCCGCTCCACGACGACCGCCTCCCGCCGGCCCTCCCCGGCCGCCGAGGTCCCGCACGGCGCCTGCGCCCGGTCGTCCCCCAGCGGTACGGGACTGGCGCAGCCGCCGATGCCGGCGCGACGGCCGGGCTCCTGCGCCGCGTTCAGCCGGTCCAGCGTCCGGCGGGCGTCCAGCACCGGATACGTGGCCCCCTTCACCGGCGCCTTCAGCTGGCCGCTGCCGGTGACGACCTCGCCCTGGGCGCCGACCGTCAGCCCGGTCGGCCAGCCGTACGTCGGCAGTCCGCCGACCACCGGGTCCGCGGTGACCACCCGGTCCGCCCCGTTCACCCGGGAGGCGTCCACCCGCGCGGAGTCCTGCCCGAGCGCCTTCAGCACCGGCGCCGCCGCCTTGCGCGCCGCGGCCTCGCCGACCGGGTCCACGGACGGGGAAGCGGGCGCCTTGGCGCAGACGGTCACGCTCTCGCAGTCGTCGGTGCCGGGGGCGTACCGGTGGAACGTCCAGGTCCCGGGCGCCCGCCGGTTCACCTGGAGACTCGGCCCCTGGCCGTCCTTGCCGGACCCGGCCTTCCAGGCCTGCCCCTCGGCCACCGGCGTCCCGTCCACTCCGAGCGCCGCGGCCAGCCGCGTCACCTCCGCCTCGGTGACCTCGCCCTTCGCCCAGTACACGGGCGCCGAGCCGGGACCCTCGGGCAGTGCTCCGGACGCCCGGTAGGTGACGCCGTTCGGGTCGGGCTCACCGGGCGCGATGCCGTTCCCGGCACCCTCGGCGTAGCCGTCGAGGGCCAGCGGCGGGGGAGTGCCGTTCCCGCCGGGCGCCCCGGACCCGGTCCCGGCGCCGGTTCCGCCGCCCGCCGACGCGGCGAGGTACGCCCCACCGCCCCCGGCCAGCAGCACGGCGGCGGCCACGGCGGCGACGAGGGCGGGGGAGCGGCGCCCGGACGGCGGCTCCGCCCGGGCGCGCTCGGCCGCGGGCCCCTCCCGCGACCCGGCCACGGACCCCGCCTCCCGCGCACCCTCGGCCTCCGGCGCTGCTCCCGCTCCCGCCGCGCCCTCGGCTTCGGGCGCTGCTTCGGCTTGCGGCGTGCCCTCGGTTCCGGGCGCCGTTTCCGCTCCCGCCGCGCCCTCGGCTTCCGGCGCGGCCTTCCCGTTGTCCGGCGCGGTCTCCCGGGAGGCGCTCGCGTCCGCCGCCGCACCTTCGGCGGCGCCGGACTCTCCCACGACCTCGTCGTCGTTCTCGGGTCGCTCGGTGTTCACCGCATCGCTCCTTCGGCCGCACGGCTGTTACGGGGGACAGCGATGGGACGCGCAGGAGCGGCGCGCGGTTCCCCCTCCGACCCCGCCGGAGGTTCCCCCTCCGGCCCCGCCGGTGGCGCGGTCGCGGCGTCGGGCTCAGTCGCCGTAGTCGGACATCGCGTCCAGCACCCGCGCCGAGCCCGGCGGCACGGTCACGCCGTGGATCCGGGAGGGGGACACGGGCCGGGCCGCGATCCGGTCCGGCGCCGTCCAGTGCGGGGCCATCCGGGCGCAGTCGCCGCGCAGCGACGCCAGGCCGCCTTCCGGATCGGTGGGTGCGGGGGCCGCTACTGCTCCGAGGTTCGTCATGGCGGCACCGTAGGCACGGGCCGGCTCGCGAAGAAAGCTCTACTATCGGGTAGTTTCCTCCGCTTCAGGGCGGGGCCGCGCAACGGGTAGCGTGGATTGTCATTACCCCTCCACCCAGGAGCGTTCACGCCGTGCGCATCGCAGTCACCGGCTCCATCGCAACCGACCACCTGATGACCTTCCCCGGGCGCTTCGCCGACCAGCTCGTCGCGGACCAGCTGCACACGGTCTCGCTCTCCTTCCTGGTCGACAACCTCGACGTCCGCCGGGGCGGCGTCGCTGCGAACATCGCCTTCGGCATGGGCCAGCTCGGCACCCGGCCGATCCTGGTCGGCGCGGCCGGCTTCGACTTCGACGAGTACCGCGCCTGGCTGGACCGGCACGGCGTCGACACGGGCTCGGTGCGCATCTCCGAGACGCTGCACACCGCCCGCTTCGTCTGCACCACCGACGCCGACCACAACCAGATCGGCTCCTTCTACACCGGCGCGATGAGCGAGGCCCGCCTGATCGAGCTGAAGACCGTCGCGGACCGGGTCGGCGGCCTCGACCTGGTCCTGATCGGCGCCGACGACCCGGAGGCGATGCTCCGCCACACGGAGGAGTGCCGCTCCCGGGACATCCCGTTCGCCGCGGACTTCTCCCAGCAGATCGCCCGGATGGACGGCGAGGAGATCCGCATCCTGCTGGACGGGGCCACCTACCTCTTCTCCAACGAGTACGAGAAGGGCCTCATCGAGTCCAAGACCGGCTGGACGGACGCCGAGATCCTGGCCAAGGTCGGCACCCGCGTCACCACGCTCGGCTCGCGCGGCGTGCGCATCGAGCGGGTCGGCGAGGACCCGATCGAGGTCGCCTGCCCGGAGGAGGAACGCAAGGCCGACCCCACCGGCGTCGGCGACGCCTTCCGCGCCGGGTTCCTGTCGGGTCTGGCCTGGGGGGTCTCCCCGGAGCGGGCGGCACAGGTGGGCTGCATGCTCGCGACGCTGGTCATCGAGACGGTCGGCACGCAGGAGTACCAGCTGCGGCGGGCGCACTTCATGGACCGGTTCACCAAGGCGTACGGGCACGACGCCGCGGCGGAGGTCCAGGCGCACCTGGGCTGAGCGCGCGCGCCCGCCCGTCCGCCGGGCGGGCGCCTCGCCGGCCGCGGACGCGCGGCGCCCGGCCGCGCTCGCGGCGGCTGCCGCGCCGGCCCGGTCCCGCTCCGCCCGGGGGCGGGTCAGCCGGTCCGGCGTACGACGTAGGCCGTGCCCTGCTCCGCCGGTTCCTCGCCCAGGTACTCCTGCCCCCGCATCTCGCACCACGCCGGGATGTCCTGGCGGGCCGCCGCGTCGTCGGCGAGGACGCGGACGGTGCCGCCCACCGGCACCTCGCCGATCACCTTCGCCAGCTCGATCACCGGCAGCGGGCACAGCTTGCCGAGGGCGTCCAGGACCAGCGCGTCGTCCTGCCGTACGACCGCGGCGGACGGCGCGCCCAGCTTCTCCCGCACCCCCGCCACCACCCGGGGCAGCACCTCGAGGAACGCGTCGACCTCCTCGGAGACGGTCCCCGGCGGCAGCGACACCCGGACGTTGCCCTCGCTCAGCACCCCCATCGCGCGCAGCACATGGCTGGGGGTCAGCGTGCTGCTGGTGCAGGACGATCCGGACGAGACCGAGAACCCCTCCCGGTCCAGCTCGTGCAGCAACGCCTCCCCGTCGACGTAGAGGCAGGAGAAGGTGACGATCCCGGGCAGCCGCCGCTCCGGCTCGCCCACCACCTCCACGTCCGGCACCAGTTCGGGCACCCGGGCCCGGATCCGGTCGGTGAGCCCGCGCAGCCGTACCGCCTCGGCGTCCGCCTCCGCCCGTACGGCCCGCAGGGAGGCCGCGGCGGCCACGATCGCGGGGATGTTCTCGAAGCCCGGGGCCCGGCCCGACTCCCGCTCGTCGGCCGGTCCTTGCGGCGCGAACCGCACCCCCTTGCGGACGACGAGCAGTCCGACCCCGGACGGCCCTCCCCACTTGTGGGCGCTGGCGGCCAGCAGCGACCAGTCGCCGGCCACCGGGCCCCAGCCCAGCGACTGGGCCGCGTCCACCAGCAGCGGCACCCCGGCCGCCCGGCACGCCTCGGCGACCTCGGCCACCGGCTGCACGGTGCCCACCTCGTGGTTGGCGGACTGAAGACACGCCAGCGCGGTGTCCTCGCGCAGCGCGGCGGCGTACACCGACGGGTCCACGGCGCCCGAGCGGTCCACCGGGACGCGGGTGACCGTGCCGCCGGCTGCCTCGTGGGCCTCGGCCGAGTGGAGCACCGAGGAGTGTTCGACGGATGACACGATCAGGTGGCGCCCGACCCGTCGCCGGCCCGCCAACACGCCCGAGACGCCGGAGTGCACCGCGCGGGTCCCGGAGGACGTGAACACCACCTCGTCCGCCCGGCATCCGACCGCCTCGGCGACGGCTTCCCGTGCCGCGTCCAGCAGCAGCCTGGCCTTGCGCCCTTCCCGGTACAGCCGCGCGGGGTCCGCCCACCCCTCGTCCAGGGAGGCCAGCAGGGCCTGACGGGCGACGGGGTGGAGGGGGGCCGCGGAAGCGGCGTCGAAGTAGGCCATACGGCAACGCTAGACCGCGCCGCGGACAACGTGCGCCAAGGGGCGCGGGGATGCGTCCGCGGCGGCTCCCGCGCGCGGCGCGACCAGCCACGACGGGCCCGCCGCCGCCAATCCAGCGAACCCGCGGAGTGACTAGGCACCCCTCCCCGCGAACCCCCGGAGAGGGTGGGCTAGGGTTTGGTCCGCATAAACATCCAAACCCCTGCCCGACGCAGGGCGGCGACCGACCAGCGAGAAGGCCAGGCCGCAGCCGATCCGCGCGGGCGAGACTCTCGGGAAGGCGCTACGTGAGTCCCAACGGCTCCGACCGCTCGCCGCGGCGCCCGATGCGGCGGAAGCTGCTGCAGGCACTGACCGCGGGCCTGGTCCTGGCGACCGCCACCGGTTGCACATGGGAGGACTTCCCCCGCCTTGGTATGCCCACCCCCACCACGGAAGAGGCGCCGATCGTCCTCTCCCTCTGGCAGGGCTCCTGGGCTGCCGCGCTCGCCGTCGGCGTGCTGGTGTGGGGCTTGATCCTCTGGAGTGCCATCTTCCACCGGCGCAGCCGCACCAAGGTGGAGATCCCTCCGCAGACCCGGTACAACGTGCCCATCGAGGCGCTGTACACGGTCGTCCCCATCATCATCGTCTCGGTCCTCTTCTACTTCACGGCCCGCGACGAGTCCAAGCTGCTCAGCATGGACAAGAAGCCGGATGTCACGGTCAACGTGGTCGGCTTCCAGTGGAGCTGGTGCTTCAACTACATCGAGAACGTCGACGGTTCCACGGGCGACGCCAAGACCGCCCGGGAGCTCGACTCGGTCCCGGAACGCTACAAGAAGGACTTCCCGGACAACGCGGGCGGCGTCTACACCTGCGGCACCCCGGGTGAGCGCAACCCGCAGACCGGCAACCCCGGCCCCACCCTGTGGCTGCCGGAGGGCAAGACGGTCCGCTTCGTCCTCACCTCGCGGGACGTCATCCACTCCTTCTGGGTGGTGCCGTTCCTGATGAAGCAGGACGTCATCCCGGGCCACCCCAACGCCTTCCAGGTGACCCCGAACCGGCAGGGAACCTTCCTGGGCAAGTGCGCCGAGCTGTGCGGCGTCGACCACTCCCGGATGCTGTTCAACGTGAAGGTCGTCTCGCCCGAGCGTTACGAGCAGCACCTGAAGGAACTGGCCGAGAAGGGCCAGACCGGTTACGTCCCCGCCGGCATCGAGCAGACCGAGCACGAGAAGAACCGGGAGGCGAACATCCTGTGAGTATCGTCAACGAACCCGCAGGTGCCCCCGAGGCCGGCACCTACGAGAACGAGCTGCCGGTCCGGCGCAAGCAGCCCGGCAACGTCGTGGTGAAGTGGCTGACGACCACCGACCACAAGACGATCGGCACCCTGTACCTGACGACGTCGTTCGCGTTCTTCTGCATCGGCGGCGTCCTGGCGCTCTTCATGCGCGCAGAGCTGGCCCGTCCGGGCCTGCAGATGATGTCGAACGAGCAGTTCAACCAGGCGTTCACGATGCACGGCACGATCATGCTGCTGATGTTCGCGACGCCGCTGTTCGCGGGCTTCGCGAACTGGATCATGCCGCTGCAGATCGGCGCCCCCGACGTCGCGTTCCCGCGGCTGAACATGTTCGCCTACTGGCTCTACCTGTTCGGCTCGCTGATCGCTGTGGGCGGCTTCCTCACCCCGAACGGCGCCGCCAGCTTCGGCTGGTTCGCCTACACCCCGCTGTCCGACGCGGTCCGCTCGCCGGGCCTCGGCTCCGACATGTGGATCATGGGCCTGGCCTTCTCCGGCTTCGGCACCATCCTCGGCGCGGTCAACTTCATCACCACGATCATCTGCATGCGCGCACCCGGCATGACGATGTTCCGCATGCCGATCTTCACCTGGAACGTCCTGCTGACCGGTGTCCTGGTCCTGCTGGCCTTCCCGGTCCTGGCGGCCGCGCTGTTCGCCCTGGAGGCGGACCGCAAGTTCGGGGCGCACGTCTTCGACGCGGCCAACGGCGGCGCCTTGCTCTGGCAGCACCTCTTCTGGTTCTTCGGGCACCCAGAGGTGTACATCATCGCCCTGCCGTTCTTCGGCATCATCAGTGAGGTCATCCCGGTCTTCTCCCGCAAGCCGATGTTCGGCTACTGGGGTCTGGTCGCGGCGACCATCGCGATCGCCGGTCTGTCCGTGACCGTGTGGGCCCACCACATGTACGTCACCGGCGGTGTGCTGCTGCCGTTCTTCTCCTTCATGACGTTCCTGATCGCCGTACCGACCGGTGTGAAGTTCTTCAACTGGATCGGCACGATGTGGAAGGGCTCGCTGTCCTTCGAGACACCGATGCTCTGGGCGACCGGCTTCCTGATCACCTTCACCTTCGGTGGTCTGACCGGTGTCATCCTGGCCTCGCCGCCCATGGACTTCCACATCTCCGACTCGTACTTCGTGGTGGCCCACTTCCACTACGTCGTCTTCGGCACGGTCGTCTTCGCGATGTTCTCCGGCTTCCACTTCTGGTGGCCGAAGTTCACCGGCAAGATGCTCGACGAGCGGCTGGGCAAGATCACCTTCTGGACGCTGTTCGTCGGCTTCCACGGCACCTTCCTGGTCCAGCACTGGCTGGGCGCCGAGGGCATGCCGCGCCGGTACGCCGACTACCTGGCGGCCGACGGCTTCACCGCCCTGAACACGATCTCCACGATCAGCTCGTTCGTGCTCGGCCTGTCGATCCTGCCGTTCTTCTACAACGTCTGGAAGACGGCCAAGTACGGCAAGCCGGTCGGCGTCGACGACCCGTGGGGCTACGGCCGCTCCCTGGAGTGGGCGACCTCCTGCCCGCCGCCGCGGCACAACTTCCTCACCCTGCCGCGGATCCGCAGCGAATCCCCGGCGTTCGACCTGCACCACCCCGAGATCGCCGCCCTGGAGCAGCTCCAGAACGACGGCCAGCGTGACGCGCTCGTGGGCAGCAAGGAGGCCGGCAAGTGAAGATCCAGGGCAAGATGTTCATGTGGCTGAGCGTCTTCGTCCTCGCCATGGCGGTCGTCTATGGCGTGTGGTCGAAGGAGCCGGCCGGCACCACGGCCCTCTTCCTGGCCTTCGGCCTGTGCATCATGATCGGCTTCTACCTGGGCTTCACCGCCCGGCGGGTCGACGTCGGTGCGCAGGACGACCTGGACGCCGATGTCGCGGACGACGCCGGTGAGCTGGGCTTCTTCAGCCCGCACAGCTGGCAGCCGCTCTCCCTGGCGATCGGTGGCGCCTTCGCCTTCCTCGCCGTCGCGGTCGGCTGGTGGCTGCTGTACTTCGCGTTCCCGATCGTCCTGATCGGCATCTTCGGCTGGGTCTTCGAGTACTACCGCGGTGAGAACCGCACCCAGTAGCACGCGCCGGACCCACCGTGAGCCCGGACACTCCGTCAGGAGCGTCCGGGCTCACGCCTTTGCAGCAACGTCCGTCCCCCGGCCGGGCTACCCAGCGCGCCGCCCCGGACGGGGCTCCCTAGCGTGAGCTCATGAGCCACACACCGCGTACCCGTACCGTCATCGGCTGCACTGTGCTGGTGATGGCCCTCGGCCCGGCCGTCACCTCCTGCGGCGGCGACGGGAACCCGCTGTCGGCCGCGCCGTACGACGCGACGGACCAGATCTCCTTCAGCGGTCCCACCGGCGAGGGGAAGAAGGCGGACCCGGACAAGCCCCTGGAGGTCACCGCCGACGGCGACGAGGGGCGCATCACGGACGTCACGGCCGTCGACGCGGCCGGCCGCCACCTGGCGGGCGAACTCTCCGCCGACGGGGGCCGCTGGCACTCCACCTCCCCGCTCGCCGCCGACGCCCGCTACACGGTCCGGGTGAGCACCGAGGACGAGGACGGCAGGCCCGGCCGCCGGGTGCTCGTCCTCGACACCGGCAAGCCGCTCGCCCAGAAGCGGCTGGACGTCACCTTCGGCCCCGAGGCGGGCACGTACGGCGTCGGCCAGCCCCTCACCGCCGAGCTGAGCCACCCGGTCCGGGACCGTGCCCAGCGGGCCGTCGTCGAGCGCGCCCTCAAGGTGCACTCCTCACCCGCCGTGGAGGGCGGCTGGCACTGGGTGGACGACAAGAAGCTCCACTACCGCCCCAAGGAGTACTGGCCCCGTCACGCCACCGTCCAGGTCCGCAGCAACCTGGAGGGCATCAAGATCAGCGACCGGCTGTGGGGCGGCCCGGCGAAGCCGCTGAAGATCTCCATCGGCGACAAGGTCGTCGCCGTCACGGACGCCTCGTCCCACTGGATGACCGTCTACAGGAACGGCGAGGAGATCAACTCCATGCCGGTCACCACCGGCAAGCCCGGCTTCGAGACCCGCAACGGCGTCAAGGTGGTGCTCGGCAAGGAGTACTTCGTACGGATGCGCAGCACCAGCATCGGCATCGCCGACGGCTCCTCGGAGTCGTACGACCTGCCGGTGTACTACGCCACCCGGGTGACCTGGAGCGGCGAGTACGTGCACGCCGCCCCCTGGTCCGTCGGCTCCCAGGGCTACGCCAACGTCAGCCACGGCTGCACCGGCATGAGCACCGGCAACGCCGCCTGGTTCTTCGAGAACGTCCGTGAGGGCGACGTCGTCGAGGTGGTCAACTCCTACGGCGGCACCATGGAGACGTTCGGCAACGGCTTCGGCGACTGGAACCTGCCCTGGAAGAAGTGGCGCGAGGGCAGCGCGCTGACCGCCGGCACACCGGAGACCCCCAAGCCGGAGGAGACGGCACGCCTGCGGCCCGCCGCGGCGTGACGCGCCCTCCGGGGGCGTCCGCAGGAGGCGTCCTCCTAGGCGCTCTGGAGCTTGCGCTGCCGCAGCAGGGACGCCAGCGCGGACGCGAACTCCACCGGGTCCACCGGCAGCGTCACCGCCGCCTCGGCCCGGCTCCAGGTGGCGAGCCACGCGTCCTGCGGCCGGCCGATCAGCAGCAGCACCGGCGGGCACTGGAACACCTCGTCCTTGATCTGCCGGCACAGGCCCATGCCGCCCATGGGCACGGCCTCCCCGTCCAGCACGCAGACGTCGATGCCGCCCTCGTCCAGCTGCTTGACGACGGCAGCGGGGGTCGCGCACTCCACGAACTCCACCAGGGGGACGTCGGGAGCCGGCCGGCGCCCGGCCGCGAGCCGCACCTGCTCCCGGGTGTTGGAGTCGTCGCTGTAGACCAGCACCGTGGCGGTCGGCTGCATAGCTTCCTCCGTGACTTCGGCGTCGTACGGAAAGGGCCTGTCGGCCCGGATGCTACTCCCTCGCACCCCACGTCAACACCGGTATGGCCGAGGGCAACACTCCGAACGGCACCCCCCGGAGTGAGGGCGGGATAAGCGACCGACATAATGTCGGTCGTGGCGACAGCAACGACAGTAGATACCGGGCACGCGCACCCGTCGGTCAACCGGCCGAACCTCGTCAGCGTCGGAACGATCATCTGGCTGAGTTCCGAGCTGATGTTCTTCGCGGCCCTCTTCGCGATGTACTTCACCCTGCGATCGGTGACAGGACCCGAGTTCTGGAGTGAGAAGGCGTCCGCCTTGAACTTCCCGTTCTCGGCGACGAACACCACGATCCTGGTGCTCTCCTCCCTCACCTGCCAGCTCGGCGTGTTCGCCGCCGAGCGCGGTGACGTGAAGAAGCTCCGGATGTGGTTCATCGTCACCTTCATCATGGGTGCGATCTTCATCGGCGGCCAGGTGTACGAGTACACCGAGCTGGTCAAGCACGAGGGCCTCTCGCTCTCGTCCGACCCCTACGGCTCGGTCTTCTACCTGACCACCGGCTTCCACGGCCTGCACGTGACGGGCGGTCTCATCGCCTTCCTGCTGGTCCTGGGCCGCACCTACGCGGCCCGGAGGTTCACTCACGAGCAGGCCACCGCCGCCATCGTCGTGTCCTACTACTGGCACTTCGTCGATGTCGTCTGGATCGGCCTCTTCGCCACGATCTACATGATCAAGTAGCCGGACCCGATCCCTCGCGCGTTCCCGTAACGCACATCCCAGAAGCATCGACGCAGAAGATCCTGACACCGGGGTAATCCGTGAAAAAGCTCTCCGCACGACGACGCCATCCGCTGGCGGCGGTCGTCGTCCTACTCCTCGCGCTGGCGGCTACCGGGGGGCTGTACGCCGCGTTCGCACCCGCGGGCAAGGCGCAGGCCGATGAAACCGCCCAGTCCCTCGCCATCGACGAGGGCAAGAAGCTCTACGCCGTCGGCTGCGCCAGCTGCCACGGCACCGGCGGTCAGGGCACCTCCGACGGACCGAGCCTGGTGGGCGTCGGCGCGGCGGCCGTCGACTTCCAGGTCGCCACCGGCCGTATGCCGGCCGCGACCTCCCAGGGCGCGCAGGTGCCGCGGAAGAAGAACATCTACACGCAGGCCCAGATCGACCAGCTCGCGGCGTACATCGCCTCGCTGGGCGCGGGCCCGTCCGTCCCGACCGAGGAGCAGTACGGTCCGGAGGGCGCGGACATCGCCAAGGGCGGCGAGCTGTTCCGCAACAACTGTGCGCAGTGCCACAACTTCACCGGCAAGGGCGGTGCCCTCACCAAGGGCAAGTACGCGCCGACCCTCGAGGGCGTGAACCCGAAGCACATCTACGAGGCCATGCAGACCGGCCCGCAGAACATGCCCTCCTTCCCCGACACGACGCTGTCGGAGCAGAACAAGAAGGACATCATCGCGTACCTGAACGCGGTCAACAGCGACGACACGGACAGCTACGGCGGTCTGGAGCTGGGCGGCATCGGTCCGGTGGCCGAGGGCCTCTTCGGCTGGATCTTCGGCCTCGGCACCCTGGTCGCCATCGCCGTGTGGGTCGCCGCCCGGACCGCAAAGGCCAAGAAGTCATGAGTAGCCAAGACATTCCCGAAGAGAACCTGCCCGCAGCGCAGGACACCGGCCACGGCGCACTGGACGTCGCGGACGAGAAGAACCCGTTCGCCGACCCGGGCGTGCCCCCGCACGAGCCCCGGATCCAGGACATCGACGAGCGGGCCGCCAAGCGGTCCGAGCGCGCGGTCGCCCTGCTGTTCACGGTGTCGATGCTGGCCACCATCGGCTTCATCGCCGCGTTCGTGACCATCCCGGTCCACAAGACGGTCTACATCTTCCCGCTCGGCCACATCGGCGCGTTGAACTTCGCGCTCGGCGTGACCCTCGGCGTGGCCCTGTTCTGCATCGGCGCGGGCGCGGTCCACTGGGGCCGCACCCTGATGTCCGACCACGAGCTGGTCCAGGAGCGGCACCCGATCGAGGCCCCGGCCGACGTCCGTGCCCAGGTCTTCGAGGACTTCCGCCAGGGTGCCAAGGAGTCCCAGCTCGGCCGGCGCAAGCTGATCCGCAACACCATGTTCGGCGCGATGGCCATGGTGCCGCTCTCCGGCGTCGTCCTGCTGCGCGACCTCGGTCCGCTGCCCGAGGACAAGCTGCGCCACACCCTGTGGCGCAAGGGCAAGCTGATCGTCAACATGAACACCAACGAGCCGCTGCGGCCGTCGGACGTCGCCGTCGGCTCGCTGACCTTCGCCAAGCCCGAGGGCCTGGAGGAGCACGACCACGGCTTCCAGAACGAGATCGCCAAGGCCGCCCTGATGCTCGTCCGGATCGAACCGGAGGACATCAAGGACAAGCGCGAACTCGAGTGGTCGCACGAGGGCATCGTGGCGTACTCGAAGATCTGCACCCACGTCGGCTGCCCGATCTCCCTGTACGAGCAGCAGACGCACCACGTGCTGTGCCCCTGCCACCAGTCCACCTTCGACCTCGCCGACGGTGCCCGGGTCATCTTCGGTCCCGCCGGTCACCCGCTGCCGCAGCTGCGCATCGGGGTGAACGACGAGGGCTACCTCGAAGCGCTCGGCGACTTCGAAGAGCCCGTCGGTCCTGCATTCTGGGAGCGCGGATGAGCACCAACGACAGCACACAGTCCCGCGCCCGCGGGAAGGCGCCGGCCGGCGAGCGCGTCGCCGACTGGGCCGACGGCCGGCTGGGGATCTACTCCCTGGCCAAGGCCAACATGCGGAAGATCTTCCCGGACCACTGGTCCTTCATGCTGGGCGAGGTCTGCCTCTACAGCTTCCTCATCATCATCCTCACGGGTGTGTACCTGACGCTGTTCTTCCACCCCTCGATGAACGAGGTGGAGTACCACGGCAGCTACATCCCGATGCAGGGCCAGCTGATGAGCGAGGCCTACAAGTCGACGCTGGACATCAGCTTCGACGTCCGCGGCGGTCTGCTGATCCGGCAGATCCACCACTGGGCGGCCATCGTCTTCCTCGCCGGCATGTTCGTGCACATGATGCGCGTGTTCTTCACCGGCGCGTTCCGCAAGCCGCGTGAGATCAACTGGCTGTTCGGCTTCCTGCTGTTCGTCCTCGGCATGTTCACCGGTTTCACCGGCTACTCGCTCCCGGACGACCTGCTCTCCGGCACCGGTGTCCGCTTCACGCAGGGCGCGATCCTGTCCGTGCCGATCGTCGGCACGTACATCTCGATGTTCCTGTTCGGCGGGGAGTTCCCCGGCGACGACTTCGTCGCCCGGTTCTACTCGATCCACATCCTGCTGCTGCCGGGCATCATGCTCGGCCTCGTGGTGGCCCACCTGATCCTGGTCTTCTACCACAAGCACACGCAGTTCGCGGGTCCCGGCAAGAACAACAAGAACGTCGTCGGCATGCCGCTGCTGCCGGTCTACATGGCCAAGGCCGGAGGCTTCTTCTTCCTGGTCTTCGGTGTCATCGCGCTCCTCGCCGGCATCGCCACCGTGAACCCGATCTGGGTCCTCGGCCCGTACCGCCCGGACATGGTGTCCACCGGCGCCCAGCCCGACTGGTACATGGGCTTCGCCGAGGGCCTGGTCCGTGCCATGCCCGGCTGGGAGATCAACTTCTGGGGTCACACGCTGGTCCTCGGCGTGTTCGTCCCGCTGGTGCTCTTCGGCGTGTTCCTCGCGGCGATCGCCGTGTACCCGTTCATCGAGTCGTGGATCACCGGGGACAAGCGCGAGCACCACATCCTGGACCGCCCGCGCAACGCCCCGACGCGCACCGCGCTGGGTGTCGCCTGGATCACCGCCTACATGATCATGCTGATCGGCGGTGGCAACGACATCGTGGCCACGCACTTCCACCTCTCGATCAACGCGGTCACCTGGTTCGTCCGGATCGGCTTCTTCGTGGGCCCGGTCATCGCGTTCGTCGTCACCAAGCGGATCTGCCTCGGCCTCCAGCGCCGCGACAAGGACAAGGTGCTGCACGGTCGCGAGACCGGCACCATCAAGCGCCTGCCGCACGGTGAGTACGTCGAGGTGCACGAGCCGCTCAGCCAGGCGTCGCTGCACAGCCTCACGGCGCACGAGCAGTACGCGCCGGCCGAGATCGGCCCGACGGTCGACGAGAACGGTGTCGAGCGGAAGGTCAAGGGCTCCGAGAAGCTGCGCGCCAAGCTCAGCAAGGCGTACTTCGGCGAGGACGCCCAGGTCCCGAAGCCGACCGTCGAGGAGTACAAGGAGATCACGAGCGGCCACGGCCACCACTGATCGCTGCGTTCGCCACGCCACGCTGAAGGGCCCCCGTCCGGTGTTCGGACGGGGGCCCTTCGCCGTGCCCCGGGATGGATAGGCTGGCCCCACACTTCGCGTGCCATGTGTCTACGACGATCAGGAGCGGCTGATGAGCGCTGTGACCCCCGCTGGAGGCGACACCGCGGCGGGCCGTTCCTGGCCCGCGATGCTGAACGGCCTGCTGGAGGGCCGGGACCAGAGCGCCGAGGACACCGCCTGGGCGATGGACCGGATCATGCGCGGCGAGGCGACCGACGCGCAGATCGCCGGGTTCGCGGTGGCGCTGCGGGCCAAGGGCGAGACGGTCGAGGAGATCACCGGCCTGGTCCGCACGATGTACGCCCACGCCAATGTGATCGAGGTGCCGGGCGCCACCGTGGACATCGTCGGCACCGGCGGCGACGGGGCCAGGACGGTGAACATCTCCACGATGTCCTCCATCGTCGTGGCCGGCACCGGCGCCAAGGTGGTCAAGCACGGCAACCGGGCCGCGTCCTCGGCGTCCGGCGCCTCGGACGTGCTGGAGAAGCTGGGCGTCAACCTGGAGCTGTCGCCGCGGCGGGTGGCCGAGGTCGCCGACGAGGCGGGCATCACCTTCTGCTTCGCGGTGAAGTTCCACCCGGCGCTGCGCCATGTGGCGGCGGCCCGCGGTCAGCTCGGCATCCGGACGACCTTCAACTTCCTCGGCCCGCTGACCAACCCGGCCCGGGTGAAGGCACAGGCGGTGGGCGTGGCGGACGCGCGGATGGCGCCGATCGTCGCGGGCGTGTTCGCCGAACGCGGCAACTCCTCGCTGGTGTTCCGCGGTGACGACGGTCTCGACGAGCTGACCACCACCGCCACCTCCCGGGTGTGGATCGTGCGGGACGGCAAGGTCACCGAGGAGGTCTTCGACCCGCGCGACGTCGGCATCGAGCTGGTGCCGGTGGAGGCGCTGCGCGGCGCGGACGCCGCCCACAACGCCGAGGTGGCCCGCCGGCTGCTGGACGGCGAGCCGGGTCCCGTGCGCGACGCGGTGCTGCTCAACTCGGCGGCGGCGCTGGTGGCCCTGCACCCGACCGACGCCCCGCTGGCCGAACAGATCCGCGCGGGGATGGCGAAGGCCGCCGAGGCCGTCGACTCGGGCGCGGCCAAGCGGACGCTGGAGCGCTGGGTGGCGGCGAGCAACGCGTAACCCCTCGGGGTGTCGTCCCGCGATCCGGACGTGGGTTGCGGGACGACGATCACTTCGTCTAGTTTCCTGTACCAGGTCATGAGTGACAGTCATGAGGCCCCGGCCGACTGTCCGGCAACCCTCCGTCCGTGGCGGGGTGCCCCGGGTGAGGACCAGGCCGTAGGCAGCGAGGTCTACGGCAAGCGCGGACCCCTCGCGTCACCAGGGGTCCTGGTCGTTCGAGGGAGCCTTCCGTGAGCAAGCGAATGCGATAGGGCCGCCGAGCCCCGCCTCCGCACACCCTTCTTCGCTCAGTCAGCCTCCGCTTCACGGGAGTTCGCCATGTCTGTCTCCACCGCTGCCGCCGACCAGTCCGTTTGCGCCCCTCTGCCCGTTCTGGGGGCAGATGTCACCGTGCCGCTCGTCACCGGCGGAGAGGTCGCCTATGCCGCGCTCGACTACGCCGCCAGCGCGCCGGCGCTCCAGCGGGTCTGGGACGACGTCGCCGCGTACGCGCCGTACTACGGCAGCGTGCACCGCGGCGCCGGCTACCTCTCCCAGCTCTCCACGGACCTCTTCGAGAACTCCCGGAGGACCGTCGCCGGCTTCCTCGACTGCCGCGAGGGCGACCAGGTGGTCTTCACCCGGTCCACCACCGACTCCCTCAACCTGCTCGCCGCCGCGCTGCCGGCCGGCTGCCGGGTCTTCGTCTTCGAGACCGAGCACCACGCCTCCCTGCTGCCGTGGACGAACGCCCAGGTCACCTACCTGGACGCGCCGCGCACCCCGGACCAGGCGGTGGCCACCCTGGAGCGGGCCCTCGCCGACCGCGACCCCTACGGCCCGGCCCTGGTCTGCGTCACCGGCGCCTCCAACGTCACCGGCGAGCTGTGGCCCGTACGGGAACTGGCCGCCGCGGCGCACGCGCACGGTGCGCGGATCGTGCTGGACGCCGCCCAGCTCGCCCCCCACCACCCGGTCTCCGTGCGGGAGCTGGACGTCGACTGGGTCGCCTTCTCCGGGCACAAGCTGTACGCCCCGTTCGGCTCCGGTGTCCTCGCCGGCCGCGCCGACTGGCTGCGCGAGGCCGAGCCGTACCTCGCGGGCGGCGGCGCCAGCCGCCGGGTGACCCGGCGCCAGGACGGCGGCGTCGACGTGGAGTGGCACGAGAGCGCCGCCCGGCACGAGGCCGGCTCGCCGAACGTCATCGGGGCCTACGCCATCGCCTCCGCGTGCAGGGCGCTGACGGAGGCCGGCTTCGACAGCCTGGTCGCCCGCGAGCGCCACCTGATCGAGAAGGTGCGGGCCGGGCTCGCCGAGGTCCCCGAGGTGCGGGTGCTGTCCCTCTTCGGCGACGACGCCCCGCGCGTCGGCGTGATCTCGTTCGTCGTCGACGGCTGGAACAGCTCCCACTTCGCCGCCGCGCTCTCCGCCGAGTACGGCATCGGCGTGCGCGACGGCCTGTTCTGTGCCCACCCGCTGGTGCGCACCCTGCTGGGCAGCGACCCGCAGACGCAGGGCGAGTGCGGCGCGCCCGAGGCCGCGCCCGGCGAGAAGTCCCTCAACGCCATCCGGGTCAGTTTCGGCGCGGGCACCCCGGACGAGCACGTGGAGCGGTTCCTGGCCGCCGTGGCGGAGCTGGTGCGGGACGGCGCGCGCTGGAACTACCGCACCGAGGACGGGCGTTGCGTGCCGGACACCTCCGCCTGAGCCGGTGGCCGGGCGTCCGGCGGGACCGTTCGCGGGGCGCCCCGGCGGTGACGGCCGGCCGGCGCGGGACGGGCGGGCGACCGGCCGCGGGCCGCGCCCGCCCGCAGGATGCCGTACGGGGTGCGGGCAGTGCGCCGCGGCCGTCGTCTTCGCCGTCGCCGCCGGGGCGCCGGCGACCGGCGGCCCGGGCGCTCCCGAGGGGGATCACCACGACCGGGGCCGGGGCCTCATCCGGCGGCGCCCGGCGCGGCGCCGCTCAGTTGTCCAGGCCGATCGCGAACGCCGCCTCCAGGTCGTGCTGGGAGTAGGTGCGGAACGCCACGTGGGTGTCCGTCGCCTCGACGCCGGGGATCTTGCTGATGCGGCCGGGGATGACCTCGGCCAGGTCCTCGTGCTCCTTGACCCGGACCATCGCGATCAGGTCGTAGGTGCCGGTCACGGAGAACACCTCGCTGACGTTCTCCAGCGCGGCGATCGACTCCGCGATCTCGGGGATCCGGTCCACGCTGGTCTTGATGAGGACGATCGCGGTGATCACGGCTGGTTCTCTCCCTCGGGTGCCGGAGCTGGGGCGGCCTTCACTCTAGTCGCAGGCCCGAACCGGGCCCACGCGAAGAGCAGGCCCAGCGCGAAGCCGATCAGGTGGGCCAGGTACGCCACTCCCGGGCCGTGACTGGCCCGCCCCGCCGCCAGCCACTGGAGCGCCGCCCAGAACGGCAGCACGAGCCACGCCGGGAAGCGCAGCGGCAGGAAGAACAGGAACGGCAGCAGGCTGGTCACCCGGGCGCGCGGGAAGAGGAAGAGGAACGCGCCGAGCACGGCCGAGATCGCCCCGGACGCCCCGACCAGTGACTGCCCGGAGCCGGAGTTGGCGCACGCGTAGCCGAGCAGCGCGAGACAGCCGCAGCCGAGGTAGAAGAGGGTGAACTGCAATCGGCCCATCCGCTCCTCGGTCATCACCCCGAAGACGTAGAAGAAGAGCATGTTGCCGAGCAGGTGGACCCAGCTGCCGTGCACGAACAGGGCCGTGGCCGGGGTGAGGGCCGCCCGGGGGGACCCTTCGAACAGTTCCACGGGGACGACGCCCCAGTGCCGGAAGTAGGCCCGCTGGGCGGCGAGCAGCGCGTCGCCGGTGCCGTAGGACGGATTGAGCCCCGAGGCGGGGCCGATCAGGAAGATCACGCAGCACAGGGTCATCAGGGCGTAGGTCACCGGCGCCGACGGCCGGCGGACAGCCCGCCGGTCCGGCACCCTCCGATTGCTGATCACGAATACAGAGCATGACGTAACCGGACGCAACCGCACAGACCGCCTCGCCGCCGTGGACAGACGGGCGCCCGGCACCCGGCAGGCCGTAGGGTTACGAGCCACACGCGCGGGATGGCCGGCGTGTCACCGACACTAGAAGGAAAGCGAACAGTCACGATGACGGTTCCCCTGCCGACCGCCACGACGCGATGGCGCTGCACCCTCTGTGGCAACCTCACCCGCTTCGACGTGACGCGCTCGTCGAAGGTTGTCGAGTACGTCCACCTGGATCTGGCCGGAGAGCCGACGGTCGAGGAGCGCGAGGTGGTCAGTGAGACCATCGAGTCGGTGCGCTGCCGCTGGTGCAACGCCGTGGACCAGGTGGAACTCGTGGACAGGCCGGGCGCCGGCTCCTGAGGGGAGCGCGGCCCCGCACGCGCGGTCCCCTCGGGGGATCCCGTAGAGGCATAGGGGTGTGAGGGATGGTGGAGACACGAGGCGGGGGGCCGGACGACGGCGCCGCTGAGGTGCTCGACCGTCCGCTGCCCGAGGGCGTGCGCCGCCGGGTCGTCCAGATCGTCGCGGACGGGTTCGGCGGGCTGACCGTGGCGGAACTGCCCGCGCAGCTACGGCAGTACGCCCGGTTCGCCCCGAACCGCCGGGCCAAGTTCGCCGGCAACGCGATGGCCGCGGCCCTGGAGACCGACCCGTTGTTCCGGCAGCGCATCGGCGAGAAGTTCAGAGAGGGCGCGCCGGAACTCGCCGGCGCCCTCGACTCCGGCTCGCCGCCGCCGGCCGCGGACCCGCTCGACGTGGCGGCCGCGGCCTACGTGCTGCGGCCCCCCGGCTGGGTCAAGCTGGTGACCGCCGCGGGCGAGGAGGCCCAGCGCGCCGACGCCGAACGCGCCGACGAGGAGAGCCGGGCCGAACTGGAACGGCTGCGCGCCGAACTCGCCGCCGCCCGCGCGCAGACCCGCACCGAGACCGAGCGGCTGCGCGCCGAACTGGACGGTGCCCGCAAGGAAGCCGAATCGCTTCACCGCAAGCTGCGGGCCGCGCTCAGCGACGTCAAGCGCGGCGAGGCGGCGCTGCGCAAGGCGCGCGGCGAGATCGAGGCCGTCCGCTCGGAGGGACACGCCCAGGTGTCCGCCGCCGAGAGCGAGGTGCGGCGGCTCAAGGCGCGGCTGGGGGAGGCGGAGGCCGCCCTGGAGGCCACCCGTCGGGCCGCCCGCGAGGGACGCAGCGTCGAGGACATGCGGGTCCGGCTGCTGCTCGACACCCTGCTGGACGCCACCCAGGGGCTGCGCCGCGAACTCGCGCTGCCGCCGGTGTCGGTGCGGCCGGCCGAGACCGTGGACGCGGTGGAGCCGGGACGCATGACCCCGAAGGACATCGCCGCGCGGGCCCTGTCGGAGAACGATCCGGCCATCCTCGACCAGCTGCTGGCCCTTCCGCAGGCCCACCTCGTCGTCGACGGCTACAACGTCACCAAGACCGGCTATCCGCAGATGCCCCTGGAGAAGCAGCGCCTGCGGCTGCTCGGGCAGCTCTCCCAGCTCGCCGCGCAGACCGGCGCGGAGGTCACCTGTGTCTTCGACGGGGCCGAGCTGGCCGCGCCGGTGCTGCTGGCGCCGCCGCGCGGGGTGCGGGTGCTCTTCTCCAAGCCGGGCGTCACCGCCGACGAGCTGATCCGTCAGCTCGTACGCGCCGAACCGCCGGGCCGTCCGGTCATCGTGGTCTCCACCGACCGGGAGGTCGCCGACGGGGTGGCGCGGGCCGGTGCCCGGCCCGTGGCTTCCGCGGTACTTCTCAAGCGACTGTCCTGAAAGCCCAACGTACGGGCCCAATGCCCGAATTGACGGAGCCGTCACGCAACGTAGCGTCAACCGTCGTGAACGCCCTGTGAGTTACGGGCAAAGAATGCAGGGTGTGACGAGATTTTTCTCGTGAGGATTTGAACTGATCACAAGAAGGTCACTAGGGTCTGGCCTCGAACCTCCGAGCGGGTGATCACTCAGAAGAAGGAGTTCACCTCCGTGGCGTCCCACCGTCGACCCAAGCAGCCCAGTCGCGCCCGTGTGACCGTGCTGACCACCGCAGCGGCAGCTGCCGTCGCCCTCGGCTCCCAGGCCGCCCAAGCGGCACCGACCGAGAAGCCGAGCAAGGACGAGGTGAAGGCGAAGGTCGACAAGCTCTACGAGCAGGCCGAGCAGGCCACCGAGAAGTACAACGGGGCCAAGGAGAAGCAGGAGAAGCTCCAGAAGGAGATCTCCACCATCCAGGACAACGTCGCCCGTGGCCAGGAAGAGGTCAACGAGCTGCGTGAGGGCCTGGGTTCGATGGCCAGCGCCCAGTACCGGTCCGGCGGCATCGACCCCTCGCTCCAGCTCTTCCTCTCCGCCGACCCGGACGACTACCTCGACAAGGCCTCCACGCTCGACCAGCTCAGCGGCCAGCAGGTCGAGGCGCTGAAGAAGATCCAGGAGAAGCAGCGCGAACTCGCCCAGCAGCGCGCCGAGGCCTCCGAGAAGCTGAAGGACCTCTCCTCCACCCGCACCGAACTGGGCAAGAAGAAGCAGGAAGTCCAGGGCAAGCTCGCCGAGGCGCAGAAGCTGCTCAACACCCTCACCGCGCAGGAGAAGGCGGCGCTCGCCGCCGAGGAGGAGCGCGCCAGCCGGTCCTCCGCCGAGCGCGTGGACCTCGGCAACGCCGCCCCGGCCTCCGGTCGCGCGATGGCCGCCTTCCAGGCCGCCCAGAGCAAGATCGGCTCGCCGTACGTGTACGGCGCCACCGGCCCCTCCTCGTTCGACTGCTCGGGCCTGACCTCCTGGGCCTTCGCCCAGGCCGGCGTCGCCATCCCGCGCATCTCCCAGGACCAGGCCAACGCGGGCACCAGGATCTACTCCCAGTCGGACCTCAAGGTCGGCGACCTGGTCATCTTCTACGGCGACCTGCACCACGTCGGCTTCTACGCGGGCAACGGCCAGGTGCTGCACGCCCCGCGCACCGGCACGGTCGTGCGCTACGAGTCGATCAACAACATGCCGTTCCAGTTCGGCGTCCGGATCTGATCCCCGCCGCCGGTCCGGTCCCCGCCCGGACCGGCCGGTTCCGCCGAGGGGCGCCCACGCCTCCGAACGGGCGAATCACCGGGACGCGTTCTGACCCCACGCCCCGCCGATGACCTGCGTCAGCGGCGGGGCGTCACCGTGTGTGCCCGCGGAGGTCTTTGGCTGTCACCGCGTCCCGGGGCTACTGTCTGCCGCGTTTGCCCCACACCTGCGTCGGTGTGGGAGCTATTCCTGTCCGCAAGTGGAAGGAGCGCGGCTTCTCGTGGGGTCCCATCGCCGTCAGGCACCGCCGTCCGGTCTCGACCGCGGCGCGACCGTAACGGTCTCCCTCCTGTCCGCCGCCGCGGCCGCACTCGGCGTCGCGCCGGCCACGGCCGCGCCGCACGACGACGGCCGTGCCGAGGTCGACCGTCTCTACGCGGAGGCCGAGAAGGCCACCGAGGCCTACAACAAGGCCGACGAGCGCGCCGACGCGCTGCGCGCGGAAGTGGGCCGCGCCCAGGACCGCATCGCCCGGCAGCAGGAGCGCGTCAACACCCTGCGCGAGGCGCTGGGCTCGCTGGCCGGCGCCCAGTACCGCTCCGGCGGGATCGACCCGTCGCTGGCCCTGCTGTTCTCCGAGGACCCGGACGACTACCTGGACAAGGCCACCGTCCTGAACCGGATCGGCGCCGGCCAGGCCGCCCGGCTGAAGGACCTCCGAACGGCCCTGCGGGAACTCGCCCAGCAGCGGTCCGAGGCCGCCGGGACCCTCGCCGAGCTGGAGCGGAGCCGCAAGGCCGTCGCGCTCCACAAGCGGTCCGTGGAGCGCAAGCTCACCCGGGCCCGGCGGCTGCTGCACTCCCTGCCGGACGAGGAGCGCGCCGCCTACGACCGGGCCTCCCGCTCCGGCCGCGCCGAGCTGCCCGGCCCCGCCGGTGCCGTCCCCGCCTCGGGCCGCGCCGCCGCCGCGGTCGCCGCCGCCCGCTCCGCGCTCGGCAAGCCGTACGTGTGGGGCGCCGCCGGCCCCGGCGGCTTCGACTGCTCCGGCCTGATGCAGTGGTCCTACGCCCAGGCCGGGGTCCTCCTGCCGCGCACCTCGCAGGCGCAG
The DNA here is from genome assembly GCF_000761215.1 of Streptomyces glaucescens. Classification (GTDB taxonomy): domain Bacteria; phylum Actinomycetota; class Actinomycetes; order Streptomycetales; family Streptomycetaceae; genus Streptomyces; species Streptomyces glaucescens_B. Next base: position 2,216,720 of record NZ_CP009438.1, on the reverse strand, counting down.
CGGGTGGCCGGCCGGCAGGTCCCGCTCGCCCAGGCGCGGCCCGGCGACCTGGTCACCTACCGCTCCGACGCCAGCCACGTCGGGATGTACGTGGGCAACGGCCAGGTCATCCACGCCCCGTACCCGGGCGCGCCGGTGCGCTACGACCCGGTCGGGATGATGCCGATCGCGGCGGTCACCCGGGTCTGAACCGGCCGGGCCCCCGTACCCTCGAGAGGTGGCTGGTCGAAGGCGGGCACGAGGGCCCCGGGTGCTGACGCTGTGTCTGCTGCTCGTCGTCCTCGTGGGATGCGGGGGACGGCCCGCGACGGACGGGGCGCGGGCCGAGGTGCAGCGGCTCCTCGACCGGCGTGCCGCCGCCCTCCTCGACCACGACGCGGCCGCCTACGGCGCGACGGGCGACGCCCCCGGGTACGGGCGGCTGCGCGCGGTGCCGCTCGCCGCCTGGTCCTACCGGCTGACCTCCTTCGACCGCACCGGCGACCGGGTCACCGCCGCCGCCGAGCTGCGCTACCGCGTCGCCGGGCACGACGCCGCCCCGGTCACCGCGAGCCGCACCCTCGAACTCGCCCGGGACGCGGGCGGGCGGTGGACGGTCGTCTCCGACCGGCCCGCGCCCGGAGCCGCCGGACTGCTGTGGGACCAGGGCACGGTCACCGCCGTGCGCGGCGCGGACAGCCTGGTGCTGGGCGTCGGCCGGTCCCGTGCGGAGCTGCGGGCCTTCGCCGGGCTCGCGGACCGCGCGGTGCCCGCCGTCTCGGACGCGTGGGGCACCGGCTGGAGCGGCCGGCTCGTGGTGCTCGTCCCCGCGTCGCTGGACGGCATGGCCGCGCTGCTCGGCTCGCCCGCCTCCGCCTACCGGGGCATCGCCGCGGTGACCACAGGCGAGACCGGGACGGACCGCGCGCCCGCCGACCGGATCATCGTCAACCCGGACGCGTACGGCGTCCTCGGCCCGGCCGGCCGGCGGGTCGTGCTCACCCACGAGGCCACCCACGTCGCCACCCGCGCCCACACCGGCGCCGCCACCCCGCTGTGGCTGTCCGAGGGCTACGCGGACTGGGTCGGCTACCGCGGCACCGGGCACTCCCCGGCGCAGGCCGCGCCGGAGCTGGCCCGGGCGGTGAGCGGGGGACGGCTGCCGGCCGGGCTGCCCGCCGACCGGGACTTCGCGTTCACCGGCGACGCGACGGCCCTCGCGCAGGCGTACGAGGGCGGCTGGCTGGCCTGCCGGCTGATCGCGGAGCGCTGGGGCGAGGCCCGGCTCGGCGCGTTCTACCGGGCCGTCGGGGCGCACGGGGAGCGGGAGGGCGCGGTCGAGCGGGCGACGGCCGACGTGCTGGGGACCACCCCGGCGGAGTTCACCGGGCTGTGGCGGCAGTACCTGCGGGATCAGCTCGGCGACTGAGCGCTCCCGCGTCCGGACGCGGCGGCTTCGGACGCGGCGGCTCCGGGCGGTGCGGCCTCGGCCGAGACGGCTCCGGGCGGTGCGCCCTCGGCCGAGACGGCTCCGGGAGCGACGGATGCGGGAGCGGCGGCTCCGGGTTCGGCGGCCTCGAGTACGGCGATGGCCTCCCGCAGCCAGGCCCGCTCCGCCTCGCCGGTGGCCCGGGCCACGCGCAGCATGCCCTGCCGGAACAGGTCACCGGCCTCCTCGGCCCGCACCGGCTCGCCGTCCCGGTAGAAGAAGCTCGCCGGGGTCCGGAGGAAGTCCAGCCGCCGGCGCAGCACCGCCGCCTGCCCGGCGGGGTCCGGCAGATGCCTCAGGAAGGCCAGCACGGTGTTGAAGCGGACCTGGTCGGTGATCTCCGTCTGCTTCGGGTGGCGCAGCCGTTCGTACAGGTCGGCGCGGCCCCGCTCGGTGAGGGAGAGGATCCGGCGCGGGGCGGCGCCCGCGCCGGGCTCGGTGTGCTGGTCGAGCTTTCCGGCGGTGACCAGGCGGGTGATCGCCGGGTACAGGGCGCCGTCACTGACCGGGCGGACATGGCCGCTGAGGGCCTTGATGCGCTCCTTCAGCTCATAGCCGTGCAGGGGTTGCTCGGCGAGGAAGCCGAGGATCGACAGCTCCAGCATGTCCCTCCCGGTTCGTCCGGCCCTCCTTGCGGGTGACCCGACGTCATGCTACCTCTATGCGAGCTACCTCGAAACGAGGTAGCTCGAAACGAGGGGGGACTCGTGACCACCGACCGCGAACAGCTCGTCTCGCTCGCCGGACCCGTCTACGCGCAGCTCCTGACGTCCGTCGCTGCGGGGATCGTCAACACCGTCTGGGTCGCCCGGCTGGGCGGTCCGGCCGTGGCCGCCGTGGCCATGGCGACCACCGTCGAGAACGTGCTGCTCGGGGTCGCGCTCGTCTTCGGCTCCGGCACCACGGTGCTGGTCGCCCACGCCCGCGGCGCCCGGGACCCCGCCGCCGTGCGGGCCGCCGTGCGGGGCGGCTGGGCCCTGTGCGCGCTGGTCACGCCCCTGGTGGCCGTCGGCGGCTTCCTGCTGCGCGAACCGCTCGCCCGGCTGACGCTCGGCGGCGGCGCGGCGGTGGCCCCGGCCACCGCCTACCTCGCGATCTCCTTGCCCGGCATGGCCGTCTTCTTCGCGCAGCAGCTCGTGGACGGGCTGCTGAAGGGCGCGGGCGACACCCGGACGCCCATGCGGCTCGCCCTCCTCGCAGGCGGGCTGAACCTCGTCTGCGACCCCTGGCTCATCCACCGCTACGGCGTCCAGGGCGCGGCCGCCTCCACCGTGCTGTGCCGCTGCCTGGCCCTCGGCGCCGGACTGGTGGCCGTACGGCGCAACCCGCTCCTGCGCCCCGGGCCGACGCCCGCCGGGTCCCTCGGTGCGGCACTGCGGCGCACCCTGCGGACCGGGCTGCCGATGTCCGCCGACTTCACCGTGCGGCAGACGGGCGCGCTCGCGCTGGTGGCGGTCGTGGCGCGGCTCGGGGTGACGGCGGTGGCGGCGTACTCGATCGCGTACAAGGTCATGCTCGTCGCCACGATGGCCTTCTACGCGGTGCGGCAGGCCGCCGCGATCCACACCGCGCACACCCGGGGGGAGGGCAGGGACGCGCGGCGCGCCGTCGCGCGGGAGGCCGTACTGATCTCCGGGACGGCGGGACTGGGCGCCGCGGTGCTGCTCGCGGCCACCGCGCCCTGGATCATGGCCGCCTTCGGCGCCCCACCGGGGATGGCCGCGGCCGGTGTGCTGTTCCTGCGCTGCGTCGGGCCGTATCTGCTGCTCATGGCCTGCTTCATCGCGTTCGGCGGGGTCCTCGAGGGCAGCGGGGGAGCACCGCGGCTGCTGCGCGTGACCGTGCTCGGCACGGCGGTGCAGCTGCCGCTGGCGTACCTGCTGTCCGGGCTGGGCCTGCCCGGCGTGGCGCTGGCGCTCGCGCTCGCCATGGCGGTGCAGTGCGCGGCGCTCGCGGTGCCGGCACGCCGCGGCCCGCGTCAGGAGGAGGGCGTGGGCTCCTTGGCCCGGGCCGCCTGAGGGGGCAGCGGCGCGGGGCCGGCCGGGCGGGAGACGGTCGCCCGCCACAGCACCCGGGCGGCGACGACGGTGGCGGCGACCAGGAGGCCGTTGCGGACGACGAGGAGGGCGATGCCCAGGTGGTCGCTCGCCACGACGTGCGAGAACCAGACGGGGAACTCCAGCACCGTCACGAAGGACGCGGCCAGCACCAGGCCGGCCGCCGGCGCCATCCGGCTCGCCCGGAAGCACAGGCACACCGCCGCCAGCCCGACCAGCCACACCAGGTACTGCGGGCTGATCACCCGGCTGGTGGTGGTGAACAGCAGCACCGCCACGAACGCCGCGTCCGCGAGGGTGTGCGGCTCGAACCGCACCGCCCGCAGCCGCCACAGCAGCAGCCAGCCGAACGCCGCGCCGGTCAGCGCCAGCGCGGCCGTGCTGACCACCTCCACGTACGGGCCGAGGAACTCCACCGAGCCGTAGTTCAGCAGCACCTGCCCGTCCCAGCCGAAGTGCCGTGCCACGTGGAAGACCAGCGCGCCCAGCGACTCCACCTCGGTGCCCCGGTCGCGCTGGAAGGTCAGGAAGGCGAACGCGCCGGGCATGGCGAGCGCGAACAGCGCCGCGACGCCCGCGGCGGTGACCGCCGCCGAGACCCAGGCGCGCCGCCCGCGGGCGGCCACCAGCAGCAGCACCGGCCACACCTTCAGCAGCGCCCCGAACGCGGTCAGCGCGCCCATCAGCCGGGGATGCCGGGCGCCCGCGAGCAGCGCGGCCACCGCGACCGCGGTGACCATCACGTCGTAGCGCGCGTAGACGGTCGGCCCGAGCAGCGGCACCCCGACGACCCACACCCAGGCCCCGCGCGGGGTGCGGCCCGGGCGCCCGGCGGCGTACGACAGGAGGGCGAACGCGATCAGGTCGGCGAGGCAGGCCAGGACGAAGAAGGCGTGCGCGTAGTCGAGGAAGAACAGCAGCGCGGGGGAGAGCACCGCGAGCGCGGCGGCCGGCGGGTACTGCCAGGTGACATCGTCCAGCGGAAACGTTCCGGTGCGCAGGATCTCGTACCAGCCCTGGTAGATCACCGAGATGTCGCTGGTGACGTCGGGGCCCGGGAAGACGTACACCTTGAAGACGAAGAGCAGCAGGAGCAGCCGGGTCGGGCCCCACACCGCCAGCAGCCACGGCAGCTGACGCCGGCCGTCCGTCCTGTCCACGTCGAGCCCCTGCTTCCGTCCGATGCCCGTCCCGGGTGCCGCCGGGGCCATGATTCCCCGGCCGCCTGTGCGAAGCCCAAAAGCACGGCCGTACCGGCCTGTGAGTCTACGTTGGGTAGGGTCGGCGACGATGCGCAAGACCCTCATCGTGACGAACGACTTCCCGCCCCGCCCCGGCGGCATCCAGGCGTTCCTGCACAACATGGCCCTCCGCCTCGACCCCGACCGGCTCGTCGTCTACGCCTCCACCTGGAAGCGCGGCCACGAGGGGCGTGAGGCGACGGCCGCGTTCGACGCCGAGCAGCCCTTCACCGTCGTACGGGACAGCACCACCATGCTCCTGCCGACCCCCGCCGCCACCCGGCGGGCCGTCGGGCTGCTGCGCGAACACGGCTGCACGGCGGTGTGGTTCGGGGCCGCCGCCCCGCTCGGGCTGATGGCGCCCGCGCTGCGCCGGGCCGGCGCCGAACGCCTGGTCGCCACCACCCACGGGCACGAGGCCGGCTGGGCCCAGCTGCCCGCCGCCCGGCAGTTGCTGCGCCGGATCGGCGAAGGCACCGACACCCTGACCTACCTGGGCGAGTACACCCGCTCGCGGATCGCCACGGCGCTCACCCCGCAGGCGGCCGCGCGCATGACCCAGCTGCCGCCCGGGGTCGACGAGAAGACCTTCCACCCCGGGTCGGGCGGCGCCGAGGTGCGGGCCCGGCTCGGGCTGACCGACCGGCCGGTCGTGGTCTGCGTCTCGCGGCTGGTGCGGCGCAAGGGCCAGGACACCCTCATCCAGGCCATGCCGCGCATCCTCGCCGCGGAGCCGGACACGGTCCTGCTGATCGTCGGCGGCGGGCCCTACGAGAAGGACCTGCGCCGCCTCGCCCACGAGACCGGCGTCGCCGGCTCCGTGCGCTTCACCGGAGCCGTGCCCTGGGCGGAGCTGCCCGCGCACTACGGCGCCGGTGACGTCTTCGCCATGCCCTGCCGCACCCGGCGCGGCGGGCTCGACGTCGAGGGCCTGGGCATCGTCTACCTGGAGGCCTCCGCGACCGGGCTGCCGGTCGTCGCCGGCGACTCCGGCGGCGCGCCGGACGCGGTCCTGGACGGCGAGACCGGCTGGGTGGTGCCCGGCGGCGCCCCCGAGGAGGCCGCCGACCGCATCACCACCCTCCTCGCCGACGCGGAACTCCGCCGCCGGATGGGCGAGCGGGGCCGCCGGTGGGTCGAGGAGAAGTGGCGCTGGGACCTGCTGGCGGAAAACCTGAAAACCCTGCTGTAGCCCCCGCTGAGGACGCGGGAAACCGCGCGAGAGGCCCCGACGGCCGCGCACCCGTGGCCGGCCGTCGGCAAGGGGCGCGGGGAACTGCGCGACAAACCCCCACGGCCGCGCACCCGCCGTCGGCGCCCGGGCGGCAGCCGGGTGCGCGCGGGGCCCACGCCGAGTGCGGCCGTCGGCGAGGGGCGCGGGGAACTGCGCGACAAACCCCCACGGCCCCGCACCCGCCGTCGGCGTCCGGGCGGCAGCCCGGTGGGCGCGGACCGCGCCGAGTGCGGCGGAGCTGTCTCACCGGGGCCGACCGTCGGCAAGGGGCGCGGGGAACTGCGCGACAAACCCCCACGGCCGCGCACCCGCCGTCGGCGCCGGGGCGGCAGCCGGGTGGGCGCGGGCCCAGGCCGAGTGCGGCCGTCGCCAAGGGGCGCGGGGAACTCCGCGAGAAGCCCCGACGGCCGCGCACCCGCCGTCGGCGCCGGGGCGGCAGCCGGGTGGGCGCGGGGCCCAGGCCGAGTGCGGCCGTCGGCGAGGGGCGCGGGGACCTGCGCGAGAAGCCCCGATGGCCCCGCGCCCCCCGACGGTGCGCAAGAGGCACGTCGGAGGGCGCGGACCACCACAGCGAAACCGGCGGAGCTACTTCGCGTAGATCGCCTCGATTTCCTCCGCGAAGTCCTTCGCCACCACGTTCCGCTTCAGTTTCAGCGACGGCGTCAGGTGCCCCGAGTCCTCGGTGAACTGGGCGGGCAGGACACGGAACTTCCGCACCGACTCCGCCTTCGACACCGCCGCGTTGCCGTCGTCGACCGCCGCCTGGATCGCGGCCAGCAGATCCGCGTCCTCGCACAGCGACGCCGCGGTGGAACCGGCCGGCTTGCCGTGCTCGGCGGCCCACCGGCCCAGGAACTCCTCGTCGATGGTGACCAGCGCGCCCACGAACGGCCGCCCGTCGCCCACCACCATGCACTCCGCGACCAGCGCGTGCGCCCGGATCCGGTCCTCGATCACCGCCGGGGCGACGTTCTTGCCGCCGGCCGTGACGATGATCTCCTTCTTCCGGCCGGTGATCCGCAGGTAGCCGTCCTCGTCGAGGGTGCCGAGGTCGCCGGTGTGGAACCAGCCGTCCTCCAGCGCCTCCTCGGTGGCGCCCGGGTTGTTCCAGTACTCCTTGAACAGGTGCTCGCCGTGCAGCAGCACCTCGCCGTCGTCCGCGATCCGCACCACCGAGCCCGGCAGCGGCTGGCCGACCGTGCCGATCTTCTGGCGGTCCCACGGGTTGAAGGCGGTGGCGGCGCAGGACTCGGTCAGGCCATAGCCCTCCAGCACCGTGAAGCCGATCCCGCGGAAGAAGTGACCGAGGCGCTCGCCCAGCGGGGCACCACCGGAGATGGCGTACTCACCGCGCCCGCCGAGCACCGCGCGCAGCTTGCCGTAGACCAGCTTGTCGAAGACCTTGTGCTTGATCCGCAGGCCGAGGGACGGGCCGGACGGGGTGTCCAGCGCCTTGCTGTAGGCGATCGCCGTGTCGGCCGCCTTGTCGAAGATCTTGCCCTTGCCGTCGGCCTGCGCCTTGGCGCGCGCCGAGTTGTAGACCTTCTCGAAGACCCGCGGCACGCCCAGGATCAGCGTCGGGCGGAATGCGGCCAGCTCGTCGGTGAGGTTCTTGATGTCCGGGACACAGCCCAGCTTGATCGGCGCCATCATCGGCGCGACCTGCACCAGGCGGCCGAAGACGTGCGCGAGGGGCAGGAACAGCAGGACCGAGCACTCGCCGGTGCGGAACAGCGGGCGCAGCCGCTCGACGACGTTCCCGCACTCGGCGAAGAAGGCACGGTGGGTGAGCACGCAGCCCTTGGGCCGCCCGGTGGTGCCGGAGGTGTAGACGATGGTCGCCGGGTCGTCGGCCTTGGCGAGCGAGCCGCGCTCCTGGACCGTCTCGTCGCTGACGTCCTGCCCGAGCCGCTCCAGCTCCGCGACGCCCCCGGCCTCGATCTGCCAGACGTGCTTGAGGGCGGGCAGCGACTCGCGCACCGACTCCACGGCGGCGGCGTGGCCGTCCAGTTCGACGATGCAGGCGGTGGCGCCCGAGTCGCTGAGGATCCACTGCACCTGCTCGGGCGAGCTGGTCTCGTACACCGGCACGGTGACCCCGCCCGCGCTCCAGATCGCGAAGTCCAGCAGCGTCCACTCGTAGCGGGTGCGGGACATCAGGCCCACCCGGTCGCCGGGCTGCACGCCCGCCGCGATGAGGCCCTTGGCGGCGGCGTGCACCTCGGCCAGGAAGGCCGTCGCGGTCACGTCCTGCCACGCACCGTTCACCTTGCGGGCGATGACGGCGACCTCGGGGTGCTGCGCGGCGTTTCTGCGGACGATGTCGGTCAGATTGCCGTCCGAGGGGACCTCGTACAAAGCCGGAAGGCTGAACTCGCGCAAGACTGCTGCTCCTCATAGGGCGCCGGCGCCACGACGTTGTGCGATGCGACGGTGCGGTCCAAGGCTCGGGCAGGTGCTCAGGGCGGCCGCCGGGGAGGGAACCCCGGTGGTTGAAATCCTGAGCACGAATGGACTGCCCGGACGTTACCCGCCGGTATGGCGTCTACGACAGGGGGTCCCGGCGAGATGTTCGCTGCGTCACACGGATTACTGCTGCTTCGCGCACAGTAGTCCACCGCTTTCCCGACTGGCGAGTAATCGCAGGTCCGGCCGCTACTGTTCACGTTTGCCGCACGCGCCTACGCTTGCTCGCCATGTCACCCACACCGGTCGGAAACCGCAGGACGCGCATTCATGTGGTCAGCGATGTGCACGGCAACGCACGGGACCTCGCCCGGGCCGGCGAGGGCGCCGACGCCCTGGTCTGCCTCGGTGACCTGATCCTCTTCCTCGACTACGCCGACCCCGCGCGCGGCATCTTCCCCGACCTCTTCGGCGAGGAGAACGCCCGCCGGCTCATCGACCTGCGCACCGAGCGCCGCTTCGACGAGGCCCGTGAGCTGGGTTCGCGGCTGTGGTCCGGGATCGACGGGGACCGGGCGAAGGTCGTCGAGGCGGCCGTGCGGGCGCAGTACACCGAGCTGTTCGCCGCGTTCCCCGCCCCGACCTACGCCACCTACGGCAACGTCGACATGCCGGGCCTGTGGAAGGAGTACGCCGGACCCGGGGTCACCGTCCTCGACGGCGAACGCGTCGAGATCGGCGGCCGGACGTTCGGCTTCGTCGGCGGCGGCCTGCGCACCGAGATGCGCACCCCCTTCGAGATCAGCGACGAGGAGTACGCGGCGAAGATCGAGGCGATCGGCGAGGTGGACGTGCTGTGCACCCACATCCCGCCGGAGGTGCCCGACCTCGTCTACGACACCGTCGCCCGCCGTTTCGAACGCGGCAGCACCGCCCTGCTGGAGGCGATCCGGCGCACCAGGCCGCGCTACGCCCTCTTCGGCCACGTCCACCAGCCGCTGGTCCAGCGGATGCGGATCGGGCCCACCGAGTGCGTCAACGTGGGGCACTTCGCGGCCACCGGGCGGCCCTGGGTGCTGGAGTGGTGAGCGGCGGCACCGCGCGGCTCCCGGTCGGCGCTGGTGGGGCGGACACGGTTGACGTCGGGCCGGGCGCCGCGCGGTAGCCTTCACGCTGCACCCACGTGCGCACACATCCTCAGTACGGCCCGCATCTGGAGGAGCCACGGCGATGGCGGAACACACCAGCTCGAGCACCACGATCGAGGCGGCACCGGCCGACGTCATGGCGGTCATCGCCGACTTCGCCCGCTACCCGGACTGGACCGGTGAGGTGAAGGAGGCGGAGGTCCTCAAGGCCGACGGGCAGGGCCGTGCCGAGCAGGTCCGGCTGGTCATGGACGCGGGCGCGATCAAGGACGACCAGACCCTCGCCTACACCTGGACCGGCGAGCACGAGGTCTCCTGGACGCTGGTGAAGTCCCAGATGCTGCGCTCCCTCGACGGCTCCTACCTGCTGAAGCCCCTGGGCGACGGGACCACGACCGAGGTGACCTACCAGCTCACCGTCGACGTCAAGATCCCCATGCTCGGCATGATCAAGCGCAAGGCCGAGAAGGTCATCATCGACCGGGCCCTGGCCGGGCTGAAGAAGCGGGTGGAGTCGGGGGCGCGCTAGCCCGGCGGTGCCGCCCGGAGCCGGGGCGGCCCCGCGGACCCGCCGGCCGTACGGGCCGAGGCGCGTCCCAACTGCGTGACCGGCCACCCCCCGCGGGCAGCCGGCCCCACGCAGCCCGCCCGGGGCAGCAGCCCCACCGGGCCGCGCGACCACCTGCGCGCCACCCCCACCGGCCCGCAGCACGCCCGTACGCTCCCGCCCCGCCCGCCCGCCCGTGGCACGCCCGCACGCTCCCGCCCACCGGGCCGCGGGAGACCCGCACGACCGCGCGACCGCCCCGCCCGCCCACGCGAGCGCCCGCGCCCCGCCTGCACGCAGCACGCCCCCGCCCCGCCGGGCCGCGGGAAACCCGCGCGACCGCGTGACCGTGCCCCGCCCGCCCACGCGAGCGCCCGCGCCCCCTCGCTCCGCCCGCCCGTGGGAGCCTGCACGCCCCGCCGGGCCCCGGGGAGGGAGACCCGCGCGACCCCAGCCCGCCCGCCCCGGGCGCGTGCCGGGCAACCGCGCCGCCACGTGCGCTTCTGTACCGTTCACCCCCATGCGCACCCTCCTGATCACCGGCCAGAGCGGCGCCGGCCGCACCACCCTCGCCGCCGCCACCGCGCTCGGCGCCGCCGACGAGGGCACCCGCACCCTCGTGCTCGGCACCGACCGCACCGACACCCTCGGCGCGGCCCTCGGCACCCCCACGGGCCCCCGCCCGGTGCGCATCACCCCCACCCTCACCGCGTGGCGCCCCGACGCGACCGCCGCCTTCCGGGACGACCTCGCCGCCTTCCAGGACCGGGCCTCCGCCGTCCTCGACCTCCTCGGCGCCGCCCGCCTGGACGCCGAGGAAGTCACCCCGCTCCCCGGCGCGGAGGAACTGTCCGTCCTGCGCGCCCTGCGCGACGCCGCCCTCTCCGAGGCCCACGACCTGATCGTCGTCGACCTCCCGCCCACCCCCCAGGCCCTCGCCCTCCTCGCGCTCCCCGGGGAACTGCGCCGCTACCTGCGCCGCCTCCTGCCGCCCGAACGGCAGGCGGCCCGCGCCCTGCGCCCCGTCCTCGGCCGGCTGGCCGGGGTGCCGATGCCCGCGGAGTGGCTGTACGAGACCGCCGCCCGCTGGGACGTCGAACTGGCCGCCGTCGAGGCCGTCCTCGCCGACCGCGCCACCCGCGTCCGCCTGGTCGCCGCCCCCACCCCGGCCGGCGCCGACGCCGTCCGGCACGCCACGCTCGGCCTCGCCCTGCGCGGCCACCGCCCGGAGGCGCTGCTCGCGAACCGGGCGTTCCCGGAACCGGGCGGCGAGGCCGACGGCTGGCTGGCCGGGCCGCTCGCCCAGCAGCGCAAGGTCCTGGCGGAGTGGGACCAGGCGTACGACGTCCACCCCGTGCCGCACCTCGGCCGCGACCCGCGCGGGGCGGACGATCTCGCCGCCCTTCCGGTGCCGGCCGTCACGTCCGGCACCACCACCGTCGAGTGGCCCGTCACCGACCGTCTCGCCGAGGACGGCGTCCTCGTCTGGCACATCCCGCTGCCCGGCGCCGTCCGCGACGACCTCGACCTGATCCGCCGCGGCGACGAACTCGTCCTCACCGCCGGTCCGTTCCGCCGTATCGTTCCGCTGCCGTCCGCGCTGCGCCGCTGCACCGTCGACGGCGCGGGCCTGCGCGAGGGCGAACTGCGCGTCCGGTTCGCCCCGGACCCCCGGCTGTGGCCGCACGGCCGGTGAAGCGGCCGGGTCCGTTCGGGTAACGTCGGAGGGACGAAACGCAGTCAGGAGGCCGCCATGAGCGAAGAGCGCCCCACCCACGACGCGGCTCACGAGCAGGCGGCCGACGAGACTCGTCCGCCGGGCGACCCGGACGCCTGGGCGACCGCCTGCGCCGAGGACCTGGAGGCGGAGCGGGCCCGGCGCCGCGGCGGGCGGGAGCAGCCGCCGCCCGGCTCCGCCGCCGAGGAACTGCGCAAGTTCGTCGACACCGCCCTCGACAAGCTGGCCGGACTCCAGTCCCCGCTGCTCGGGGCGGTCGCCGGCCCCGCCGCGCAGCAGGTGGTGCAGCAGGTCGTCGAGCAGGCCAAGGCGGCCGTCGAACCGGTCATCGAGCGCAACCCGGACGTCTTCGACCACCTGGCCGCCGCCGGCCAGGAACTCCTCGCCGCCTACCGCTCCGCGGTCCAGGCCCAGGAGAACCGCTGGACCGGCGGCACGGCCGGGGCCCGGGGGACCGGCGGGCCGAAGGAGCCGGGTGATCCCTCCGACCCCCGCCGCGATCCGGGCGAGGGCACCGGGCCGGGGCAGCGCATCGACCTCGACTGACCCGCTCCGCGGGTTCCCCCGCCGGCTTCCCCTCCTGCCCAGCGGGCGGACGACGGGAACCTGACGGCAGGCCCCTCGGGTACGGTTGGCCGTAGCGGGGCTCGACCGAAACTGAGGGATTCATGGGACTCACCATCGGCGTCGACATCGGCGGCACGAAGATCGCGGCCGGCGTGGTCGACGAGGAAGGCAACATCCTCTCGACCCACAAGGTGCCGACCCCGGGCACGCCCGAGGGCATCGTGGACGCGATCGCCTCGGCGGTGGAGGGTGCGCGCGCCGGCCACGACATCGTCGGCGTGGGCATCGGCGCCGCCGGCTACGTCAACCGCCAGCGCTCCGAGGTCTACTTCGCGCCCAACATCGACTGGCGCAACGAGCCGCTGAAGGAGAAGGTCGAGGCCCGCGTGGGCCTTCCCGTCGTCGTGGAGAACGACGCCAACGCGGCCGCCTGGGGCGAGTACAAGTTCGGCGCCGGCAAGGGCCACCGCAACGTCATCTGCATCACGCTCGGCACCGGCCTCGGCGGCGGCATCATCATCGGCAACAAGCTGCGCCGCGGCCACTTCGGCGTGGCCGCCGAGTTCGGCCACATCCGGATGGTGCCGGACGGGCTGCTGTGCGGCTGCGGCTCGCAGGGCTGCTGGGAGCAGTACGCCTCCGGCCGCGCCCTGGTCCGGTACGCCAAGCAGCGCGCCAACGCCACCCCGGAGCGCGCCGAGGTGCTGCTCGGGCTCGGCGACGGCACCCCCGACGGCATCGAGGGCAAGCACATCTCCATGGCCGCCCGCCAGGGCGACCCGGTCGCCGTGGACTCCTACCGCGAGCTGGCCCGCTGGGCGGGTGCCGGCCTCGCCGACCTGGCCTCGCTGTTCGACCCGTCCGCGTTCATCGTCGGCGGCGGCCTGTCGGACGAGGGCGAGCTGGTCCTGGACCCGATCCGCAAGTCGTACAAGCGCTGGCTGGTGGGCGGCAACTGGCGCCCGGTCGCCGATGTGATCGCCGCCCAGCTCGGCAACAAGGCGGGCCTCGTCGGCGCGGCCGACCTGGCCCGGGAGCCCGACCCGATCATGTGACACCCGCACGCGCACGGTGCCCGTCGTTCCCCTCGTGGGCGGCGGGCACGGGCGTATCTTGATCCGCATGGAGACGACGCCGCCCCCGCTGCCCAACTCCACGACCGAAGCCGACGGTTCCGCCGTCGTGCGCGTGCTCAGTTACAACGTCAGGTCCCTGCGGGACGACACCGGCGCCCTCGCCCGGGTGATCTCCGCCTGCGCCCCGGACCTCGTGCTCGTGCAGGAGGCCCCCCGCTTCTTCCGCTGGCGCAAGAAGCTGGCCCGGCTCGCCGGCGCCGCCGGCCTGGTGGTCCTCTCCGGTGGCGGTACGGCCGCCGGGCCCGCCCTGCTCTGCTCCCTGCGGGCCACGGTGGAGCGCACCGAGGACGTGCTGCTGCCGCTCACCCCGGGACTGCACCGGCGCGGTCTCGCGACCGCCGTGGTGCGCTTCGGAGGCGCCCGGCTGGGCGTGGTGAGCTGCCACCTCAGCCTGCAGAAGGACGAGCGGTACGAGCAGGCCGGCATGGTCCTCGACCGGCTCGCGGGAATGGGCGTGGAGCACGGGGTGGTGGGCGGCGACATCAACGAGCGGCCCGACGACCGGGCCTTCCGGCGGCTGGCCGCCGGTCTCCAGGACTGCTGGGCGACCGCGCCCTGGGGCGGCGAGTTCACCTCCACGCCGGCCGGCCCGCACCAGCGGATCGACGCCGTCTTCGCGACCAAGGGCGTCGAGGTGCTGGGCTGCGGCGTGCCGCTCGGTCACCCGGGCGTCTCGGCGGACGATCTGAGGGCGGCCACCGACCACCTGCCGGTCCTCGCCGTCCTCAGGGTGCCCGCGGGCTGAGGACCGCCCCGGGTTCGCGCGCGAGCGGAGGGTGGCCCTGAGGGAACCCGCGGACCGAGGACCGCCGTCCTCAGGGTGCCCGCGGGCTGAGGACGGGCCTCAGCTCGCACGCGAGTGCAGGGCGGCCCTCAGGGAACCCGCGGACCGAGGACCGCCGTCCTCAGGGTGCCCGCGGGCTGAGGACCGCCCCGGGTTCGCCCGCGAGTGGAGGGCGGCCCTCAGGGAACCCGCGGACCGGCGATCGCCCTCAGGACGCCCGCCGACCGAGGACCGCTCCCGGGGCGGCCACGGGCCGGAGGCCGCCCCCAGGACGCCCGAGGGTTCACCCGCCGCACCCGGGGTGCCCGTGGCCGGGGGTCAGACGACGGCGCCGCGGCCGGGGTCGTCGTCCTCCTCGTCGTCCGTGCGCATCCGCATCACCAAGGTGGCGAAGCCGCCCACGAAGCCGCCGATGCCGAGGGTGGTGAGCCACCAGGTCATGTCCCAGCCCAGCAGGACCGCCAGCAGGAGCAGCACCGGGCCGCCGATCACGGCGAGCCAGGCGAACTTCGCGGTGGCGTCGGCGGCGGGCAGCGGGGGCGGCTCCGGCGGCACGAAGTGGCCCTCGTCGCCGTCGTCGAAGTCCTCCTCGGCCGGCTCGGACACCGTGTAGTCGCGCGGGCCGGTGCCGACGCCGGGGGCGAAGGAGACGGAGCTGCCCAGCGGCTTCGGTGTCTCCTTCTTCGGCGGGTCCTTCCTCGGCGGCTCGTTCCGCGGAGCCTCGCCCCCCTCGCCGTCGTTCGTCCCGGTCTCCAGCAGGGCCAGGTCCTCCACCGACTTGAACGGCTTGGCGCCCGGCGGGTCCGGCGGCTCCTCGCCGTACCCGGCGACGATCGCGGCCCAGGCGGCCTCCTCGTCGAACGGCACCGGCTGTTCCCCGCCGTCGCCGCCGGGGCGGCCCGCGCCGCCCTGCCGTGCCTCCGCGCGCTCGCGGCCCTCGCGGTCCTCGCGTTCCTCGCGGTCCTCGCGGTCCGAGCCTTGCTCAGCCACCTGCGGCCGTCCCTTCGTTGCCGACGCCGACACCGGGTGCGAGCCGGCCGACGAACGCCAGGCTTTCCTCGAAGATCCGGTCCGCGTCATGGTCCAACGTCGCCACGTGGTAGCTCTGTTCCAGCAGCACCTCGGTCACATCGGTGGACGAGACCCGGCTGAGCACCCGGGCCGAGTCGGCGGGCGGCACCACGTGGTCCTGCGGGCTGCGCAGCAGCAGCAGCGGCTGGGTGACCTGCGGCAGCTCCCGGTCGACGACCCGGAAGAAGGACCGCAGGGAGTGCGCGGCGTGCAGCGGCACCCGGTCGTAGCCGACCTCCACGCCGCCCGGCCGGGCGATGTCGCTGGCGATGCCCCGGGTCGTGCGGACCAGGTGGCGGGCGACCGGCAGGGCGTACGCGGACAGGCCGTGCACCTTGTTCGCCGGGTTGACGACGACCACGCCGCCGATCGCGTCCCCGTGCCGGGCCGCGAGCCGCAGGGCGAGGGCGCCGCCCATGGACAGTCCGGCCACGAACACGCGCGCGCAGCGCGCGCGCAGGGCGTGCAGCTCGCGGTCCACCTCGGCGTACCAGTCCTGCCAGCCGGTGAGCTGCATGTCCTCCCAGCGGGTGCCGTGCCCGGGGAGCAGCGGCAGGGAGACGGTCAGGCCGTGCCCGGCCAGGTACTCCGCCCAGGGGCGCAGCGACTGCGGGGAACCGGTGAAGCCGTGGCAGAGCAGGACGCCGACCTCTCCGCCCTCGTGGCGGTACGGCTCGGCTCCGGGGAGGACCGGCACCTTCGGTCTCCTGTTCATCTCAGGGGTTGCGTCGGAACGGGCGTGAAGCAGAGTGCGGGTGTTGCTTCACCGTACGCGACCGCACTGACACCGACCAGGGCCGTCGGGCACTCGGGGCGTGCCCGGTCCGGCCTCCGGGTTAAGGTCTGATCCACAGACACAGGAGGCACTCGGTTGTTGTACGGCGCGATGAAGGTCACCGTCGGGGGTTCGCTGAAGCTCGTCTTCAGGCCCTGGGTGGAGGGCCTGGAGAACGTTCCCGCCGAGGGCCCCGCGATCCTCGCGAGCAATCACCTGTCCTTCTCGGACTCGTTCTTCCTGCCCGCGGTGCTCGACCGGAAGGTCACCTTCATCGCGAAGGCCGAGTACTTCACCACCCCCGGGGTGAAGGGCCGGCTGACCGCCGCGTTCTTCAAGGGCGTCGGCCAGCTCCCCGTGGACCGCTCCGGCGCCCGCGGCGCGGGCGAGGCGGCCGTCAAGAGCGGCATCGAGGTGATCGAGCGCGGGGAGCTGTTCGGCATCTACCCCGAGGGCACCCGCTCGCCCGACGGCCGGCTCTACCGGGGCAAGCCCGGCGGCCTCGCGCGCGTGGCGCTCGCCACCGGCGCGCCCGTCATCCCGGTCGCCATGATCGACACGGAGAAGATCCAGCCGCCCGGCAAGGTCGTCCCCAAGGTCATGCGGCCCGGCATCCGCATCGGCAAGCCCCTCGACTTCAGCCGCTACCAGGGCATGGAGCACGACCGCTTCGTGCTCCGCGCGGTGACCGACGAGGTCATGTACGAGATCATGAAGCTCTCCGGGCAGGAGTACGTCGACATGTACGCGACCGCCGCCAAGCGGCAGATCGCGGAGGCGGCCAAGGCCGAGAAGGAGGCGGCGAAGGCGGCCAGGGCCGCGCTCGCCCAGGCCGAGAAGGACCAGGCCGACAAGGAGAAGGCACACCGGGACCAGTCGGACCGGTGACGGTCCGGGCCCCGGACGCGGCTCCGGGGCGGGGGGTGGGGACATGGCCAGGCGCGAGAGAGTCATGAGGATGTCGGTGGAGCAGCCGCTGTGGCGTGCGCTCGCCGGGTTCCGGGTGCTGGGCATGCTGTACGCGGTCGGTCTGTTCTGCACCGCCTACGGCGAGTTCCCGCGCCCCTGGATCGCGATCGGCTACTTCGCGGTCCTGGCCGGGTGGACCCTGGCGACCCTGCCCAGGGTCGCGAACGAGGCCGCCTGCACCAAGCGCTTCCTCGCCGTCGACCTCACCATCGCCGTCACCGGCATCCTGCTCACCATCGCGGCCGACGCCCACGAGCGGATCGTCGAGGGCGGCCCCACCCTGCCGTCGATATGGACCGCCGGATCCGTCCTGGCCTTCGCCGTCAAGGGCGGCTGGCGGTGGGCGGCCTTCGCCTCCACCGCGGTCGCCGTCGCCAACCTGATCGAACGCGGCGCGCCGGCCCGCGACACCGTCCACAACGTGATCCTGGTCTGGATCGCCTCCATCGCCATCGGCTACGTCGTCGAGGTCGCCCGCGCCTCCGAGCGCACCCTCGCCCGCGCCCTGGAGATCGAGGCCGCGACCCGTGAGCGGGAGCGGCTCGCCCGGGACATCCACGACAGCGTGCTCCAGGTGCTGGCCATGGTGAAGCGCCGCGGTGCCGCGCTCGGCGGCGAGGCGGCCGAGCTGGGCCGGCTGGCCGGCGAGCAGGAGGTGGCGCTGCGCACCCTGGTCTCCGGCGGGCTCGTCCCCGTCTCCCGGGTCTGCGAGGACACCGCCCGGGGTGCGGTCGTGCGCGCCGTGGAGGAGCCGGACGACGACGGCACCGACGGGCCCGTCGACCTGCGCGGCCTGCTCCTGCCGTACGCGGGCGCCCGCATCCAGGTCGCGGAGCCCGGCGCACCGGTCACCCTGCCGGCGAACGCCGCCCGGGAGCTGGCCGCGGCCGTCGGCGCCGCCCTGGACAACGTCGGGCGGCACGCCGGGGAGCACGCGCGCGCGTGGATCCTCATCGAGGACGAGCCCGACGAGGTGATCGTCACCGTCCGCGACGACGGGCCGGGCATCCCCGAGGGGCGGCTGGCGCAGGCCGAGGGCGAGGGCCGGATGGGTGTGGCCCTGTCCATCCGGGGCCGGCTGCGCGACCTGGGCGGCAGCGCCGAGCTGGTCTCCACGCCCGGACAGGGCACCGAGGTCGAACTGAAGGTCCCGAAGAGCGAACCGATGGCACGGGGGAAGCGATGAGCGAGCAGCAGACGATCAAGGTCATGGTGGTCGACGACCACCCGATGTGGCGCGACGCCGTCGCCCGCGACCTGGCCGAGTCCGGCTTCGACGTGGTCGCCACCGCGGGCGACGGCGAGCAGGCGGTGCGCCGCGCCCGGGCCGCCGCCCCCGACGTGCTGGTCCTCGACCTGAACCTGCCCGCCAAGCCGGGCGTCCAGGTCTGCAAGGAGGTCGTCGCCGCCGATCCCGCACTGCGCGTGCTGGTGCTGTCCGCGAGCGGGGAGCACGCCGACGTCCTGGAGGCGGTGAAGTCCGGCGCGACCGGCTACCTGCTGAAGTCGGCGTCGACCGAGGAACTGCTGGACGCGGTGCGCCGCACGGCCGCCGGCGACCCGGTGTTCACCCCGGGCCTCGCGGGCCTGGTCCTCGGCGAGTACCGCAGGCTGGCCTCCGAGCCCGCGCCCGCGGCCGGCACCGACCAGCCGGGGGCGCCCCGCCTCACCGAGCGGGAGACCGAGGTGCTGCGCCTGGTCGCCAAGGGCCTGAGCTACAAGCAGATCGCCGAGCGACTGGTGATCTCCCACCGCACGGTGCAGAACCACGTACAGAACACCCTCGGCAAGCTCCAGCTCCACAACCGGGTGGAACTGGTGCGGTACGCCATAGAGCGAGGCCTCGACGAGGAGTAGCACCCACGGGCCGCCGACCGCCAGCGGCACCGGCGGAACGCCTGCGCGGTGCCGCCCGAAGGGGGAACTATATTCACCGGAAACCACGACAGAAGCGGCCGAACCCCCGGAGGGACCCCGTGGAGATCCTGGCGTTCGGTGTGCAGGCCGACGAGAAGCCCCTGATCGAGGCGGCGTTCGCGGGCCATCACCGGGTCCGCTGCCTTGACGTCTTCCTCAACGAGGACACCGCCCCGATCGCCGCGGGCTACGAGATCGTCTCCAGCAGCGTCAACGCCGACCTCGCCGGGCGGGTGCTGGAGATCCTCGCGGCCGGCGGCACCCGGATGATCGCCCAGCGCTCCACCGGCTTCAACAACATCGACCTGCCCACCGCCGAGCGGCTCGGGATGACCATCGCCCGCGTCTCGTACTACTCGCCGTACGCGGTCGCCGAGTTCGCCTGGGCGCTCGCCATGGCGGTCAACCGGCGTGTCGTCCGCGCCTCCACCCGCACCCGTGACTTCGACTTCCGCCTCGACGGGCTGATGGGCCGCGACATGCACGGCCGCACCGCCGGCGTGCTCGGCACCGGCAAGATCGGCGAGGCCTTCACACGGATCGCGCACGGCTTCGGCATGCGGCTGCTCGGCTGGGACATCGCCGAGAACCCGGCCTGCGTGCGGCTCGGCATGACGTACGTCCCCAAGGAGCGACTGCTCGCCGAGTCCGACCTGGTCACCCTGCACGTGCCGCTGACTCCGCAGACCCTGCACCTGATCGACGCGGACGCGCTGCGGTCCATGAGGGACGACGCGATCCTGGTGAACTCCAGCCGCGGCGGCCTGATCGACACCGCGGCCCTCGTCGCCGAACTGCGCGAGGGCCGCTTCACCGGCGTCGGCCTCGACGTCTACGAGGCAGAGGCGGGCCTGTTCTTCCTCGACAAGTCCCTGGAGGCCGTCCCGGACGACATCCTGGCCCGTCTCGTCACCTTCCCGAACGTCCTGGTCACCTCCCACCAGGCGTACTACACGCGGGAGGCCGTCGGCCAGATCGTCGGCACGACCGTGCGGAACGTGCTGGACTACCGGGCCGGGCGCCGCTCGGAGAACGTGCTGGTGCCCCGCAGCTGACCGACCAGCTCCCGGACCACCGCCGCGCCGTTCAGCGTCAGCACCGACTCCGGATGGAACTGCACCCCCGCGAAGCCGGGGCCGCGCAGCGCGTGCACCTCCCCGTTTGCGGCCCGGCTCACCTCCACCCCGTGCGCCGCCAGCTCCGCCGCCGCCGCGTCGTCGCAGCGGGCCGTGAAGCTGTTGTAGAAGCCGACGGTCTCCGGCCGCCCGAACAGGTCGATCTCCGTCTGCGCCCCCTGGTACGGCACCTCCTTGCGGACGATCTCCAGCCCCAGCTCGGCCGCGATCAGCTCGTGCCCGAGGCAGACGCCGAGCACCCCGTGCCGGTGGGTGCGCAGGGCCTCGGCGGCGAGCCCCCGCAGGAACCGCATCTTCGGGTCGTCGACGTCCCCGGGGTCCCCCGGCCCGGGCCCCAGCACCAGCGGCCCGTCGTGCGCGAGCACCGCCTCCCGCAGCCCCGGCTCGTCGTAGCGCCGCACGGTCACGTCGAGCCCCCCGGCCCGCAGGACGTGCGCCAGCATCGCGGTGAAGGTGTCCTCCCCGTCGACGACCAGCGCGTGCCCGTCCAGCTCCGCGGACCGCTCCTGCATCCGCAGCCAGAACGGCGCCAGCGAGGCCCGCCGCCCGTCCAGGACGGCCCGCACCCGCGGGTCGTCGGCCAGCCCCGGCCGTGCGGCCTGCGCGCGCGGCCGCGACGGCCGCACCCCGAGCGCGGCCAGCACCCCGGCGGCCTTGGCGTGCGTCTCGGCGACCTCGCCCGCCGGGTCGGAACCGCGCACGAGGGTCGCGCCGACCGGCACCCGCAGCCCGCCGGCGGCGTCGATGTCCGCCGTACGGATCAGGATGGGTGAGTCCAGCGTCTGTGCCCCGCCGGAGTCCCGGCCGAGCAGGGCGAGGGCGCCCGCGTAGTAGCCGCGCCCCCCGCTCTCGTGCCGCTCGATGACCCGGCAGGCGTTCTGCACGGGCGAGCCGGTGACGGTCGCCGCGAACATGGTCTCCCTCAGGACCTCCCGCGCGTCCAGCGAGGACCGCCCGCGCAGCTCGTACTCGGTGTGCGCGAGGTGCGCCATCTCCTTCAGCCGCGGCCCGACGACCACCCCGCCCATGTCGCCGACGGTGCACATCATCTTCAGCTCCTCGTCGACGACCATCGACAGCTCCTCGATCTCCTTGCCGTCGGCGAGGAAGGAGAGCAGGTGCTCGGGGGTGGGCCCGCCGGCGGGGTAGCGGTACGTGCCGCTGATCGGGTTCATGACGACCGTGCCGCCGCTCATCCGCACGTGCACCTCCGGGCTGGCCCCGACCAGCGTCCGTTCCCCGGTGTGCACCACGAACGTCCAGTACGCGCCCCGCTCGCCGGCCAGCAGCCGCCGGAACAGCGCCAGCGCGTCGGCGCGGCCGAACCCGGGGATCCGGCCCCGGTAGTTCCGCCGGATCACGAAGTTCGCGCCCTCGCCGCGCCCGATCTCCTCCTCCAGCACCCGTCCGACGATCCCGGCGTACTCCTCGTCGGCGACGTCGAAGCCGCCGTCCTCCACCGCCACCTCGTGCGCCGGCAGCCGGTCGAGGGCCTCGGCGAGGGGGATGGCGTGGGACTCCTCGGGGGTGAGCACCAGCAGCGGGGTGCCGTCGTCGCGGACGTCGAAGCCCCGCTCGCGGATCTGCCGGAACGGCACCAGGGCCAGGCCCTCGTCGGGCAGCTCGGCGAGCCGGTCGCACTCCGTCACCGGGCCGATCAGCAGTTCGACCGTGTCGTGGTCGAGCCCGGGGGTGCGGCGCCGGAGCAGGGCGAAGGGGCGGGGGTCGTGGAGCAGGTCGGGCAGATGCATGGTCCGTGTCTTCCTTCTCGGTGAGTGGTGCGAGGAGGAACGACCCGGGTTCACGAACACCGAAGGCCGCCCCTCGGGCGGCCTTCGCGAAGTCTTGCGTACGCGCAGTCAGTGGGCCGCCGGACGAGCGGTCCACCACCAGTTCGAGTTCTGGGTCGAGTGCGCGAGCATGCGCCGCACCCTACCGCAAGCGCCGCGCCGGATCACGCGGATCGCGGCGTCCGGTCCGGCCTATGATCGTTTCTTTGGCATGTTCCAGACCATTTCCGAAGGGGTGGGTGTGTCTCTCACACGCAGACTCAGGCCGCTGGCCTTCGTCGCGGCCGCGGCCGCGCTGTTCTCCGGTCTCACCGCACCGTCCGCCACGGCCGCCGACGCGCCCACGATGACCAGGCTGACGCTCAGCGGCGACCAGTTCCGGATGACCGACACGAGCTACGTGGCGGCGACGAACAACCTGTACAACAACCACCTCACCGACCACGCCGACCTCACCGAGGTGCTCACCACCGAGCAGACGACGAACTCTGCCGGGGCGGCCGACCCCTGGCTGAACCTGCGCTCCATGCGGGCCTGCGCCGGCGCCGAGACCAAGGCGCTGCCCCCGGTGGACAGGGCGGTCTCCTGGTGCTGGTCGTCGGCCCACGGCGACGACGACACCGGGCGCTGGTGGCCCCAGGGCATGAGCAGCACCGGCACGGCCGACGGGGGCGACGGCGCCATCCAGGGCAAGCGCGCCCTGGCGGTCGCCTGGCACTACAAGACGTACGCGCGGGACGCCGCGGCGGACAGGACCGGCTGCCGCACGAACAACCTGCTCAAGCTCAGCCTCATCGACCGGGACACCGGCAAGTACCGCCACGTGCTGCTCGTGGAGCCCACCAGCACGTCGTCCACCGCCTCGAACTTCACGTTCGTCACCGGTCACGGCGGCGGGATCGTCTGGTACGCCAACTACCTCTACGTCACCGACACCGCGGGCGGCATCCGCGTCTTCGACATCAACAAGCTCGCCAAGGTCGACACCTACGGCTCCGGCGTCGGCACCTACGGCATCAGCGGCGGCAGGTCCAGCGCCTGCGGCTACCCCTACGTGCTGCCCCAGGTCCACTACTACAAGCAGGCCTCGCCGCCGCCCTCGGGCGGCTGCAGCGCGGACGCCGTCGAGGGCGTCCCCGACCCGGACTCCCTGTGCTACTCGTGGCTCTCCCTGGACAAGACCGGCGGCGCCCCGTTCAAGCTGGTCACGGGCGAGTGGTTCGGCGAGGCGAGCGGCGGACGGGTGGTGCGCTACCAGCTGAACCCGACGAGCTCCGCGACCTATCCGGGGCTGCTGAACCTGTCCGGCGGCAAGACGGTCGTCCAGGACGCCTACGCCGCGACCCGCTACCGCGGCCTCCAGGGCGGCACCACCTGGACCGACGCCCAGGGCGTGCTGCACTTCGACTTCCACAAGGGCTGCGGCACCAAGCCGGCCGTGTTCTCGCACACCTGGGCCGGTGACACCCGGCCCCCGACCGCGTGCACCAGCAACGACCTGTCCACCGGCAACTGGGCGGTGGGCACCCCGCAGGCCCTGAGCTACTGGCCCAAGCTCGGCACGGAGCCGGTCGAGGAGCTGTGGGGCCTGACCGAGCACATCTGCCCGAGCAACGCGCTCAAGTCCTCGTACCCCGAGGACTTCACCGCCGTCGACCCGGCCAAGGGGGACGGTGACGCCTGCCTGGGCTACGACAGCGACACCTCCCTGTCGCTGCGCACGGTCTTCGCCGTCGGCTTCGACGACCCCGCCGTGCAGAACCTGCACTGATCCCGTCCGGCGGGCCCGCACCCCCGGCCCGGCCGGGGGTGCGGGCCCGCCGGCTGTCCGGGGACCGTCGGGTCCGTCTCATTTGCTGGGCGGGGTCCGGAAGCCCGGACATCACCCCGTAATGTTGAGGTCGTGACCGTGAACGCTAAGACCAGCGCGAGCGCTGGCAACACCTGGCGAGACCTGCCCGCGGCGCAGCAGCCCGAGTACCCCGACCCCGAGGCTCTGCGCGCAGTGATCGCGGACCTCGAGTCGTATCCGCCGCTCGTCTTCGCGGGCGAGTGCGACCAGCTGCGTGCCCGGATGGCGGCCGTCGCCAGGGGTGAGGCGTTCCTCCTCCAGGGCGGCGACTGTGCCGAGGCGTTCGATGCGGTGTCCGCCGATCAGATCCGCAACAAGCTCAAGACGCTGCTGCAGATGGGGGCGGTGCTCACGTACGCGGCGTCGGTGCCGGTGGTGAAGGTGGGGCGGATCGCCGGCCAGTACTCCAAGCCGCGTTCCAAGCCGACCGAGACGCGTGACGGGGTGACCCTGCCGGTCTACCGGGGGGACTCGGTCAACGGGTTCGATTTCACGCCCGAGTCGCGGATCCCGGACCCGCAGCGGCTGAAGCGGATGTACCACGCCTCGGCGTCGACGCTGAACCTGGTGCGGGCGTTCACCACCGGCGGGTACGCCGACCTGCGCCAGGTGCACGCCTGGAACCAGGACTTCGTGCGTTCCTCGCCTTCGGGGCAGCGGTATGAGCAGCTGGCCCGGGAGATCGACCAGGCGCTGAACTTCATGCATGCCTGCGGGGCGGACCCGGAGGAGTTCAAGACGGTCGAGTTCTACGCGTCGCACGAGGCGCTGCTGCTGGACTACGAGTCGGCGCTGACCCGGGTGGACTCGCGCACGGGGCGGCTGTACGACGTGTCGGCGCACATGGTGTGGATCGGTGAGCGGACCCGGCAGCTGGACGGGGCGCACATCGAGTTCGCGTCGAAGATCCGCAATCCGGTCGGGATCAAGCTCGGTCCGAGCACGACGGCCGAGGAGGCGCTGCGGTACATCGAGCGGCTCGATCCGGAGCGGGAGCCGGGGCGGCTGACGTTCATCGTGCGGATGGGCGCGGACAAGATCCGTGACCGGCTGCCGGAGCTGGTGGAGAAGGTCACCGCGTCGGGTGCGGTGGTGGCGTGGGTGACCGACCCGATGCACGGCAACACCTTCGAGGCGGCCTCCGGGCACAAGACCCGCCGTTTCGACGACGTGCTCGACGA
Source organism: Streptomyces glaucescens (assembly GCF_000761215.1). Lineage (GTDB taxonomy): Bacteria > Actinomycetota > Actinomycetes > Streptomycetales > Streptomycetaceae > Streptomyces > Streptomyces glaucescens_B. The sequence continues at coordinate 2,191,703 of NZ_CP009438.1, read as the reverse complement.
GGTCAAGGGGTTCTTCGAGGTCCACAAGGCGCTGGGCACCCATCCCGGCGGCATCCACGTCGAGCTGACCGGCGACGACGTCACCGAGTGCGTCGGCGGCGGCGACGAGATCTTCGTCGACGACCTCCACCAGCGCTACGAGACCGCCTGCGACCCCCGCCTCAACCGCAGCCAGTCCCTCGACCTCGCCTTCCTCGTCGCGGAGATGTACCGGGACCAGTGAGGTTCCGGCCGCTGACCGGCGATTCTCAGCCATGCAGTGGGGCGCGGATCACATACGATCCGCGCCCCACCGCTCTTTCGCGGGTCCTGCGGCGTAGGTAAGGTTAGGTTAGCCTCACCGACGAACGGGGACGGCACCACTCAAGCGATCCCTGCGGGAGGTGAACCGCGTGTACGTCTGCTCTTGCTTCGGCGTCACCGAGCAGCAGGTCAAGCAGCACGCGGAGAACGGCGCCTGCACCCCCCGCCAGATAGCCTCCGCCTGCAAGGCGGGTACGGACTGCGGCTCGTGCGTGCGCCGCATCCAGGCGATCCTCGGCCGCGGTGCGTGCCCCCGGCGGGAGCTGGCCGACCAGGGCAAGCCGGTGCTCGCCGGCCTCGACGAGGCGGCCTGACCCCCCGGCGGACCGGCGCTCCGGCCGCTCAGCTCTCCGGCTGCTCGATCAGCTGCGCGAGGTAGAGCGCCTCACCCAGCTTGTCGATCAGGTCGAGCTGGGTGTCGAGGTAGTCGATGTGGTGCTCCTCGTCCTCCAGGATCGACTCGAAGATGTTCGCCGACGTGATGTCGCCCTTCTCGCGCATCACCTTGATCCCGCGCTTGAGCCGGTCGATCGCCTCCACCTCGATCTCCCGGTCAGCCCGGAACATCTCCGTGACCGTCTGCCCGACCCGCACGTGGAACAGCCGCTGGTAGTTCGGCAGCCCGTCCAGGAAGAGGATCCGGTCGGTCAGCACCTCGGCGTGCTTCATCTCGTCGAACGACTCGTGCCGCGTGTACTTGGCGAGCTTCGTCCAGCCGAAGTTCTCCTGCATCTTGGCGTGCAGGAAGTACTGGTTGATCGCGGTCAGCTCACCGGTCAGCTGCTCGTTGAGGAACTCGATGACCTCGGGGTCGCCCTGCATCGCAGAGGCTCCTTCCACACGGAGGAACGGGGAGGTTGCCGCCGCATGATTGCACCGCCTCTCGAAGATCGTCCAGTAAGTGCGTACTTAGTAAGTAAGTGCATGCTTACTGCTGGTTGCCCGATTCCCGGCCTGCGCGGTCATGTGCACCGGCCGGGGTCTGTCAGGATGGAGACATGGGTCATCCGGTGGAGCGCGAAACAGGAGAAGCAGCACGGTCCGAGCTTCCGCCGGGGCAGCGAGTGCAGCGCGGCTGGCCGGTGACGCACTACGGTCCGGTGCCGAAGTTCCGGCCCGAGCGCTGGGAGTTCAGGGTCTTCGGGGCCACGGCCGACGGTGAGAAGCACGGCTGGACCCACGAGGAGTTCACGGCCCTGCCGTACACCACCGTGGTCGCCGACCTGCACTGCGTGACGAAGTTCAGCATGCTGGGCGCCGAGTGGGGCGGGATCCCCGCGCGGACCATCCTGGAGATCGCGCCGCCCGCCCGGAACGTCACCCATGTGATGGTGTGGGCCGAATACGGCTTCAGCTCGAACCTGCGCCTGTCCGACTTCGCCGACGAGCGCACGATTTTCGCCACCCACAAGGACGGTGAACTGCTCACCGCCGAGCACGGCTTCCCGCTCCGCCTGGTGGTGCCGCACCTGTACGCCTGGAAGGGCCCGAAGTGGGTCCGCGGGGTGGAGTACATGACCACCGACCGCCGCGGCTTCTGGGAGGAGCGCGGCTACCACAACATCGGCGACCCGTGGAAGGAACAGCGCTACTCGTACCAGGAGGAGCCCGGGGACGGCCCCGAGCTCTGACCTGCGCTTTCCCCGGACGTCCGGCTCACATCTCGCGGAGCTTCTTCAGCCGCTCCACGTCCGCGGCGTGCCCCTCCCTGCCGCCGGGCGTCTCGATGACCAGCGGCACGCCCTCGGTGGCGGGGTGCGTCATCAGCGCCCGGAACGGGTCCTCGCCGATGTGGCCGGCGCCGATGTTGGCATGCCGGTCCTTGTGCGCGCCCACCACGTCCTTGGAGTCGTTGGCGTGGATCAGTTTCAGCCGCCCCTCGCCGACGGTGTCCACCAGCAGGTCGAGGGTCTGGTGCATCCCGCCCGGGCCGGTCAGATCGTGCCCGGCGGCGAAGATGTGGCAGGTGTCCAGGCAGACACCCAGCTTCGGATGGGCGTCCAGCGCCTCGAAGTACGGGCCGAAGTCCCAGGTCCGGGAGCAGAGCGACGAGCCCTGCCCGGCCGTCGACTCCAGCAGCAGGAACGGGTCGTCGTCGTGGGTCAGCTCGTCCAGCAGCGGGAGCATGTGCTCCCGCACCTGCTTCAGCGCCACCGGCCGGTCCCGCCCGCCGGTCGCGCTGCCGGTGTGCACGACCACACCGAGCGCGCCGATCTCCCGGCCGCGCCGCAGCGAGTGCCGCAGCGACCGGACCGACCGCTCCACGGTCGCCTCGGTGGGCGAGCCGAAGTTGATCAGGTACGGCGCGTGCACGTACGCCGGTATGGACTCCGCCGCGCAGGCCGCCCGGAACGTCTCGTCCTGCCGCGGATCGCCGGCCGGCGTGGCCCAGCCGCGCGGATTGGCGACGAAGACCTGCACGGTCTCCGCCCGCAGTTCACGGGCGTACGACAGGCCCACGGAGCTGAGGCCGCCGGCCACGGGGACGTGACTGCCGACGGGATTGCGGAGGGGACCGGGAACTTCGCTCTTCACCCGTTCAGGGTGTCATGGACCGTCCCGTGCCCCCGCCCGCGGAGCGTGTGCGCCGCATCTCAGCGGATGGTGATCGTGATCGTGGAGCCCTTCGGTGCCGTCTCGCCGCCCTCCACCGACTGGCTCCTGACGGTGTCGCCGAACAGGCCGAGCAGACCACGGTCCTCGTCCACCTGGAAACCGGCGGCCTCCAGCGCGTCCTTGGCGTCGTCCACGCTGTCCCCGACCACGTCGGGGACCTCGACCGGCACCGGGCCCTTGGAGACCGTGAGGGTCACCGTGTCGCCCTGGGCGGCCTGCCCGCCGGGGCCCGGGCTCTGCCGGGCGACCTGCCCCCTGTCGTACTCCGAGTGCACCTGCCGCTCGGCGACCCGTACTTTCAGACCGGCCTCCCGGAGCTCCTCCCGGGCGTCGGCGAGGTCCTTGCCGCCGACGTCCGGGACCTCGACCGGGCTGCCCTTGCTGACGGTGAGCGCGATCGCGGAGCCCGCCTTGCGCTCGGTGCCCGCCACCGGCTCGGTGCCGGTCACGAAGCCCTTCGGGACGTCCGTGCTGAACTCCCGGGTGACCATGCCGGGCTCCAGGCCCTCGTCCTCCAGCACGCTGCGCGCCTTGTCGAGGCGGTAGCCCGCCAGGTCGGGCACCTTCACCGTCTGCGGGCCGTCGGAGACGGTCAGCTTCACCGAGTCGTTCTGCCGTATGCGGCTGCCCGGCTCGGGGTCGGTGCTGATGACGGTGCCCCGCCGGACCGTGTCGCTGTAGGCGTGCTCGACGTCACCGACCTCGAGACCGGCGTCCTCCAGCCGCCGCTCGGCCTGCTCCTGCGTCTTCGCCAGCACCGGCGGGACCCGCGTGAACTGGCCGGAATTGATGTACCAGACGCCCGCGCCGACCCCGAGGACCAGCAGGACGGCGGCGACGAGCGTGACGACCGCGCGCGGCGGCCGGGGGCGGCGCCGGGGCGCCGGCGCGGGCGGGACGGGCGGACGCTCCAGCCGGCTGGTCCGGTCGACCGGCGGTGCGGCGTCCTCACCGTCCCCGTCGACCGGCAGCGGGCGCGGCACCGTCAGCGAGCGCGGGATCACGCTGGTGCGGTCCTCAGCGTTGTCGTGCCCGGCCGCCAGCGCCTGCGGCGGGACCGCGTCGAGCTGCTCGTCGCTCAGTGCCGCCCGGGCCTCCAGGGTCTGCGCGAGCAGCGCCACGGCGTCGTGCGGCCGCATCCCCGGGGTCCGCGCGGTCGCCGACGCGACCAGTTCGTCGAGCGCGTACGCCAGGCCCGGCACGGCCGCGGAGGGCGGCGGCACGTCCTCGTGGAGGTGCCGGTACAGCACCTGGGCGGGCGTGTCCCCAGCGTGCGGCTTGCCGCCCGTCAGCATCTCGTACAGCACCACGCCGCACGCGTAGACGTCCACGCGGGGATCGGCGGTGCCCTGCTCGATCTGCTCGGGGGCCAGGTAGGAGACCGTGCCGAGGACGGCGCCGGTGGTGCTGGTGACCGTGTCGACCGAGCGGACCAGGCCGAAGTCGGCGACCTTTACCCGGCCGTCGTCCCCGATGAGGACGTTCTCCGGCTTCATGTCGCGGTGCACGAAGCCCGCGCGGTGCGCGGCGCCGAGGGCGGCCAGCACCGGCTCCAGGATGTCCAGCGCGGCCCTGGGCGCGAGCGCGCCCCGCTCGCGCAGCACGTCCCGCAGGGTGCACCCGGCGACGTACTCCATCGCCAGGTAGACGTACGCCCCCTCGGCGCCCTGGTCGAAGACCTGCACCACGTTGGGGTGGGCGAGCCGGGCCACCGACTTCGCCTCCCGGATGAACCGCTCCACGAACGAGGCGTCCGCCGCCAGCGTGGGGTGCATCACCTTCAGCGCGAGCACGCGGTCGAGGCGGGTGTCCACGGCCCGGTAGACCGTGGCCATCCCGCCGACCGCGATCCGCGCCTCGACGCGATAACGCCCGTCGAGCAGCTGCCCGACCAGAGGGTCCTGAAGGGTCGTGTCCACGCGGTGAGTCTACGAGCCGCCACCGGCGCGGCCTGCCGCTCCGGGTGTCCCGGGGGCGGACTGCAGCAGACCTGTGACCGTCCCCGGGCGCCGGTGGATCAGAAGGCCGGGCGCTCCGGGTCCAGGCGGGCCCGGCCCTCCACGGGGGAGGACGCCTCGGCGAAGTGACGGCGGGGGATGCGGCCCGCGCGGTGGGCCAGCCGGCCCGCCTCGACCGCGTGCCGCATGGCCTCCGCCATCAGCACCGGCTGCTGCGCCCGGGTGACCGCCGAGGCGAGCATCACACCCGCGCAGCCCAGTTCCATGGCGAGCGCCGCGTCGGACGCCGTGCCGGCACCCGCGTCCAGGATCACCGGCACGCGCGCGTGCTCCACGATCAGCTCGAAGTTGTGCGGGTTGCGGATGCCGAGCCCGGAGCCGATGGGCGAGCCGAGCGGCATGATCGCGGCGCAGCCCACGTCCTGGAGCTTGCGGGCCAGCACCGGGTCGTCGTTGGTGTACGGCAGCACCGTGAACCCGTCGTCGACCAGTGTCTCCGCGGCGTCCAGCAGCTCGATCGGGTCCGGCAGCAGGGTGCGCTCGTCGGCGATGACCTCCAGTTTGACCAGGTCCGTGCCGAGCGCCTCGCGGGCCAGCCGCGCGGTGAGCACCGCCTCGCCTGCGGTGAAGCAGCCCGCCGTGTTCGGCAGCACCCGGATCCCGAGCCGGTCCAGCACGGACAGCACCGAGCCGTGCACCTCCGGGTTCACCCGCCGCATCGCGACCGTGGTCAGCTCGGTCCCGGAGGCCACCAGGGCCCGCTCCAGGACCTCCAGGCTGGGCGCGCCGCCGGTGCCCATGATCAGCCGGGACGTGAGGGTCGTACCACCGAGGACGAAGGGGTCGTCGGCCATGGGTCAGCCTCCTTGGACGGCGGTGAGGACTTCGACGCGGTCTCCGTCGGAGAGCGCGGTCGTCGCCCACTGCGCGCGCGGGACGACGGTTTCGTTGAGGGCGGCGGCCACTCCGGAGGGCGCCGCGGTGAGCGTGCGCACCAGGGTGTCGAGGGCCGTGCCGGGCGCGACCTCGCGGGTCTCGCCGTTGACCGAGATGTTCATGCGGGCTGCTCCGTGAGTGCGGCGGTGAAGCGCCGGGGGGAGAACGGGCGGGCCTCCTCCGGCAGTTCACCGGTGGTCAGGGCGTGTGCGAGGGCGTCGCCGGTCACCGGGGTCAGCAGCACCCCGTTGCGGTAGTGGCCGGTGGCCAGCAGCAGGCCGTCGAGGGCGGTGGGGCCGAGCAGCGGCGCGTTGTCGGGGGAGCCGGGGCGCAGCCCCGCGCGGGTCTCCGTCAGCGGCAGCTCGGTGATGCCGGGCACCAGCTCGTGGGCGTCGCGCAGCAGCTCGTAGACGCCGCCCGCGGTCACCGTGGTGTCCCAGCCCAGCTCCTCGCTGGTCGCGCCGACGACCAGCTCGCCGTTCTCGCGCGGCACCAGGTAGACGTGGCTGCCGCGGACCACGGCCCGGACGGTCCGGCTCAGAAACGGCGCGTACCGCACCGGCACGGTCAGCCGCAGCACCTGCCCCTTCACGGGCCGCACCGGCGGCAGGACCTCCGCCGGGACGCCCGCCAGCCGCCCGCTGAGGCTGCCGGCGGCGAGGACGACCTGCCCGGCGGACAGCACGGTCCCGTCGGATGTGACGACGCCCGTGGCCCGGTCCCGGACGACGGTGAGCCGCTCCGCGCGGACGCGGTGGAACGCCACCCCCGTCCGCTCGCACGCCGTCACCAGCGCCGCCGCGAGCCGCCGCGGGTCTATCTGGTGGTCGCCGTCGACCCGCAGGCCCCCGCGCACACCCGGCGCGAGCATCGGCTCCAGGCGTCGGCACTCGCGCCCCGACAGCCACTCCGACCGAAGGCCCGACTGCCGTTGCAGGGCGTGCAGTTCGCGCAGGTGGGCGCGGTCGTCGGCGTCCAGCGCCACGGCGAGCGTGCCGCACCTGCGGTAGCCGAGGTCCTGCCCGGTCAGCTCGGTCAGCTCGGCCGTGAACTCGGGGTAGCGGCGCGCGGAGGCGAGGTTCAGGCCGAGCAGGGTCTCCTCGCCGTAGTGCAGTTCGGTGACGGCGGCGAGCATCCCGGCCGCCACCTGGGCGGCCCCGCCGCCCGGTTCGGGGTCCAGCACCGCCGTGGCGAACCCGCGCTGCGCGGCCCGCCAGGCCGTGACCAGGCCGATGATTCCGCCCCCGACGACCAGGACGTCGGGGGTGACGTCGGATCCGACGTCTGATGTGTCGGACGTACGCGACATGGGCGTCCAGCCCCTCCCTTCGCCGGCATGACCCGGATCAGGTTCGTACGGTCGGAGGCCGCCAGCCTCCCTCTCAGCCCGGTGCGTCCGGGCTCCCGCGAGTGCTCTACGTTGGCCACCCTAGCCCGCCGCCGCACGTCTCAGTAAGGGAGCCTCCGCCCGTGGCCCGTACTCTGGACGGTCTCGTCCTCGCCCCCGTCGCCGACCAGGACCCCGGCCAGGTGGGCACGCGCACGCGGTTCGCCTACCACGAGCGGGACGGCGAGGTCTGGGCCGAGTACGCGGGCGGCGACGTCGTCCGCGGGCACCTGGTGGGTACCCGGGAGGGCGACCGGCTGGACTTCCGGTACGTCCAGCTCACGCGCGACGGGGCCACGTCCTCGGGGCACTGCGTGTCCCGGGTGGTGGAGCTGCCCGACGGGCGGGTGCGGCTGGAGGAGACCTGGGAGTGGGAGTCCCGGCCCGGCCGCGGGACGAGCGTGGTCGAGGAGATTCCCGCGGATGTGCAGCAGGTCACGGGTGACGGCCGCTGACTGACGGTCTGTCAGGTGTCTATGGTGATCAGGTGAGCGAGCAGACGCAGCAACGGGAACCGTCCGCACCGCGGCGGGTGGTCGTGGCCGGCGCGGGCATGGCCGGGGTGCAGACCGCGGTCGCCCTGCGCGAACTGGGCTTCACCGGCACGGTGACCCTGATCGGCGCGGAGCCCCATCAGCCGTACGACAGGCCACCGCTGTCCAAGGCTGTCCTGCTCGGCACCGCCGAGGGCTCCGCCTTCGACGTCGACTTCGAGGCGCTCGGCATCGAGCTGCGCCTCGGCCGCGAGGTGCTGGGCGTGCGCCCCGCCGGCCACGAGCTGGACACCGAGGCCGGACCGGTGCCGTACGACGTCCTGGTCGTCGCCACCGGCGCCGCGCCGGTCCCGCTGCCGGGCGCCGAGGGCGTGCCCGGCGTGCATCTGCTGCGCACCCTGGACGACGCCGAGCGGCTGCGGCCGGTGCTCGGCCGGCAGCACGACATCGTGGTCGTCGGCGCCGGCTGGATCGGCGCCGAGTTCGCGACCGCCGCGCGGGAGGCGGGCTGCGCGGTCACCGTCGTGGAGGCCGCCGGCCGGCCGCTCGCCGGGGCGCTGCCCGCGGAGGTGGCCGCCCCGATGGCCGCCTGGTACGCCGACGCCGGGGCCGAGCTGCGGACCCACGCGCGCGTGGAGCGCGTCGAGCCGGGCGCGGTGGTCCTCGGCGACGGCACGCGGCTGCCCGCCGGGGCCGTGGTCGTCGGCATCGGCGCCCGCCCCGCCACGGCCTGGCTGGCGGGCTCCGGCATCGAGCTGGGTGCGCACGGCGAGGTCGTCGCGGACGCCGGTCTGCGCACCTCCGCCCCGGACGTGTACGCCGTCGGGGACTGCGCGTCCTTCCCCTCCGGGCGCTACGGCGAGCGCCTGCTCGTGCACCACTGGGACAACGCCCTCCAGGGCCCCCGCACGGTCGCCGCGAACATCGTCGGCACCGCCACCGGGGAGCCCCCCGCCGTCTACGACCCGGTCCCGTACTTCTGGTCCGAGCAGTTCGGCCGCTTCGTCCAGTACGCCGGGCACCACGCCTTTGCCGACACCCTCCTGTGGCGCGGCGACCCCTCGGGGCCGGCCTGGTCCGTCTGCTGGCTGCGCGAACGGCGACTGGTCGCCCTGCTGGCGGTGGGCCGCCCGAGGGACCTGGCCCAGGGCCGGCGCCTCATCGAATCGGGCACCCCGATGGACGCGGAACTGCTCACGGACCCGAGCCGGCCGCTGAAGTCGGCGACGGCCTGACCGGCCGGCGGCACCCCGCCCGCCACTCCGTCGGCCCTGCCGCGACCGCCCCGGGTACCGACTGTCGGTGCGGGATGGCAGGCTTGGTACGTGACCGAGATTGACGCAAAGATCGATGCTCTCGTCCCCGCCTGGCTCACCCTCCCCGACATCGCCGACATGCTCGGCGTCGAGGTGACGCGCGTCCGGCAGCTGGTCAAGGAGGGCCAGCTCATCGCCGTGCGCCGGGGGGAGAACCGCGCGCTGCACGTCCCCGCCGCCTTCATCGACGGGGACAAGGTCGTCAAGGGCCTGTCCGGGACCCTGACGCTCCTGCGGGACGACGGCTTCACGGACGAAGAGATGCTGGAGTGGCTCTTCACCCCCGACGACAGCCTGCCCGGCACCCCCGCACAGGCCCTCAGCGAGAATCGCGGCACGGAGGTGAAGCGCCGGGCCCAGGCGCTCGCCGTGTGACGCTCGTGGTGTGATCCGAGCACACTGATCCGCACAACCACCCGGAGTACGGGCCGCGGCGCGCACCGGACCGCGGCCCGTACACCGTCGACAACGGGGGGACACCCATGCCCGACACCGCCGCCACCGCCCGCGCGCGGCTCGCCGACGCCCGGCTCTACCTGTGCGTGGACGCCCGCAGGCGCGAGGGCGACCTGCCCGAGTTCCTGGACGCGGTCCTGGCCGGCGGCGTGGACATCGTGCAACTGCGCGACAAGGGCATGGAGGCCGGTGAGGAGCTGGCGCACCTGGAGGTCTTCGCCGACGCCTGCGCCCGGCACGGCAAGCTGCTCGCGGTCAACGACCGCGCGGACGTGGCCCACGCCGCCCGCGCGGACGTGCTCCACCTCGGCCAGGGCGACCTGCCGGTGCCCGCGGCCCGCGCCATCCTCGGCGACGACGTGCTGATAGGCCGCTCCACCCACGCCGAGTCCGAGGCCGCCGCGGCGGCCGTCCAGGACGGCGTGGACTACTTCTGCACGGGCCCGTGCTGGCCCACCCCCACCAAGCCGGGCCGCCACGCCCCCGGCCTCGGCCTGGTGCGCTACACGGCCGCCCTGGGCACCGACCGCCCCTGGTTCGCCATCGGCGGCATCGACCTCGGCAACCTCGACGAGGTGCTGGCCGCCGGGGCCCGCCGGGTCGTCGTGGTCCGCGCGATCACCGAGGCGGACGACCCCGGCGCCGCGGCGGCGGAGCTGGCGAAGCGGCTGCGGGAGGCGTAGCGGGCCGCTGTCCACGGATGTGTCCAAGGGGTGGACAACAAAGTGACGAATCGGGCAAATTCCCCGCCTCCGGTTGGGTGACCCCCGCCCCCTGGCTAACCTGCCCGTATGGCCCTCGGCACCGCATCCACCAGGTCGGATCACGCTCCGACCGTGCGCGACATGCTCGCGACCGGCAAGACGACGTACTCGTTCGAGTTCTACGCCCCGAAGACCCCGAAGGGCGAGCGGATGCTGTGGAACGCGCTGCGCCGGGTCGAGGCCGTGGCACCCGACTTCGTCTCCGTGACCTACGGCGCGGGCGGCTCCACCCGCGCCGGCACCGTCAAGGCGACCGAGGCGATCGCCTCGGACACCACCCTCACGCCGATCGCCCACCTCACCGCCGTCGACCACTCGGTGGCGGACCTGCGCAACATCATCGGCCAGTACGCCGACGCCGGGATCCGCAACATGCTCGCGCTGCGCGGCGACCCGCCCGGCGACCCGATGGGCGAGTGGGTCCCGCACCCCCGGGGCCTCACCTACGCCGCCGAACTCGTCGAGCTGATCAAGGACTCCGGCGACTTCTGCGTCGGCGTCGCGGCCTTCCCCGCGATGCACCCGCGCTCCACCGACTGGGACTCCGACGTCCGGCACTTCGTCGACAAGTGCCGGGCGGGCGCGGACTACGCGATCACCCAGATGTTCTTCCACCCGGAGGACTACCTGCGGCTGCGCGACCGCGTCGCGGCGGCCGGCTGCGACACGCCGATCATCCCCGAGGTCATGCCCATCGGCAGCGTGAAGACGCTGGAGCGGATCCCGTCCCTCACCAACGCCGCGTTCCCCGCCGTCCTGAAAGAGCGGATCCTCACAGCCAAAGACGATCCGGCCGCTGTACGCTCCATCGGTATCGACTTCGCCACGGAGTTCTGCGCGCGGCTGCTGTCCGAGGGAGTGCCCGGACTGCACTTCATCACGCTCAACAACTCCACGGCGACGCTGGAAATCTACGAGAACCTGGGCCTGCACCACCCACCGCAGGCCTAGACCGGCCGCACGGTCTTACGACACACTGCGTAGCGGCCACTGGGAGAGGGGCGTACATGGGCTGGACGGTCCTCTACATCGCGTTCGGCATCGTCGCGCTGTGGCTGCTCGGTGAGGTGCTGCTGCAGTACAAGGCCCGACTGCGCTGGCGGCTGCTGGCGTTCGCGGGCTTCCTGGGTGTCGTCGTCGGTGTGCTGATCCCGTCCGTCGTCGTGATCGGGCTGGGTGCGGCCGCGTTCGCGGTCGGGCAGACCTACGTCACGCTGTCGTTCCGCCGCGGCTTCGCCGCCGGCTGGGCGGTCACCGGCCGCCCGGCGTCCGGCGGCGGCAAACGCAACCGCCGCGACCGCCAGGAGCCCACCCTGGAGGTGTCCGACCTCCGCGCGGGCGACCACGCCGACGCCACGCACGGTGACGACGACGGCCTCTACGGCGACGACGACCGCGACGACGTCTTCACCCCGGCCCGCGCCGCCGCACCGTCGGCCGCCGAGACCACCGCCGTCTACGAGCCGCAGCCGATGCCCGACGACACCGGCTCCTACGGCGTGTACGGAGACCCCGCGTACCCGGGCGGCGACCGCCCCCAGGACCAGTACGCGGCCACCGCGCAGACCGCCGACCAGGGCTACGGCTACGACGGTTACTCCGGCTACGGCCAGGGCTACGGCTACGACACCACCGGCGGGCAGCAGTACGCCGCCTACTCGGACCCGTACATCGGCACCCAGACCTACAGCAGCGCCGGGTACGACCCCGCCTACGACCTCCAGTACGGCCAGGAGGCCCACGGCCAGGGCCAGTTCGCCCCCGGCGGCTACGGCGGCGAGACCCCGTCCGGCGGGGTGTGGGTCCCGCAGCAGCGCACCACCGACGACCCGTTCGGCGGCGACCTCCCGCCGGAGCAGCCGTACGGCCACCCCGGCGACGACCGGACGCACGGCCAGGGCTACGACGAGCAGTACCGCTTCTGAGCCGTCCGCACCACACGGCCGCCGGGGCTCACCGGGAGCCCCGGAACTCCGGACCCTCCACGATCAGTCCCGCGACCAGCGCGCCGGACATGCCGGCGTGCGGCAGCCCCCCGCCGGGGTGCGACCAGCCGCCGACGGTGAACAGACCGCTCACCCCGGTGGAGTTGGCCGGGTGCAGCAGCCGTCCCCCGCCCGCCGCCAGCGCCGGCGCCGGGACCGACCCGTCCGCCACGCCGGTCGCCTCCGCGATGTCGGCGGGCGTGCGCACCTCCTGCCACAGCACACGGTCCCGCAGACCCGGCACGGCCCGCTCGGCGACGGCCAGCATTCGCTCCGCGTGCTCCCGCAGCTCCCGCGGGGCGGCGCCCGCCGGGACCGCGGCGGTCAGCGTGACCGCCTCGTGGCCCGTGTCCGGGACCAGCGCGGGGTCGTCGGGCCGCAGCACGGTGACCGTGGGCGCCGCCGCCGCCCCGCCGTCGAACAGGTGACGGAGCTCGGCGTCCCGGTCCGGCGCGTGCACCACCGTCCGGTGCGCCGTCCCGGCCGGCCGGCCGCCGCGCAGCGCCAGCAGCACCGTCAGCCGGCTCGGCAGCCCGTGCCGGGCCGGGACACCGTCCCCGTCCCGCACCGGCAGGCCCGGCGCGAGCCGGCCGAGCGTGCCGGGATCGACCCCGGCGACCACGAAGTCCGCGTCCGCCACCGCGCCCCCGGCCAGCTCCACGCCCACCGCGCGGCCGTCCTTCTCCAGCACCCGCGACACCCCGGCACCGAAGTGGAACTCCACCCGGCGCGCCACGCAGCGGTCGTACACCGCCCGGGCCAGCTCCCGCAGCCCGCCGCGGACGTACCAGGTGCCGAACGCGTGCTCCATGTACGGCAGCACGGCCGCGCTCGCCGGGACGGCGCGCGGGTCCAGGCCGTACGCCAGCGCGTGGCTCTCCAGCAGGGCGGCCAGCCGCGGGTCGCGCAGCTCCCAGGCGCCGATCTCGGCGAGGGTGCCCGCGCGGCGGGTGCGCAGCAGCTTCCGGTGCGGGACCGCCGGGTAGGGCTCGCGCTCGGCCAGCACCTGCCAGTTCGGCCATCGGGGCTCCTCCAGGAGGGGCCTGCGGGTGCGGTCCCAGGCTTCCCGGGCCCGCACCAGGAAGTCGCCCCAGCGCTCACCGGCCCCCGCGCCCAGGGCCTCGTCCAGGGCGCTGACCACACCCGCGCGGGAGGCGTTCGGCAGCGGCACCGCCGTGCCGTCCGGGAGGACGTGCAGCGCCGACGGATCCACCTGGACCAGCTCCACGCAGGACTCCAGCGGTTCCTTCCCGGTCTTGACGAACAGGTCCCGGTAGACCGCGGGCAGCGGCAGCAGCCCCGGTCCGGTGTCGAAGGAGAAGCCCTCCCGCTCCCGCCGGCGCACCGCGCCGCCGTACGTCTCCGTCCGCTCGTACACCGCCACCCGGTGGCCCGCGACGGCCAGCCGGGCGGCGGCCGCCATCGCGCCCATCCCGGCGCCGATCACCGCAATCCGTGCCATGCCGGCGACTTTATCGGCCGCCCCCCGCCGTCACTCCGGCCGCACCCCCGGGAACGCCTGGGGGTGAGCGCGCAGCGGTGAGTACCCGTACCTAGGCGGCGAGATGAGTACTCGCGCGGATGGGGGCGGCCCCGTGCGGACGAGAGAGTGGAGGCACGGAGAAGGGGCGCGGCTCCGGCACCGGCGACACGGGGCGCCGGAACGGAGCGGCCCTCGATCCGCTCCTTCCGCCGGCCGCGGTCGGCGGAGGCGAGGCACGGGGGAACCGGGGGACGACCGACGGGGGTTCCAACGGGGGAACGCACGGGGGAACAGGAGGCGCCGGTCCGCACAGTGGCCCGCGGGGGACGCGGCCACCCGGGACCGGCGCCTCCGCCCGCCCACCCGGCCCGACGGCTCAGCGGCGGCCGCCCACCCGGCCCTGGAGCAGCCGGGACAGCGCCGCGTGCACGTCGTCGAGGGTGCGCTCCGGCTGGAAGGACTGCCAGTCCAGGGCGGCCACCAGGACCATGCCGACCAGCGCCGCCGCGGTCAGCTGGATGTCGATCTCCTCGGCCAGCTCGCCGTTGTCCACCCCCGCGCGGAGCACGTCCTCCACGACCGCCACCACCTGCCGGCGCACCACCATGAGGGTGGACTGCCAGGCCCGGTTGGTGCGCCACAGCTCGGCCACGTAGAGCTGGGTGAAGGCCGGGTAGCGGGCGATGAACTCCAGGCCCGCGCGGATCATCGCGTCCAGCGCGTCGACCCTGCTGCCGCCCTCCCGCTCGGTCCGCTCAGCCGCCGCCCGCAGCGAAGCGGTGAGCAGGCCCACCCCGTGCCGCAGCAGCTCCTCGAAGAGGACCGACTTGCTGGCGAAGTTGTAGTACACCGTGCCCTTGGCGACCCCGGCCCGCTCGGCGATCTCGTCGACGGTGGTGGCCGAGAAGCCCTGCTCGGCGATGAGCGTGACGGCCGCCTCGTAGAGCTTCTGCCGGGTGGCCTCGCGGCGCGTGCTGCCGCCCGCCGGGGCGCTGCTGCTTTCCATGGCCCCGATTCTCACAGGAACGGCGACGGGCGCGGGCACGGGATGCGAGGTCACAGGGACAGCTCCGGGTGCAGCTTGTCCAGCGTCCACACCTGGCGGCGGCGGGCCGACAGGGCGGTCAGCGCGAGCGCGCCCGCCGTGAAGGCCGCCAGCACCGCGCAGGCCTGCCAGACCGGGCCGAGACCGCCGCCCGTGATGAGCCTGCGCAGCGCCTCCACGATGTAGCTCATCGGCAGGTACGGGTGGATCGCGTTGAAGAAGCCGGGGCTGGTCTGCACGGGGTAGGTGCCGCCCGCCGAGGTGAGCTGGAGCATCAGCAGGGCGAGCACCAGGATCCGGCCGGCCGCGCCGAAGCGGGCGTTGAGCAGCTGCACGAGCGCCGCGAAGCAGCCCGTCACCAGGAACAGGAAACCCACCGTCCCGGCCGCGCGGACCGGCTCCAGACCGACCGCCCAGTGCAGCACCGCCATCAGCGCGGCGGTCTGCGCGATCCCGATCGCCAGCACCGGCAGCCAGCCCGCCAGGGCGATCCGCCAGGCGGACGCGCCCGCGGCCAGTGCCCGCCGGTTCAGCGGCGGGATCAGCATGTACGCCACCATCGCGCCGACCCACAGGGACAGCGGGATGAAGTACGGGGCGAATCCGGTGCCGTAGTTGGGCGCCCGGTGCAGGGACTGCGAGGCGAGCTGCACCGGGTCCGCCATGACCTCGGTGCGCCTGTCGCGCTCCCGCTCGTCGTAGTCGGGGATCTTCTGCGCGCCGTCGTGCAGCCCGTCCGCGAGCTTCACCGAACCGTCGACCAGCTTGTACATGCCGCCGCTGAGGTCGTCCGCGCCGGTCTTCAGCTTGCCGACGCCCTCGTCCAGGTCCACGGAGCCGGTCTTCGCGGTGCCGAGCCCCGCGTGGAGCTTCGTGGCGCCCGCGGCGACCTTGCCGGCGCCCGCGTTCAGCTCGTTGATCCGCCGGACCGCGTCGTCGAGGTCCTCGGACAGGTGCGGCGCGCGGTCGGCGAGCGCCTGGGCCTGCTTTTGGAGGGCGGCCAGGTGTTCGTCGAGCTTCTCCAGGTCGCTGTCGTGCTCGCTGACCAGCGTGTCGAGGTCACCGGCGATCGACGCCACGTCGGCCGCCGCGCCCTTGGCCAGCTTCAGGTCGGGGCAGGCCGCGTCGGGCGGTACGGCGTCCTCGCAGCGGGTCCGGTAGACGCCGTCCAGCGTGCCGGACGCCTCACGCGCGCGCTCGGCCGCCGCCGGGGCCGTCTCGGAGAGGCTGTCGAGGTTGTCGCGGACGGTGCCCGCCGAGTCGGCGACGAACTGGGCGGTGTCCCCGATGAACCGCTCGTTGTCCTTCAGGAAGGGACCCACCTTGCCGGAGATCCCGTTGACCTTGTCGGCGAGGGCCTGGGTGCCCTCCGCGACCTTCTTCGAGCCGTCCTCCAGGTCACCCGCGCCCGTGTGCAGCTTCCGCAGGCCCTTGGCCAGGTCGCCGCTGCCGTCCTTGGCGTCCTTCAGGCCGTCCGCGAGGTCCTTGGAGCCCTTCTCGGCCTTCCCGATGCCGCCCTTGAGCTTGTCGGCGCCGCCGGCCGCCTTCACGGTCTCGCCGTGGATGTCGGAGAACGAGATGAAGATCTTGTCCAGGAACGAGCGGGACGCCTTGGTGGACGCCGCCGTGCGCACCTCGCTGAACACGGTCCGCGAGATCTGCCCGACGATGTAGTTGTTGGCGTCGTTGGTGCGCACCCGGAGCGCGCCCGTCTCGGGGGAGTCGCCCGAGCTGGAGGCGATCCGCGCGCTGAAGTCCTCGGGCATGGTCAGCGACAGGTAGTACCGGCCGTCCTCCACGCCCGCGCGTGCCTCGGCGTCGCTCACCTCGTGCCAGTCGAAGACCTCGCTCTCGCGCAGCCCCTCGACGATGTCGTCGCCCGCGTTCAGCTTCCGCCCCCCGGCGGTGGCGCCCCGGTCGTCGTTCACCAGCGCCACCGGGATGCGGTCGAGCCGGCCGTACGGGTCCCAGAAGGACCACAGGTACAGCGCCCCGTACAGCAGCGGCAGCAGCAGCAGCGCCACCAGGGCGGCGCGCGGCAGCCTGCCCCGCGCGAAGCGCCGCAGCTCAAGCGCGGCCAGTTTCGGTGACCGCATCGGCCGTCTCCTTCGCTCCGTCGTCGGCCCCGGCCCGGGAGCGGCCGGGCTCCCCGCCCGGCTGATCGCTCCGCGTTCCGGGGGTATCCTCCGCCGCGCGCGTGGAGACCACCACGGCGTCCTCCGGTGCCTCGCTGCACACCGCCAGCACCGTCGTCCCGGCCGCGGCGAGCGACCGGAGCAGTGCCCACACCCCGGCCCGCTCGGCCTCCGACAGCTTCAGGTCGGTGTCGTCGACGCCGAGCAGCCGCGGGCGGCCGATCAGCGCGAGGGCGACCGACAGCCGCAGCGCCTCGACCCGCTCCAGGTCCCGTACGGCGGTCCGCAGACCCTTGGGGAGGGCCTCACGGTCGAGTCCCGCGGCGGTCAGGGCGGTGTCGACGCGCAGCGCGGCCTCGTCCCGGCGCTCCCCGCGGGGCCTGAGCAGCCCGCGCAGGGAGTCCCCGAACCGGCGCTGGAGCAGCAGCCGCTCGCGCAGGTGCTCGCCCACGGTCAGCGACGGATCCAGGTCGGTCACGCCCGGCACGTGGGCGAGCGCGCTGACCCGGCGCAGCGCCGCCATCTGCTTCGGCAGCCGGGCGTCGCCGACCACCGCCGTCCCCTCGGTCGCCTTCATCCGCCCGGTCAGGGCGAGCAGCAGACACGTCCGGCCCGAGCCGGACGGCCCCTCGATCGCGATCAGCGAACCGGGGTCCGCCTCGACGCGGACGCCGCGGAACGCCCAGCCGCGAGGCCCCTCGACCCCCAGGTCCCGGGCGCGGACGGCGAGTCCGCCCGCCCCATGCTCCGCCACAGCACGTCCCCCACAGGTGAGCCGATATTTGAACTGACTGGTCAGTGCAAAAACTAGCCCGAACCTTCGATCGAGGCAAAGGCGCAGGTCAGATCGGATTGTCAGTGGCATACCGCACGATGGGCACATACGGCACCCGTATGAGGACGTGCCGTCACCCAGACGACAGGAGGTTCGTCATGGCCCACTCGTCCGCCGCCGCACGCCGGCGCCGCGCCACCGGCCCTGCCCCCTCGCTGACCGGACCCGCCGACGATGTCCACCCCGTCCTCCGCCGGGCCGCCGCCCCGCCCGCCGCACTCGACCTGCTCGCCCAGGCCCACGCCGGGCTCGACGAGGCCGCCGTCCTGGAAACACCGAACGAGCGCTACGCCACGGCCCACCTCGCCGCGCTGCGCACCGCCGCCGCCGTGCTCGCCGCGCGCGGACGCCCGGAGACCGCCCCGCGACGCCGGGCCAGGATCCGCAGCGCCTGGGAAGTGCTCCCCGAGATCGCGCCCGAGCTGACCGAGTGGAGCGCGCTGTTCGCCTCCGGCGCCCGCCGCCGCGCCCGCGCGGAGGCGGGCATCCAGGGCGCGGCCAGCCGCCGCGACGCCGACGATCTGATACGGGACGTGGCGATGTTCCTGCGCCTCGTCGAGCGGATGCTGGTGCTCCAGCCGGTGCTCCCGCAGCCGCGCCAGGACCGCGAGGGACAGCCGCGGCAGGACCGCGGGGGAGGGGGTGGCCCGGGCGCCGGGCACCGGATGCCGGACGCGGGCTGACCGGCACCGCGGTGGCCGGGCCCGGTGCCGGAGGCAATAGGGTGGAAGGCGCCTGAAGCCTTCCACGCTCCCGTACCCGGGGGCCGGGAGGCACCCCGTTTCGCCCCGCCGTGCCACAGGCGGTGCCGTGCCGAGGAGTCACCTGCCGTGTCGGACCCGATGCGCCCGCCCGTCTCCCATCACCACCCTGGAACGGCGTCGCTGCGCTCCGGCCCCTCCCGCCCCCGCGCCTCCCTCCGTACCGCCGTCGTCTGGGACGTCCTCCAGGACGCCCTGGACCGCCGGGTCAAGGCCACGGGGCGGGAGTCGCTGGACGTCCTCGACACCGGAGGCGGCAGCGGCAACTTCGCGGTGCCCGTCGCCCGCCTCGGCCACCGGGTCACCGTCGTCGACCCCAGCCCCAACGCGCTGTTCGCCCTGGAGCGCCGCGCCGCCGAGGCCGGGGTCGCCGACCGGGTGCGCGGAGTGCAGGGCGACGCCCACGGCCTGTTCGACGTGGCCGAGCGCGGCGGCTACGACGCGGTGCTCTGCCACGGTGTGCTCGAGTACGTCGACGACCCGGCCGAGGGCGTCCGCAACGCCGTCGCCGCCCTGCGCCCCCAGGGCGTGCTCAGCCTGCTCGCCGCCGGTCTCGGCGGCGCCGTGCTCGCCCGGGCCCTCGCCGGTCACTTCACCGAGGCCAGGCAGGCGCTGGACGACCCGAACGGCCGCTGGGGCACGGGTGATCCCATGCCGCGCCGCTTCACCGCCGACCAGCTCACCGGTCTGGTCGAGGGCGCGGGCCTGCGGGTCGGCGCCGTGCACGGGGTGCGGGTCTTCGCCGACCTGGTGCCGGGCGTGCTGGTGGACACCGAGCCCGGCGCCATGGACGCGCTGCTCAGGCTGGAGGCCGCGGCGGCCGAGCTGCCGGCCTTCCACGCCGTGGCCACACAGCTCCACGTGCTCGGTGAGACCCCTGAGGAAGAAGGCCGCTGACGGGTTTGCGACGGCCCCGTGTGACGCGCCGCTGATCAGGGCGTTGGTTGCGGATGGAGTACGCCACAGGCCCCCCGATCGGGCGGTTCGCGCCGTATGATCGAGGGAGACCGCCCGGCATGACGGGTCGGCGGCTGGGGAATGCAAGCCTCAGCGAGCCGGGCCGAGCATGACGGAATCCGGTTGGCCAATTGGCGCAGAGGGGCGGGTTTCACGGGGGCGATTCCCTGCCTATCCTGAAGGGACCCCCCGAGTCGCCCCGGCGACTGCACGATGAGGAGGACTCCGTGCCGCTCTCAGAGCACGAGCAGCGCATGCTCGAGCAGATGGAGCGAGCGCTGTACGCCGAAGATCCCAAGTTCGCGACAGCGCTTGAGGGAAGCGGGCTGCGTACGTACACCCGGCGACGGGTCTACCAGGCGGTCGCGGGCTTCCTCGTAGGTATCGCGCTCCTCATGGCCGGAATGGTCGCCAAGCAGGTCTGGCTCAGCGTCGTGGGTTTCCTCGTCATGCTGGGCTGTGCGGTGCTCGCCGTGACCGGCTGGCGCAAGGCCCCCCGGCCGGGCGAGCAGCCCGCCGGCGGACCGCACGCCCGCCATCAGGGACGTCAGCGCCGCTCCATGATGGATCGGATCGAACAGCGCTGGCAGCGACGCCGCGACGAGCAGCAGGGGCACTGACCGCACCCGCCGCCGTGCGTCCTCAGCCGGCCTGCTGCCCCGACGGCCTGCGCAGCAGCGCCGCCCAGCGGCCCGCCCAGCGCGCCCTGACGGCGCTCCAGCGCTCGCTCACGTCCCAGAGCGCCCGCCTGGCCGAGCGCGGCGCGAGCACCGCCCGCAGCCGGGTGCGCCGGCCGGCCCGGGACCGCAGCGCCGTGCGTACCGCGCGCACCTCGGCGGCCAGCCCGGTCGCCGCCCGCGCCCGCGGCGCGAACAGCACCTGCTCCACCGCCCCGGCGACCCGGTGCACCGCCCCGGCCGCGGCCTCGTCCAGCTCCCCGAGCCGCACGATCCGCGCGGCGGCCTTGCGGGGGGTGAGCGCGTCGTCCGGCAGGATGCCGTAGTCCCACGCGGTGTCCGTCAGCTCCCGCCAGACGGCGAGCGTGTGCCCGGCGGCCGCCCGCTGCTCCGCCTCACCCGGCAGCGCCTCCACCTCGATGCCGTCCGCCCGGCCCTCGCCCCGGTCCGCTCCCCG
This sequence comes from Streptomyces glaucescens, assembly GCF_000761215.1. GTDB lineage: Bacteria > Actinomycetota > Actinomycetes > Streptomycetales > Streptomycetaceae > Streptomyces > Streptomyces glaucescens_B. The sequence continues at coordinate 2,171,138 of NZ_CP009438.1, read as the reverse complement.
GAGGGCGAGGGGCGCCGGGCCCGACGGGGCGTGCAGGGGCGACGACAGCCGCACCGACCGTCGCCGCAGCCGCCACAGCATGGGCAGCAGCAGCAACGCGACCGCCGCCACGCCGAGCGCCGCCCAGGCCGCCGCCTGCCACCAGGGCCGGCCCTCGTCGTCCGTACCGCCCAGGTCCACCGGCAGTGCCGCGCCGCACTCCTGGAGCCGCTTCTGCTGCGCCGAGCAGCTGCTGCTCACCGACGGCTCGGCCGACGGGGCCTCGGCCGTCGGCCGGGACCGCTCCGGCAGCTCCGGCAGGCTGCTGCCCGGGATCTCCGGCACGGTGTACGTCGGGGTGGTGCCCCGGTTGGGGGTCGGCTCGAAGCGGGTCCAGCCCACGCCCTCGAAGTACAGCTCGGGCCAGGCGTGCGCGTCCCGCAGCCCCACCGACACCGTGCCGTCCGCCTGCGGGGTGCCGGGCGCGAAGCCCACCGCGACCCGCGCCGGGATGCCGAGGGTGCGCGCCATCGACGCCATCGCGAAGGAGAAGTGGACGCAGAAGCCCTGCTTGTCCCGCAGGAACCGGGCGATCCCCTCGGAGCCGCTGCCGACGTCGACCTCGGTGTCGTACTCGAAGCCGCCGTTCAGCGCGAAGTACTCCTGGAGCTTCACCGCCTGCTCGTACGGGTTCGCCGCCCCCTCGGTGACCTCCCGGGCGGTCCGGGAGACCACGGACGGCAGCGAGTCGGGCACCTCGGTGAACTCCCGCAGGAGGGCGGGCGGCGGTGCCGGGGCGCCGGCGAGCTGCCGCGCGGTCGGCTGCACGTCCAGGCTGGTCACGGTGTACTGCACACCGCGCGTGTTCTGGCCGTGATCGCCTACCAGGGTCATGCCGAGCGGCTCGTAGCGCCAATTGCCCTCGATGTCCACGCTGCTCGGCGGGTACGGCATCGGCAGCCAGTCCTGCGCGTACCCCTGCGACGCCGCGATCCGGGTGCGCACCTCGGCGCGCCGCACGTCCGGCCCGAGCCCCTGCGGGGTGGGGAACTCGTCCGGCACGCCCACGATGTCGCGGCGAGACGGCTTCCAGGTGGTGCCGTCGAAGTCGTCGAGGGAGACGATCCGCAGATACAGGTCGGAGAGGTTGCTCGTCTCGGTGCGCAGCGAGAGGACCTGCCGGTCCTCGTCCACGTTCAGGCTGTCGCGCAGCGACACCAGCGGGTTCACCGCGGAGATCGTGCCCCCGCCCCCGGCGCCGGTGCCGACCCCGCCCCCGGCACCGTCCAGCAGTCCGCCGTTCATCGCGGGCAGGGCCAGCGGCACCACCAGGGCGACGCCGAGCGCCACCGCGCCGATCCGCCGCCCGGTGCGCACCGGGGCCAACGCCCCGGGCTCCCCGCCCGGCGTGCGCGGTGTCCCGCCGAAGACCCGCCCCCACTGCGACAGCCGCTCGCGGCTCTCCGCGAGGAGCATCATGAGGTAGCCGACCGCGGCGATCAGGAACCACAGCCAGTCGGCGGCGCCGTCGGACAGCCCCGCGGCGACCGAGTAGAGCGCGAGCAGCGGCAGTCCGGCCGGGGCGGCGTTGCGGAAGGTCACCGCGAGGGTGTCCACGGCCAGCCCGATCAGCAGCACACCGCCGATCAGCAGCAGCCGGATGCCGTCGGACAGCGGCGCCGGTATCGCGTACCGCGAGACGTCGTCGGTGCCCTGCTGGAGCAGGTCGGCGAACCGGCCGAACGCCTCCGGCCCGGGTATCAGCCCGGCCGGCGCCTGCTCGCGGGCGAAGACCAGGGTGAGCAGCAGCAGCGTGACCAGCGTCTGCGCCAGCACGGTCAGCGGCCGGGCCAGCGGTATTCGGCGGGCGGCCGCGCCCACCGCGGTCTGGATCACCAGCAGGATGGCCGCCTGGAGGAACCATGTGGCCGGATCGACCAGCGGCAGCAGCGCGCACGACGCCATCAGCGTGGCCGCCGCCGCGCAGACCGCCATCCGGGCCCGCCCGCTCATCGCCGTGCCTCCCAGCCGCTCGCACCGGTGCCGGGCGATCGGCCGGACTCCGCCGCGGTGCCGCCCGCCACCACGCCGCCCCGCTCCCGGTCGGCCTGGCGCCACATGTCGCCGAGCGTCGCCCCGCGCGGGACGCTCACGGCGGTCCAGCCGGCCTCGTGCAGCATCCGCACCCGCTCCTCACTCCGGCCGACCGGTGCCGGCCCCTCGTACGGTTCGCGCGCCCAGGCCCCGCTGTCCAGCAGGAACGCCACGGCGGCCCCGCTGCGCCGGCGCATCCGGGCGGCCACCGCGGCCTGTTCCTCGTCGAGGTCGCCGAAGAAGGCGACCAGCAGTCCCTCGTTCCCGCCGCGCAGCACGTCGTAGGCCCGGGAGAGCCCGGTGCCGTCGGAGTGGCCGACCACCGCGAGGGTGTCCATCATCAGCCCGGCCGCGTCCGCCGACTCCTGGCTGGCACCCGCGAACCCGTCGGCGCCCTCACCGGGCACCGAGCTGCCGGTGTCGGTCAGCAGCCGGACCGAGAAGCCCCGTTCCAGCATGTGCACCAGGACCGACGCGGTGCCCGCGACCGCCCACTCGAACGCCGAGTCGGGGCCCGCGCCCCGGAAGGCACCGCCGCGCGTGTCCAGCAGCACGGTGCAGCGGGAGCGCTGCGGCTGTTCCTCGCGCCGCACCATCAGCTCGCCGTACCGCGCGGTGGAGCGCCAGTGCACCCGGCGCAGGTCGTCGCCGTAGCGGTAGCCGCGCGGGATGACGTCGTCCTCGCCGGCCAGCGCCAGCGTGCGCTGCCGGCCCTCGCCGTACCCCGTGGCCTCGCCGGTCAGCCGCACCGGCGGGAGCGCCTCCACGCGCGGTACGACGGTCAGGGTGTCGTGCGCCGAGAACGACTGCGTCAGCTCGCACATGCCGAACGGGTCGGCAAGGCGCAGCTGGAGCGGGCCCAGCGAGTAGCGGCCGCGCAGGTCGGAGCGGACCCGGTAGGACACCTCGCGGCGTCCGCCGGCCTCCATCCGGTCCAGGACGAACCGGGGGCGCGGGCCGAGCACGTAGGGCACCCGGTCCTGGAGCATCAGCAGCCCCGTGGGCAGCCGGGAGACGTTGTCGACGCGCAGGTGCACCCGGGCCTCGCTGCCGGCCGGCACGCGCGCGGGGGAGAGGCGCCGGCTGCCCGCGACCCGGTAGCGGGTGCGGTAGAGCACGGTCGCGCACATCAGCGGCAGCACCGCGAGGAGCAGCCCGACCCGCAGCAGGTCGCTCTGCCCGAGGACGTACGCGCAGACGGCCGCCGCCACTCCGGCGGCCAGGAAGGAGCGCCCGCGGGTGGTCAGACCGGCGAGGGCGGTGCGCAGCCCGCCCCGCTCGCCCTCCGGCTGCCCGGGCCGGGCCTGGCGCACCGCCCCCGTGCTCATCAGAGCCTCCGGGGCGGCTGCTGGCCGTAGGCCGGGGCGCCGTGGCCGAGGCCGTAGGCGTTCTGCTGGGGTGCGGTGGGCACCGGGGTGTGCTGCAGGATCTCCTGCACGACCTGCTCCGACGTCCGCCGGTTGAGCTGCGCCTGGGCGGTGGGCAGCAGCCGGTGGGCGAGCACGGGCACGGCGAGCGCCTGCACGTCGTCCGGCAGCGCGTACTCCCGGCCGCTGAGCGCGGCGGACGCCTTGGCGGCGCGCAGCAGGTGCAGGGTGGCGCGCGGCGAGGCGCCCAGTCTCAGATCGGGGTGGACGCGGGTGGCGGCGACCAGGTCCACCGCGTACCGCCGGACGGTGTCGGCGACGTGGACGCCGCGCACGGCCTCGATCAGCTTCACGATCTCGTGCGCGTGCGCCACCGGCTGGAGGTCGTCCAGCGGACTCACCCCGCCGTGCACGTCCAGCATCTGCAGTTCGGCCTCGGGGCTCGGGTACCCGATGGAGACCCGCGCCATGAAGCGGTCGCGCTGGGCCTCGGGCAGCGGGTACGTGCCCTCCATCTCGACCGGGTTCTGGGTGGCGACCACCATGAACGGGCTGGGCAGCTCGTAGCTCTGTCCGTCGATGGTGACCTGGCGCTCCTCCATGGACTCCAGGAGCGCCGACTGGGTCTTCGGCGAGGCGCGGTTGATCTCGTCGCCGATCACGATCTGCGCGAAGATCGCGCCCGGCTTGAACTCGAAGTCCCGGCGCTGCTGGTCCCAGATGGACACGCCGGTGATGTCGGACGGCAGCAGGTCGGGCGTGAACTGGATGCGCCGCACCGAGCAGTCGATGGACCGCGCGAGCGTCTTGGCCAGCATCGTCTTGCCCACGCCGGGCACGTCCTCGATCAGCAGATGCCCCTCGGCGAGCAGCACGGTCAGCGAGAGCCGTACGACCTCGGGCTTGCCCTCGATCACGCCCTCCACCGAACCCCGCACGCGCTCGACCACGGCGGTCAGATCAGTGAGGCTCGCTCGATCGTCATAGGTCGTCACCCGGCCCTCCTCGGCCCCGTTCTCCAAGACCGACGCAACGGCTCGCGCGACCGGCCCACCCCGAAACACGGACAGCGCGCGGGAAAGGTTCCGCGCGGCGCCACCACCGCATTCTTGTTGCCGTCACCGGTACGTGTCACTCGCCTGTGGACAACTGCCGGCGATATGTCGGCTTTGATGACTTTTGTGGCGCCGCGGGCGCGAATCGACAGCGAAACGACAGCTGCGGCGCGGGGTTACGCCGCCGCGTCGATCTCGCGCAGCAGGCCGGTCTTCACGTCGAAGACGAACCCGCGCACGTCGTCGGTGTGCAGCAGGAACGGCGAGGTCCGCACCCGCTGCATCGACTGCCGCACGTCCTGGTCGACGTCCCGGAAGGACTCCACCGCCCAGGCCGGACGCTGGCCGATCTCCTGCTCCAGCTCGGTGCGGAAGTCCTCGGTGAGGCTCTCCAGGCCGCAGCCGGTGTGGTGGATCAGGACGATGCTGCGGGTGCCGAGCTTGCGCTGGCTGATGGTCAGCGAGCGGATGACGTCGTCGGTCACGACACCGCCCGCGTTGCGGATGGTGTGGCAGTCGCCGAGCTGGAGGCCGAGAGCCGCGTGCAGGTCGAGACGGGCGTCCATGCAGGCCACCACGGCGACCCGGAGCACCGGACGGGCGTCCATGCCGGGGTCGGTGAAGTCGGCGGCGTAGCGCTCGTTGGCCTCGACGAGCCGGTCCGTGACGGTGCCTGCTCGTGTGGGGGCGTCCGGGGAGCCGGTGGGAACCGATGCAGAAGTCGTCATGACTATGACGTTACTGGTCACCCGCGATCCGGTCCTGCTGTGAGACAGGGCAAAGGACGCCATCGGGACGTTCTGTGAGGTACCCCACAAGCCCCTCGCGGACGAGCCCGTACGGGTGGTCCGCCGCTCGAACAGCGTCGCACGCGGTGCCCGTCGCGACGCGCAGGCCGGTTGATTGACCGGGCGACAGGGTGGACTAAAGTGACGCGAAGCGGGAGGCGAGACGCGCTCTCCCTGCTCGACCGCATTCCCCCGGAGTCCCCGGCGACGTACCGGAGATCCCCCACGTGCGCGGCGCGTACGTACGGCTCGGCCTCCACCCGCTCCGGCCGGCCGACGCCTCCGGCGCCGGCCGGTCTCCCCTTCACGAGCGGGCGGGGACCCGGCGGTGCGTACCGCCCGCCGGACCTGAGAGGGCCCCTCGATCACATGGAGCGCGAAGCGCACGAAGCGCATTCGAACAAGGGTGATGGTGGGCGACCGCAGGGCGAGAGCCGACACGTCCCGGTGATGCTCCAGAGGTGCCTGGACCTGCTGGCCCCGGCCCTGCGGGCGCCGGGCGCGGTGGTCGTCGACTGCACCCTCGGCCTCGGCGGCCACAGCGAGGCCCTGCTCGACCGCTTCCCCGAGGCGCGGCTCGTCGCCCTGGACCGGGACAAGGAGGCGCTGCGCCTGTCCGGTGAGCGGCTGGCCCGCTACGGGGAGCGCGCCACCCTCGTGCACGCGGTGTACGACGAGCTGCCCGGCGTCCTGGACCGGCTGGGCGTCCCGCGCGTCCAGGGCGTCCTGTTCGACCTCGGAGTCTCCTCCATGCAGCTCGACGAGGCCGACCGCGGCTTCGCCTACGCCCAGGACGCCCCGCTCGACATGCGCATGGACCAGACGACCGGCATCAGCGCCGCGGAGGTGCTCAACACCTACCCGCCCGGCGAGCTGGTGCGGATCCTGCGCGCGTACGGCGAGGAGAAGCAGGCCAAGCGGATCGTCGCGGCGATCGTGCGCGAGCGGGAGAAGGAGCCGTTCAGCACCAGCGCCCGCCTGGTGGAGCTGATCCGCGACGCGCTGCCGCAGGCCGCCAAGCGGACCGGCGGCAACCCGGCCAAGCGCACCTTCCAGGCGCTGCGGATCGAGGTCAACGGCGAGCTCTCGGTGCTGGAGCGGGCCGTCCCCGCGGCCGTGAAGGCGCTCGCCGTGGGCGGGCGGATCGCCGTGCTGTCGTACCACTCGCTGGAGGACCGGCTGGTCAAGCAGGTCTTCGCGGCCGGCGCCGCGACCACCGCGCCGCCCGGACTGCCCGTCGTCCCCGAGCGCTACCAGCCGCGGCTCAAGCTGCTCACCCGCGGTGCCGAACTACCCACCGAGGAAGAGATCGCCGAGAACCGGCGGGCCGCCCCGGCCCGGCTGCGCGGCGCAGAGCGCATCAGGGAGGACGTCGAGTGAGCCGGGCGGAGGGCCGGGCGCGCACGGGCGCGGGTCGGAGGACCGGACCCACCGGGAGGGCGAGTGAGCAGTAAACCCGAACTGAGGGGCCGGGCGGCGCGGCTCACGCGACTCCTGCCCGCCTCCCAGGGCCAGGCGGCCCGCACCCCCTTCGTCCTCCTCGTCGTCGTGCTCCTCGGCGGCGGCCTGATCGGTCTGCTCATGCTGAACTCGGCGCTCAGCGAGGGCTCCTTCACTCTGGACGACCTCCGGCGCGAGACCAGGAACCTCACCGACGAGGAACAGGCCCTCCAGCGCGACATCGACGCCTACTCCGCCCCCGACGCCCTCCAGCGACGCGCCCGCGAGCTGGGCATGGTCCCCGGCGGCGACCCGGCCTTCCTGAACCCCGACGGCACGGTCGAGGGCGTGCCCTCACCCGCCCCGGCCGCCGAGCCGCAGAGCGCCGCCCGCTCCCCGCTCGTCCTGGCCCCCGAGGCGATGAGCGGCCCCACCGGGCCCCGCAGCGACCCCGCGGCCCCCGCCGCCGGTCCCTCCGCACCCGCGGACGCCCCCGTCGCTCCGCCGTCCGCCGCCCCCACGTCCGCCCCCGCCGCCGCCCCGGCGGCTCCCCGGTCCGCTGCGCCCGCCCCGACCATCCACACGACCCCGGCAGGTGACGGAAGTGGCTGACGACTTCGGCAGGCAACCGCCGCGCCGCAGGGTGCCGGCACCCGCGCGCCCCGCCCGCTCCGGCGGGCAGCGGCGCCCCGCCCCCGGCGCCCGCCCGGCCCGCCGGCCGGCCCGCCCCGCCCGGCCCCGCGCCGCCGCCCCGCGCGTCATCCGGCTGGGCAGCCCCCGGCCCCGGCTGCGCCTGGTCGGCGTCGCGCTCACCCTGGTCCTGCTCGTCTTCGTGGTACGGCTGCTCCAGGTGCAGGCCGTCGACGCGAGCGCGTACGCCGCGAAGGCGGAGCAGAACCGGTACGTGGGGCAGGTGCTGGCCGCCGAGCGCGGCGAGATCACCGACCGTGCCGGCGTGGCCCTCGCCACCAGCGTCGACGCCTACGACATCACCGCCGACCCCACGCTCTTCACGCGCGAGCAGCTGAAGGTCGACGACGGCCCCGAGCAGGCCGCCGCCCTCCTCGCGCCGATCCTCGGCCAGGACCAGCAGGACATCGTCAGGAAGCTGCGGCCGGAGGACGAGAAGCTGCGCTACGTCAAGCTCGCCGACCGGCAGACCCCGCAGGTCTGGAAGCAGATCAAGGACCTGAAGTCGGCGCTGGCCGGCAAGGAGCAGACGGACGGGTCCACGGTGAACGTCCTCGCCGGCGTCCTGGCCACCCCCAGCAGCAAGCGGGTGTACCCGAACGGCGAGCTGGCCGCCGGGATACTGGGCTGGGTCAACGCCGACGGCACGGGCGGCGGCGGCATCGAGCAGCAGCTGGACGAGGAGCTGGCCGGCGAGGACGGCGAGATCCGCTACGCCCAGTCCGGCGGCCGCCAGGTGCCCACCGTGGGCGCCGAGGAGACGCCCGCGGTCCCCGGCTCGGACATCGAGCTGACCATCGACCGCGACATCCAGTGGGCCGCGCAGAACGCCATCGCCGAGCAGGTGGAGGAGTCGGCGGCGGACCGCGGCTACGTGATCGTGCAGGACACCCGGACCGGCGAGGTCCTGGCCATGGCCAACTCGCCCGGCTTCGACCCCAACGACCTGTCCCGCGCCACCTCGGCGAACATGGGCAACGCCGCACTCCAGGACGCCTACGAGCCCGGCTCCACCGCCAAGCTGATGTCGATGGCCGCCGTACTGGAGGAGGAGGTCGCCACCCCCGGCACGCGCGTCGTGGTGCCGAACCGGCTGCACCGCGGCGACCGGCTGTTCCAGGACGACGTCGACCACCCGACCTGGTACCTGACGCTGAACGGCGTGCTCGCCAAGTCCAGCAACATCGGCACCATCCTCGCCACCGGCCAGCTCGGCAGGACCCAGGCGCAGGCCAACCGCGTCCTCTACTCCTACCTGCGCAGGTTCGGCATCGGCGAGCACACCGGGCTCGGCTTCCCGGGCGAGACCGAGGGCATCCTCGCCCCGCCGGACGAGTGGTCGACCTCGCAGCAGTACACGATCCCTTTCGGCCAGGGCGTGTCCGTCAACGCGATGCAGGCGGCCTCCGTCTACTCGACGATCGCCAACGGCGGCGTACGCGTCGAGCCCACTCTGATCCGCGGCACGCGAGGACCCGACGGCCGCTTCACTCCGGCCCCGGAACCCGAGAAGACCCGTGTGGTCAGCGAGAAGACCGCGAAGACGCTGGCCCGGATGCTGGAGTCGGTGGTCGACGACGAGGAGGGCACCGGCACCAAGGCACGCATCCCGGGCTACCGGGTCGCGGGCAAGACGGGCACGGCCAACCGCGTGGATCCGGCCACCGGCAAGTACCACGGCTACACGTCGTCGTTCGCGGGTTTCGCGCCCGCGGACCAGCCCCGGATCACCGTCTACTGCGCCATCCAGAACGCCACGAAGGGCAGCTACTTCGGCGGCCAGATCTGCGGGCCGGTCTTCAAGCAGGTGATGGAGTTCGCGCTGAAGACGCTCCAGATCCCGCCCACCGGCGCCCGTCCCGCGAACCTGCCGGTGACGTACCAGCCCTGATCAGTCCCGACCGCACCGAGCACCACCGAGCAACCAGGAACCACCGTGACGACGATCACCCCGGATCCCGGGAACCAAGGCACCCCCCGCCCCTCACTTCGCTCCGGGACGGGTACGCCCGGTACGCTCACCGCCGTGCCACACGCTGATCAGTCCCAAACCACCCAGAAGGGCCATCCCGTGACCTATCCGGGACCGCCCCGTCCGGCGCAGGTCTCCGCCACTCCCCTCGCGGAACTGGCCGGACAGCTGGGTGCCGCCGCACCGGAGGGCGACGCCGGGGTCACGGGCATCACCCATGACTCGCGCGCCGTCCGCCCCGGCGACCTGTACGCCGCCCTGCCCGGCGCCCGCGCGCACGGCGCCGACTTCGTCACCCAGGCCGCCGGCCTGGGCGCGACGGCCGTGCTGACCGACCCGGCCGGCGCCGAGCGCGCCGCCGCCACCGGCCTGCCGGTGCTCGTCGTCGACGACCCGCGCGCGCGGATGGGCGAACTGGCCGCCACGATCTACGGCCGGCCCGGGCGGGACCTGCTCCAGATCGGCATCACCGGCACCTCCGGCAAGACCACCACGGCCTACCTCGTCGAGGGCGGCCTGCGGACGGCCAGGTCCACCGGCCTGGTCGGCACCGTGGAGATGCGCATCGGCGACGAGCGCATCAAGTCCGAGCGCACCACCCCCGAGGCCACCGACCTCCAGGCCCTCTTCGCGGTCATGCGCGAACGCGGCGTCGAGGCGGTCGCCATGGAGGTCTCCAGCCACGCCCTGGTGCTCGGCCGGGTCGACGGCTGCGTCTTCGACATCGCCGTGTTCACCAACCTCAGCCCGGAGCACATGGAGTTCCACTCCGGCATGGAGGACTACTTCCAGGCGAAGGCGCAGCTGTTCACGCCGCGCCGCAGCAGGCTCGGCGTGGTCAACATCGACGACGAGTACGGCCGCCGGCTCGCCCGCGAGGCCGGCGTCCCCGTCGTCACCTACTCCGCCGAGGGCCACCCGGACGCCGACTGGCGCGCCGAGGACGTGGTGATCGGCCAGCTCGACTCGACGTTCACCGTGCTCGGCCCGAACGGCGAGCGGATCGCCGCCAAGTCCCCGCTGCCCGGCCCGTTCAACGTGGCGAACACCCTCGCCGCGCTGGTCGCCCTCGCCGCCGCCGGTCTCGAACCGCAGGCCGCCGCCGACGGCATCGCCGCCGTGCCGGGCGTCCCGGGCCGGCTGGAGCGGGTGGACGCCGGACAGCCCTACCTCGCGGTGGTCGACTACGCCCACAAGACCGACGCCGTCGAGTCGGTGCTGAAGGCGCTGCGCAAGGTCACCAAGGGCCGACTGCACGTCGTCCTCGGCTGCGGCGGCGACCGCGACACCACCAAGCGCGCCCCGATGGGCGCCGCCGTGGCACGGTTCGCCGACACCGCCGTACTGACCTCCGACAACCCCCGCTCGGAGGACCCGCTCGCGATCCTCGCCACCATGCTCCAGGGGGCGGCGTCGGTGCCGGTGCACGAGCGCGGTGAGGTCGTGCTCTTCGAGGACCGGGCCGCGGCGATCGCCGCCGCCGTCGAACGGGCCCGGCCCGGCGACACCGTGCTGGTCGCGGGCAAGGGCCACGAGCAGGGCCAGGACATCGCCGGCGTGGTCCGTCCCTTCGACGACCGCCAGGTGCTTCGCGAAGCCATCCAGAAGACCCAGGGATGAAATCCCGAAAGATCCAGGGGATGAACTTGTGATCGCCCTCTCCCTCGCCGAGATCGCAGAAGTCGTCGGCGGGCAGACGCACGACATACCGGACGCGTCGGTCCTGGTGACCGGTCCGGTCGTCCGGGACTCCCGTGAGGCGGGGCCCGGCAGCCTGTTCGCCGCGTTCGTCGGCGAGCGCGTCGACGGCCACGACTTCGCGCCACAGGTCGTGGCGGCGGGCGCGGTCGCCGTGCTCGGCTCGCGCCCCGTCGGCGTGCCCGCGATCGTCGTGGACGACGTCCAGGCGGCACTCGGCGCCCTCGCCCGCCACGTCGTGGACAAGCTCGGCACGACCCTGGTCGCGCTCACCGGCTCGGCGGGCAAGACCAGCACCAAGGACCTCATCGCGCAGGTGCTCCAGCGCAAGGCGCCGACGGTGTTCACGCCGGGCTCGCTCAACAACGAGATCGGGCTGCCCCTCACCGCGCTCAGCGCCACCGAGGAAACCCGGTTCCTGGTCCTGGAGATGGGCGCCCGCGGCATCGGCCACATCCGCTACCTGACCGGGCTGACCCCCCCGAAGATCGGCCTCGTGCTCAACGTCGGCTCCGCGCACATCGGTGAGTTCGGCGGCCGCGAGCAGATCGCCCAGGCCAAGGGCGAGTTGGTGGAGGCGCTCCCCGAGGACGGCACCGCGGTGCTCAACGCCGACGATCCGTACGTACGGGCCATGGCCGCCCGAACGAAGGCGAAGGTGCTGCTCTTCGGCGAGGCCGACGAAGCGGACGTACGCGCAGAGAACGTGCGGTTGACGGACACCGGGCAGCCCTCCTTCACCCTTCACACACCCTCCGGGTGCAGCGACGTGACCATGCGCCTGTACGGTGAGCACCACGTGTCGAACGCGCTCGCCGCGGCCGCCGTCGCCCATGAGCTGGGCATGTCCGCGGAAGAGATCGCCACCGCGCTCTCCGAGGCGGGCTCCCTCTCCCGCTGGCGGATGGAGGTCACCGAGCGCCCGGACGGCGTGACGGTCGTCAACGACGCCTACAACGCGAACCCCGAGTCCATGAAGGCCGCTCTGCGCGCGCTGGCGGCCATGGGCAAGGGGCGTCGTACGTGGGCGGTGCTCGGCAAGATGGCCGAGCTCGGGGACGAGTCGCTCGCCGAGCACGACGCGGTCGGACGGCTCGCCGTCCGGCTCAACGTCAGCAAGCTCGTCGCGGTCGGGGGCAGGGAAGCCGCCTGGCTGCAACTGGGCGCATATAACGAGGGTTCGTGGGGTGAGGAGTCGGTGCACGTGTCCGACGCACAGGCGGCGGTCGACCTGTTGCGCAGCGAGTTGCGCCCGGGGGACGTCGTGCTCGTGAAGGCGTCCCGTTCGGTCGGGCTCGAAAGCGTTGCCCAGGCGCTGCTCGAGTCCGGTGCCGAGGGTGAGGTTGCCGCCCGATGATGAAGCAGATCCTGTTCGCGGGAGTCATTGGCCTCTTCCTGACGCTGGTCGGCACCCCGCTGCTGATCAAGCTCCTCGCGCGCAAGGGCTACGGCCAGTACATCCGTGACGACGGCCCGCGCGAGCACGCCAGCAAGCGCGGTACGCCGACCATGGGCGGTATCGCCTTCATCCTGGCGACGGTCGCCGCGTACTTCCTGTCCAAGGTCATCACCGGTTACCCCCCGACCTACTCGGGTCTGCTGGTGCTCGGCCTGATGGTCGGCATGGGCCTGGTCGGCTTCCTCGACGACTACATCAAGATCGTCAAGCGGCGTTCGCTGGGTCTGCGGGCCAAGGCGAAGATGGCGGGCCAGCTGATCGTCGGCATCGCCTTCGCGGTGCTCTCGCTCCAGTTCGCCGACAACCGCGGCAACACCCCGGCCTCCACCAAGCTGTCGTTCATCACCGACTTCGGGTGGACCATCGGCCCGGTGCTGTTCGTGGTCTGGGCGCTCTTCATGATCCTCGCCATGTCGAACGGCGTGAACCTGACGGACGGTCTGGACGGTCTGGCCACCGGCGCCTCCGTCCTCGTCTTCGGCGCCTACACCTTCATCGGCGTGTGGCAGTTCCAGGAGTCCTGCGCCAACGCGGGCACCCTGACCAACCCGGGCGCCTGCTACGAGGTCCGCGACCCGCTCGACCTCGCGGTCGTGGCCTCCGCGCTGATGGGCGCCTGCCTCGGCTTCCTGTGGTGGAACACCTCGCCGGCCAAGATCTTCATGGGCGACACCGGTTCGCTGGCGCTCGGCGGTGTGCTCGCGGGTCTCGCGATCTGCTCCCGCACCGAGCTGCTGCTCGCCATCCTCGGCGGCCTGTTCGTCCTCATCACCATGTCGGTGGTCATCCAGGTCGGCTCCTTCCGGCTCACCGGCAAGCGGGTCTTCCGGATGGCACCGCTCCAGCACCACTTCGAACTCAAGGGCTGGTCCGAAGTGCTCGTGGTGGTCCGTTTCTGGATCATCCAGGGCATCTGTGTGATCGTCGGACTGGGCCTCTTCTACGCGGGATGGGCAGCAGAGAAGTGACCGACTGGCAGGGAAAGCGCGTCACCGTCGCCGGACTCGGCGTCTCCGGCGTCCCGGCGGCCAAGGTGCTGCACGGGCTCGGCGCGATCGTCACCGTGGTCAACGACGGCGACGACGAGCGCGCCCGGGCGCAGGCCGCCGAACTGGAGGCGCTGGGCGTCACCGTGCGCCTCGGCGACGGCGCCACCCTGCCCGACGGCACCGGACTGGTCGTCACCGCGCCCGGCTGGCAGCCGGACAAACCGCTGTTCACGGCGGCCCGCGCGGCCGGAGTGGAGATCTGGGGCGACGTCGAACTGGCCTGGCGCCTGCGCCGCCCCGACGCGGCGCCCTGGCTCTGCGTGACCGGCACCAACGGCAAGACCACCACCGTGCGGATGCTGGCGTCGATCCTGGAGGCCGCCGGGCTGCGCACCGCCGCCGTCGGCAACATCGGCGTCTCGCTGCTGGACGCCGTCCTCGGCGACGAGGAGTACGACGTCCTCGCCGTCGAGCTGTCCAGCTACCAGCTGCACTGGGCGCCCTCGCTGCGCGCCCACTCCGCCGCCGTCCTCAACCTGGCCCCGGACCACCTGGACTGGCACGGCTCCATGGAGGCGTACGCCAGGGACAAGGGCCGCGTCTACGAGGGCAATCGGGTCGCCTGCGTCTACAACGTCGCCGACAAGGCCACCGAGGACCTGGTGCGCGAGGCGGACGTCGAGGAGGGCTGCCGGGCCGTCGGCTTCACCCTCGGCACCCCGGCCCCCTCCCAACTCGGCGTCGTGGAGGGCATCCTGGTCGACCGCGCCTTCGTCGAGAACCGGCACAGGAACGCGCAGGAGCTCGCCGAAGTCGCCGACGTCCACCCGCCGGCCCCGCACAACATCGCCAACGCCCTCGCCGCGGCGGCCCTCGCCCGCGCCTTCGGCGTGCCCCCGCAGGCCGTACGGGACGGGCTGCGGGCCTTCAGGCCGGACGCCCACCGCATCGCCCACGTCGCCGATGTGGCGGGGGTCGCCTACGTGGACGACTCCAAGGCCACCAACACCCACGCCGCGCAGGCCTCGTTGGCGGCGTACGAGTCGATCGTGTGGATCGCGGGCGGACTGGCCAAGGGCGCCACCTTCGACGAGCTGGTGGCCGGGTCGGCGAAGCGGCTGCGCGGGGTCGTGCTGATCGGCGCCGACCGCGCGCTGATCCGCGAAGCGCTCGCGCGACACGCCCCCGAGGTACCCGTCGTCGACCTCGACCGGACCGACACTGGGGCGATGCTCGCGGCTGTCCAGGAGGCCCGGCGCCTCGCCGAGCCCGGCGACACGGTGCTGCTGGCCCCGGCCTGCGCCTCGATGGACATGTTCGCCAACTACAACCAGCGTGGTGACGCGTTCGCGGCGGCCGTCCGCGAACTCGAAGCGGGCGCCTGACGGCGGGTCTCGACCACGGCGGGTGCTTCGGGACCCTTTGGAGGGACGGGTGACTCGGATGTGGCACGGGGTGGCCGGCCGGCGGGAGCCCGCCGGCGGCAGGGCGCCGCGGCGGTCCGCGGCCGCGCCGCGGGCGAACGGCCGGGGCGGGCGTACGGGAGCCGGCCATGCCCGGTAGCCGTACGGGCCGTCCCCCGGTGCGGCGGACGGTGCGGCCCCCGGCCGGCCCCTGCGAGAACCCGGTCGCACGACTCCTCACGCGGGCCCGCCGGGCCTGGGACCGGCCGCTGACCGCCTACTACCTGATCCTCGGCGGCAGCCTGCTGATCACCGTGCTCGGGCTGGTGATGGTCTACTCGGCCTCCCAGATCACCGCGCTGCAGATGTCGCTGCCCGGGTCGTACTTCTTCCGCAAGCAGCTGCTGGCCGCCGTGATCGGCGCCGGCCTGCTGTACGCGGCCTCCCGGATGCCGGTGAAGCTGCACCGGGCCCTCGCCTACCCGATCCTCGCGGGCGCCGTCTTCCTGATGGCGCTGGTGCAGGTGCCCGGGATAGGAGTGGCGGTCAACGGCAACCAGAACTGGATCTCGCTCGGCGGCTCCTTCCAGATCCAGCCCAGCGAGTTCGGCAAGCTCGCCCTGATCCTGTGGGGCGCGGACCTGCTCGCCCGCAAGCAGGACAAGAGGCTGATGGCGCAGTGGAAGCACATGCTGGTGCCGCTGGTCCCGGTGGCGTTCCTGCTGCTCGGCCTCATCATGCTGGGCGGTGACATGGGCACCGCCATCATCCTGACCGCGATCCTGTTCGGGCTGCTGTGGCTGGCCGGAGCGCCCACCCGGCTGTTCGTCGGGGTGCTGGCGGTCGCCGGGGCGATCGGCACGGTCCTGATCAAGACCAACTCCAACCGGCTGGACCGCTTCGCCTGCATCGGCGCCACCGAGATGGGCCCGGACGGCTCCTGCTGGCAGGCCGTGCACGGCATCTACGCCCTCGCCTCCGGTGGCCTCTTCGGCTCCGGGCTCGGTGCGAGTGTGGAAAAATGGGGCCAACTCCCCGAAGCGCACACCGACTTCATCTTCGCCGTCACCGGTGAGGAACTGGGCCTCGCGGGGACGCTGTCGGTGCTCGCCCTCTTCGCCGCTCTAGGCTATGCGGGTATCCGCGTGGCCGGACGCACGGAGGACCCCTTCGTCAGGTATGCCGCGGGAGGCGTGACCACCTGGATCACGGCCCAGGCCGTGATCAACATGGGTGCGGTGCTCGGCCTGCTGCCGATCGCCGGTGTCCCGCTCCCGCTGTTCTCCTACGGGGGATCCGCCCTGCTGCCGACCATGTTCGCCATCGGGCTGCTGATCGCCTTCGCGCGCGACGAGCCCGCTGCGCGGGCGGCGCTTGCGATGCGGCAACCCCGCTTTGGTAGAAAGCGGGGGGCTGGGGGCCCCGCGGGGCCCCGGAGATGGAACACGATGCGACGGCGCACCTCGGCGGTGCGCACGTCCGGAGAGCGGTGAATTTCGGTGCATGTCGTACTCGCCGGCGGGGGTACCGCGGGCCACATCGAGCCCGCGCTCGCCCTCGCGGACGCCCTGCGCAGGCAGGACCCGACCGTGGGCATCACGGCCCTGGGCACGGAGCGCGGCCTGGAGACCAGGCTGGTCCCCGAGCGGGGTTACGAGCTGGCGCTGATCCCGGCCGTCCCGCTGCCCCGCAAGCCCACCCCCGAGCTGATCACCGTCCCGGGCCGGCTGCGCGGCACGATCAAGGCGGCCGAGCAGATCCTGGAGCGCACCCGGGCGGACGTCGTGGTCGGCTTCGGCGGCTACGTGGCGCTGCCCGGCTACCTGGCCGCCAAGCGCCTCGGCGTGCCGATCGTCATCCACGAGGCCAACGCCCGGCCCGGCCTCGCCAACAAGATCGGCTCCCGCTACGCCGCACAGGTCGCCGTCGCCACCCCGGACAGCAAGCTCCGGAACTCGCGCTACATCGGCATCCCGCTGCGCCACTCCATCGCCACCCTGGACCGGGCCGCCGCCCGCCCCGAGGCGCGCGCGATGTTCGGCCTCGACCCCAACCTGCCGACCCTGCTCGTCTCGGGCGGCTCGCAGGGCGCCCGCCGTCTCAACGAGGTCGTCCAGCAGGTCGCGCCCTGGCTCCAGCAGGCCGGGATCCAGATCCTGCACGCGGTGGGCCCGAAGAACGAACTGCCGCAGGTGCACCAGATGCCGGGGATGCCCCCGTACATCCCGGTAAGTTATCTGGACCGGATGGACCTCGCGTACGCCGCGGCCGACATGATGCTTTGCCGCGCGGGCGCGATGACCGTCGCCGAACTGTCCGCCGTCGGACTCCCGGCCGCCTACGTCCCGCTGCCCATCGGCAACGGCGAGCAGCGGCTGAACGCCCAGCCGGTGGTCAAGGCCGGCGGCGGGCTGCTGGTCGACGACGCGGAGCTCACCCCGGAGTGGGTGCAGCAGAACGTGCTGCCCGTGCTGGCCGACCCGCACCGGCTGTACGAGATGTCCCGCGCCGCCGCCGAGTTCGGCCGCCGGGACGCCGACGAGCTGCTCGTCGGCATGGTGTACGAGGCGATCGCCGCCCACCGTGCACACCGATAGGAACCGGATTTCCATGTGAGCGGAAGGCAGAGAGCGTGGCCGGACCCACCACCGCGGAGCGCGGTGCGCGCCAGCAGGAGTCGTCCGGCCCGCCCCCTGCCCGGCGGCCCCGGCCGCCCCGGCCCCGCACCGTCGCCGTCCTCGCCGTCGTCCTGGCGCTGCTCGGCGCGGGCGGCGGCTGGGTGCTGTACGGCTCGCGGTGGCTGCGCGTGGAGAGCGTCTCCGTCTCGGGCACCCGGGTGCTCACCCCCGGGCAGGTCCGCGAGGCCGCCGACGTCCCCCTGGGGGAGCCTCTCGTCTCGGTCGACACCGAGGCGATGGAGAGTCGGCTGCGCCGGGAACTGCCCCGGATCGACGAGATCGACGTGGTCCGTTCCTGGCCGCACGGAATCGGTCTGGAAGTCACCGAGCGGACGGCGGTACTGCTCCTCGAAAAGGGCCGGAAGTTCGTGGAAGTGGACGATGAAGGCGTCCGTTTCGCCACGGTTTCTGACGCTCCGAAAGGTGTGCCCCTCCTGAAACTGGAACCCTCCCGGTCCCGTTCCGCGGCGGCCAGCCTGCGCCGCTTCGGCGAGCCCCGGCTGGTGCGCGAGGCGGTGCGGGTGGCCGGCAGCCTCCCGGCGGCGGTCGCGCACCGGACCCGGACGGTCGAGGTCCGCTCCTTCGACGACATCACGCTGAAGTTGGCCGACGGCCGGACCGTCGCCTGGGGGAGCGGTGAGGAGGGGCCCGCGAAGGCCCGTACGCTGACCGCTCTCATGAAAGCGGCCCCCGACGCACGGCACTTCGACGTGAGCGTCCCCACCGCCCCGGCGTCATCAGGGAGTTGACGCACATCAGCGCAGGCCAGCACCCTGGTTGGGCACCGCTACGGCTGATCACATAGGGTGAAAAGAAAAACGGGAGGTTCGGCGTGTTCGTTGAACGTGCGCCACTTGTCGACTTAGTGTCCTGTTCAGAAGACTCCAGGGAACAGACACACTGGTAACCCTAAACTTCAACGTTAGGGTTCGGGTCGGCGATACGGACCGTCCCATTCGGCATCAGTCGTCGGACCGCGCGGGCGCAGTGCCCACGCGGATGCGGCGACACGTAACTCGAGGCGAGAGGCCTTCGACGTGGCAGCACCGCAGAACTACCTCGCAGTCATCAAAGTCATCGGTGTCGGCGGCGGTGGTGTCAATGCCATCAACCGGATGATCGAGGTCGGTCTCAAGGGCGTCGAGTTCATCGCCATCAACACCGACGCGCAAGCCCTGTTGATGAGCGACGCCGACGTCAAGCTGGACGTCGGCCGTGAACTCACCCGCGGACTCGGCGCCGGAGCCAACCCGGCCGTCGGCCGCAAGGCCGCCGAGGACCACCGCGAGGAGATCGAGGAGGTCCTCAAGGGGGCCGACATGGTCTTCGTGACGGCCGGTGAAGGCGGCGGCACCGGCACCGGCGGCGCGCCCGTCGTGGCCAACATCGCACGCTCCCTCGGCGCGCTCACCATCGGCGTGGTCACGCGCCCGTTCACCTTCGAGGGACGGCGCCGCGCGAACCAGGCCGAGGACGGCATCGCCGAACTGCGCGAAGAGGTCGACACCCTCATCGTCATCCCGAACGACCGCCTGCTGTCCATCTCGGACCGCCAGGTCTCGGTCCTCGACGCCTTCAAGTCGGCGGACCAGGTCCTGCTCTCCGGCGTTCAGGGCATCACCGACCTCATCACCACCCCCGGCCTGATCAACCTGGACTTCGCCGACGTCAAGTCGGTCATGTCCGAGGCCGGTTCCGCCCTCATGGGCATCGGCTCGGCCCGCGGCGACGACCGCGCGGTGGCCGCGGCCGAGATGGCCATCTCCTCCCCGCTCCTCGAGGCGTCCATCGACGGCGCCCGCGGTGTGCTGCTCTCCATCTCCGGCGGCTCCGACCTCGGCCTGTTCGAGATCAACGAGGCCGCCCAGCTGGTCAGCGAGGCGGCCCACCCCGAGGCCAACATCATCTTCGGCGCGGTCATCGACGACGCCCTCGGCGACGAGGTGCGGGTCACCGTGATCGCGGCCGGCTTCGACGGCGGCCAGCCGCCGGCCCGCCGGGACAACGTCCTCGGCTCGGCCTCCGCCGCCCCGGCCCGCCGCGAGGAGCCCGCTCCGGCGCGGCAGCCGGAGAGCCGGCCGTCGTTCGGCTCGCTCGGCAGCGTCACGCCGAAGGAGGAGCCGGAGCCCGCGCCGGAGCCGGTGAACGACATCCCGGTCGCCCCGCCGGTCACGCCGGCGCCGCGGACCTACACGGACAGCGCGGCCGAGGAGCTGGACGTCCCGGACTTCCTGAAGTGATAGGACGGCGCGAGAGCGTGAGCGGCGCGCACTTCGCCTTCACCGACCGGTGGGGCGGGGTGAGCGCCGCTCCGTATGAGGAGCTCAACCTCGGCGGCGCGGTCGGCGACGACCCGGCCGCCGTGACGGCCAACCGGGAACTGGCCGCGAAGTCACTGGGGATCGACCCGGCCCGGGTGGTCTGGATGAACCAGGTGCACGGCAACGACGTGGCGGTGGTCGACGGACCCTGGGGGTCCACGGCCGCCGTCCCCTCGGTGGACGCGGTGGTCACGGCCCGCCGGGGTCTCGCCCTCGCCGTCCTCACCGCGGACTGCACGCCCGTGCTGCTCGCGGACCCGGTGGCCGGAGTGACGGCCGCCGTCCACGCGGGCCGCCCGGGGATGGTCGCGGGAGTCGTCCCCGCCGCCGTCCGGGCCATGACGGAACTCGGCGCGGAACCCTCCCGGATCGCCGCCCGCACCGGACCCGCCGTCTGCGGCCGGTGCTACGAGGTGCCGGAGGCGATGCGGGCCGAGGTGGCCGCCGTCGAACCGGCGGCGTACGCCGTCACGAGCTGGGGCACGCCGGCGGTCGACGTGACCGCCGGGGTGCACGCGCAGCTCGACCGGCTCGGGGTGCACGACCGGGCGCAGTCGCCGGTGTGCACGCTGGAGTCGCACGACCACTTCTCTTACCGCCGCGACCGCACCACTGGTCGGCTCGCGGGCTATGTGTGGCTGGACTGATAGGGCATGACGGACCGTAGGGACGAACTCGCCGCGAACCTCGCGCGGGTGGAGGAGCGCATCGCCGCGGCCTGCGCGGCGGCGGGACGGGCACGCGAAGAGGTGACCCTGATCGTGGTCACCAAGACGTACCCCGCGAGCGATGTCCGGATCCTGTCCGGGCTCGGAGTGCGCCACGTCGCCGAGAACCGTGACCAGGACGCGGCGCCCAAGGCCGCGGAATGCACGGACCTGCCCCTTTCCTGGCACTTCGTCGGTCAGTTGCAGACCAACAAAGTCCGTTCCGTGGTCGGTTATGCGGATGTGGTGCAGTCCGTCGACCGGGCCCGGCTGGTGACGGCGCTGTCCAAGGAGGCCGTGCGGGCCGGCCGCGAGATCGGGTGCCTGGTCCAGGTCGCCTTCGACGCGGGGGCGAGCGGCCGGGGCGAGCGGGGCGGCGTGGCACCGGAGGGCGTGGGGGAGTTGGCCGGTCTGATCGCCGGCTCTCCCGGGCTGCGGCTGGACGGGCTGATGACGGTCGCACCTCTGACCGGCGAGTACGCCGGACGGCAACAGGCGGTGTTCGAGCGGTTGATGGATTTGTCGACCGACCTGCGCCGGGCCCATCCGGCTGCGAACATGGTCTCGGCAGGGATGAGCGCGGACCTCGAACAGGCCGTGGCCGCCGGAGCGACACATGTACGCGTCGGCACCGCGGTACTCGGAGTCCGCCCCAGGCTCGGGTAACGTCGCCAAGAAGTCGGACCACAGCAGAAAATATGGTCATTATCCGTCGAAGGGCGGGCAATCGACCTCGTGGATCGCGGGCACTCGCCACTCGTCAGCCGATCCACCACAGAGCGGAGGACTCAGAGCATGGCCGGCGCGATGCGCAAGATGGCGGTCTACCTCGGCCTCGTGGAGGACGATGGGTACGACGGCCGGGGATTCGACCCCGATGACGACTTCGAGCCCGAACTGGACCCGGAGCCCGAACGAGATCACCGGCGGCACGAACCGTCCCACCAGTCGCACGGTTCACACCAGCCCCAAAGGGACGAACCGGTGCGAGTGGTGCACCCTCCCGCGCCCCGCGAGCCGGTGGCGCACTCCGCTTCGCTCCCCGCGGAATCCGCACGTCCGGCGCGCATCGCGCCCGTGGCGTCCATCACACAAGAACGCGCAAGCCTGGAGAAGAACGCACCGGTGATCATGCCCAAGGTCGTGTCGGAACGAGAGCCGTACCGGATCACCACGCTTCACCCGCGGACCTACAACGAGGCCCGTACCATCGGGGAACACTTCCGCGAGGGCACGCCGGTGATCATGAATCTGACTGAGATGGACGACACAGACGCCAAGCGACTTGTCGACTTTGCGGCCGGTTTGGTGTTTGGTCTTCACGGCAGCATCGAGCGGGTGACGCAGAAGGTGTTCCTGTTGTCGCCTGCTAACGTCGATGTCACGGCGGAGGACAAGGCCCGCATCGCAGAGGGCGGGTTCTTCAACCAGAGCTGAGACGCACGACCGGAAAAAGCGGTACAAATCAGTACCGGCACAGCACAGGAAACAGGGGAGAGGGAAGCACGGGCATGAGCGTGGTCCTGGATGTCGTCTACATCGCGCTGATGTGCTTCCTCATCGTGCTCATCTTCCGGTTGGTCATGGACTACGTCTTCCAGTTCGCCCGCTCGTGGCAACCCGGCAAGGCGATGGTGGTCGTTCTGGAGGCCACCTACACTGTCACTGATCCACCGCTCAAGCTTCTGCGGCGGTTCATTCCGCCGCTGCGTCTCGGGGGCGTGGCGCTCGACCTGTCCTTCTTCGTACTGATGATCATCGTCTACATCCTGATCTCGATCGTGAGCCGGCTGTGAGCGATGTGACCTACCGTCTTGCCGAATGCCGACGACTACGTTGAGGTGAAGAGATGCCGTTGACCCCCGAGGACGTGCGGAACAAGCAGTTCACGACCGTCCGCCTCCGAGAAGGCTATGACGAGGACGAGGTCGATGCCTTCCTCGACGAGGTCGAAGCCGAACTGACCCGTCTGCTCCGCGAGAACGAGGACCTGCGCGCCAAGCTGGCCGCGGCCACCCGCGCCGCCGCGCAGAACCAGCAGAACATGCGCAAGCCGCAGGAGCAGCAGGACCAGCAGCAGCCTCAGCAGGGTATGCCCCAGCAGGGCATGCCGCAGCAGGGCATGCGAGGTCCCGGCGCTCCGGTGCCCGCCGGCATATCGGGCCCGCCGCAGCAGCAGATGGGCGGCCCCATGGGTGGCCCGCCCCAGCTGCCGAGCGGTGCCCCGCAGCTGCCCGCCGGCCCCGGCGGTCAGGGTCCGCAGGGTCCCGGCCCGATGGGCCAGGGTCCGATGGGCCAGGGTGGCCCGATGCAGGGCCAGATGGGCCCGGGTCCGATGGGCGGCCCCATGGGCGGTCCGATGGGCGGCCCCGGTCAGGGCCCCGGCGGCGACAGCGCCGCCCGTGTCCTCTCGCTGGCCCAGCAGACCGCCGACCAGGCGATCGCCGAGGCCCGCTCCGAGGCCAACAAGATCGTCGGCGAGGCGCGTTCGCGTGCCGAGGGTCTGGAGCGTGACGCCCGTGCCAAGGCCGACGCCCTGGAGCGGGACGCGCAGGAGAAGCACCGTGTCGCGATGGGCTCCCTGGAGTCCGCCCGCGCCACGCTGGAGCGCAAGGTCGAGGACCTGCGCGGCTTCGAGCGCGAGTACCGCACGCGCCTGAAGTCGTACCTGGAGTCGCAGCTGCGTCAGCTGGAGACCCAGGCCGACGACTCGCTGGCCCCGCCGCGCACGCCCGCGGCCGCGTCCCTCCCGCCGTCCCCGGCGCCCTCGATGGCACCGGCCGGCGCGAGTGCCCCGTCGTACGGCGGCAACCAGTCGATGGGGGGTGCGCCGAGCCCGTCCGCTCCGTCCTACGGCGGTCAGCAGCAGATGTCCCCGGCCATGACCCAGCCGATGGCGCCGGTCCGGCCGCAGGGTCCGTCGCCGATGGGCCAGGCTCCCTCGCCGATGCGCGGGTTCCTGATCGACGAGGACGACAACTGACAGTGCGTGGTACGGCGTAGCCGTCGGCAGCGTTCAGGGCGGGGCCCCGGAGAAGAATCCGGGGCCCCGCCCTTTTTCGTGGGGGCGCTCGGGTGCGCGCAGGGCGCTCGGATCCTTCCCGGGCGCCGGGCGCACCCGGGGCGCGTGCGGTCGCGTAGGGTGCTCCGAGGGGCGCGTGGCGCAGAGGCAGTCGCGCCTCGATGGCATCGAGGAGGACGCCGGTTCGAACCCGGCCCGCCCCTGCTTGCCCGTCGCCCTTCCGTGACCTGTGACGACGTGCGACGCGAAAGGCCCGGCCCCGTCGAGGGGCCGGGCCTTTCGCGTGGTGGTCCGCCGGTGGCCTACGCCTTGCGCAGACGGAAGGCCAGGGACAGGCCCTCGTCGGTGAACGGCTCGCCGTAGCCGGAGCCGTCCGCCTCGCCCTGCGCGAAGTCGGTGGCCAGCACCTCGTCGGCGATCAGCGCGGAGTGCTCGGACAGGGCGGCGACCACCGCCGGGTCCGTGGCCGTCCAGCGCAGCGCGATCCGGTCGGCCACGTCGAGGCCGCTGTTCTTGCGGGCCTCCTGGATCAGCCGGATCGCGTCACGGGCGAGACCGGCCTGGCGCAGCTCCTCGGTGATCTCCAGGTCCAGGGCGACCGTGGCACCCGCGTCGGACGCCACCGACCAGCCCTCGCGCGGCGTCTCGGTGACGATCACCTCGTCCGGGGCCAGGGTGATCGTCTCGCCGTCGACCTCCACGGAGGCGTTGCCCTCGCGCAGCGCCAGCGACAGCGCCGCCGCGTCGGCCTCGGCGATCGCCTTGGCGACGTCCTGCACCCGCTTGCCGAACCGCTTGCCGAGAGCACGGAAGTTGGCCTTGGCCGTCGTGTCGACCAGGGAGCCGCCGACCTCGCTCAGCGACGCGAGCGACTCGACGTTCAGCTCCTCGGTGATCTGGGTGTGCAGCTCGCGGTCGAGCGCCTCGAAGCCGGTCGCCGCGATCAGCGCGCGCTTCAGCGGCTGACGGGTCTTGACGCCCGACTCGGCGCGGGTCGCGCGCCCCAGCTCCACCAGCCGGCGCACCAGCACCATCTGCCGCGACAGTTCCGGGTCGATCGCGCCGAGGTCCGCCTCCGGCCACGACGACAGGTGCACCGACTCGGGCGCGCCCGGGGTGACGGGGACGATCAGGTCCTGCCAGACCCGCTCGGTGATGAACGGGGTCAGCGGCGCCATCAGCCTGGTGACCGTCTCGACGACCTCGTGCAGGGTGCGCAGCGCGGCCTTGTCGCCCTGCCAGAAGCGGCGGCGGGAGCGGCGGACGTACCAGTTCGACAGGTCGTCGACGAACGCCGACAGCAGCTTGCCGGCGCGCTGGGTGTCGTACGCCTCCAGCGCCTGGGTCACCTGGTCGGTGAGGGCGTGGAGCTCGCTGAGCAGCCAGCGGTCCAGCAGCGGGCGGTCGGCCGGGGCCGGGTCCGCCGCGGACGGCGCCCAGTTCGACGTGCGCGCGTACAGGGCCTGGAAGGCGACGGTGTTCCAGTAGGTGAGGAGCGTCTTGCGGACGACCTCCTGGATGGTGCCGTGACCCACCCGGCGGGCCGCCCACGGGGAGCCGCCGGCCGCCATGAACCAGCGGACCGCGTCCGCGCCGTGCTGGTCCATCAGCGGGATCGGCTGGAGGATGTTGCCCAGGTGCTTGGACATCTTCCGGCCGTCCTCGGCGAGGATGTGGCCGAGGCAGACGACGTTCTCGTACGACGACTTGTCGAAGACGAGCGTGCCGACCGCCATCAGCGTGTAGAACCAGCCGCGGGTCTGGTCGATGGCCTCGGAGATGAACTGCGCCGGGTACCGGCTCTCGAACAGCTCCTTGTTCTTGTACGGGTAGCCCCACTGCGCGAACGGCATCGACCCCGAGTCGTACCAGGCGTCGATGACCTCGGGCACGCGCACCGCTTCGCGGGAGCAGCCCTCGTCGGGGCAGGTGAAGGTGACGTCGTCGATGAACGGGCGGTGCGGGTCGAGGTCCGACTGGTCGGTGCCGGTCAGCTCGGACAGCTCCGCGCGGGAGCCGACGCAGGTGAGGTGGCCCTCCTCGCAGCGCCAGATCGGCAGCGGGGTGCCCCAGTAGCGGTTGCGGGAGAGCGCCCAGTCGATGTTGTTGTTCAGCCAGTCGCCGAAGCGGCCGTGCTTGACCGTGTCCGGGAACCAGTTGGTCTTCTCGTTCTCCTGGAGCAGGCGGTCCTTGACGGCCGTCGTACGGATGTACCAGGAGGGCTGCGCGTAGTAGAGCAGCGCGGTGTGGCAGCGCCAGCAGTGCGGGTAGCTGTGCTCGTACGGCAGGTGCTTGAAGAGCAGACCGCGCGCGCCGAGGTCCTCGGTGAGTGCCTCGTCGGCCTTCTTGAAGAAGACGCCGCCCACCAGGGGCAGGTCCTCCTCGAAGGTGCCGTCCTGGCGGACCGGGTTCACCATCGGCAGGCCGTAGGAGCGGCAGACCTTGAGGTCGTCCTCACCGAAGGCGGGGGACTGGTGGACCAGACCCGTGCCGTCCTCGGTGGTGACGTAGTCGGCGTTGACCACGAAGTGCGCCTCGGCCGGGAACGCCACCAGTTCGAACGGGCGCTGGTACGTCCAGCGCTCCATCTCGGCGCCGGTGAAGGACTGGCCGGTGGTCTCCCAGCCCTCGCCGAGCGCCTTGGCGACCAGCGGCTCGGCGACGACCAGCTTCTCCTCGCCGTTCGTGGCGACGACGTAGGTGACCTCGGGGTGGGCGGCCACGGCCGTGTTGGACACCAGGGTCCACGGGGTGGTCGTCCACACCAGCAGGGCGGCCTCGCCGGCCAGCGGGCCGGAGGTCAGCGGGAAGCGGACGTAGACCGACGGGTCGACGACCGTCTCGTAGCCCTGTGCCAGCTCGTGGTCGGACAGGCCGGTGCCGCAGCGGGGACACCAGGGGGCGACGCGGTGGTCCTGGACCAGGAGTCCCTTGTTGAAGATCTCCTTCAGCGACCACCAGACCGACTCGATGTACTCGGGGTCCATCGTGACGTAGGCGTCGTCGAGGTCGACCCAGTAGCCCATGCGGGTCGTCAGCTCGGCGAAGGCGTCGGTGTGGCGGAGCACGGACTCCCGGCACCTGGCGTTGAACTCGGCGATGCCGAACGCCTCGATGTCCTGCTTGCCGGAGAACCCGAGCTCCTTCTCGACCGCCAGCTCGACCGGCAGCCCGTGGCAGTCCCAGCCCGCCTTGCGGGCCACGTGGTAGCCGCGCATGGTGCGGAAGCGGGGGAAGACGTCCTTGAAGACGCGCGCCTCGATGTGGTGGGCGCCGGGCATGCCGTTGGCGGTGGGCGGGCCCTCGTAGAACACCCACTCGGGGCGGCCCTGGGACTGCTCCAGGCTCTTGGCAAAGATCTTCTGCTCGCGCCAGAAGTCGAGCACGGCGTGCTCGAGCGCGGGCAGGTCGACCTGAGCGGGCACCTGGCGGTACGTCGGCGCTGTCGTCATCAGCGATCTTCCTCCGGCGGACTTGCTGCCTTCCGTCGGAGGGACGAGAGCTACGTCTTGTCTACGCCGTCTTCGGCGCGCTCCCGCGGTACCACCCTCCTTGGCTCTCCGGGGCGGGTCCTTGCCTCGGCGAGCCCCCTCATTGGGGTCGCGATGCCGGTTCTACTGGCCACCGCTCTGGGCGGCGGCTTTCTTCCGGCGGCTCCGGGGTGATCTTCACGTCGCGCTCGCCCCCGGGCTTCCACCGTCCCCGGGTCGCTGTGGGCTGCGTACGCCGCTACTCGTCCCCATCCACGCTTTTCGCTCCGCCCAGTGTACGGCGCCCCGGGGACAGCGGCCGACCGGTTTTGCGGCGGGCCCGGTGCGGCACCCGGCGTGACCCGAACGGGCACACGCGGCGCTCGGGATCCGCGGAAGTCGGGCTCGGCGGCATACCCCGCGGGGAGCTGGGCACAACGCATGCATGCCGGTCACGCGGGGGTCGTGGGGCGGGCGGATCGGGCGGCGTGCCCCGTTGCCGCGGGACTCAAGTCGATTTATCGTCCCAGCACGATTCGCGTGCAAGATCACAATATGTGAAGGGGCCGCGGCCATGGTGGCGAAGAAGACCGCCGTACAGCAGTCGGCGTCGGGCAGGCCCACAGGCACCAGCGCTTCCGGCGGTGCGGCCAAGGACGTGAGCGGCAAGAAGAGCACGCGCGCCGCCGGCGGGACGGTCGCGAGGCGTGCGGTGGACGCCGTGACGGCGGCGCCGGGGGAGGGGAGCGCGGGGAAGGCGGCCGCTCCCGGAGGCGCGGTGAGGAAGACGGCGGCGCGCAAGAAGACGGCGGGCAGGACGGCGGGCAAGGGGGAGCCTGCGAGCGAGTCCGCGGTGAAGCGGTCCGCGCCCCGGAAGGCGGCGGTGACGCGGAGTGCCGTGAAGCGGGCCGGGGCCGGGAGCCGGGGGACCAAAGAGGGCGCGGCCGGGAAGGCGGCCACAGGCGCGGTCACCGCCGGAAAGGTCACCGCCGGAAAGGCCGTGGCCAAGGAAGCGTCCGCCAAGAAGGCCGCTGTCAGGAAGCCCGCGGCCGGGAAGGCGGTGGCGGGACAGGCGACCAGCGGGAGGGCGACGGCCGGGAAGACGACAACCGGGAAGGCGACGGCCGGGCAGGCGACAACCGGGAAGGCCGGTGTCGCGGCGTCGTCCGACGGGGTGCCCGTGGCACAGCACGCAACCAGGACGGCCACCGCGAGGGACGCCGTTGCCGAGAACGGCACGGCCGAGAAGGCGACCGCCAAGAAGATCGCGGGCAAGAAGGCCGCGGGAAAGAAGGTCGCGGGCGGGAAGGCCGTGGCCGGGAAGGCCGTGGCGACGGGGGCGCCGGGGGAGCGAGCGGCCGGGGGTGTGTCGGCCGCGCGGTCGGCGGCCGAGCGGGAGCCGGGCAGGAAGGCCGTCGCGAAGAAGTCCGTGGCCAAGAAGGCCACGGCGAAGAAGGCCACGGCGAAGAAGGCCACGGCGAAGAAGGCCACGGCGAAGGAGGCCCTGGTGAACGAGACCCCGGCGAACAAGGCGGCAGCCAGGCGGGCCCCGGCGAGGCGGGCGGTGGCCGAGGAGGCCCATGCCGAGCCCGCGCCGGCCGCCGGAGCCGCGGCCACCGGCCGGGCGGCCGGGAGCTCCACCGCCGGGGGAACGGTGGCCAGGACAACGGCGGCCGGCAAGGCGGCGGCCGGGGCACCCCAGGCCGACGGCACGGCCGTGCCGGGCCGTGGGGGCGCCGGGGGGCGGGGAAGGCGAGCGAAGGGTCCGGCCGCGGGCGGGGCCGGGAGCACGGTGAAGAAGGCGGGCGCGGCCGAGGCCGCGGAGCAGACGGGAGCCACGACGGTGGTTGCGAAGAAGACTTCTGGCACGGCCCCGGCGGCCCAGACCGCCGTTCCGAAGGCGCGCGCCGCCGCGGCGGAGCCCGGCGAGCTGGCGGTACGCCCCGGTGAGGACCCGTGGACCCCCGAGGAGGTCGAGGAGGCCCGCAGCGAGCTGTCGAGCGAGCTGGACCGGTTGAGCACGGAGATCGCCTCCTCGGAGGCGTCACTGGCCGGTCTGATGCGGGAGTCCGGGGACGGCGCGGGGGACGACGAGGCGGACACCGGCGCCAAGAACATCACCCGCGAGCACGAACTGGCCCTGGCCGCGAACGCGCGCGAGATGCTGATCCAGACCGAGCGCGCCCTGCAGCGCCTGGACGCGGGCACGTACGGCCTGTGCGAGAACTGCGGGCAGCCGATCGGCAAGGCGAGGATGCAGGCCTTCCCGCGGGCCACCCTGTGCGTGGAGTGCAAGCAGAAGCAGGAGCGCCGGTACTGAGCACCGGTGCCGGGCGCCCGTCCCGAACGCCGGTACTGATCGGCGCGGAAGGCGTGCCGTACCCTCGTCCTCAGTCAGGCACCTAGGTTGAGGGACTCACGTGGCAGAGGCGGAGCGCATCATCGGTACGCCGGACGATTCGGACGCGGCCCGGGCCGGGGAGCCGGAGCGGCCCGGCGGCGACGAGAGCGGCGAGGGCGGCGCCGAGTCCGGGGCCGCCCCCGAGCGGCCCCGCGGCAGGCGGCGGATCGCCGTGCTGTTCGCGGTCGCCGCGCTCGCCTACCTGCTCGACCTGGTCAGCAAGATGATCGTGGTCGAGAAGCTGGAGCACCAGGAGCCGATCGAGGTCGTCGGCGAGTGGCTGCGCTTCGAGGCGATCCGCAACGCGGGCGCGGCCTTCGGCTTCGGCGAGGCCTTCACCGTGATCTTCACGGTGATCGCGGCGGCCGTGATCGTGGTGATCGCCCGCCTCGCCCGCAAGCTGTACAGCCTGCCCTGGGCGGTCGCGCTCGGCCTGCTGCTCGGCGGCGCGCTCGGCAACCTCACGGACCGCATCTTCCGCTCGCCGGGCGTCTTCCAGGGCGCGGTGGTGGACTTCATCGCGCCCAAGCACTTCGCCGTCTTCAACCTGGCCGACTCGGCGATCGTGTGCGGCGGGATCCTGATCGTGCTGCTGTCCTTCAGGGGCCTGGACCCGGACGGGACCGTCCACCGGGACTGAGCACCGGGACCGAGCACCGCGTACGGATGTGCCGGGCCGGTCCGGCATACTCGACGGGTGAGCACGATTCCCGAGATCCGTACCCTGCCCGTGCCCGACGGTCTGGAGGGCGAGCGCGTCGACGCCGCCATCTCCCGCATGTTCGGCTTCTCCCGTACGAAGGCCGCGGAGCTGGCCGCGGCGGGCAAGGTGCTGGTCGACGGCACGGTGGTCGGCAAGTCCGAGCGGGTGCACGGCGGCGCCTGGCTGGAGGTCGAGATGCCGCAGGCCGCCGCGCCGGTGCAGGTGGTGGCCGAGCCGGTCGAGGGCATGGAGATCGTGCACGACGACGATGACGTGGTCGTCATCGTGAAGCCGGTCGGCGTCGCCGCCCACCCGAGCCCCGGCTGGACCGGGCCGACCGTCATCGGCGGTCTGGCCGCGGCGGGGTACCGGATCTCGACCTCCGGCGCCGCCGAGCGCCAGGGCATCGTGCACCGGCTGGACGTCGGCACGTCGGGGCTGATGGTGGTGGCGAAGTCGGAGTACGCGTACACGTCGCTGAAGCGCCAGTTCAAGGAGCGCACGGTCGACAAGCGGTACCACACGCTCGTGCAGGGCCACCCGGACCCGACCAGCGGCACCATCGACGCGCCGATCGGCCGTCACCCGAACCACGACTACAAGTGGGCGGTCACCGCCGAGGGCAAGCCCTCCGTCACGCACTACGACCTGATCGAGGCGTTCCGCGCGGCGTCTCTGCTCGATGTGAAGCTGGAGACCGGCCGCACCCACCAGATCCGCGTCCACATGGCCGCGCACCGCCACCCCTGCGTCGGCGACCTGACCTACGGGGCCGACCCGACGCTCGCCAAGCGGCTGCGCCTGACCCGGCAGTGGCTGCACGCCGTCCGGCTGGGCTTCGAGCATCCGGGCAGCGGCGAGTGGGTCGAGTTCGCCTGCGACTACCCCGAGGACCTCCGCTCGGCGCTGGACCAGGTCCGCGAGGAGACCTACGGATGACCGGGCTGGCCGCGCCGTCGTACGCCGTCCGGGTCGCCGAGGAGGACGCCGACCGCGAGGCGTGCTTCACGGTGCGCAAGCAGGTCTTCGTCGCCGAGCAGGGCGTTCCGGAGGACATCGAGTACGACGCGTACGACGCCGGCGCGCTGCACGTGCTCGCCGTGCGGGCGGACGGGGTGCCGCTGGGCACCGGGCGGCTGCTGTACGGGGTGGCGGCCGCGGAGCGGACCGGCGGCGATCCGGCGGTGGGCTCCCTGGGGCGGCTGGCGGTCGTCCGGGAGGCGCGCGGACTCGGCGTCGGTGCGGCGCTGGTCCGGGCGATCGAGGACACGGCCCGCGCGCGGGGGCTCGCGGCGGTGGACCTGCACGCGCAGACGCAGGCGCTGGGTTTCTACCGGCGGCTGGGGTACGAGGCCTACGGTCCGGAGTACCTGGAGGCGGGGATTCCGCACCAGGCGATGCGGCGCTCCCTGTAGCACGGGTGCTCCATGGCAGGGTGGGTATCAGGGGGGTCCTGATCACCTAGACCTGTCGGAGCGCCGCGCGTGGACCAGCTGGCCCTGTTGTTCGTCCTGTTGCTCGGGGCCGTCGTGAGCGTCCCGGTCGGGGACCGGCTGGGTGTCCCCGCACCGGTGCTGATGACGCTGCTCGGCATCGTCCTGGCGCTGCTGGACTTCGTGCCGAACGTCGACATCCCGCCGGAGCTGATCCTGCCGCTCCTGCTGCCGCCGCTGCTCTACGCGGCCGTACGGCGCACCTCCTGGCGGCAGTTCGCGGCGAACAAACGGCCGATCTTCCTGCTCGCCGTGGCGCTGGTGTTCGTCACGATGTTCTGTGTGGGCTTCGTCGCCCACGCCATCGTGCCCGGGCTGCCGATCGCCGCCGCCCTGGCCCTCGGCGCGCTGGTGGCGCCGCCCGACCCGGTCGCCGCGACCGCCGTCGCCGGACAGCTCGGACTGCCGCGCCGGCTGGTGTCCATCCTGGAGGGCGAGGGGCTCTTCAACGATGTGACGGCCATCGTGCTCTACCACGTGGCGATCACCGCCGTGGTCGGCGGCACCTTCTCGGCCTGGTCGGCCGGGGCCGACCTGGTGCTGTCCGCCGTGGTCGCGGTCGCGGTGGGACTCGTGCTCGGCTGGGGCGCGAACAAGCTGATGGACCTGCTGGGCGACCCCACCCTGCAGATCGGGCTCACCCTGCTGGTGCCGTACGCCGCCTATGTGCTGGCCGAGGAACTGCACGGCTCCGGGGTGCTCGCCGTGCTGACCGCCGCGCTGTTCCTCGCCGAGTACGCCACCGACGCCGACGACGTCATGACCCGGCTCGCCGGGCACACCTTCTGGGACGTCGTCGACACCCTGGTCACCGGGGTCGCCTTCGGGCTGATCGGCCTGGAACTGCACAACGCGATCCGCACGGCCTCCGGTCGGTGGGGCGAGATGCTGGGCTGGGCGGCGGCCGTCGCGGGCGTCGTGGTCCTCGTACGGCTGCTGTGGCTGCTGCCCGCGACCTGGCTGACCAAACGGCTGCACGCGCGGCGCGACTACGAGGACATCCCCATGAGCTGGCGGGAGACCGTCGTCATGTGGTGGTCGGGGATGCGGGGCGTGGCCTCGGTGGCGCTGGCGCTGGCCATCCCGCTGAAGACGGAGGACGGGTCGCCGTTCCCCGACCGGGACGAGATCGTCTTCATCGCGTTCGGCGTGATCATGGCGACGCTGGTGCTCCAGGGGCTGACGCTGCCGTGGCTGGTGAGGCGGCTCGGGGTGCGCGCGGACACCGAGCGGGAGAAGGAGTTCGAGAAGACGCTGGCGGTGCGGGCCGCGAAGGCCGCCAAGCGGCGGCTGCGGGAGATCGAGCAGGTCGAGGAACTGCCGGAGGAGCTGTCCGAGCGGATGCTGCGGCGCGCCTTCGAGATCGGGGTGCGGATCAGCCCGGACATGGGGGAGGAGGAGCGGATGGAGGCGCACGCGCAGCGGGTGAAGCGGCTGAAGCGGGTGCGCCGGATCGAGGGGGAGATGCTGAGCGCCGCCCGGCACGAGGTGCTGGCGGCGCGCAGCGAGGCCGGGGCGGACCCCGAGGTGGTGGACCGGGTGCTGCGCCAGCTCGACGTGCGCAGCCTGCGCTGAGCACCGCTCAGGCCCGGTCCGCCCTCGGGGTCTCCACGGCGCGGCGGCTGGGAGGGCCGTCGAGGGACGAGCGGGGATTCGGCAGGTCGGCGCTGGCGGTGTTGACCCGGGGCAGGGCGTACGGGTGCTCGTGGACCAGCCAGTCGATCATCCGCTCGCGGACCGCGACCCGGACCGTCCAGACGTCGTCGGCGTCCTTCGCGGTCATCAGGGCCCGCACCTCCATGGTGTTGGGCGTGGTGTCGGTGACCGAGAGGTCGTAGGCGCGTCCGTCCCAGGCGGGGCACTCGCGCAGCAGGTCGCGGAGCTTGTCGCGCATCGCCTCCACCGGGGCCGAGTGGTCCAGGTGCCAGTAGACGACGCCGGTCATCTCCGGGGTGCCGCGCGACCAGTTCTCGAACGGCTTCGAGGTGAAGTACGACACCGGCATGGTGACGCGGCGCTCGTCCCAGGTCCGCACCGTCAGATAGGTCAGGGTGATCTCCTCGACGGTGCCCCACTGGCCGTCCACGACGACCGTGTCCCCGATGCGCACCATGTCGCCGAAGGCGATCTGGAAGCCCGCGAACATGTTGCTCAGGGTGGACTGAGCGGCGACACCGGCGACGATGCCCAGGATTCCGGCCGAGGCCAGCAGCGAGGCGCCCGCGGCGCGGAAGGCGGGGAAGGTCAGCAGCATCGCCGCCACCGCCACCACCCCGACGGTCGCCGCGACCACCCGCATGATCAGCGTCACCTGGGTGCGCACCCGGCGCACCCGCGCGGGGTCGCGCCGGGCCCGGGAGTGGGCGTACCGGGTGTACGAGGTCTCGACGACCGCGGCCGCGATCCGGATCACCAGCCAGGCGGCCGAGCCGATCAGCACCAGCGTGAGGAAGTGGCCGATTCCGGCCCGGTGGTCACCGAGCAGCCGCGCCTTGTCGTACGACCCTCTCAGCAGCGCGGCGCACAGCACCAGCTGGTAGGGGATGCGGCCGCGGCGCAGCAGGTCCCACAGCGGGGTCTCGCTCTGCCGTTCGTCGGCCCTGCGCAGCAGCAGGTCGGTGGCCCAGCCGATCACCAGGGTGAGCAGGACCGAGCCGCCGACCACGATCAGTGGGCGGAGTATGTTCTCCATGCCCAGGAACGTATCCGGCCACCGGCGGGCCTGAACCTGTGATTCACCCGACGTTCCGGGCAGTGCCCCGGACGTGCCGGGTCACACCCGGCTGGCACCATGGCCTCATGAACATCATGCTCTTTCACTCGACCTATGGCCTCAGGCCCGCGGTGCGCGCCGCGGCGGAGCGGCTGCGCGCGGCCGGGCACGAGGTGTGGACGCCGGACCTGATGGAGGGGCGTACGTTCGACACGGTCGAGGAGGGCATGGCGGCCCAGGAGGAGATCGGCAAGGACGAGCTGCTGAAGCGGGCCGTGCTGGCCGCCGCGCCGTATTCGGAGCGGGGCCTGGTGTACGCCGGGTTCTCCCTCGGCGCCTCGATCGCGCAGACCCTCGCCCTCGGCGACGAGAAGGCGAAGGGCCTGCTCCTGCTGCACGGCACCTCGGACCTCGCGCCGAACGCCTCGGTGGACGATCTGCCGGTGCAGCTGCACGTGGCCGAGCCGGACCCGTTCGAGACGGAGGACTGGCTGGGCTCCTGGTACCTCCAGATGCGCCGCGCGGGCGCGGACGTGGAGGTGTTCCGGTACGCCGGGGCGGGCCACCTCTACACCGACCCGGACCTGCCGGACCACGACGCGGAGGCAGCCGAGGCCACCTGGCGGGTGGCGCTCGGCTTCCTGGACTCGCTGGACCGGCCGGCTCAGCCGGCGGCGCGGTAGGCCGCCCAGTTCTGCTGCATGCGGGTCACCTGGCCGGAGGTGAACTGGTACATGCAGGCGTCGTACGTGTAGTCCATGAAGTTGTGGATCGGGTCGGCCCCCGCCTTGCGGGCGCAGGTGTCACGGCCCTCGGGGCACTCGTAGGCCGGGCTCTTCTCGGCCGGGGTGTCGTCGACGTAGTCGCCGTTGCCGTTGCAGCCGCCCTGGAAGGTGTGGTACAGGCCCAGCCAGTGGCCGACCTCGTGGGTGGCGGTGTCGCCCTCGTCGTAGTTGGCGGCCGAGCCGCCGGGCAGCGAGCCGTCCAGCACGACCACGCCGTCCATGGACGGGCTGGACCTGTAGGAGCTGGGGAAGGTGGCCCAGCCGAGCAGGCCGTCGCCGAGGTTGGCGGTGTACAGGTTGAGAGCGTTCGCTCCGCCCTTGCGCAGGGCGGACTTCATCGCCTTCTCCTCGGCGGAGCCGGAGGAGAGGTTGTACCAGGCGGCGTTGTCCGTGTAGTCGGTGCCGGCCAGCGTGAACTGGAAGCCGGAGTCGGTGTTGCCGGTGCCCTGACCGCCGAACGCCGCGTTCAGCACGTTCATCTGGGCGGTGATGTCGGCCGCGTCGAGCCGGCCCGTGGCGCCGTCGTGGATGACGTGGACGTACACGGGGATGCTGGTCGTGGCGGTCGCCGAGAGGCCGCGGCCGCCTCCCGGCAGCCGGTCGAGCCTCTTGCGCAGGTCGGCGTCCATGGCCTGGGCCCTGGCGGCGCTCACCTCGTTGGGCTCGGCGGCGTGCTCGCCGTCCCCGGGGCGGGCCTCGCGCGCCGTGGCGTGGGTGTCCGCGTGGGTGTCCTCGACGCAGTCGGCGGCCGTGGGGGTGCCGGCCGCCGCGACGCTCGTGGGCGCCGACAGGGTGCTGAGCATCAGGGTTCCGGCCACGGCGGCGGTGGCGAGAACACGTCTGCGCGTCGAGGGAGATATCCGGGCAAGCGCACGCATGCTGGCTCCTAGCGGATGCGGTGGGGAATGGCGCACAGGGGTCTTCCTGGTCGCCGCCCGGACATTACGTGGACATGCTCAAACGGGAAGAGGAGTGATCAGGCCCAATCAAATTCCCGGCAAAAGGGGAGGATTGGGGGGACGGGTCGACCGTGCCCGTCCGGGGTTCGGGATTCCGGCGTGACGAAGACCGTCACCGGGGCGGGTGGTGTGTCCGGATTCGA
Organism: Streptomyces glaucescens; assembly: GCF_000761215.1. Lineage (GTDB taxonomy): Bacteria > Actinomycetota > Actinomycetes > Streptomycetales > Streptomycetaceae > Streptomyces > Streptomyces glaucescens_B. The sequence continues at coordinate 2,134,809 of NZ_CP009438.1, read as the reverse complement.
ACCACGGCTCGCACCACCCGCCGTAACGGAGGGAAGGGTGTCGTGATCTCGCCTCAACGATTCGGCGCGTCGCCGCTGTTGGCTGGAAATCGCCCCTCGGGTGCGACTGTCACACGGGGGTGTGGACGCGCTCGACCTTCTGCGTCCCGCTGCGGGTCCGGTAGGAGCGCGCCCACGACGAGGTCGCGTTCGCCCGGGTGCGGTCGGACAGCACGTAGTAGTCCATCTGCGCCCGCTCGGCGGTGAGGTCCAGGACGCCGTAGCCGTGCCGGTCGGTGTCGACCCAGTGCACGTGCCGGTTGGCGGCGCGGATGACCGGGGCCGCGACCGCGCTGACCGTGCCCTCCGGGACCTTCACCAGGTCGTCCAGGTTGTCGGAGGTGACCGAGGTGACCACGAACTCCGTGGCGGCCGAGGCCGACAGCGGATACGTCCCGGCGTTCACCGGCACGTCGTTGGCCCAGGCCATGTGGATGTCACCGGTCAGGAACACCGTGTTGCGGATGGCGTTGGCGCGCAGATGGGCCAGCAGCTCCCGGCGGTCGTCGGTGTAGCCGTCCCACTGGTCGGTGCTGATCGCGAGACCCTCGCTCGGCAGGCCCAGCAGCTTCGCCAGCGGCTTCAGCAGCTCCGCCGAGAGCGAGCCGACGGCGAACGGCGCGATCATCACGGAGTTGCCGACCAGCCGCCAGGTGGTGTCCGAGGCGGCCAGCCCCGCCTTCAGCCAGTCCAGCTGGGCGCGGCCGGTGAGCGTGCGCTCCGGGTCGTCGACCTCGCCGCTGCCGACGGTCGCCTGCCGCGAGCGGAAGGAGCGCAGATCGAGCAGGGACAGGTCGGCCAGCTTGCCGAAGCGCAGCCGGCGGTAGGTGGTGCCGGCGAGCGCCGGGCGGACCGGCATCCACTCGAAGTACGCCTGCTTCGCCGCGGCCTGGCGCGCGGCCCAGGGACCCTCCGCGCCCTCGGTGTGGTTCTCGGCGCCGCCGGACCAGGTGTCGTTGGCGATCTCGTGGTCGTCCCAGATGGCGACGACCGGGGCCGCGGCGTGCAGGGCCTGGAGGTCGGGGTCCGTCTTGTACCGCCCGTGCCGCGTCCGGTAGTCGGCGAGGGTCAGGATCTCGTGGGCCGGGGCGTGCGGCCGTACGACGGTCCCGCGCGTGCCGTACTGGCCCGTGCCGTACTCGTATATGTAGTCGCCGAGGTGCAGCCAGGCGTCCAGGTCGCCGCGGGCCGCGAGGTGGCGGTACGCCGCGAAGTGCCCGGCCTCCCAGTTGGCGCACGAGACCACCCCGAAGCGGAGGTTGGCCACCGCCGCGTCGGCGGCCGGGGCGGTGCGGGTGCGGGCGGCGGGGGAGTCGGTGCCGGCGGCCGAGAAGCGGAACCAGTAGTCGGTCGCGGGCGCGAGGCCGCGGACGTCGGCCTTGACGGTGTGGTCGGAGGCGGCGGTCGCCGTGACCGTGCCCCTGGCGACGACGGTGCTGAACGCCTTGTCCAGCGCGACGGTCCAGTTCACCTCCACGTCGGGGCCGAGACCGGAACCGGGGACGGCCTCAGGGGTGGGGGTCACCCGGGTCCACAGCAGGATGCCGTCCGGGAGCGGGTCGCCGGAGGCGACGCCGTGCAGGAAGGCGGGTGCCTCGGCGGCCCGCGCCGGCACGGCGGCGGCCAGCGGGGCCGCGAGAACGGCCCCGGCCGCGGCGGCCTTGACGACCGTGCGGCGGCGCGGGGAGGACGGGAGGGGATCGGTGTGGGATCTGCTTCGACTGGTCACGGCCGGTCAGATTACTGGCCGGTAAGGGAGTTGGTAAGCGGCCGCACATGAAGAACGGGCGAACCCGGGGGGTCCGCCCGTCCCGGTGGCCCGCTCTACTTGGTGACGCCCGCGTCCTTCAGGGCCTTCTCCCAGTCGGCCACGGTGCGCGGGTTCTCGATGACCTTGCCGTTGATCTTGATGGTGGGGGTGGACTTGACGTCCTTCGTGTCGTCGAAGGTGTCGCTCATCCGCATCGCCCAGGCGTCGTAGGTGCCCTTCTCGACCGCGTCCTGGAACTTCTTGTTGTTCTTCAGGGCGTCGACCGTGTTCGCCACCTTGAGCAGGTACTCGTCCTCGGCGAACTCGTCGGTCGTCTCCGCGGGGTGGTACTTCGCCGAGTACAGCGCCGCCTTGTAGTCGAGGAACGCGTCGGGGCTCACGTCCAGCGCGGCGCCGAGCGCGCTCAGCGCGTTCTTGGACCCCTCGCCGGTGAGGTTGCCGTCGAGGAAGGTGCCGAGGGTGAAGGACAGCTTGTAGTCGCCGTCCTCCATGCCCTTGTTGACGGTCTCGCCGATCGTCTGCTCGAAGGACGCGCAGGCCGGGCAGCGCGGGTCCTCGTAGAGGTGCACCACGTTGTCGGTCTTGGAGTCGCCGATGAGGATCTCGGTGCCGTCCTTGCCGGAGGTGTTGGCCGGGGCGACGACCTTCGCCTCGGCCGCCGCCTCCCAGCCGGACGGCTTGCTGCCCTGGACGACGGCGTAGCCGATGCCGCCGGCTATCGCGAGGACCGCGACCATCGAACCGGCCACGATCAGCTGCCGCCTGGTCTTCTCACGCTTGGCCTGGCGCTCGCGCTCCTGGCGCAGCCGCTCCCGGGCCGCCGTCTTCGCCGTCTGGCTGTTCCGCTTGCTCATTCTCGTGATCTCCCTGGGGGGTGGCGCGCGGCTGCGCGCGCGTACGGACGTGGGGAACCGCTCGGGTTCGGCTGTGTCGCTCCGCTCGGGCGCGGCCGCTCAGGCGACGGCGAGCGCGACAGGGGCCGAGCGGGGCGGCCCGCGCCGTCCCAGGGAGTGCGCGAGGAGCAGATCGGGCGCGATGGCGGCGCGGCGGTGCGCGGGGCGCGGCAGCCGGCGGACCGCCGGGGCCGGCCGGGCCGTCACCGCGGCGACCGCCAGCAGCAGCGGGCGGAAGGTGGTCGCGGGCATCGCGTGCAGCAGCTGGGCCAGCGCCTGCTCGCCGCGGCGCAGCCAGGCCGCCGCCAGCAGTCCCACGCCGACGTGCGCGCCCAGCAGCAGCCAGGCGGTCTCCGGGTGGGCGTCGGCGAGGAGGGCGGCGACCCGTTCGGTGCCGGTGGTGCCGGCCATCCGGGCCAGCGGGGTGCCCACCTCGCCGCCGCCGCACAGCACGTCCAGCCCGACCGAGCGCAGCGGCCCGGCCACCGGGCCGCCCGTGCGGCCGTAGCAGGCGTGCTGGCCGGCGGTGAAGACGGTGTCGGCGGCCAGCTCCAGCGGGATCAGCAGCGCGGCGATCCGCCGGAAGCCGCGCTCCCGGCCGGCCAGCGCGTAGGCGATCACGAACACGGTGACGGTGATCGCCGCGACCGTTCCCAGGGGCAGCGGGACCCGCGACAGCAGCACGTGCGACGCGGTGCTGAGCGTCACGACGATCGCCGTGAACAGCGCCGCGCGCACGGCTCTGATCTGGGTCCCTGATATGTCCATCGCGTGGAGAGTGTGTCATGGCCTCCGGTAAGAGACCCCTAAAGGGTTGCTGTGAGCGGGGGCCGGCGGTCCGGACCGGCTACAGGCCGGGGATCCGGCCGTTGCGGAACAGGTCGAGGAAGATCTGGTGGTCGGCACGCGCACGTGCCCCGTAGGCGTGCGCGAAGTCCACCAGGAGCGGGGCGAAGCCCTCCTCGTCGGCCGCGATGGCCGCGTCGATCGCCCGTTCGGTGGAGAACGGCACCAGCGACTCGCCGGACTGGTCGTCCGCCGCCGAGTGCATCGACGCCGTGGCCCGGCCCAGGTCGGCGACGACGGCGGCGATCTCCTCCGGGTCGTCCAGGTCGCTCCAGTCCAGGTCGACCGCGTACGGCGAGACCTCGGCGACGAGCTGGCCGGCGCCGTCCAGCTCGGTCCAGCCCAGCCACGGGTCGGCGTGGGCCTGGAGGGCGCGCTGGGAGATCACCGTGCGGTGGCCCTCGTGCAGGAAGTACTCCCGGATCCCCGGGTCGGTGATGTGCCGCGAGACGGCCGGCGTCTGGGCCTGCTTGACGTAGATCACGACATCGTTCTCCAGCGCGTCGCTGTGGCCCTCCAGCAGGATGTTGTAGGACGGCAGGCCCGCCGACCCGATGCCGATGCCGCGGCGTCCCACGACGTCCTTCACGCGGTAGGAGTCCGGACGGGCCAGGGAGGTCTCCGGCAGGGTCTCCAGATAGCCGTCGAACGCGGCCAGCACCTTGTACCGGGTGGCCGCGTCCAGCTCGATGGAACCGCCGCCGGGCGCGAAGCGGCGCTCGAAGTCGCGGATCTCCGTCATCGAGTCCAGCAGCCCGAACCGGGTCAGCGAGCGGGCGTCGCGCAGCGCGTCCAGCAGCGGCCCCTCGGCGGTGTCCAGGGTGAACGGCGGCACCTCGTCGCTCTTGGCGCCGGTCGAGAGGGCGCGGATCCGCTCGCGGTACGCGCCCGCGTACACCGTCACCAGCTCGGTGATCTGCTCGTCGCTGAGCGCCTTCGCGTACCCGATCAGCGCGATCGAGGCGGAGAAGCGCTGCAGGTCCCAGGTGAAGGGACCCACGTAGGCCTCGTCGAAGTCGTTCACGTTGAAGATCAGCCGGCCGGTGGAGTCCATGTACGTGCCGAAGTTCTCGGCGTGCAGATCGCCGTGGATCCACACCCGGGAGGTCCGCTCGTCGAGGTAGGGCCCGCCGGGTATCGTCCCGCCGTCGCGGTGGGCGTGGTCCGCGTCGAGGTCGTGGTAGAAGAGGCTGGCGGTGCCCCGGTAGAACGCGAACGCCGAGGCGGCCATCTTCCGGAACTTCACCCGGAACGCGGCCGGGTCCGCGGCCAGGAGCTCGCCGAAGGCGGTGTCGAGGACGGCGAGGATCTCCTCGCCGCGTCGCTCGTCGCTGAGCTGCGGAAACGACATCGCTGGGTGCCTCCTGGTACCGATGGTGCGTGACCTGCGCGGACGGGGTGTCCGACAGCTTCCAACGTCCGACCGTACGCCGGAGTGCCCGCAGGGTGTCAGTCGCGAGGCATAGACTTCGACGCTGTCCCCCGGACTGTCCGCAGCCTGTCGGACCCCCGTCGCCGTTCGTTTCCCCTGGAGGCCGCAGCCGTGTCGAAGCCGCCGTTCACGCACCTGCACGTCCACACCCAGTACTCGCTGCTGGACGGTGCCGCGCGGCTGAAGGACATGTTCAACGCCTGCAACGAGATGGGCATGACGCACATCGCCATGTCCGACCACGGCAACCTCCACGGGGCGTACGACTTCTTCCACTCCGCGAAGAAGGCCGGGGTCACCCCGATCATCGGGATCGAGGCGTACGTCGCCCCCGAGTCCCGGCGGAACAAGCGCAAGATCCTCTGGGGCCAGCCGCACCAGAAGCGGGACGACGTCTCCGGTTCCGGTGGTTACACCCACAAGACGATGTGGGCGGTGAACAAGACCGGCCTGCACAACCTCTTCCGGCTCTCCTCCGACGCCTACGCCGAGGGCTGGCTGCAGAAGTGGCCCCGGATGGACAAGGAGACCATCGCGAAGTGGTCCGAGGGCATCGTCGCCTCCACCGGCTGCCCCTCCGGCGAGATCCAGACCCGGCTGCGCCTCGGCCACTTCGACGAGGCCCTGAAGGCCGCCGCCGACTACCAGGACATCTTCGGCAAGGACCGCTACTTCCTGGAGCTGATGGACCACGGCATCGAGATCGAGCGCCGGGTCCGCGACGGCCTGCTGGAGATCGCCCGGAAGCTCGGCATCCCGCCGCTGGTCACCAACGACTCGCACTACACGTACGCGCACGAGGCGGGCGCCCACGACGCGCTGCTGTGCATCCAGACCGGCAAGAACCTCTCCGACCCGGACCGCTTCAAGTTCGACGGCACCGGCTACTACCTGAAGTCCACGGACGAGATGTACGCCATCGACTCCTCGGACGCCTGGCAGGAGGGCTGCGCCAACACGCGCCTGATCGCCGAGATGGTCGACACCACCGGCATGTTCGAGAAGCGCGACCTGATGCCGAAGTTCGACATCCCGGAGGGCTACACCGAGGTCAGCTGGTTCCGCGAGGAGACCATGCGCGGCATGCACCGCCGGTTCCCGGACGGCATCCCGGACGACCGCATGAAGCAGGTCGAGTACGAGATGGACACGATCATCTCGATGGGCTTCCCGGGCTACTTCCTCGTGGTCGCCGACTTCATCATGTGGGCCAAGAAGCAGGGCATCGCGGTCGGCCCCGGCCGTGGCTCCGCGGCCGGCTCGATCGTCGCCTACGCCCTCGGCATCACCGACCTCGACCCGATCCCGCACGGCCTGATCTTCGAGCGGTTCCTGAACCCCGAGCGCATCTCGATGCCCGACGTCGACATCGACTTCGACGAGCGCAGGCGCGTCGAGGTGATCAGGTACGTGACGGAGAAGTACGGCGCCGACAAGGTCGCCATGATCGGCACCTACGGCACGATCAAGGCCAAGAACGCGATCAAGGACTCCGCGCGCGTGCTGGGCTACCCGTACGCGATGGGCGACCGGATCACCAAGGCCATGCCGCCGGACGTCCTCGGCAAGGGCATCCCGCTCTCCGGCATCACCGACCCCCAGCACCCCCGCTACTCGGAGGCGGGCGAGGTCCGGGCGATGTACGAGAACGAGCCGGACGTGAAGAAGGTCATCGACACCGCGCGGGGTGTGGAGGGGCTGGTCCGGCAGATGGGCGTGCACGCCGCCGGCGTGATCATGTCCAGCGAGACCATCACCGAGCACGTCCCGGTCTGGGTGCGGCACACCGACGGCGTGACCATCACACAGTGGGACTACCCGAGCTGTGAGTCGCTCGGCCTGCTGAAGATGGACTTCCTGGGCCTGCGCAACCTCACGATCATGGACGACGCCGTCAAGATGGTGAAGGCGAACAAGGGGATCGACATCGATCTCCTCAGCCTCCCGCTCGACGACCCGACGACCTTCGAGCTGCTCCAGCGCGGCGACACCCTCGGCGTCTTCCAGTTCGACGGCGGCCCCATGCGCTCCCTGCTGCGCATGATGAAGCCCGACAACTTCGAGGACATCTCCGCCGTCTCGGCCCTGTACCGGCCGGGCCCGATGGGCATGAACTCGCACATCAACTACGCCCTGCGCAAGAACGGCCAGCAGGAGATCACCCCGATCCACCCGGAGCTGGAGGCCCCGCTCAAGGAGGTCCTGGACGTCACCTACGGCCTGATCGTCTACCAGGAGCAGGTGCAGAAGGCCGCCCAGATCATCGCCGGCTACTCGCTCGGCGAGGCCGACATCCTCCGGCGCGTCATGGGCAAGAAGAAGCCGGAGGAGCTGGAGAAGAACTTCGTCATCTTCCAGGCCGGCGCCCGCAAGAACGGCTACAGCGACGAGGCGATCCAGGCGCTGTGGGACGTGCTGGTCCCCTTCGCCGGCTACGCCTTCAACAAGGCGCACTCCGCCGCGTACGGCCTGGTCTCCTACTGGACCGCGTACCTGAAGGCGAACCACCCCGCCGAGTACATGGCGGCGCTGCTGACCTCGGTGAAGGACGACAAGGACAAGTCGGCCGTCTACCTCAACGAGTGCCGCCGCATGGGCATCAAGGTGCTCCCGCCCAACGTGAACGAGTCGGAGTCCAACTTCGCCGCCCAGGGCGACGACGTGATCCTCTTCGGCCTGTCCGCTGTGCGCAACGTCGGCACCAACGTGGTGGAGTCGATCATCAAGTGCCGCAAGGCCAAGGGGAAGTACACCTCCTTCCCCGACTACCTGGACAAGGTCGACGCGGTGGTCTGCAACAAGCGGACCACGGAATCGCTGATCAAGGCCGGCGCCTTCGACTCCATGGGCCACACCCGCAAGGGCCTGATGGCGCAGTACGAGCCGATGATCGACAACGTGGTCGCGGTCAAGCGCAAGGAGGCGGAGGGCCAGTTCGACCTCTTCGGCGGGATGGGCGAGGAGAACAGCAGCGAGCCCGGCTTCGGGCTCGACGTGGAGTTCTCCACCGACGAGTGGGACAAGACCTACCTGCTCGCCCAGGAACGCGAGATGCTCGGCCTGTACGTCTCCGACCACCCGCTCTTCGGCCTGGAGCACGTGCTGTCCGACAAGGCCGACGCGGGCATCGCCCAGCTCACCGGCGGTGAGCACGCGGACGGCGCGGTCGTCACCATCGGCGGCATCATCTCCGGACTCCAGCGCAAGATGACCAAGCAGGGCAACGCCTGGGCCATCGCCACCGTGGAGGACCTGGCGGGCTCCATCGAGTGCATGTTCTTCCCCGCCACCTACCAGCTCGTCTCGACCCAACTGGTCGAGGACGCCGTGGTGTTCGTCAAGGGCCGCCTCGACAAGCGGGAGGACGTGCCGCGGCTGGTCGCGATGGAGCTGATGGTCCCCGACCTGTCCAACGCGGGCACCAACGCCCCCGTCGTCCTCACCATCCCCGCCGTCAAGGTCACCCCGCCCCTGGTCAGCCGCCTCGGCGAGGTCCTCAGCCACCACAAGGGCGACAGCGAGGTGCGGATCCGGCTCCAGGGCCCGACCAAGACGACCGTGCTGCGCCTCGACCGGCACCGGGTGAAGCCCGACCCGGCCCTCTTCGGCGACCTGAAGGTCCTGCTCGGCCCGTCCTGCCTGGCGGGCTAGACGGCGCAGCGGCGCCGGGCGATCCGCGCGGCAGCGGAGCGGCAGCGACAGCGACAGCGACAAGGGGCGTATCCCACGCGGGAATACGCCCCTTGCGTGCGTGCGGGGCGACGTGACGCCCCCGGCACGAAGGATCAGTTGTGGCCGAAGCGCTTCTGCCGGCCCTTGCGGGCCAGGTCGCCGGGGGACACCGAGGGGGAGACCTGGTCGCCCTGCGTGTCGATCGGGGACTGCGGGGCCTGCGGCGCCCGCTCGGACTGCGGTCGCTTACGGTCACGGTTCTTGTTCTTGGCCATGGTGATGCCTCCTGTGGGGGATCTAGGGGCCAGGGCCGGGACCAGATTCACACAGGCCGACACGCCCCGCATGTCGGACAATTACCGTCCGTGACCAGGCTTGTCGGGCTGCGCCCGGGGGAGCGCCGGGCGGCCGATTCACACAAACGCCACGCCGAAGATCGAGTTCGGGCCGTTAACGCCCGCGCGGTCGGGCAGACTCGAAGGAAGCCCGAAGCAAACCTCCCGGGAAGAGGGTGAGACGCGTGGACCGCTGCATCGTCCTGGTGGACGCCGGGTATCTGCTGGGGGCCGCGGCCAGCCTCCTCGCCGGAGAGCCCTCCCGGTCCCGGATCACCGTCGACCACCACGCCCTCATCCAAGGGCTGAGGGAACGCGCCGAATCGGACACCCAGCAGCCGCTGCTGCGCATCTACTGGTTCGACGGCGCCCCCGACCGCGTCCCGCAGCCCGAGCACCGCAGGCTGCGCGTGATGCCCCGGGTCACCGTCCGGCTCGGCGCGCTGACCCGCAGCGACGGCCGCTGGGCGCAGAAGGGCGTGGACGCCGCGATGCACGCCGAACTGACCGAACTGGCCCGCAACCGGGCCTGTTCCGACGTGGTCCTGGTGACCGGGGACGGCGATCTGCTGCCCGGCATGATGGCCGCCAAGGAGCACGGGGTCGCCGTCCACCTGTGGGCCGTGCAGGCCGCCGACGGCGACTACAACCAGTCCGAGGACCTGGTCGCCGAGGCCGACGAGCGGCGCGTCCTCGACCGCGCGTGGATCACCAAGGCCGTGCGCGCCAGGGAGGTGGGCGGTGTCTGCGCGCCGCCGCCCGCGCCGCGCCCGGAGATCGCCGCGATCCTGTCCGCGCCGCTGCCCGAGTCCGCGCTCGGCGCGCCGGAGCGCACCGGCGAGCAGTCCCCGCGCCCGGCGCCGGCCGCCGCGCCGAACGGGGCGGCGGAGCGGGTGCCGGCGCCGAAGGGCGTGCCGACCCCCAAGGACCTGGCCGCGCTGCGGGCGCACGGCAGCCAGCCGGCCGCCCCGCATCCCCCCACCGCCACCCTGCGCTGGTCCTCCGACAAGGGCTGGGTGGACCGTCCGGGCATCGCCTCCGAGCCGCCCGAGGCCGTCGCCATGCCGACCCTCGCCCAGCTCACCACCGCCGAGCAGCGGTGGGCCGACCGGGAGGAGGACATCACCACGGTCGGCGGTGACCCGTACGAGGTGGGGCAGGTCTTCGCCCGGCGCTGGATCTCCCGCCTCGGCGACCAGGGGCATCTGCAGCGGCTGTCGGGGATGTATCCGCGGATCCCGCACCGCATCGACGGGGAGCTGCTGCGCTACGCCGCCCGCTTCGGGCTGCTGGCCCACAAGGACGACCAGATCGACGAGCACGACCGGTACGCGATCCGCGCGGGCTTCTGGCGCGAGGTGGACGCCCGCACCGGGACCGAACGCACGCCGGTGGGGGAGTAGCCCCTCCCGGAGCGGGGGCCGGTCGCGGGGAACGCGGCGGAATGACCGCCACCGGTGATTCGTGGGTCCGGAGGCCGCCCCGCGCGCGGACGGCGGCCCGGCACCCCGTAGTCTCGTCCCTTGTGAGTACGCGCGCGGCACAGGTCTTCGGGGACAGTGGTGAGGTCGTGTGCGCGGTGCGCGGGCTGACCAAGACGTACCCCGCGACCCGGGCGCGGCGCGGTGCCCCCGGGACCCCCGAGGTGCGCGCCACCGACGACGTACGGCTCGACGTGCGGCGCGGGGAGATCTTCGGGCTGCTCGGGCCGAACGGGGCCGGCAAGTCCACCCTCGTCCGCCAGCTCACCGGGCTGATGAGGCCCGACAGCGGCAGCGTCGAGATCCTCGGCCACGACATCGTGCGCCACCCCGAGCGCGCCGCGCGCATCCTCGCCTACCTCGGCCAGGAGTCCACCGCCCTCGACGAGCTGACCGTCTCGCTCGCCGCCGAGACCACCGGGCGGCTGCGCGGCCTGGACGTACGGCGGGCGCGGGCCGAGCGGGACGCCGTGCTCGACGAACTCGGCCTCGCCCCGATCGCCGGGCGGCCGCTGAAGAAGCTCTCCGGCGGGCAGCGGCGGCTGGCCTGCTTCGCCGCCGCGCTGGTCGGCGAGCGGCCGCTGCTGGTGCTCGACGAACCGACCACCGCGATGGACCCGGTCGCGCGGCGGGCCGTGTGGTCCGCCGTCGACCGGAGGCGCGCCGAGCGGGGCACCACGGTGGTGCTGGTCACCCACAACGTCATCGAGGCGGAGACCGTCCTCGACCGGGTCGCCGTGCTCGACCGGGGCCGGGTGATCGCCTGCGACACGCCCGCCGGGCTCAAGGAGCAGGTGGCCGGCGAGGTGCGGGTCGACCTGGTGTGGCGGGAGCGGGCGCCGCTGGACGTGCCGGCGGTGGCTGCGCTGCGGGACCGGGCGGAGGAGTCCGGGCGGCGCTGGACGCTGCGGCTCGCGCCCGAGGAGGCCCGCGCGGTCGTCTCCACCGTCACCGGCGGGGCCGCCTTCGCCGCGCTGGACGACTTCACCCTGACCACGCCGAGCCTGGAGGACGTGTACATGGCGCTCGGCGGCGCGGCGCGGCAGGGACTGGTGAAGGCATGAGCGGCCCGGGCGCCGCATCCGTACGGAACAGGGCCACCGCCGGAGGGAACGCCGCAGTGAAGAGGAGCAGCACGACGTGAGTGTCGTACCCGCAGAGGTTCTGCCGGGCAGCGCCCTGGCCGCGGACCGGGCCGGGCGCCCCGCCGCCGAGCTGGCACCGGCCGCCCGGCTGTGGCCCTCGCTGTGCGCCGTGTACCGGGCGCAGCTGTCGCGGGCGCGGGTGGCGCGGATCCCGCTGCTGTTCGTGGCGACGTTCCAGTCCGTCGGCATCATGATCATGATGCGGGGTGTCGTCGACGGCGGCAGCGAGGCGCAGTCCGTCGTGGCCGGCGCCTCGGTCGTCGTCGTCGCGTTCGTCGCCCTGAACCTGCTCGCCCAGTACTTCGGGCAGCTGCGGGCCACCGGCGGGCTCGACCACTACGCCACGCTGCCCGTGCCGCCCGCGGCGGTCGTGCTCGGGGCGGCCGGGGCGTACGCCTCCTTCACCGTGCCCGGGACCTTCGTCACCGCCGTCGCCGGCTGCCTGCTGTTCGGGCTGCCCCTCACCCACCTGTGGATCCTGCTCGCGGTCATCCCCCTCGCGGGCGCGGCGCTCGCCGGGCTCGGAGCCGTGTGCGGGCTGCTCGCGCCCCGGCCCGAGCTGGCCACGCTGCTCGGGCAGCTCGGCATGTCCGCGGCACTGCTGCTCGGCGTGCTGCCGCCGGAACGCATGCCGGAGATCATCCGGCTCGCGCGGGACCTGCTGCCGTCCACCTACGGCGTGGAGGCCTACGCCCGGACCTTCTCCGCCGACCCGGACTGGGCGGTGGTCGCGGCCGACCTCGCGGTGTGCGCCGGGGTCGGCGTGATCTCGCTGGCCGCGGCCACCTGGGCGTACCGGCGGGCCGCCGTCCGGTGACGCGCCCGGGGGGCGGGCCTGGCACGATGTCAGGGTGACAGCACCGTTGACTCCGCCTCCGCCGCCGCACGAACAGTCCGCGCACGGTCAGTGGCCGCCCTCGGCCGCCGCCGGGGCGTACGGGGGTGCGGCGCACGGAGCCCGCGGAGGCCAGGGACAGGACGGCCCCGGGATGAAGAGCGAAGTGCGGGAGGCCGCCGTGATCACGGTGGCGGTGGCGCTCGGCGGGGTGCTGCTCGGGCTGCTCTGGTACTGGCTGGCACCCCGGGTGCCGCTGGTCGGGGACGTCGTCGACGGCCGCTGGGTGGTGTACGTCAAGGACACCGAGGGGGAGCAGGCGGCTGGCGTCGACGGGACGTTCGCCCTGCTCGCGCTCGCGTTCGGCGTGCTGAGCGGCGTCGTCGTGTTCCTGCTGCGGCGGCGCGGGGGCGTCCCGGCCGTGGTGGCGCTGGGCGCCGGCGGGCTGCTCGGATCGCTGCTCGCCTGGCGCCTCGGGGTGTGGCTCGGGCCGGCCCAGGACGTGCTCGCGCACGCCAGGGACGTCGGGCGGGGGGTGACGTTCTCGGCCCCGATGGAACTCGGGGCGAAGGGGGCGTTGCTGGCGTGGTCGCTGGGGGCGCTGCTGGTGCACCTGGGACTGACGGCGCTGTTCGGGCCGCGGGATCCGGAGGTGCCGTACGGGTACGGGCCGGGACCCGGGACCGGGGGCGCGGGGTGAGCCAGGCCGGCTGAGGCGGGCCCCGGCCGGCGCCCGCGGCTGCGCGGCAGCGTGGCACCGGGCGACCGCCTCCTGCCCGGGGGCCTACGCGCGGCCGATGGGGGCCAGGATCGCGTTCGTCAGGGCCGTGAGGTCCTTCGGGGAGAGTTCCACCTCCAGGCCGCGGCGGCCCGCCGAGACGCAGATCGTCTCGTGGGCCGTGGCGGAGGCGTCCAGGACGGTGGGGAGCTTCTTGCGCTGGCCCAGGGGGGAGATGCCGCCCCGGACGTAACCGGTGGTGCGTTCCGCGAGGGCGGGGTCGGCCATGGTCGCGCGCTTGCCGCCGGCCGCCGAGGCCAGGGCCTTCAGGTCGAGCTGGCCCGCTACCGGGACCACCGCCACGGTGAGGGCGCCGTCCACGTCCGCGACCAGGGTCTTGAAGACCCGCTCCGGGGAGACCCCCATCGCCTCGGCCGCCTCCTCGCCGTACGACGGGTGGGAGGGGTCGTGGTCGTAGGCGTGGACCGTGTACGCGACGCCCGCCGCGGTCAACGCCACCGTCGCGGGCGTGCCGCCGGACTGCTGCTGCTTCTTCGACTTCTTCGCCATCGGTTCCCGGTCTTCAGTTCAGACTCGTCGGCCCGCGCGTCAGGTCCGCCGCGGGCAGCGACGGCAGCGTACGGATGATCGCCGTCTCGGCGCGAAGGAGTTTCAGCTCGTCGCGCAGCCGGGACGCGGTGTCCGGCGCCTGGAGCAGGCGCTGCTTGGTGGGGATGTCCAGCATCATCGCCGCCGCGACCAGGTAGGAGACGACGGACGGCTCGTCGGGGAGGTCGCCGCCGGTGGCCAGCGAGCGCTCCCGCGCGCCGGCGAGGCGCTTCTGGTACTGCCGGAACGACCGCAGCACGCCCTCGGCGAGCGCCCCCGCCCCGTCGCCCGGCTCCTCCGGCAGCTCTTCCAGCTCACCGGTGAGGTACGGGCCGGAGGCGTCCACGCCGAGCAGCCGCACCCGGGTCGTGCCGGTCGCCAGCACCTCGAAGGTGCCGTCGGCCCGCTCCCGGATGGTGGCCGCGTCGGCCACGCAGCCGATGCGGTGGAAGGCCCTGGCGGGGTCCGCGCCGAACCCGGCGGCGGGTCCCCGTTCCGGCTGGGACGTCGGATCGGGCATCCCGGGCGCGCTCGGGGCCACCTCGTGGCCGTCGCGGATCGCCACGACGGCGAAGCGGCGCGGATCGTCCTCGGGGGTCTTGGACAGCGCGCGCATCATGGCGCGGTAACGCTCCTCGAAGACGTTCAGCGGGAGGACGAGTCCCGGGAACAGCACCGAGTTCAGCGGGAAGAGCGGCAGCCGGACGGTGGTCACGGCGCCACAGCCTAATGGTCGCGGGCACCGGGGCGTCCGCCCCGCCCACCGGAACAGGGGGCCGGGGCCGCCGCGCGCCGCTCGCGTGCCCCTCAGTTCCGGCGCAGCAGCCGGGTCGCGCCCGCCGCCACCGTGGTGGCCAGCACCCAGCCCAGCAGCACCAGTGCCGCCCCCAGCCACTGCCAGCCGCCGCGCAGCTGCCAGACGCCCGCCTGGCCGAGGTCGATGACGGGCAGCAGCAGGTCGAGCGCGAACAGGGCCGGGTTCCAGGGCGGGTCCGACGGGCCGCCGCCGCTCGTGTCCGGCCGCCCGGCGTGGGCGAAGGCCACGGAGCCCGCCGCCCACAGCACCGCCATCCACACGGCGGCGCGCCCCGGCCGGTAGCCGTAGGCCACGGTCCAGTCCTGCGCGTACCCGACGATCTTCGCGGCGGGCGGCAGGGTCTCGCGGCGCCGGCGCTGCTTGGCGAGCAGCACCTCGCGGGCGTCCTCGTCCTCGCCGCCGGCCCGCAGCACCGCGGCGAGGCGTTCGTACGGGTCCGGGTTGTACTCGGCGGTCGCCGCCGCCACCCACTCCAGCCGCTCGGCCAGCGGGAAGGGCCCCTGCGGGACCAGGTTCTCGTAGGTGAAGCCCGGCATGTGCAGGTGCCCGGGGCCCGGCCAGCTGCTCGCCCGGTCGACGAGGTTGACGATCCGCGCGCCGGACAGCACCACCTTGCCCCGCTGCGGGCGTTCCCCGAGGAAGCGCAGCTCGGGCACCTGGACGCGGCGCAGGGACAGCTCCTGGTCGTCGGTGAGGACGAGGCGGGCGCCGTCGAGGTCGACCGCGTCGCCGAACCGGCCGTCGTCCAGCCGCAGCCCGCCCTGGCACTCGAAGCGCTGCACCCGGGTGCCCTCGACGGGCGTGACCCCGCTGAGCTGGAGTCCGCCGACGCCCGCCGGGGTGAGGTACAGGGTGCGCTCGACGGTCAGCTGCGGGGCGTTGAGGGCGAGCCTGCCGTACGGGTTGCGCAGCCGGGCGCCGCGCAGGCTGAGCGAGACGCCGATGGTGGCGCTGCGCAGGCTCAGTTCGCCGTGCGACTCCAGCAGCTCGGCCTGGAGGTCCTGCCCGACGTTCAGGCCGTCCGCGGCGATGGACCGGCCGCTGCGGTCGCGGTACACGATCGCCTGGTTGAGCAGCAGGTCGGTGCCGATCTGGGCGTCGGTGAGCCGTATCCCGCTGAGGAACCGGGAGCGGGGCAGGTGCAGATCGCCCTCGGTCTGCACGCGGGCGGCCTCCAGCCGGGGCACCGAGCAGTTCACCAGCCGCACGGTGGTGAAGCGGGCCTCGGGCAGCCTGACCTCCCGCTCGAAGCGGCAGCCGGTCAGCTCGACATACGGGACCACGGTGCCGCCGGAGAGGTCGATCGAGTCGCTGATCTGCACCCCGGTCAGCTTCAGCGAGGACACCCGGCCGG
This sequence comes from Streptomyces glaucescens, assembly GCF_000761215.1. GTDB lineage: Bacteria > Actinomycetota > Actinomycetes > Streptomycetales > Streptomycetaceae > Streptomyces > Streptomyces glaucescens_B. The sequence continues at coordinate 2,118,862 of NZ_CP009438.1, read as the reverse complement.
CCAGGGCGGGCGGGCCGTCCAGCAGCAGCCAGCACACGATCCGGGCCCGCACGGTCCGCTCCGGGCCCCAGGGCTGCCCGCCGTGCGGATCGTCGGCCACGCTGTCGCCGCTGCGCAGGTCGTAGACGGTGCCGCTGCGGAAGGCCTGCCACATGCCGGCCTCGGCGGCGGTCAGACCGTCCGGGATGTCCCCGGTCCGTAAGACGGCTCCCTCGGTCACACCGGTCCCTCCCTCCCCGGATACTCGCGAGTCGGGTCCTCGTACAGCTGTTCATGCCCGCTCGGTGACGTGTCGAACACACAACGTGAGGGGGATCTTCCGTGGTCGTACCAGGTCGTGTATCAGCCATTGATACGCGCGGACGGCCACCGTCGCCGGTCTGCGAGAATTGAGCACGTGATCTCCCGAATCGATCTGCGCGGCGACGCCCTCCCGGAGGGTCCCGCCCTGCGCGACCTGCTGCCCCGAGCCGACTTCGACGTAGCGGCCGCCCTGGAGAAGGTGCGTCCGATCTGCGAGGCCGTGCATCATCGGGGCGACGCGGCGCTGATCGACTTCGCCGAGAAGTTCGACGGCGTCAAGCTGGACCAGGTCCGGGTGCCGGCGTCGGCCATCGCCCGCGCCCTGGAGGAGCTGGACCCGGCGGTGCGCGCGGCCCTGGAGGAGTCCATCCGCCGCGCCCGCCTCGTCCACCGCGCCCAGCGGCGTGAGACCCACACCACCCAGGTGGTGCCCGGCGGCTCCGTCACCGAGAAGTGGGTCCCCGTCGAGCGCGTCGGGCTGTACGCGCCGGGCGGCCGCTCGGTCTACCCGTCCTCGGTGGTCATGAACGCCGTGCCCGCCCAGGAGGCCGGCGTCGGGTCCATCGCGCTCGCCTCCCCGGCCCAGGCCGACTTCGGCGGCCTGCCGCACCCGACCATCCTCGCCGCCTGCGCCCTGCTCGGCGTCGACGAGGTCTACGCGGCCGGCGGCGCCACCGCGGTCGCGATGTTCGCGCACGGCACCGAGTCCTGCCCGCCCGCCAACATGGTCACCGGCCCCGGCAACATCTGGGTCGCCGCGGCCAAGCGCTACTTCACCGGCAAGATCGGCATCGACGCCGAGGCCGGCCCGACCGAGATCGCGGTCCTCGCGGACTCCACCGCCGACCCGGTGCACGTCGCCTCCGACCTGATCAGCCAGGCCGAGCACGACCCGCTGGCCGCCTCCGTGCTGGTCACCGACTCCGCGGAGCTGGCGGACGCGGTGGAGAAGGAGCTGGCGGCCCAGGTCGCGGCGAGCAAGCACGTCGACGACCGGATCGTGCCCGCCCTCACCGGCAAGCAGTCCGCGATCGTGCTGGTCGACGGCGTCGAGGAGGGCCTGCGGGTCGTCGACGCGTACGGCGCCGAGCACCTGGAGATCCAGACCGCCGACGCCACGGCCGTGGCCGGCCGGGTCAAGAACGCGGGCGCGATCTTCATCGGCCCCTGGGCCCCGGTCTCGCTCGGCGACTACGCCGCCGGGTCCAACCACGTCCTGCCCACCGGCGGCTGCGCCTGCCACTCCTCGGGCCTGTCCGTCCAGTCCTTCCTGCGCGGCATCCACATCGTGGACTACACCCGCGACGCCCTCGCCGAGGTGGCCCACCACGTGGTGACGCTGGCGGAGGCGGAGGACCTGCCGGCGCACGGCGCGGCGATCAAGGCCCGGTTCGACTGGAAGGTGCCGGAGGGCAAGTGAACACCCGGATCGACGACCTCCCCGTCCGGGACGAGCTGCGCGGCAAGTCCCCCTACGGCGCGCCCCAGCTCGACGTCCCGGTACGGCTGAACACCAACGAGAACCCCTACCCGCTGCCCGAGCCGCTGGTCGAGCGGATCGCCGAGCGGGTGCGCGAGGCGGCCCGCCACCTCAACCGCTACCCGGACCGGGACGCGGTCGAGCTGCGCACGAAGCTCGCCGAGTACCTGACCAGGACCGCGGGCCACGAGGTCGGCCCGGCCAACGTGTGGGCGGCCAACGGCTCCAACGAGGTCCTCCAGCAGCTGCTGCAGACCTTCGGCGGGCCCGGCCGCACCGCGATCGGCTTCGAGCCGTCGTACTCGATGCACGCCCTCATCGCGCGCGGGACCGGTACGGGCTGGATCTCCGGCCCCCGCAACGACGACTTCACGATCGATCTCGCGGCGGCCGAGAAGGCCATCGCCGAGCACCGGCCGGACGTCGTCTTCGTCACCACGCCGAACAATCCCACCGGCACCGCCGTGCCGCCGGAGACGGTGGTCGCGCTGTACGAGGCCGCCCAGGCCGCCAAGCCGTCCATGGTGATCGCGGACGAGGCGTACATCGAGTTCAGCCACGGCGACTCGCTGCTGCCCCTGCTCGACGGCCGCCCGCACCTGGTGATCTCCCGCACCATGTCCAAGGCGTTCGGCGCGGCGGGCCTGCGCCTCGGCTACCTCGCCGCGGACCCGGCCGTCGTCGACGCCGTCCAGCTGGTCCGGCTGCCCTACCACCTGTCGGCGGTCACCCAGGCGACCGCGCTGGCCGCCCTGGAGCACACCGACACGCTGCTCGGGTACGTGGAGCAGCTGAAGGCCGAGCGGGACCGCCTGGTGGGCGAACTGCTCGCGATCGGCTACGAGGTCACCGCCTCGGACGCCAACTTCGTGCAGTTCGGCCGGTTCGCCGACGCCCACGAGGCCTGGCGGAAGATCCTCGACCGGGGCGTCCTGGTCCGGGACAACGGCGTACCGGGGTGGCTCAGGGTCACCGCCGGCACCCCGGAGGAGAACGACGCGTTCCTCGACGCGGTCCGTGAAGTGAAGAAGGAGCTGAACGCATGAGCCGCGTGGGACGCGTGGAGCGCACGACCAAGGAGACCTCGGTCCTCGTCGAGATAGACCTCGACGGCACCGGGAAGACCGACATCTCCACCGGTGTCGGCTTCTACGACCACATGCTCGACCAGCTCGGCCGGCACGGTCTGTTCGACCTCACCGTGAAGACCGAGGGCGACCTGCACATCGACTCGCACCACACCATCGAGGACACCGCCCTGGCGCTGGGCGCCGCCTTCAGGCAGGCCCTCGGCGACAAGGTGGGCATCTACCGCTTCGGCAACTGCACCGTCCCGCTGGACGAGTCGCTCGCCCAGGTGACCGTCGACCTGTCCGGCCGCCCGTACCTCGTGCACACCGAGCCCGAGAAGATGGCGCCGATGATCGGCGAGTACGACACCACGATGACCCGGCACATCCTGGAGTCCTTCGTCGCCCAGGCGCAGATCGCGCTGCACGTGCACGTGCCCTACGGCCGCAACGCGCACCACATCGTGGAGTGCCAGTTCAAGGCGCTCGCCCGGGCCCTGAGGTACGCCTCCGAGCGCGACCCGCGCGCGGCGGGCATCCTCCCGTCCACCAAGGGGGCGCTGTGAGCGGCGCACGCGCGGCTGCCGGGCCGCGGACGACGACCGCCGCACCCGCGCCCCGCGCGGGCGGAGAAGCGAACGGAGGCACACGGTGAACGGGCTGTCCACCGTCCTGATCGTGGTCGGGCTCTTCCTCGTCGGCGGCATCATCTCCTTCGCCAAGCAGAAGATGCCGACGAGTCTGATCGTCCTGCTCTCCATCGGCGCCGCGATGTGTCTCGTCGCGGGCGTCATGCGGCTGGAGGTGTGGAATTGAGCACCAAGAGCGTCGTGGTCTTCGACTACGGCTTCGGCAACGTCCGCTCCGCCGAGCGTGCCCTCGCCCGCACGGGAGCCGACGTCGAGATAACCCGTGACTTCGACAAGGCCATGAACGCGGACGGCCTGCTGGTGCCGGGCGTCGGCGCCTTCGCCGCCTGCATGCAGGGCCTGCGCGCCGCGCGCGGTGACTGGATCATCGACCGCCGGCTGTCCGGCGGGCGCCCCGTCATGGGCATCTGCGTGGGCATGCAGATCCTCTTCGCCCGCGGCATCGAGCACGGCGTGGAGGCCGAGGGCCTCGACGAGTGGCCCGGCGCGGTCGAGCCGCTCCAGGCGGACGTCGTGCCCCACATGGGCTGGAACACCGTCGACGCCCCGGCCGACAGCGAGCTGTTCGCGGGCCTGGACGCCGACGCCCGCTTCTACTTCGTGCACTCCTACGCCGTCCACGACTGGACGCTGGAGACCCACAACCCCGCGATCGCCGCGCCCAAGGTCACCTGGTCCACGCACGGCAGGCCGTTCGTGGCCGCCGTGGAGAACGGCGCCCTGTGGGCCACGCAGTTCCACCCCGAGAAGTCCGGCGACGCCGGCGCGCAGCTGCTCACCAACTGGATCGGAACCCTGTAGAGACATGGCCAAGCTCGAACTGCTCCCCGCCGTCGACGTCCGCGACGGCCAGGCCGTCCGCCTCGTGCACGGCGAGTCCGGCACCGAGACCTCCTACGGCTCCCCGCTGGAGGCCGCCCTCGCCTGGCAGCGGTCGGGCGCCGAGTGGCTGCACCTGGTCGACCTGGACGCGGCCTTCGGCACCGGCGACAACCGTGAGCTGATCGCCGAGGTCGCCGTGCGCATGGCGGAACTGGACATCAAGGTCGAGCTGTCCGGCGGCATCCGCGACGACGCCTCGCTGGCCGCCGCGCTCGCCACCGGCTGCACCCGCGTCAACCTCGGCACGGCCGCCCTGGAGACCCCGGAGTGGGTCGCCAGGGTCATCGCCGAGCACGGCGACAAGATCGCGGTGGGCCTGGACGTACGGGGCACCACCCTGCGCGGCCGGGGCTGGACCCGCGACGGCGGCGACCTCTACGAGACGCTGGACCGCCTCGACAAGGAGGGCTGCGCGCGGTACGTCGTCACCGACATCGCCAAGGACGGCACCCTCCAGGGCCCCAACCTGGAGCTGCTGAGGAACGTCTGCGCGGCCACCGACCGCCCGGTCGTGGCCTCCGGCGGCGTGTCCTCCCTGGACGACCTGCGGGCCATCTCCGAGCTGGTCCCCCTCGGTGTCGAGGGCGCCATCGTCGGGAAGGCGCTGTACGCGAAGGCGTTCACCCTGGAAGAGGCCCTGGAGGCAGTGTCGTCATGACGTCGTCCGAAGCCGTGCGGCGAGTGCAGAGCGGAAGTCCCTGGGAAGAGTCCTTCGGTTTCGCACGCGCCGTCGCGGCGGGCGACCGCGTCCTGGTGGCGGGCACCACGTCCTTCAAGGGGACGGTGCTCCACGGCGAGGGCGACCCGTACGAACAGGCCAAGGTGGCCTTCACCAGCGCCCTGGAGGCGATCGGTGAGTTCGGGCTCGGCGCCGAGTCCGTGGTCCGCACCCGCATGTACCTGACGCACGCCCGGGACGTGGACGAGGTGGGCCGCGCCCACCGGGAAATCTTCGGCACGGTGCGGCCGGTGTCCACCCTCCTCGTCGTGGAGGGCTTCGTGGACCCGCGCATCCTGGTCGAGGTCGAAGTAGAGGCATTCAGAGGAGCCGAGCAGTCATGACCCTGGCGGTCCGAGTCATCCCCTGCCTGGACGTGGACAACGGCCGGGTCGTCAAGGGCGTCAACTTCCAGAACCTGCGCGACGCGGGCGACCCCGTCGAGATGGCGAAGGTGTACGACGCCGAGGGCGCAGACGAGCTGACGTTCCTGGACATCACCGCGTCCTCGGGCAACCGCGAGACGACCTACGACGTGGTGCGCCGCACCGCCGAGCAGGTGTTCATCCCGCTCACGGTCGGCGGCGGCGTCCGCACGGCCGACGACGTGGACCGGCTGCTGCGCGCCGGCGCGGACAAGGTCGGCGTCAACACGGCGGCGATCGCCCGCCCCGACCTGATCCGCGAGATCGCCGAACGCTTCGGCCGGCAGGTCCTGGTGCTGTCGGTGGACGCGCGGCGGACGGAGGGCGGGTCCTTCGAGGTGACCACGCACGGCGGCCGCAAGGGCACCGGCATCGACGCCGTCGAGTGGGCGCACCGGGCCGCCGAACTGGGCGCGGGCGAGATCCTGCTGAACTCGATGGACGCCGACGGCACCAAGGACGGCTACGACCTGGAGATGATCCGGGCCGTCCGCAAGCACGTCACGGTCCCCGTGATCGCCTCCGGCGGCGCCGGCCGGCTCGGGCACTTCCCGCCCGCCATCGAGGCGGGCGCGGACGCCGTCCTCGCCGCCTCCGTCTTCCACTTCGGCGACCTGCGGATCGGCGAGGTCAAGCAGACCCTGCGGGAGGCCGGCCACCCGGTGCGGTGACGCGCCGCCGGGCCGGGCCCCCGCGGCCGCTCAGATGCCGAGCTGCTTGCTGCCGTGCAGGCGTTCGATCGCGTCCGCGTCGCCGTCCAGGTCGACCTTGGCGGCGCTCTGCCGGCCGTAGAGGAACAGCAGCAGCTCGGAGGGCTCGCCGGTCACCGTCACCACCGGGGTGCCCCGGTGCGCGACCACCGTCTGGCCGTCGGGGCGGCGCAGCACCAGGCCGGTCGGGGCGCCGCGGCCCATCAGCCGGGCCGTGCGCTCCGTCCGGGACCACAGGGTGTCCTGGAACACCGGGTCCAGCACCCGCGCCGTCCAGTCGCGCTGGGCCCGCCGGACGTCCTCCGCGTGGACGTAGAACTCCACCGTGTTCGACATCTCGTCGAGCTGCTTCAGGGAGAACGGCGAGAAGCGCGGCGGTCCCGTGCGGATGAGCTGGATCAGTTCCTCGTACGGTTTCGCCGTGAACTCCTCCATGGCCTTCTCCAGGCGCGGCGCGAGCTGCTTGACCAGCAGACCGCCGGCCGCGTCGGGGCGGCGCTCGCGCACCACTACGTGCGCGGCCAGGTCCCGGGTCCGCCAGCCCTCGCACAGGGTGGGAGCCTCGGGGCCCGCGGTTTCCAAGAGGTCGGCGAGAAGGAGCCGTTCACGCTTGGCAAAGGTCGACATGCCGTCAGCCTACGACCGGGTAGCCCGTCCGCCCACCCGTCACCCGGCCACCGTCCGCCCCGGCGGGGGTGTCCCGCGCCCCGTGCCCATCTGGTGGACGCGGCTCCGTGAGCGCCGGCGGCGCGCGGCACAATGGCCCCATGACCAGCACGCCTCCACCCAGCAGTCCCAGCGGCCTGGACCCCGAGATCGCGGCGCGCCTCAAGCGCAGCGCGGACGGTCTCGTGCCCGCCATCGCCCAGCAGTACGACACCGGGGAGGTGCTGATGCTGGGCTGGATGGACGACGAGGCGCTGCACCGCACGCTGACCACCGGCCGCTGCACCTACTGGTCCCGCAGCCGCCAGGAGTACTGGGTCAAGGGCGACACCTCCGGCCACTACCAGTGGGTGAAGTCCGTCGCGCTGGACTGCGACGCGGACACCGTGCTGGTCAAGGTCGACCAGGTCGGCGCCGCCTGCCACACCGGCGCGCGCACCTGCTTCGACGCGGACGTGCTGTCGCAAGACCTTCGGGACGCCGGCGCACCGGCCGCGAATCAGTAGGGTCGGCGGCCATGGACCTCGAGACGTTCCGCAAGCTCGCCACCGACCGCCGGGTCATCCCCGTCACCCGCAAGCTCCTCGCCGACGGCGACACCCCGGTCGGGCTCTACCGCAAGCTCGCCGCCGAGCGCCCCGGCACCTTCCTCCTGGAGTCCGCGGAGAACGGCCGCTCCTGGTCCCGCTACTCCTTCGTGGGCGTCCGCTCCGCGGCGACCCTCACCGAGCGCGACGGCCGGGCCCACTGGCTGGGCGCCCCGCCGGTCGGCGTCCCGGTCGACGGCGACCCGCTCGCCGCGCTGCGCGCCACCATCGAGGCGCTGCACACCCCGCACCAGGAGGGCCTGCCGCCCTTCACCGGGGGCATGGTCGGCTACCTCGGCTACGACATCGTGCGGCGGCTGGAGAAGATCGGCCCCGGCGAGCGCGACGACCTGCGCCTGCCCGAACTGACCATGCTCCTCACCAGCGACCTCGCGGTGATGGACCACTGGGAGGGCTCGGTCCTGCTGATCGCCAACGCGATCAACCACAACGACCTGGACACCGGCGTCGACGAGGCCTGGGCGGACGCGGTCGCCCGCCTCGACGCCATGGAGGCGGACCTGTCCCGCGCGGTCGCCCAGCCGCCCGCCGTCCTGCCGCCGTCCGAGCTGCCGGAGTACACCGCGCTGTGGGGCGGCGCCGAGTACCAGGCGGCCGTCGAGGACATCAAGGAGCGCATCCGCGCGGGCGAGGCCTTCCAGGTGGTGCCCTCGCAGCGGTTCGAGACGCCGTGCACGGCGAGCGCCCTGGACGTGTACCGGGTGCTGCGGGCCACCAACCCGTCGCCGTACATGTACCTGTTCCGGTTCCCCTGCGGGGACGGGGACGCCTTCGACGTCGTCGGCTCGTCGCCCGAGGCGCTGGTCAAGGTCGAGGACGGGCGGGCCATGCTGCACCCCATCGCCGGCACCCGGCACCGGGGCGCCACCCCGCAGGAGGACCAGGCCCTCGCCGAGGAGCTGCTCGCCGACCCCAAGGAGCGCGCCGAGCACCTGATGCTCGTCGACCTGGGCCGCAACGACCTGGGGCGGGTCTGCGAACCCGGCTCGGTCGAGGTCGTCGACTTCATGTCCGTCGAGCGGTACTCGCACGTGATGCACATCGTCTCCACGGTCACCGGCCGGGTCGCCGCCGGCCGTACCGCCTTCGACGTGCTGACCGCCTGCTTCCCGGCCGGCACGCTCTCCGGCGCCCCCAAGCCGCGCGCCATGCAGATCATCGACGAGCTGGAGCCGTCCCGGCGCGGCCTGTACGGCGGCTGCGTCGGCTACCTCGACTTCGCGGGCGACTCCGACACCGCCATCGCCATCCGCACCGCGCTGCTGCGCGACGGCACCGCCTACGTCCAGGCGGGCGCCGGAGTCGTCGCCGACTCCGACCCGGTCGCCGAGGACACCGAGTGCCGCAACAAGGCCGCCGCGGTCCTGCGCGCCGTGCACACCGCCAACCGGCTCGGCGCGTAGGGCACGGATCACGTGCGCCCCGGGTGCCGGTCCGCCCGGGGTTCAGGCGATAGTGGAGTACGTGACTGCCGTACCTGACCCCCGTCCCGAAGCCGCACGACCCTCCCGGGCCGGGCGCCGGAGCCTCGCCGTGGCGCTGCTGTGCGGCGCCCTCGGCGCGGCCGTGGTGCTCCTCGCCACCCGCCAGCAGTGGTCGGAGGGGACCGCGACGGTGGCCGGCGGCTCCTTCCCGCTGACCGCCAAGGGCAGCGACGTCACCGGCGTCCCCGCGGCCCTGGCCGTCGTGGGCCTCGCCGCGCTCGTCGCCGTCTTCGCCGTCCGCCGCGCCGGCCGTCTCGTGGTCGCCGCGCTGCTCACGCTGTCCGGCGCCGGCATCGCCGTGGCCGCCCTGTCCGGCGCGTCGGACACCGCGGCGCTCGACGAGCAGGCCGCCCGCGCCTCCGGCGACACCTCGGCCGGTGTGCACGCGCTCAGCCACACCGCGTGGCCGTACGCGGCGGCCGTCGGCGGCGCGTTCATCCTGTGCGCCGGACTGCTCGCCCTGCGCTACGGCCGCCTCTGGCCCGCCATGTCCGGCCGCTACGAGCGCTCCGGCGCCGCCCGCCCGCGCCGTACCGCCCCGGCCGCCGACCCGGACCGGCCCGAGGACCTGTGGAAGGCCCTGGACCGCGGCGAGGACCCCACCGGCACCGGCCCGGCCTGACGGCCGGGGCCCGGATCCGGCCGGCCCGGGCCGGGTGTGGCGTAAGAGACGCGACCCGGGGGCCACCCCGGTGCGCGCGTACGGGACAATGGACGCGAGCGTCAGGCTCACACACGTACACGGCTACGAGGAGCAAGCAATGGCGGACAGCAGCCACGGGCACGGTCACACCCCGGCCGCCTGGACCGGTGTCATCATCGCCTTCATCGGTTTCACCGTCGCGGGTGCCTTCATGGTGATGGCCAACCCGGTGGGCTTCTGGGGCGGCATGGCCATCGTGGTCCTCGGCGGTGTCGTGGGCGGCGTGATGCGCGCCATGGGCATGGGCATGCCGAAGGCGCAGCCCCTGAAGATGGCGGACGGCGCCGCCCCGGCGAAGCAGAAGGCCGCCGCGGCGACGCGCGAGCCGGTCGCCGCCGAGAGCTGACCCCGCCCGGCACGGCACCACAGCGATCCCGTGGAGGGGCGGCCGTCCGGCCGCCCCTCACGCGCGTCCGCGCCCCGCGCGGGGCACAATGCGAGACGTGACCCCCGACCCCCGGGCGGCGACCCCCGCCCGCCGCACCACGGCACGGGCCGCGGCCCGGCCGGCCGTGCCCGCCGGGGTGCTCGCGGCCGTCGCCGCGGCCTTCGCCTACGTCGGCGCCGTGGACCCCAACGAGCCCGGCCACTACCCCGCCTGCCCGCTGCTGCGGCTGACCGGCCTGTACTGCCCCGGCTGCGGCGGGCTGCGCAGCGCGCACGCCCTGGTGCACGGCGATCTGCCGGCCGCCCTCCAGGCGAACGCAGTGGCGGTCGCCGGGTACGCGCTGTTCGCCGTGGCGTGGACCGTATGGGTGGTCCGCGCGGTCCGCGGCCGTCCGTTCCGCGTCGACCCGCGGCCCGCCCACCTGTGGGCCGCCGGCGCGTTGGTGCTGGTCTTCACCGTTGTCCGGAATCTGCCGTTCGGCGGCTGGCTGCATCCTTGATCACCACGCCGGTGTCCAGGTAGTGGGACCGGCGTCAACCGGATGCGAGGCCTTCGCCTTTTCCGGATACCATCGCCATGACCAATAGGTTCCGACCGACCGCTGTGACAGTCAGCCGACTGGAAGGGGGCCGCTCGCGTGAGTGTGCTCGACGAGATCATCGACGGAGTCCGTGCCGACCTCGCGGAACGGCAGGCGCGCGTCAGCCTCGACGAGCTCAAGGAGCGCGCGGCGAAGGCTCCCGCGGCCAAGGACGGGGTGGCCGCGCTCAGGGGCGACGGCGTCAAGGTGATCTGCGAGGTGAAGCGTTCCAGCCCGTCCAAGGGCGCGCTCGCCGCGATCGCCGACCCCGCGGGCCTCGCCGCGGACTACGAGGCGGGCGGCGCGGCCGTCATCTCGGTCCTCACCGAGGAGCGCCGCTTCGGCGGCTCGCTCGCCGACCTGGAGGCGGTCCGCGCGCGCGTGGACATCCCCGTCCTGCGCAAGGACTTCATCGTCACCTCCTACCAGCTCTGGGAGGCCCGCGCCTACGGTGCCGACCTCGCCCTGCTGATCGTCGCCGCCCTCGACCAGCCGGCCCTGGAGTCGCTGATCGAGCGAGCCGTCTCCATCGGCCTGACCCCGCTCGTCGAGGTCCACGACGAGGACGAGGTCGAGCGCGCGGTCGACGCGGGCGCCAAGGTCATCGGCGTCAACGCGCGCAACCTGAAGACGCTGGAGGTCGACCGCGGCACCTTCGAGCGGGTGGCGCCGGAGATCCCGGACAGCATCGTCAAGGTCGCCGAGTCCGGCGTCCGCGGCCCGCACGACCTGATCGCCTACGCCAACGCCGGCGCCGACGCGGTCCTGGTCGGCGAGTCGCTGGTCACGGGCAAGGACCCGAAGACGGCCGTCGCCGACCTGGTGGCCGCGGGCGAGCACCCGGCACTCCGGCACGGCCGGGGCTGAGGTTTCGCTAGGCTGACCGACGATGACGTACGCACTCACCGCGCCGATGGCCCGGGACCCGTACGCCCGCCTCGCGCGCGGCTGCCGGCCCCGTGGCTGCCGTGCCCCCGCCCGCCGGGTGCACGGCCGCCGGGTGCGGTACGTCATCGGTGACGAGCCCGGGCAGGTCAACGGCCGCCGATGGCAGCGCCCCCCTCAGGGGCGCGGGGGCTCAGGCTGACGCACGGCTCCACCGCGTGGCGCGACCCGCCACGACGGCCGGGGCAGCGGACCGGCCGCCTCCGCCCCCACGGCGACAGTGTCTTTTCACCACACTCACCGTGAGGCTCACGCATGCCCAGCAACTTCTTCGTCCCCGACCCCGAAGGCCAGGTCCCGAATCCGGACGGCTACTTCGGCGCGTTCGGCGGCAAGTTCATCCCGGAGGCCCTCGTCGCGGCGGTCGACGAGGTGGCCGTCGAGTACGACAAGGCCAAGAACGACCCGGAGTTCGCCCGCGAGCTGGACGAACTCCTCGCCGACTACACGGGCCGCCCCTCGGCGCTCACCGAGGTCCCCCGCTTCGCCGCGGAAGCGGGCGGCGCCCGCATCTTCCTCAAGCGCGAGGACCTGAACCACACCGGCTCACACAAGATCAACAACGTGCTCGGCCAGGCGCTGCTCACCAGGCGCATGGGCAAGACCCGCGTCATCGCCGAGACCGGCGCCGGCCAGCACGGCGTCGCCACGGCGACCGCCTGCGCGCTCTTCGGCCTCGACTGCACCATCTACATGGGCGAGGTCGACACCCGTCGCCAGGCCCTCAACGTCGCCCGGATGCGCATGCTCGGCGCCGAGGTCATCGCCGTGAAGTCGGGCAGCCGCACCCTCAAGGACGCCATCAACGAGGCGTTCCGCGACTGGGTCGCCAACGTCGATCACACCCACTACCTGTTCGGCACCGTCGCGGGCCCGCACCCCTTCCCGGCCATGGTCCGCGACTTCCACCGGGTCATCGGCGTCGAGGCCCGCCGCCAGCTATTGGAGCGCGCCGGACGCCTGCCCGACGCCGCGATCGCCTGCGTCGGCGGCGGCTCCAACGCCATCGGCCTGTTCCACGCCTTCATCCCCGACGAGTCCGTCCGCCTGATCGGCTGCGAGCCGGCCGGGCACGGCGTGGAGAGCGGCGAGCACGCGGCCACCCTGACCGCGGGCGAGCCCGGCATCCTGCACGGCTCCCGCTCCTACGTCCTCCAGGACGAGGAGGGCCAGATCACCGAGCCGTACTCGATCTCCGCCGGCCTGGACTACCCGGGCATCGGCCCCGAGCACTCCTACCTCAAGGACACCGGCCGCGCCGAGTACCGCGCGGTCACCGACGACGCTGCCATGCAGGCACTGCGCCTGCTGTCCCGCACCGAGGGCATCATCCCGGCCATCGAGAGCGCCCACGCCCTGGCCGGCGCCCTGGAGGTCGGCCGGGAACTCGGCGAGGACGGGCTGATCGTGGTCAACCTGTCCGGCCGCGGCGACAAGGACATGGACACCGCCGCGCGCTACTTCGGCCTGTACGACACCGACGCCGAGGTCGCCGAGGACGCCTCCGGCACCGCCGAGATCGAGGGGGACGCCAAGTGAGCGGGAACATCCGGCTGCTGACCGACACGCTCGCCGCGGCGAAGGCCGAGGGCCGCGCCGCGCTCATCGCCTACCTCCCGGCCGGGTTCCCGACCGTGGACGGCGGCATCGACGCGGTCAAGGCCGTCCTGGACGGCGGCGCGGACGTGGTCGAGGTCGGTCTGCCGCACAGCGACCCGGTCCTGGACGGCCCGGTCATCCAGACCGCCGACGACATCGCCCTGCGCGGCGGCGTGAGAATCGCCGACGTCATGCGCACGGTCCGCGAGGCGTCCGCGGCCACCGGCAAGCCGGTGCTCGTCATGACGTACTGGAACCCCGTCGACCGCTACGGCGTCGAGCGGTTCACCGCCGAGCTGGCCGAGGCGGGCGGCGCCGGCTGCATCCTGCCCGACCTGCCGGTGCAGGAGTCCGCCCTGTGGCGGGAGCACGCCGAGAAGCACGGGCTCGCGACTGTGTTCGTGGTGGCGCCCAGCAGCAAGGACAAGCGGCTGGCCGAGATCACCGCGGCCGGCAGCGGCTTCGTGTACGCCGCCTCCCTGATGGGGGTCACGGGTACCCGCGAGTCGGTCGGCACGCAGGCGCAGAACCTGGTGGAGCGCACCCGCGCCACCACCGGACTGCCGGTCTGCGTGGGCCTCGGCGTCTCCGACGCCGCGCAGGCCGCCGAGGTCGCCGGGTTCGCCGACGGGGTGATCGTCGGCTCGGCCTTCGTCAAGCGGATGCTGGACGCCCCCGACCACGCGGCCGGCGTGGAGGCCGTCCGGGCGCTCGCGGGCGAGCTGGCGAAGGGCGTGCGCGGACAGGCGTAGCGGACGGGGAGTGACGCACCCGGTCGTCGTGCCGATCGCTCGAACGGGTGGTCTCGGAGCCGGGGAGGCGCGCTGCGCCTCCCCGGTTCGTTCTGCGGGGTGTGAGCGAGAAAAACCGTGACGGAAAGCGCACTGCCCGGGAACGGCTGGCGGCGGAGCGCGAGAAGCAGAAGGCCGCGGAGAGGCGGCGCCGGGGGCTGATCGTGGGCGCGAGCGTCGTCTGCGTGCTGGGCCTCGCGGCGGTGATCGGCGTGGTCGCCGCGAACGCGGGCAAGGACGACGGCGGTGACAACGCGGGCCCGGTCGTGGCGCCCTCGGGGGCCAACGGCGAGGACAGCCTGGTCATCCCGGTCGGCGAGAGCGGCGCGAGGTCGACGCTCACCGTCTGGGAGGACTTCCGCTGCCCGGCCTGCAAGTCGTTCGAGAGCACCTACCGCTCGACGATCCACGAGCTGACGGACGCCGGCCAGCTCAAGGTGGAGTACCGGCTGGCCACGATCATCGACGGGAACATGGGCGGCAGCGGCTCCCGCACGGCCGCCAACGCCGCGGCCTGCGCCCAGGACGCCGGGAAGTTCGTCGAGTACCACGACGTGCTGTTCGCCGAACAGCCCCCCGAGACCGACGACGCGTTCGCCCGGACGGACAAGCTCATCGAGCTGGCGGGCAAGGTCGACGGCCTGGACACTCCCGCGTTCCGCACCTGTGTCGAGGACGGCACGCACGGCGCCTGGGTCGACAAGTCGGCCCAGGCCTTCAACAAGGGCGGCTTCAGCGGCACCCCGACCGTGCTGCTGAACGGCCAGAACATCTACCGGGACCAGACGATGACCCCGGCCAAGCTCAAGCAGCAGGTGCAGGAGGCCGCCAAGGGATGACACCGGGCACCGGCCCGTTATGGACCCGTAGCCGGGCCGCCCCGCGCCGGGCCGGTCCGGCACGGTAGCGTCGACCCTGCCATGGAACTTGCCTACATTCCCAGCCCGTCGCGCGGGGTGATCCACCTCGGCCCCATTCCGCTGCGCGGCTACGCGTTCTGCATCATCATCGGTGTCTTCGTTGCCGTCTGGCTCGGCAACAAGCGGTGGATCGCCCGCGGCGGGAGGGCCGGCACGGTCGCCGACATCGCTGTCTGGGCGGTGCCGTTCGGCCTGATCGGCGGCCGGCTGTACCACGTCATCACGGACTACCAGCTGTACTTCAGCGAGGGCCGTGACTGGGTGGACGCCTTCAAGATCTGGGAGGGCGGCCTCGGCATCTGGGGCGCGATCGCGTTCGGCGCGCTCGGCGCGTGGATCGGCTGCCGTCGCCGCGGCATCCCGCTGCCCGCCTACGCCGACGCCGTCGCGCCCGGCATCGCCTTCGCCCAGGCGATCGGCCGCTGGGGCAACTGGTTCAACCAGGAGCTGTACGGGCGCGAGACCGACCTGCCGTGGGCGCTGCACATCACCTCCACCGCCGACGGCCGGATGCCCGGGTACTACCACCCGACGTTCCTGTACGAGTCGCTGTGGTGCGTGGGCGTGGCGCTGCTGGTGATCTGGGCGGACCGGCGCTTCAAGCTGGGACACGGCCGCGCCTTCGCGCTGTACGTCGCCGCGTACTGCGCGGGCCGGTTCTGGATCGAGTACATGCGCGTCGACGACGCCCACCACTTCCTGGGCCTGCGGCTGAACAACTGGACCGCGCTGGTCGTCTTCCTGCTCGCCGTGGTCTACATCGTGGTGTCCGCGAAGAAGCGGCCGGGCCGGGAGGGCGTGGTGGAGCCGGGTGCCCAGCCGTCCGACGGCGGCACGCAGGACGAGTCCCCGGAGGCCGGCGACGAGCCCGGCGCGGAGAAGGGCGAGAAGCCGGGCGACGCCGGGCGGGCGGATCACTCCACCGGGGACGAGAAGGCCGGGGGACGGGACGCCGCGGACGAGACCGAGTCGGCGAAATAGGGCCGGCGCCGGTCCCGTACGTCACCGAGGGCGCCCGGCGGATCTCCGGGCGCCCTCGGTGTGTGCGGCTCAGCGGCGGCGGGCCAGGGACAGCGTGCGCCGCGCCGCCGCCACCACCGCCGCGTCGATGAAGGTGCCGTCCTCCAGCGCCTGCGCGCCCCGCTGCCGGGCCGCCGCCTTCACCACCGTCTCCGCCTGCTCGACCTCCTCCGGGCCGGGCAGGTAGGCCCGCTCGATGATGGGCAGTTGACGGGGGTGGATCGCGGCGCGGCCCAGGAAGCCGAGCGCGCGGCCGTGGGCGCAGGAGGCGGCCAGGCCCTTCAGGTCCCGGGTGTCGGGGTGGACCGACTGGGTGGGAGGAGGCAGCCCGGCCGCGCGGGCGGCGACGACCACCCGCGAGCGCGGCCACCCCAGGCCCGCGTCATCCCGTACGCCGAGGTCGGCGCAGAGGTCGGCCTCGCCGAGCGCGATGCCGCGCAGGGCCGGGTGGGCGGTGGCGATGGCGTGGGCGCGCTCGATGCCGAGGGCGGACTCCAGCAGGGCGTGCAGGGCCGGCGTGCCGCCCCCGGCGGGGGTGGCGCGTTCGGCGACCCGGACGATCTGCTCGGGGGCGGTCACCTTCGGCAGGCGCAGGCCGGACACCCCGGGCAGCCCGGCCAGTGCCCGTACGTCCGCCGCCGCGAGCGGCGTGCCGAGGGCGTTCACACGGACGTGCACGGGGACCGGCTGGGCCTCGGCGAGCAGCTCGGCGGTGGCGGCGCGGGCGTACTCCTTGCGGTCCGGGGCGACCGCGTCCTCCAGGTCGACGATCACCACGTCGGCGCCGCTGGTGAGCGCCTTGGCGACCGTGCGCGGATGGTCGCCCGGGGCGTACAGCCAGGTCAGCGGGATCACAGCGCGCCCTCCGCGCGCAGCGCGGCCAGCTCGTCCGGGGTGAGGCCCGCCTCGGTGAGGACCGCCTCGGTGTCCGCGCCGTGCGGACGGCCGGCCCAGCGGATCGCGCCGGGCGTCGCGGAGAGCCGGAACAGGACGTTCTGCATGCGCAGCGGGCCCAGCTCGGGGTCGTCGACGGTGGTGATGGTGCCGAGGGCCGCGTACTGGGGGTCGGTCATCACGTCCGTCACGTCCTGGACGGGCGCGACGGCCGCCTCCGCCTTCTCGAAGGCGGCCAGGACGTCGGCGCGGGTGTGCCGGGCGATCCAGGCGCCCACCGCCTCGTCGAGCACGTCGGCGTGGCGGGCGCGGTCGGCGCCCGTCGCGAACCAGGGCTCGTCGATCAGCTCCGGGCGGCCGACCAGGTGCATCACGCGTTCGGCGACCGACTGGGCGGAGGTGGAGACGGCGACCCAGGTGCCGTCGGCGGTGCGGTAGGTGTTGCGCGGCGCGTTGTTCTGGGAGCGGTTGCCGGTGCGCGGCTGGACGTGGCCCAGCTGGTCGTACCAGAGCGGATGCGGGCCGAGCACGGTGAGGATCGGCTCGATGAGCGCCAGGTCGACGACCTGGCCCGCGCCGGTGCGGTCGCGGGCGGCGAGCGCGGTCAGCACGGCGTACGCCGTCGCCAGGCCCGCGATGGAGTCGGCGAGGCCGAACGGCGGGAGGGTCGGCGGCGCGTCCGGCTCGCCGGTGATCGCGGCGAAGCCGCTCAGCGCCTCGGCGAGGGTGCCGAAGCCGGGGCGGCGGGCGTACGGGCCGAACTGGCCGAAGCCGGTCACCCGGGCCAGCACCAGCCGGGGGTTGGCGGCGGACAGTTCCGGCCAGCCCAGGTCCCACTTCTCCAGGGTGCCGGGGCGGAAGTTCTCGATGATCACGTCCGCGCCGGCGGCGAGGCGGAGCAGGGTGGCGCGGCCGCCCGGCCTGGACAGGTCGAGGGTGATGGTGCGCTTGTTGCGGCCGAGCAGCTTCCACCACAGGCCCACGCCGTCCTTCGACGGGCCGTGGCCGCGGGACGGGTCGGGCCGGGTGGGGTGCTCCACCTTGACGACGTCCGCGCCGAAGTCGCCGAGCAGAGTGGCGGCGAGCGGGCCGGCGAACAGGGTGGCGAGGTCGAGGACGCGCAGTCCGGTGAGCGGGGGTGGCGGGGGAGACGGTGCCTCGGTCATGGGGCGGATCCCTCGGTGGGTGTCATGGGCGCATCGCCTCCTGGAGGGTGAGCTGGGCCAGGGCGTCGAACCCGCTGCCGTCGAAGCCGGCGAGCGACGTGGTCAGGCGGTTCTTCAGCGGGGCCGTCCAGCGCTCGGGCAGGGCGTCCGGGGTGCCGGCCAGCAGGGCGGCGACGCTGCCCGCCGTGGCGCCGTTGGAGTCGGTGTCCCAGCCGCCGGACACCGCCCGGCAGACGGAGCCGGTGAAGTCGCCGCCGGCGTGGGTGAGAGCGGCGGCGATCAGGGCGGTGTTGGGGACGGCGTGCACCCAGTGGGCGCCCCGGTGGGCGGTGTGCAGTTCGTCCACGACCGTGTCGAAGTCGTCGTGCGTGGCGGCGAGTTCCAGGGCGTGCCGCACCGCGCGGGCCAGCCGGGAGCCGGGCGGGACCACGGTGAGGCCGGTGCGCAGGCAGGCGTGGACGTCGGCCGTGCCGGTGGCGGCGCGGGCGATGACGGCGGCCGTGAACATCGCCGCGTAGACGCCGTTGGCGGTGTGGGTGAGGGTGGCGTCGCGGTGCGCCTGGGCGGCGGCGCGGGCGGGGTCGCCCGGGTTCGTCCAGCCGTGCACGTCGGCGCGGATCAGCGCGCCGATCCACTCGCGGAACGGATTGCGGTGGCGGGCGGTGCGCGGGGGTTCGAGGCCGCAGAGCAGATTGCGGTAGGCGACGCGCTCGGCGGTGAAGGCCCGGCCGGCGGGGAGCAGGTCGAGCCAGAGGGCGGCCACGTCCTCGGTGGTGAAGTCCCGGCCGTGGCGCCGCAGCAGGAGCAGGTTGAGCAGGGGGTAGTCGAGGTCGTCGTCCTCGGGCATGCCGTCGATGTTCTCGGCGAGGGAGGTGGTGGCCGAGCGGCGGTTCCAGGGGTACTCGGCGGCGAGGTCGGCGGGCAGGCCACGGGCCGTGAAGTAGCCGCTCAGGGGCCAGTTGCCGGTGGCGCGGGCCAGTTGGCGGATGCCGTCGAGGGGGAGCTTCTCCACGGGCTTGCCGAGCAGGCAGCCGACGGCCCGGCCCAGCCAGGCGGCGTGCAGCCGGGGGAGCAGGTCCGCCGGGGGAGCGGGGGCCGGTGCGGACGGCCAGTGCGGGCACAGGGAGACGATCCGGTCCAGGTCCGTCGGTTCCCGGTCGGCCAGGCTGCTGGGCAGGTCGGCCAGTTCGTCCAGCAGGTCCTCCGCGAGCAGGCGCAGGTAGCGGGAGCACGGCTGGGGGGAGGCGCCGGCCCGGGCGGGGGCCTCGCAGCCGCCCGCCGCCTTCCAGCGCTCGGCGACCGCCGAGGGCTCGCGGCCGTCCTGGGCGGCCTGGCGCAGTTCGTGGCCGAGCAGGTCCTCGGGCTGTACCCAGGTCAGCCGGAGCATGCGGGGCCTCCCAGCGCGGCGAACGCCGCCTCGTGGGCGCGGCGGCGCCGTACGTCACGGGTGAAGACCTCCCGGGTCACCTCGGTGAGGACGCGGGCCGGTTCGTGCAGGTCCAGCCGGCTGGCCTCGGCGACGGTCTTCGCCCACTCCTGTGGGACCGGGGAGCCGAGGGCGCCGGCCAGCGCGCCGGCCATGGTGGCGATGGAGTCGCAGTCGCGGCCGTAGTTGACCGCGCCGAGCACCGCGTGGCGGTAGTCGCCGCCCGCCACCAGCAGCATGCCCAGCGCGATGGGCAGCTCCTCGATCGCGTGCAGCCGGGAGGGGCGGCGGGCCCCCAGGGACGGGTTGCGGTAGTCGGGGCCGACCGTGTCGTACGGGGCCACCGCCGCGCGCAGCGGGACCAGCGCCGACTCGAAGTCGGTGTGGCGGGCGGCCGTCTCGCAGACCCGCTCGATCGCCGCGCGGGTGCCGTCCTTCGCCAGGGACAGGCAGGCGGCCACCACCGCGTCCGGGGTCGCGCCGGGGGCGCAGGCCGCGGCCACCGCCGCCGCGAACACCCCGGCCGCCTCCCGGCCGTACGACGACTGGTGGGCGCCCGCGACGTCCAGCGCCTCCGCGTACGCGCCCGCCGGATGGGCCGCGTTGACCAGGCCGACGGGCGCCGTGTACATCGCCGCCCCGCAGTTGACGATGTTGCCGACGCCTGCCTCGCGGGGGTCCGCGTGGCCGTAGTGGATCCGCGCGACGAGCCACTTCTCGGCCAGGAAGAGGCGGTGCAACGGCAGGGCCTCGGCCTCCAGTTCGGGGATCCAGCGCGGGGTCGTCATCAGGTCCGGCACCAGGTGGCCGGCGATCGCGTAGGCGTCCAGGTGGTCGCGGACCGTCGCGTACACGCGGACCAGCGCGTGCGTCATCAGGGTGTCGTCGGTGACGTGGCCGTCGCCCTTGTGGTACGGCGCGATGGGGCGGGCGGTGCGCCAGGCGTCGCCGTTCCAGGGACCGACGACGCCGTGCACCCGGCCGCCGTGGCGTTCGAGGATCTGGTCGGGGGAGTAGCCCTCCACGGGGCCGCCGAGGGCGTCGCCGACGGCGGCCCCGACCAGCGCGCCGGTGATCCGTTCGGCCAGGGACTCCGCCCGGCTCCCGTCTCCTCGGCATTCTTCTCTTTTGGGAGTCATGCCCAAATCATCCTCCTGGCGGGGCCGGTTGCGCGGCTTCCAGGAGTCCGGCGAGTTCCACCAGGTCGGTGCCGGTCAGCCGGGGCAGCACACAGCCCGGCAGCAGACGGCAGGCGTCCCGCCAGGACGCGGGGATCGCCGCGCCGCCGCCCAGCGCGCCCGTGAGGGCGCCCGCGAGGGCCGGGGCCGAGTCGGCGACCCGGGACAGGCAGGCCGCCGCGGGGACCGCCTCCGCGATACGGCCGCGGGCGGCGACCGCGAGCGCGAGGGCCACCGGGACGGTCTCGGCGGCGGCGATGCCGTAGCTGTAGACGTGGTCGACGATCTGGTGCTCCAGCAGCGGGATCAGGGCGAAGGCGCTGTCCGCGTCCGCCGCCAGGCGCAGGGCGTGGCGGGCGTTGCGGCCGATCTCCGTCTCCTCCGGCAGCTCGCCGAGGGCGGCCGTCGCGCAGGCGCCGGGGCCGGCCCCGGACAGCGCGAGCGCCACCGCGGCGGCCATCGCGCGGGCGCCGTGCACCCCGTCGCCGTCCTGGGTGTAGCGGGCGTCGAACTCGGCGAGGGCGGCGGCGCCCGCGGGATCGCCGGGGTGGGCCACCGCGAGGACGCAGGCGCGGACGCAGGCCGCGTCGTCGAAGTAGTGCGGATTGTCGTGGCCGGTGGCGGGCGGGCGCAGGCCCGCGGCCAGGTTGCCGAGACCCGCGCGCACCGAGATGCGGGCGCGCAGGGGGAGGACGGCGGACTCCACCTCGGGTGCGCGCTCGGCCGCCGCGGCGACCTCGCTCGCCACGGCGCTCCAGGTGAGGTCGATGGCGGCGCGCATGCGCCGGTCCCGGCTCAGGTCGCCGAGGACGGCGTCGTCACCGGCCCGCAGGACCGCCTCCGCGGCGAACACCGCCCATTCGGCGTCGTCGGACGGGCCGAGACGCAGGGGCTCCGGGGGCTGGTTCAGGGCGATCGGGACGGGGAGGGTCGTGGTGGCGTTGTGCTCGGCGAAGGTGTCCAGCTCGCGGGTGAGGCGGCGGGTCCAGCCGGGCATGCGGGCGGCGCGGTGCCGGGCGGCGGGCCAGCCCGCGGCGTCACCCGCGGCCAGGCCGAGGAGCAGGCCCTCGATGCGGTGGCCGGTGGTGCGCGGGGGGTCCGCGGCGGGCGCCGGGCGGGGGGTCCGCGGGCCGCGCGCCGTGGCGGGGGTCTCGGGTGCGTCCTCGCGCTCCGCCGGTTGCTCGCTGCCGCCCGCACCACCCGTGCTGCCTCCGCCGCCGGGGGCGGGCGGCGCCTTCGGCGGACGACCGCCGCCGGCGGGTGCGGGGTGGGGGGCGTGCGGGGTCGTGCGGGGGGTGCCGCCGGGTGCGGGTGAGGGGGGCGGCGGATCGCCGACGGTGGGCGGGGGGTCGGGGGCCGGTGGCAGCAGGGGTCTCCCGGGGGCCGTGGCCGGGGACTCCGCGGCGTCCTTCACGGGGGTGGCGCCGTCCCACGGGGCCGGTGGGGTCATGGGGTCACCTCCGGTGCCACCAGGTCGGCCACGTCCAGGACGTGGTGGCCCGCCATCGAGGGGAGACAGCTGCCGCGGGCCGGGCCGATGGCGGTCGCCCAGTCCCCGGGGATCGCGGACGCGCCCTGGGTCGCGCCCGCCAGGGCGCCCGCCACGGCGGCCGTGGTGTCGGCGTCGCGGCCCATGTTGACGGCGGTCAGGACCGCCTCCTTGAAGTCGCCGTCGGCGGCGGCGTAGGCGCCGAAGGCCAGCGCGACCGCCTCGGGGGCGAGGTCGGTCCAGGGGTAGCCGCCGATGACGACGGCGGAGCGGACCGCGCGTTCCCCCCGGTGGGCCGCGGTCACCGCGCGCCGCAGCGAGCGGGCCGTCCAGGAGTCGTCGGGGACCACGGCGAGGGCGGAGGCGACGACGGCGATGGGCTCGGCGCCCGCCATCGCCGCCGCGACGCCCGC
This sequence comes from Streptomyces glaucescens, assembly GCF_000761215.1. Lineage (GTDB taxonomy): Bacteria > Actinomycetota > Actinomycetes > Streptomycetales > Streptomycetaceae > Streptomyces > Streptomyces glaucescens_B. Next base: position 2,096,354 of record NZ_CP009438.1, on the reverse strand, counting down.
CGCGACCGCCTGCCCGCCGTAGATGCCCTCCCCGTCGTGGCTGACCGAGCCGTCGATCGCGACGAGGCGGGCGGCCTCCGCGGGGCGGCCCGCGGCGAAGACGCCGTGCGGGGCCGCGCGCATGGCGAGGCCGTCGCTCCAGGCGTGCCGGTGCTGGGCGGAGATGGGGGCGGCGAGGCCCCGGCGCAGGTTCTCCAGGGTGCCGCGCTCGCTGAACCCCGCGCCGCGGAACGGTCCCTCGGCGCGGTCGGCGATCCACTCGTGCCAGGCGGCCTCCACGTGGGCCGGGGTGAGCGCGTGGCCGTGCCGGGCGAGCAGCAGGCCGGAGAAGATCGCGTACTCGGTGTCGTCGGTGCCGGCCGGGGGGTGGGTGACGTAGCCGGTGATGCGGCCCCAGCGGGCGCGGATCTGTGAGGGCTTGAGGTTCTCGGCGGGGGCGCCCAGCGCGTCCCCGACCGCGAGGCCGAGCAGCGCGCCGCGCGCGCGTTCGCGCAGGCGGGCGGCGTTCGCGGGCGCCGGGACCGAGGGACTGCAGGCGGTCGATGCCATGCGGGCCTCTCCTCTCAAGGGGCGCCGGGGGCGGCGCGGGAGCCCTTTGGGGCACTGTCCCCCGGCGCGGCCCGCCGCGCAGCCTCAGGGGCCCCGGCATCACCCGGTCGACATGTGCGCGGACAGGCGCACGGATGAGCACGGAAGGGTAAAACCGCAGGTTAGCCCAGCCTTTCCTTGCTGGCGGGCGGGAAGGGGGAGGCGTAGTCTTGGTGTTGTCAAAAAGTAGAAGCAGTCCAAAGAAGCTGTCTGGGGGACCGGTATGGCCATCATCGAGACCGAGGCGCCGCTGCACGAGGCGCACCGCGACAACCACACGCACCGCGATGTGAACGGCGGCTGGCTGCGCCCCGCCGTCTTCGGCGCCATGGACGGCCTGGTCTCCAACCTCGCCCTGATGACCGGTGTCGCCGGGGGCACCGCCGGTCAGCACACCGTCGTCATCAGCGGGCTCGCGGGCCTCGCCGCCGGCGCCTTCTCCATGGCGGCCGGCGAGTACACCTCCGTGGCCTCCCAGCGGGAGCTGGTCGAGGCCGAGCTGGACGTGGAGCGGCGCGAGCTGCGCCGGCACCCCAAGGACGAGGAGGCGGAGCTGGCCGCGCTGTACGTGTCGCGCGATGTCGACCCGGGCCTCGCGCGGGAGGTGGCGCGGCAGCTGTCGGAGGACCCCGAGCAGGCGCTGGAGATACACGCCCGCGAGGAACTGGGCATCGACCCCGGCGATCTGCCGTCGCCGCTGGTCGCCGCGGTGTCGAGCTTCGGCTCCTTCGCGCTGGGCGCCCTGCTGCCCGTACTGCCGTACCTGCTGGGGGCGAGCGCGCTGTGGCCGGCCGTGCTGCTCGCGCTGCTCGGCCTGTTCCTGTGCGGTGCGGTGGTGGCCAAGGTGACCGCGCGGAGCTGGTGGTTCAGCGGTCTGCGCCAGCTCGCGCTGGGTGGTGCCGCGGCCGGTGTGACGTACGCCCTGGGCATGGCGTTCGGTGTGGCCGTAGGATGACGCGGCTGGAACTTATGCGATGGGCCGCATAAGTAGCCGTTACTCGTTGGTTTCGTACGTTCGGCCACCGGGCATGAGCCGTAAGCGCTTCGGGCAATGAGGCCTGCGGCGCACCCGCGGGGTGAGCGACGCTGCTCCCCCCGCCACGGGCCGTCGGACACCGATCTGTCCGCATCGGTCCCCCAGACCTCCGCCGCGAACGCGGCACCTGCCGCCACCGCGGCGTCCGCATGCTGGAACGGAGTATCCGGTTCCCGAGAACCGCTCCATCATGTAACCTGCACGAAATTTTGATCTCATCGCAGATCCGCAGAGGGCCAACGTCGTCCCTCGGCAGCTCCCCCAGAGCCCTACGGGCCTGGGAGGTACCACCAGCCACATGACGACGACGGGAGAGCCGATGCGTACGCCGCGCCAGCCGTCCCAGCACTCCGCGAATGGCCAGAACTGGTCCTTCATGGATGCTCGCCCTGCTGCGCAGGGTATGTACGACCCCCGCAACGAGCACGACGCCTGTGGCGTCGGCTTCGTCGCCACCCTGACCGGCGAGGCGTCCCACACCCTGGTCGAGCAGGCACTCACCGTCCTGCGCAACCTCGAACACCGGGGTGCCACCGGCTCCGAGCCGGACTCCGGCGACGGCGCGGGCATCCTCTCCCAGGTGCCGGACGCCTTCTTCCGCGAGGTGGCCGGATTCCCGCTGCCCGAGGCCGGTGCCTACGCCGTCGGCATCGCCTTCCTGCCGGAGGACGGCACCGCCGACGCCGTCTCGCGCATCGAGGCGATCGCCGGCGAGGAGGGCCTCACGGTCCTCGGCTGGCGAGAGGTCCCGGTCGCCCCCGACCTGCTCGGCGCGACCGCCCGCTCGACCATGCCGGTCTTCCGCCAGCTCTTCGTCACCGACGGGCGGTCCACGGGCATCGTCCTGGACCGCAAGGCGTTCGTGCTGCGCAAGCGCGCCGAGCGCGAGGCGGGCGTCTACTTCCCGTCGCTGTCCGCGCGGACCATCGTCTACAAGGGCATGCTGACCACCGGGCAGCTCGAGCCGTTCTTCCCGGACCTGTCCGACCGCCGCTTCGGCTCCGCGATCGCGCTCGTGCACTCCCGGTTCTCCACGAACACCTTCCCCTCGTGGCCGCTCGCACACCCGTACCGGTTCGTCGCGCACAACGGTGAGATCAACACCGTCAAGGGCAACCGCAACTGGATGCGCGCCCGCGAGTCCCAGCTCGTCTCCGACCTGTTCGGCGAGCGCGAGCTGGACCGCATCTTCCCGGTGTGCACCCCGGACGCCTCCGACTCCGCGTCCTTCGACGAGGTGCTGGAGCTGCTCCACCTCGGCGGCCGTTCGCTGCCGCACTCCGTGCTGATGATGATCCCGGAGGCGTGGGAGAACCACGACTCCATGGACCCGGCCCGGCGCGCCTTCTACCAGTACCACTCCACGATGATGGAGCCCTGGGACGGCCCGGCCTGCGTCACCTTCACCGACGGCACCCAGGTCGGCGCCGTGCTCGACCGCAACGGGCTGCGCCCCGGCCGCTACTGGGTCACCGACGACGGCCTCGTCGTCCTCGGCTCCGAGGTCGGCGTCCTCGACATCGACCCGGCCAAGGTGGTCCGCAAGGGCCGCCTCCAGCCCGGCAGGATGTTCCTCGTCGACACCGCCGAGCACCGCATCATCGAGGACGACGAGATCAAGGCCCAGCTGGCCGCCGAGGCGCCGTACGCCGAGTGGCTGGAGGCCGGCGAGATCGAGCTGGGCGACCTGCCCGAGCGTGAGCACATCGTGCACACCCACGCCTCGGTCACCCGCCGCCAGCAGACCTTCGGCTACACCGAGGAGGAGCTGCGCGTCATCCTGGCCCCCATGGCCAAGAGCGGCGCCGAGCCGATCGGCTCGATGGGCACCGACTCGCCGATCGCCGCCCTCTCCGAGCGCCCCCGGCTGCTCTTCGACTACTTCACCCAGCTCTTCGCGCAGGTCACCAACCCGCCGCTGGACGCGATCCGCGAGGAGCTGGTCACCTCCCTGCGCTCGTCGCTGGGCCCGCAGGGCAACCTGCTGGAGCCGACCGCCGCGTCCTGCCGCAGCGTCGTGCTGCCCTTCCCGGTGATCGACAACGACGAGCTGGCCAAGCTCATCCACATCAACGCCGACGGCGACATGCCCGGCATGAAGGCCGCGACCCTCTCCGGCCTCTACCGGGTCTCCGGCGGCGGGGACGCGCTCGCCGCGCGCATCGAGGAGATCTGCGCCGAGGCCGACGCCGCCATCGAGAACGGCGCCCGGCTGATCGTCCTGTCCGACCGGCACTCCGACGCCGAGCACGCGCCGATCCCGTCGCTGCTGCTCACCGCGGCCGTCCACCACCACCTCATCCGCACCAAGCAGCGCACCCAGGTGGGCCTGCTGGTCGAGGCCGGCGACGTCCGCGAGGTCCACCACGTCGCCCTCCTCATCGGCTACGGCGCCGCCGCCGTCAACCCGTACCTGGCGATGGAGTCCGTCGAGGACCTGGTCCGCGCGGGCACCTTCCTGCCGGGCATCGAGCCCGAGCAGGCCATCCGCAACCTCATCCACGCCCTCGGCAAGGGCGTGCTGAAGGTCATGTCCAAGATGGGCATCTCGACCGTCGCCTCCTACCGCGGCGCCCAGGTCTTCGAGGCGGTCGGCCTGGACCAGGCCTTCGTCGAGAAGTACTTCAACGGCACCGCCACCAAGATCGGCGGCGTCGGCATCGACGTCATCGCCAAGGAGGTCGCCGCCCGCCACGCCAAGGCCTACCCGGCCTCCGGCATCGCTCCCGCGCACCGCGCGCTGGAGATCGGCGGCGAGTACCAGTGGCGCCGCGAGGGCGAGCCGCACCTGTTCGACCCGGAGACGGTCTTCCGCCTCCAGCACTCCACGCGCTCCGGCCGCTACGACATCTTCAAGAAGTACACCGAGCGCGTGAACGAGCAGTCCGAGCGGCTGATGACGCTGCGCGGCCTGTTCGGCTTCAAGTCGGACCGCAAGCCGATCCCGGTCGAGGAGGTCGAGCCGGTCTCCGAGATCGTCAAGCGCTTCTCGACGGGTGCCATGTCGTACGGCTCCATCTCCAAGGAGGCGCACGAGACCCTCGCCATCGCCATGAACCAGCTGGGCGGCAAGTCCAACACCGGTGAGGGCGGCGAGGACCCGGAGCGCCTGTACGACCCGGCGCGCCGGTCGTCGATCAAGCAGGTGGCCTCCGGCCGCTTCGGCGTCACCTCCGAGTACCTGGTCAACGCCGACGACATCCAGATCAAGATGGCCCAGGGCGCCAAGCCCGGCGAGGGCGGCCAGCTGCCCGGCCACAAGGTCTACCCGTGGGTGGCCAGGACCCGTCACTCGACGCCGGGCGTCGGCCTGATCTCGCCGCCGCCGCACCACGACATCTACTCGATCGAGGACCTGGCCCAGCTGATCCACGACCTGAAGAATGCCAACCCCCGGGCGCGCATTCACGTCAAGCTGGTCTCCGAGGTCGGCGTCGGCACGGTCGCGGCGGGTGTGTCCAAGGCGCACGCGGACGTCGTGCTGATCTCCGGTCACGACGGCGGCACCGGTGCCTCCCCGCTCACCTCGCTGAAGCACGCGGGCGGCCCCTGGGAGCTGGGCCTCGCCGAGACCCAGCAGACCCTGCTGCTCAACGGCCTGCGCGACCGCATCGTGGTGCAGACCGACGGCCAGCTGAAGACCGGCCGCGACGTGGTCATCGCGGCGCTGCTCGGCGCCGAGGAGTTCGGTTTCGCGACCGCGCCGCTCGTCGTCTCCGGCTGCGTCATGATGCGCGTCTGCCACCTGGACACCTGCCCGGTCGGCATCGCCACCCAGAACCCGGTCCTGCGCGACCGCTTCTCCGGCAAGGCCGAGTACGTCGTCAACTTCTTCCGGTTCATCGCCGAGGAGGTCCGCGAGCTGCTGGCCGAGCTGGGCTTCCGCTCCATCGAGGAGGCCGTCGGCCACGCCGAGGTGCTGGACGTCGAGCGCGCGGTCGACCACTGGAAGGCGCAGGGCCTGGACCTGGAGCCGCTGTTCCACGTCCCCGAGCTGCCCGAGGGCGCGGTCCGCCACGCCCTGGTCGCCCAGGACCACGGCCTGGAGAAGGCGCTGGACAACGAGCTGATCAAGCTGGCCGCCGACGCGCTCGCCGCGAGCGACGCCGGCGCGGCCCAGCCGGTGCGCGCCCAGGTCGCCATCCGCAACATCAACCGCACGGTCGGCACCATGCTCGGCCACGAGGTGACGAAGCGGTTCGGCGGCGCGGGCCTGCCCGACGACACCATCGACATCACCTTCACCGGCTCCGCCGGCCAGTCCTTCGGCGCCTTCGTGCCGCGCGGTGTCACGCTGCGCCTGGAGGGCGACGCCAACGACTACGTCGGCAAGGGCCTCTCGGGCGGCCGCATCGTGGTCCGCCCGGACCGCGGCGCCGACCACCTCGCCGAGTACAGCGTCATCGCCGGCAACACCATCGGCTACGGCGCCACCGGCGGCGAGATGTTCCTGCGCGGCAAGGTCGGCGAGCGCTTCTGCGTCCGCAACTCCGGCGCGCTGGTGGTCTCCGAGGGCGTGGGCGACCACGGCTGCGAGTACATGACCGGCGGCCACGCGGTGGTCCTCGGCGAGACGGGCCGCAACTTCGCGGCCGGCATGTCCGGCGGTGTCGCCTACGTCATCGACCTGGACCGCGACAACGTCAACGCCGGCAACCTGGACTCCGTCGAGGCGCTGGACGAGTCCGACCGGCAGTGGCTGCACGACGTGGTGCGCCGCCACCACGAGGAGACGGGCTCGACCGTCGCCGAGAAGCTGCTCGCGGACTGGGACTCCGCCGCCGAGCGCTTCAGCAAGATCATCCCCCGTACGTACAAGGCAGTGCTCGCCGCCAAGGACGCCGCCGAGCGAGCCGGTCTCCCCGAGTCCGAGATCACCGAGAAGATGATGGAGGCGGCGATCAATGGCTGACCCGAAGGGCTTTCTGAACCACGGCCGCGAGGTCGCCAGGTCCCGCCCCGTCGAGGAGCGCGTCCGGGACTGGAACGAGGTCTACGTCCCCGGCTCGCTGCTGCCGATCATCAGCAAGCAGGCCAGCCGCTGCATGGACTGCGGCATCCCCTTCTGCCACAACGGCTGTCCGCTGGGGAACCTGATCCCCGAGTGGAACGACTACGCCTACCGCGAGGACTGGTCGGCCGCGCAGGAGCGCCTGCACGCCACCAACAACTTCCCGGAGTTCACCGGCCGGCTGTGCCCGGCTCCCTGCGAGTCGGCGTGTGTGCTCGGCATCAACCAGCCGCCGGTCACCATCAAGAACGTCGAGGTGTCGATCATCGACAAGGCGTGGGAGACCGGGGACGTCGCCCCGCAGATCCCGGAGCGCCTGTCGGGCAAGACCGTCGCCGTCGTCGGCTCGGGCCCGGCCGGCCTCGCCGCCGCCCAGCAGCTGACCCGGGCCGGGCACACGGTCGCCGTCTACGAGCGCGCGGACCGCATCGGGGGCCTCCTCCGTTACGGCATCCCCGAGTTCAAGATGGAGAAGCGGCACATCAACCGCCGTATCGAGCAGATGCGCGCGGAGGGCACCCGCTTCCGCACCGGCGTCGAGATCGGCCGAGACCTGAAGGCGACGGACCTGAAGAAGCGGTACGACGCGGTGGTCCTGGCGGTCGGCGCGACGACCGCGCGCGACCTGCCGGTGCCGGGCCGCGAGCTCAAGGGCATCCACCAGGCCATGGAGTACCTGCCGCTGGCCAACAAGGTGCAGGAGGGCGACTTCGTGGCGCCCCCCATCACGGCCGAGGGCAAGCACGTCGTGGTCATCGGCGGCGGCGACACCGGCGCGGACTGCGTGGGCACCGCCCACCGCCAGGGCGCGGCCTCGGTGACGCAGCTGGAGATCATGCCGAAGCCGGGCGAGGACCGCGCGCCGCACCAGCCGTGGCCGACCTTCCCGATGCTGTACAAGGTCACCAGCGCCCACGAGGAGGGCGGCGAGCGGGTCTACTCCGTCTCCACCACCCACTTCGAGGGCGACGAGGACGGCAACGTCCAGTGGCTGCACCTGGTCGAGGTGGAGTTCGTCGACGGCAAGCTGACCCAGAAGCCGGGCACGGAGCGCAAGATCCCCGCCCAGCTGGTCACCCTGGCGATGGGCTTCACCGGCACCGACCGGGAGAACGGCCTGGTCGAGCAGTTCGGGCTGGAACTCGACGAGCGGGGTAACATCGCCCGTGACGCCGACTTCCAGACGAACGTGCCCGGTGTCTTCGTCGCCGGTGACGCGGGCCGCGGCCAGTCGCTCATCGTGTGGGCGATCGCCGAGGGCCGCTCGGCCGCCCGCGGCGTGGACCGCTTCCTGACCGGTGCCAGCGAGCTGCCGGCCCCGATCCGCCCGACGGACCGCGCGCTGACGGTCTGACGGCCACGACGGTGACCCGAGGGTCACCCGCACACGTCCCGTACAAAGGCGTACGGAACACAGACGGCGCCTGCCCCTTGTCCCCGACCGGACGACCGGGCAGGCGCCGCCGCCTTTCCCGCGGCGCCCACGGCCCGCAGCCCTACGGCACCTTGTACGTCTCCCCGTACATCGACCACTCCAGCGGGGTGTTCAGCTCCAGGTTGCCCGCGTTCAGCCAGCGGCGCTGCGCGGTGTCGATGCGGGAGGTGTCCGCGGTCGCCTTCCTGGCGAGCATGGCGTCGCGGCGGATGTCGAGGAAGGCGTCCAGGTACGCCGTCTCGTCGCCGCCCGTGGCGGGGGTGGCGGCCTCGTCCAGCGCGAGCTCGCGCATGCCGTAGAACCCCTCCGGGCCGGTGTCGGGCCCGTGGAAGACCATCGCGTCGTAGTAGACGAACTGGCCGAGCGTGCCGAGGCCGTCCAGCTTGGCGAGCCGCACCGCCGGGTCGAAGTAGACGCGGTCGCGCTCCTCCTCCTGGGCCCGCTGGAAGGCGGGCACCTCCGCCTCGGCCTTCCATGCCTCGGTGAAGCCGGGGTCCAGGCCCTCGTGCGAGTCCGTGCCGTCGACCGCGCGCAGGGCGGGCAGATAGCGGGCGAGGCCGTTGTCCGGGTGGTCCTCGGTGTAGCGCTCCACCAGGGCGAGCAGATCGTGGGTGCCGGTGCAGAACCCGGCGATGCCCGCGGTGTAGCCCCGGCCGTCGCCGTGGTCCTCGATGGAGCCGTAGGAGGCGCGCCAGTCCAGCGTGGAGGCCGTGGACGTGGCCAGGATCCGGTGCGCCAGCTCCCGCTCGCCGGGGGCGGCGAGGCCGGGCGGCAGGCCCGCGATCACCTTGTCGTCGGCGGCGCGTTCGGCCGCCGCGGCCCGTTCGGCCTTCGCCTTGGCGTCCTCCCTGGCCTGCTGGGAGGCGGCGGCCCGCTCCCCGGGCACCTCGGAGGAGCCGGCCGGGAAGAGGAGGGCGGCCGCCGCCGTGACGAGCACGGGCACGGCCGCGAGGAGAAGACAACCGGTTCTCTTCATGTCACACCGTCCCGCCGGCCGGCTGGGACGCCCTTCCGTGAGCCGGCGGCAGGCGCAGCGCCGGCGGCCCGGCGCAGGCGGCGGCGTGGCGCGGGGCCCGGCGCGGGCCCCGGGGCGCGATCGCGTACGCCGCGGTCACCGCGCCGCCCGCCGGGAGGCCGCCGAAGCGGCCCTGCCGGGAGGTGAGGCGGCGGCAGGTCGTGGGGGTGGACTCGGGTTTCAGGGCCGGCTCCTCGATAGGGCTGGTGACGGTCGAGCCGGTGGGGTCGGCGGCGAACAAAATAACGAATGCCGTGGAGGGGCGGGGACGGCGGGGCCCCGGGCCTCAGGGTGCCGTACGCTCGGCGGCCGGGAGCGCGGCGATCAAGGGGGAGACGGTATGGCGGCGATCAGCCTCGACACGGTGCGGGAGACCGCTCCCGCGCTGGTGAACCTCTACAAGAGCGCCGGGGTGTCGCTCGCGCAGCACGGGCTGGACGGGCAGCGTGCCGCCGTCTACCTGGTGGTCGACCACTCCGGGTCCATGCGGCCGTACTACAGGGACGGCAGTGTGCAGGCGCTCGCCGACCGGGTGCTCGGGCTCTCCGCCCACCTCGACGACGACGGCCGGGTGCCGGTGGTCTTCTTCTCCACCGGGATCGACGCCGTCACCGACATCGCGCTCGCCGGCCACCGGGGGCGGATCGAGCGGATCGCGGCCGGGCTCGGGCACATGGGCAGGACCGCCTACCACCTGGCGATGGACGCCGTCATCGACCACTACCTCGACAGCGGCGCCACCGACCCCGCCCTGGTCGTCTTCCAGACCGACGGCGGCCCGGCCGACAAGCCCGCCGCCGAACGGTACCTGTGCAAGGCGTCCCGGCTCCCGCTGTTCTGGCAGTTCATCGGCTTCGGCGACCCGGACAGCCGGCAGTTCGACTTCCTGCGCAGGCTCGACGAGCTGCCGGTGCCCGGCCGGCGGGTGGTGGACAACGCCGGGTTCTTCCCGGCGGGCGAGGACCCCTCGAAGGTCTCCGACGCCGAGCTGTACGACCGGCTGGTGGGCGAGTTCCCGGCCTGGCTGGCGGCGGCCCGCGCCGCGGGCGTCCTGCCGGTCACGGCAGCCGCTCGGACTGCTCCCCGCTGACGGCGGGTTCCAGGGCCGCGGCCCGGCACCCCGCTGAACCCGGCCCCTACGTGTCGCACTCCAGCACCGTCCGGCACAGCGCGCACCTCGCCCGCACCCGCCCGCGCACCGGCACCCTGATCCGCTGGTGGCACGTCGGACAGGGGAACGACACCCGCAGCGGGCCCAGGGCGTCGGCCGTGAACGTGTAGGGCGTGTCCGGCGCGGTGACGACGGTCCGCGTGTCCTGGGCGTGCCGCCGGTCGCGGGCGTAGCGGCGGCGGCCCGCCCAGCCGGCCGCCGTCAGCGGCGGCTGCTGCCCGTCCCGGCGGGCCAGGGCCAGGCCCTCGGTGTACGCCGTGTACGCCTGCGGACTGGTGAACCAGACCGACGGGTCCTCGCCGAAGACCAGCGCGCGCTTGGCGAGCACGTACCCGAACTCCTCGGGGGTCAGATAGCCGAGCTTCTGGCTGGACACCGCGTCCTCCCGGTAGGCGTCCAGCAGCAGCCAGCCCGCCCCCAGGTAGGCCGTCGTGGTGTCCGTCAGGACCTCGTTGTCGCGGGTCCCGGGGAACGCCAGGCCCAGCCGGTGCAGATAGACGTGCGTCACCTCGTGGGCGAGGGCGGCGCCGATGTCCCGCCGATGGGTGCGGAAGCGGTCGTTCAGCTCCACGAAGTACTCGGGGCCCGCGGCGAGTTCGACGCTCGCGGCGTGCGGCATCTCACGGAAGCTCACGACGAGCCGGGCGTCCGGCAGCCGGTAGTGCCGCACCAGTTCGCGGGCCACCCGCTGGGCGCCGAGGTACAGGTCGTCCGTGTCGCAGAAGGCCACGTCGGCCGGGGCCACGCTGGCCGCGAAGGTGCGCACGGTGTCGTGGGACAGGCGCCGGTACAGCGCGGTGACGGCGGCCCGCACCGTCTCCAGGTGCGGGTAGCCGTGCTCGACCGGTCCGCCGTTGGCCACGCCGACCCCCAGGACGCCTCGAACCCGGTTTCCACTCTACGAGCAGGGGAGCGGATTTTCGCCCGAGGGGTTCCTTCCGGGGGACGTGAGATCCGTCCTTGTCATGGACGCCGTCTGATCACATACTGCGAGCCGCCCAACCCCCCACGAAAGGACGTACGTTGACCCATACCACGACCATCGCCGCCAAGAGAGGCGGCCTGGCGCTGGCGAAGAAGGCGGCCGCGGCCGGAGCCGTCGCCCTGGCGGTCGCCAGCCTCCAGCCGGTCAGCGCCGCGCACGCCGCCGACGCGCGCGTCATCGGCGGAAAGCCCGCCGCGCAGAACGAGTTCCCCTTCATGGTGCACCTCTCCATGGGCTGCGGCGGGGCGCTCTACAAGAAGGACATCGTCCTCACCGCCGCCCACTGCATGGACGGCTCCGGCAACAACACCCGCATCACCGTCACCGCGGGTGTCGCCGACCTGAACTCCTCCGGCGCGATCAAGGTCAAGTCGACCAAGGTCAAGGTGGCGCCCGGCTACGACGGCGTCGGCAAGGACTGGGCGCTGATCAAGCTCGCCAAGCCGATCGACCGGCCCACGCTGAAGATCGCCACCACGGCGAAGTACAACCGCGGCACCTTCACGATCGCGGGCTGGGGCGACGTCCGGGAGGGCGCCGGCACCGGCACGACGAAGCTGCAGAAGGCCAACGTGCCGTTCGTCAGCGACCGCGCGTGCAAGTGGCACTACGGCAACCGGCTGGTGCCCAAGCAGGAGCTGTGCGCCGGCTACGCCAGCGGCGGCATCGACACCTGCCAGGGCGACTCGGGCGGCCCGATGTTCCGCAAGGACGACGCGGGCAAGTGGATCCAGGTCGGCATCGTCAGCTGGGGCGACGGCTGCGCCCGCTCCGGCGTTCCCGGTGTCTACACCGAGGTCAGCACCTTCGCCAAGGACATAGCCAAGGCCGCGTCGGCGCTGTAGCCGGCGCCGCGCGAGACGGTACGGCGGAGCCGCCCCCACCGGGTGCGGCTCCGCCGTGCTCCGTCCGCCCGGGAGGCCGCCCGGCGGGGGACGCCCGCCGGGCGGCCTTCCGCCTTCCGCCCGCTGGCCGCCGCCGGGCCGCCCTCCGGCACGCCTCCCCCGGGCCGCCCTCCGGCGCGCCCCGGCCCGCCTCCCGGCCCCCTCGGACCTGTCGGAAACCGTTCGGTCCCGCTCCGGGCCCCTGACAGAATCCGGGCCGTGACCGCCGAACAGCAGCACCCCGGCCCCTCCGGCCCGCCCGGCTGCCGTCCCGGTCGGCCCGGCACCGCCGGCCGGCTCTCCTTGCGGACCGGCGGGCAGGACGACGCCCTGGAGAGGTTCCTCGACGAGCAGCTCACCGCCTTCAACGGCACGGCCTGCGGAGCGGGCACCCCCGAGGAGTTCAGCATCCGCGTCGAGGACGCCACCGGTGAGCCGGCCGGCGGACTCACCGGGTACGTCTGGGGCGGGCTCTGCGCCGTCCACCTGCTGTGGGTGCGCGAGGACCTGCGCGGTGCCGGGTGGGGGAGCCGGCTGATGCGGGCCGCCGAGGAGGAGGGCGTCCGGCGCGGCTGCACCGACATGACCGTCTCGACGTACACCTTCCAGGCCCCCGGGTTCTACCGGAAGCTGGGCTTCCGTGAGACGGGGCGTACTCCGGGCGTCCCCGGAGGCCACGCGGACGTCTCCTTCCACAAGCCGATCGGCGGGTGACCGGTGGGCGATCGGCGGGTGATCGGCCGGGGTGCCGCCCCGTAGGGTGGACCCCCATGAGCACCAGCAACACCAGTACCGGCGACGTCGACCCGGCCGTCCTCGACGAGCTCGCCCGGCTCCGGGACAGCATCGACAACATCGACGCGGCCGTCGTCCACATGCTCGCCGAGCGCTTCAAGTGCACCCAGCAGGTGGGCCGGCTCAAGGCCGCGCACCAGCTGCCGCCCGCCGACCCCGCGCGCGAGGCGCGGCAGATCGCCCGGCTGCGGTCGCTCGCGGAGAGCGCGAAGCTGGACCCCGCGTTCGCCGAGAAGTTGCTCAACTTCATCATCGCCGAGGTGATCCGCCACCACGAGCGCATCGCCGACGACACCGTGAACGGCCAGTCCCCGGCCGGCGGCTGAGCCGGGCCGGCGAGCCGCACGCAGTCCGAGGCCGGGACCGCCGTCGTCGGCGGCCGCGAGGACCCGCCGTACGCCCCGGAGAACCCGCCGGCCCGCCCGGCCCCCGGCCGGGGCGCGCCGCCGGCGGCGGCCAGGCGCCTCACCCGGCTCCCGGCCGGCGCCGTCCGCGCGCGCCCACCACGGCGCGGGACGTGCCCCGGCCGGGGTGCGCTCCGCTCCCGTACCCACCCCACCGCCTCTGTCCCGTACCGGTGCCATCAGGCAGCATGTGCTCCATGTCCGTACTCACGCGCGACGAAGCGCAGACCCGTGCCCAGCTCCTCGACGTCCACCGGTACACGATCGACCTCGATCTGACGACCGGGGACGAGACCTTCGACTCCCGTACCGTCATCCGGTTCACCGCCCGCACGGACGCGGACACCTTCGTCGAGCTCAAGCCCGCCGAGCTGCGCTCCGTCACCCTCGACGGACAGCCCCTCGACCCGGACACCCTGGACGGCAACCGCCTGCCCCTGGAGAACCTCACGGCCGGCGCGCACGAGCTGCGGGTGGACGCGGTGATGCGCTACTCCCGCACCGGCGAGGGCATGCACCGCTTCACCGACCCGACCGACGGCGAGACCTACGTCTACACCCAGCTGTTCCTGGACGACGTCCAGCGCGTCTACGCCGCCTTCGACCAGCCCGACCTCAAGTCCGTCTTCGAGCTGTCGGTGAAGGCCCCCGAGGGCTGGACCGTCCTCGCCAACGGCGTCACCGAGCACACCGGCGACGGCGTGTGGCAGGCGGCCCCGACCCCGCTGATCTCCACCTACCTCGTCGCCGTCGCGGCCGGACCCTGGCACTCGGTGCGCACCGAGCACCGCGGCCTGCCCTTCGGCATCCACTGCCGCCGCTCCCTCGCTCCCCACCTGGACGCGGACGCCGAGGAGATCCTCGAGATCACCCGGCAGTGCTACGACCGCTACCACGAGAAGTTCGAGGAGCCGTACCCCTTCGACTCCTACGACCAGGCCTTCGTCCCCGAGTTCAACGCGGGCGCGATGGAGAACCCGGGCCTGGTCACCTTCCGCGACGAGTTCGTCTACCGCTCCGCCGTCACCGACACCGAGCGGCAGACCCGCGCGATGGTCATCGCCCACGAGATGGCCCACATGTGGTTCGGCGACCTCGTCACCCTCAAGTGGTGGGACGACATCTGGCTGAACGAGTCCTTCGCCGAGTACATGGGCTACCAGACCCTCATCGAGGCGACCCGCTTCACCGACACCTGGACCGACTTCGGCGTCGTCCGCAAGGCCTGGGGCTACGACGCCGACCAGCGCCCCTCCACCCACCCCGTCGCCCCCGAGGCCGTCGAGGACACCGCCTCCGCGCTGCTCAACTTCGACGGCATCTCCTACGCCAAGGGCGCCTCCGCGCTGCGCCAGCTCGTCACCTGGCTCGGCGAGAAGGACTTCCTCGCCGGCATCAACACCCACTTCGCCCGGCACCGGTTCGGCAACGCCACCCTCGCCGACTTCATCGACTCCCTCGCCTCCGCCACCGAACGGGACGTGCCCGCCTGGGCGGACGCCTGGCTGCGCACCACCGGCGTCGACACCCTCACCCCGCGCGTCGCCCCCGCCCCCGACGGCACCTGCACCCTCACCGTCGGCCACGCGGGCAGCCGCCCGCACCGCATCGCCGTCGGCCTGTACGACCTGGACCTCACCGACGAGGGCCGCCTCACCCTGCGCGAACGCCTGGAGCTCGACGTCCCGCAGACCGCCGCGCAGCCCATCGGCAAGCGGCCCGCCCTGCTGCTGCCCAACGACGGCGACCTCACCTACGCCAAGGTCCGCTTCGACCCCGAGTCGTTCGAGGCGGTCCGCACCCACCTGTCCGGGCTGCCCGAACCGCTCTCCCGCGCGGTGGTGTGGAACGCGCTGCGGGACGCCGTCCGCGACGGCGAGCTCCCGGCCGCCGCCTACCTGGAGGCCGCCCGCGCCCACCTCCCGCACGAGACCGACCTCGCCCTCGTCCAGGGCGTCCTCGGCTTCGCGACCGGGCAGATCGCCGACCGCTACCTGGCCCCCGAGGCCCGCCCGCAGGCCCTGGCCACCCTCGCCGACCTCTGCCGGGACCTGCTGCGCCGCACCGAGGACGGGGACCACCCCGGCCTGCGCCTGATCGCCGTACGGCACTTCATCGACACCGCCGCCCACCCGCACGCCATCGCCGCCTGGCTCGCCGACGGCACCGTGCCCGGCGGCCCCGAACTCGACCCCGAGCTGCGCTGGCGCATCCTGGGCCGGCTCGCCGTGCTCGGTGACACCGACGAAGCGGCCATCGCCGCCGAACTGGACCGTGACCCCAGCGCCGCCGGCCAGGAGGGCGCCGCCCGCTGCCGGGCCGCACTGCCCGACCCGGAGGCCAAGCAGCGCGCCTGGGAGGCGATGTTCTCCGGCGACGACCTCTCCAACTACCTCTTCACCGCCACCGCGCAGGGCTTCTGGCAGCCGGAACAGGCCGACCTCGTCCGCGAGTACGTGCCCCGCTTCTACCCCGACGCCGTCGCCGTCGCCGCCCGGCGCGGGCCCGCCATCGCCGATGCCGCCGGCCGCTGGGCGTTCCCCGCGCACGCCGTCGACGCCGAGACGCTCGCCCTCGGCGAGCAGTGCCTGCGCGACGCCGACCCGATCCCCGCCCTGCGCCGCAAACTCGTCGACCAACTCGACGACTTGGCCCGCGCGTTGCGCGTCCGGGAAGCGGCCGCGCCCCAGGCGTAGGACCAGCGGACGGAAGGGGCACGGGCCGGTCTCCGCGGCCACCGGCGGCATCGGCCGTGCCCCCGTCGGACGGCTCCTCGCCCGGCGCCACGACCACGTGGCACACGTGCGGGACCCCGTATCCGCCGGTACCCCCGTTCGGGTGCTGATGCCCTGCTTCCCGGGCGCGGCGCCGCACCCGGCGCCAAGCTGACCGCATGAGCATGCCGTCCCTCGCCGCCGGACCCGAAGGCCCCGGCGCGCTCCGGCCGTTGCTCGGCACGGTCCTCGACGCGCTGGCGGCCGGCGGCCGGGCGAGGGGCGGCCCGCTGCCCGGCGGCGGGCCCGCGGCGGTGGCCGCACGGATGCGGGCCGCGGTGGGTGACGTCCTCCCGCAGGAGGGCGACCCGGACGCCCTGCGGCGGCTCGTCCAGGCCCTCGCCGAGGGCGCCGCCGATCCCGCCGACCCGCTCTGCGCCGCCCACCTGCACTGCCCGCCGCTCGCCGTCGCCACCGCCGCCGACCTCGCCGCGAGCGCGCTCAACCCGTCCCTGGACTCCTGGGACCAGGCCCCGTCGGCGTCCGCGCTGGAGGCGCTGGTGACGAGCGCCCTGGCCGCCGAGGTCTACCCGCGCGCCCCCGCTCCCGACTGCCTGGTCACCACCGGCGGCACCGAGTCCAACCAGCTCGCGCTGCTGCTCGCCCGGGAGGCACACGGCGGGCGGACACGGCTGGTGGCGGGTGCGGGCGCACACCACTCCCTCACCCGCGCCGCCTGGCTGCTCGGCCTGCCGGAACCCGTCGTCGTCCACGGTCCGGCCGGTGTCCTCGACCCGGCCGCCCTGGACGCCGCCCTGTCCGCGACTCCCGGCCCGCTGCTCGTCGCCGCCACCGCCGGCACCACCGACACCGGCCGGATCGACCCGCTGCCCGAGATCGCCGGCCGCTGCCGGGCCCACGGCGCCCGGCTGCACGTCGACGCCGCCTACGGGGGCGGGCTCCTGTTCAGCGACCGGTACCGCGGCCGGCTCGCCGGACTCGACGCCGCCGACACCGTCACCCTGGACCTGCACAAGCTCGGCTGGCAGCCGGTCGCCGCCGGACTGCTCGCGGTGCGCGACGCCCGCGATCTCACCGCCCTGCACCAGCGCGCCGACTACCTCAACGCCGACGACGACACCCGGGCCGGCCTGCCCGACCTGCTCGGCCGCTCCCCGCGCACCACCCGCCGCCCCGACGTGCTGAAGATCGCCGTCACCCTCAGCACCCTCGGCCGCACGGGGCTCGGCGCGCTCGTCGACCGCGTCTGCGGCCTCGCCCGGGAGTTCGCCGCCCTGATCGCCGCGCACCCCCGGTTCGAGCTGTACGGCCGGCCCGCGATCAGCACGGTCCTGTTCCGGCCCGCCGGGGCCGCAGACGACGCCGTGGCCGCCGTACGCCGCACCCTGCTCGCCGGCGGACGTGCCGTCCTCGGCCGCGCCCGCCCCGACGGCCGGCTGTGGCTGAAGGCCACCCTGCTCAATCCGCACGCCCGGCCCGAGGACCTGGCCGCGCTCCTGGAACTGGTGGAAGGACACACCCCACGATGACCCCGGCGCCCACCCCGCACGATCCCCGCACCCGGCACCCCGAAGCCCCGCGCGACCTGGTCGGCATCGGCGTCGGACCGTTCAACCTCTCCCTCGCCGCCCTCGCCCACCCGCTCACCGGGCTCGACACCGTCTTCTACGAGCAGCGCCCCGCCTTCGGCTGGCACCCGGGCCTGCTCCTCGACGACGCCACCGTCCAGGTGTCGTTCCTCGCCGACCTGGTGACCCTCGCCGACCCCGCCAGCCCCTGGTCCTTCCTCAACTACCTCAAGGCCCGCGACCGGCTCTTCCCCTTCTACTTCGCCGAACGCTTCCACGTCCGGCGCGCCGAGTACGACGCCTACTGCCGCTGGGTCTGCGCGAACCTGCCCGGGCTGCGCTTCGGCCACCAGGTCGACGCCGTCCGCTGGAATCCGCGGCGCGACGTCTTCGAGGTCGACTTCACCCGGCTCGACGCGGACGGGGAGGCCGAGGCCCTGGGCCGGACGTACACCCGCAACGTCGTGCTCGGCATCGGCGGCGAGCCGCACGTCCCCGGCCCGCTGCGGCCCCTCGTCGGCCGGCCCGGCGCGCCCGTGGTGCACGCCGCCGACTACCTCGGCCACCGTGCGGCCCTCCTTGCCGCGGGGCACGTCACCGTCATCGGCACCGGGCAGTCGGGCGCCGAGATCTTCCTCGACCTGCTGCGTCACCGCCCGGCCGGCCGGGAGCGGCTGCACTGGCTCGGCCGCAGCGAGGCGTTCGCGCCGATGGAGTACTCCAAGCTCGGCCTGGAGCACTTCACCCCCGACTACGCCCGCTACTTCCACGCCCTGGCCGAACCGGTGCGCGAGGCGCTGGTGCCCGCCCAGTGGCAGCTGCACAAGGGCATCGACGCCGGCACCATCGCCGCCGTCCACGACGAGCTGTACCGCCGCACCCTGCACGGCGGCTGGCCCGACGCCGTCCTCACCCCGGGGGTCCGCGTCCGCACCGCGGGCCGGACCGCCACCCGGCAGGTCGAGCTGCACCTGGAGCACGTCCAGCAGGGCACCCGTTCCCGGCTCACCACCGACGCCGTGGTCCTCGCCACCGGCTACCGGGAGCGCCCGCCGGACCGGCTCCTCGCCGCACTCGACCCGTACCTGCGCCGCGACAGCCGGGAACGCCCGTGCGTGGACGAGGAGTTCCGGCTGGTCCTCGACCCGGCGGTCACCGGTTCCGTGTACGTGCAGAACGCCGGGCTGTACGCGCACGGCGTCGGCACCCCGGACCTGGGCCTCGCCGCCTGGCGCAGCGCCTCGATCCTGAACTCGCTCACCGGTGAGGAGCCCTATCCGCTGCCGGACCGCACCGCGTTCACCACGTTCGGCCTGCGACAGCGACAGCCCCGGGTCCCGTCCACGCGGCGCCCGAAGGCGCTGACCCCTTCCGCGGACGGGATCCGGGGCCCCTCCCGCTCGGAGGGGTTCTAGAACACCGGTGTGCCGTCCCGGGTCAGCTTCCAGTCCTCCGACGCGAAGTCCTTCGGGTCGAGCACGCCCTTGGCCGTCACCCACTCGGCGATCCGGGTGCGGATCTCCGTCGACTCCGCCCACAGCTCCGGCGCGGAGGCGACGTGCGGGAAGGCGCCGCCGCCGTTGGCGCGGTAGTTGTTGACGGCGAGCACGAACCGCTGCGCGTCGTCCAGCGGGGCACCGCCGTGGCGGAGGTTCCTGATGCGGGAACCGGCCGGCTGGGCGATGTCGATGTCGTAGGTCAGGCCCGAGACGTAGTCGTAGTTGTAGTCGGGGCGGCCGCCCGCGTTGGTCAGTTTGTCCACGTCGACCGGCGCGCCGGCGGCCGTCCGGACGAAGTACTCCGCCGAGTACTCCAGGTAGGCCCGCAGCTGGGCACCCGTCATCAGCTTGGCGACCAGCGTGTTGTCGTAGACGTAGAGGCCGGACAGGTCGCGGATGGTGACGTCGCCCGCCGGGATCTCGCTGGTGCGGGAGAACGGCGAGGCCTGCGCGAGCACCGGCAGCGCGGCGTGCTCGGTGCCCGCCAGGGCGGCCCTGACCACGTCCTCCTGGACCTTGGTGATCAGGTCGATGATGGGGGCGTCCCGGTAGCGGGCGTCGACCGTCGTCAGGGTCTCGGTGGCGGTGCCGACGACCTGGTTGACGTACGCGACCACCTTGGCGTGCTCGTCGTCGAGCAGCCTGCCGATGTACGGGTGGTCCTCGACGGTGTTGGAGTTGCGCAGCGAGGCCCTGACCGACTCGACGTGCCAGCGGCCCTTGCGGAAGACCAGCTCGAAGTCGAACAGGGTGAGCCGCTCGGCGTAGCACAGCGGCTCGGACAGCACGACGGTCCTGCCGGTCTTCTCGTTGGTGACGAGCAGTTCCTCGATCTCCACGTGTGCGTGGCCGACGAGGATCGCGTCGATGCCCGGCACCTGCCTCGCCACGTCGGCGGCGGCGTTCTCCACGTACGGCAGCTGGTCGCCCCAGGAGGAGGTGCCGGAGGAGCCGCTGTGCGCGGAGACCACGACCACGTCCGCGCCCATCGAGCGCAGCTTCGGCACCCACTTCGCGGCCTGCTCCACCAGACCGGGGAAGGCCAGCTTGCCCTGGACGTACGCCTTGTCCCAGATCGCGATGCCCGGGTTGGTCAGGCCGAGCACGGCGACCTTGACCGGCGGCAGGCCCGGCACCTTGAACGTCTTCATGAAGTACGGCGGGAAGGCCGGCCGCAGGGTCTTCGCGTCCACGGCGTTCGCGCCGAGCAGCGGGA
This sequence comes from Streptomyces glaucescens, assembly GCF_000761215.1. Lineage (GTDB taxonomy): Bacteria > Actinomycetota > Actinomycetes > Streptomycetales > Streptomycetaceae > Streptomyces > Streptomyces glaucescens_B. The sequence continues at coordinate 2,076,012 of NZ_CP009438.1, read as the reverse complement.
AGTCGCACTGCTCCTCGAACGCGCGCAGGGTCTCGATGCCGTAGTTGAACTCGTGGTTGCCGAGCGCCACGGCGTCGTAGCCGATGGCGTTCATCGCCTGTGCCATCGGGTGCACCGGGCCGCCCTCGGCGGTGATCGGGTCGACCTTGGCGTAGTAGTACGTCAGCGGGGTGCCCTGGATCGTGTCACCGGCGTCGAGCAGCAGGGTGTTGCGGCGGCCCTTCTCCTCGCGGACCTGTTCCACGAGGGTGGCGATCCGCGCCAGTCCCTTGGCGTTGCCCTTGGCGTCGGTGTACTCGGTGTCCTTGAAGTAGTCCCAGTTGAAGATGTTGCCGTGCAGGTCGGTGGTGCCCATCACGGTGAACGAGTACCGCTTGGCCGGCCCGGGGCCCTTCGCCGTCTCCGCGGCCGTCGCCGGGGCCGCCGCGGCGCCGGCGACGGCCACCCCGGCTCCGGTCGCGGCGGACTTCTTCAGGAACTTCCGGCGGTTCAACGGCATGTCGTGCTCTCCTCGGTGCCACGGTCGATGACGGCGCTCGATGACGGCGTTTCGATGACGCGCGTAGACGGACGCGCGTAGATTCTGACCCGTGCATGACGGACGGCAACAGGCCCGCGAGGTTGCGATCTGGTGACCGCGGCCGGTCCGGACTCCCCGGCCTGGCATCGCGGGGTCGGTCACGGACCGGGGCTGGCACAGTGGGCGTATGACGACCCCTGACGCCGAAGCCCGGCCCGCCGTCCCCTACGGGACCCCCGAGGCCCCGCGCATCGCCGTGCGCGGGGAGGCCCGTCTCGAGGTCGATCCGGAGGTCGCCCGGATCGGCATCACCGTCAGCGTCCGCGGCCGTGACCGGCGCGCCGCCCTGGGGGACCTGACCCGCCGCAACGCGGCCGTCCTGGACCTGGTGAAGTCCTGCGGGGACGCGGTGGAACGGCTGGAGACCGGCGCCTTCTCCCTCACGCCGGAACTCGCCGGGCACGGCAGGGGCGAGCGCGTCCGCACCTACCACGGGAGCGTCCGGGTCACCGCCGAGCTGTCGGACTTCACCGCGCTCGGTGACCTGACCACGCGGCTGGCCGACCTGGAGCTGACCCGGGTCGACGGCCCCTGGTGGTCCCTGCGCCGGGACTCGCCCGCCTACCGGGAGGCCCGCAGGCAGGCGGTCCGGGAGGCGGTGCAGCGCGCCCGCGAGTACGCCGAGGCGCTGGACACCACCCTCGCGGCCCTGGTCGAACTCGCCGACATCGGCGCGGAAGGGCCCGCGGTGCCGGTCTTCCCGGCGGCTCCGGGGCGCACCCGGGCAGCGGCCCATGCCCTCGCGGGCGCGGCGGAGACGGCCCCGTCGCTCGACCTGGAACCGCAGCGCCAAGAGGTGTTCGCCGCGGTCGACGCGCGCTTCACCATGGCGCCGCCCCGGCTGTAGGAAATTCCGCGGGGAAAGGGCGCGTCCGGGAAAGGAGTTGCGGAATTGCTCATCAGAGCGCCCTGGCGCACAATTCGGCGCTTGTCAACACCCCTTCATGCGATGGTTGTTGAGTCGTCACGCCCGGCCAATTGTCTACCCGCGGGTAAGCCCTAGGCTCGCCTCATGCGCCGAGCAAAGATCGTCTGTACCCTTGGGCCCGCCACCGACTCGTACGACCAGATCAAAGCCCTGGTCGACGCGGGAATGGACGTGGCCCGATTCAACCTCAGCCACGGCGGCCACGCCGAACACGAGGAGCGTTACCGGCGGGTCCGCAAAGCCGCCGACGAGACCGGCCGCAGCGTCGGGATCCTCGCCGACCTCCAGGGCCCGAAGATCCGCCTCGGCCGTTTCACCGAAGGGCCGGTTCTCCTCGAACGCGGCGACACCTTCACCATCACCGCCGAGGACGGCGCCGAGGGCGACCGGCAGTCCTGCGGGACGACGTACAAGGGGCTCCCCGGAGACGTCACGCCCGGCGAGCGCATCCTCGTCGACGACGGCAAGGTCACCCTGGAGGTCACCGGGGTCGACGGGCCCCGGGTCCGCACCCGGGTCGTCGAGGGGGGCATGGTCTCCGACCACAAGGGGCTGAACCTTCCCGGCGTCGCCGTCTCGGTCCCCGCGCTCTCCGAGAAGGACGAGGCGGACCTGCGCTGGGCCCTGCGCACCGGCTTCGACGTCATCGCGCTGTCGTTCGTGCGCAGCGGCCGGGACGTCGAGGACGTGCACCGCATCATGGACGAGGAGGGCCGCCGCCTCCCGGTGATCGCCAAGGTCGAGAAGCCGCAGGCGGTGGAGAACATCGAGGACATCGTGGCCGCCTTCGACGGCATCATGGTGGCCCGCGGCGACCTCGGCGTGGAGATGCCGCTGGAGCAGGTGCCGATCGTCCAGAAGCGGGCGGTCAAGCTGGCCCGGCGCAACGCCAAGCCGGTGATCGTCGCCACCCAGATGCTCGACTCGATGATCGAGAACTCCCGGCCCACCCGGGCCGAGGCGAGCGACGTCGCCAACGCGGTGATCGACGGCACGGACGCGGTGATGCTGTCCGGCGAGACCAGCGTGGGCAAGTACCCGGTGGAGACGGTCCGGACGATGGCGAAGATCGTCGAGGCGGCCGAGGAGGACCTCCTCGCCAAGGGCCTGCCGCCGCTGACCGAGCGCAGCAAGCCCCGCACCCAGGGCGGGGCCGTGGCCCGCGCGGCGGCCGAGATGGGGGACTTCCTGGGCGCGAGGTTCCTGGTCGCGTTCACCCAGTCCGGTGACACGGCCCGCCGCCTGTCCCGCTACCGCTCCCCGATCCCGCTGCTCGCCTTCACCCCGGACCCGGCCACTCGTTCGCAGCTCAGCCTGACCTGGGGGGTCGAGACCTTCCTCGGCCCGCGGGTGGAATCCACCGACGCCATGGTCGACCAGGTCGACGAACTGCTCACGAAATACGGCCGCTGCGAAAAGGGGGACACCGTGGTGATCACGGCCGGCTCGCCCCCCGGTGTCTCCGGCACCACCAATCTCGTGCACGTGCACCACATCGGCGAGGAACGCGGCAGGCGATAAGTTCACCGCGGAAATGAGGAAAGCGGATGTTCACCAAAGGGTGGACATCCGCTTTTGCGTGACCTTGAAGTCTAAGGAAAAGTACCCCGGGTCGGATTCGAACCGACGCTGGATGGTGTTTGAGACCATTGCCTCTACCGCTGGGCTACCGGGGCGCCCTTCGAAAAGAAGGTCGGCGGCTACCCGCCGTGTCCCCACCTTACCGTAGCTAGGTAGGCTCTTGTCAGCAGTACCCCTGCCCTGAACAAGGAGCCCCCGTGACCGCCGAGTCGCCCCAGCCCGTAGACGCGCCCGACGACGACAAGTCGCACGTGCCTCCGCTGACGACCCGAGTCGTCATCGCCGAGGACGAGGCCCTGATCCGGCTCGACCTCAAAGAAATGCTGGAGGAAGAGGGCTACACGGTCGTCGGCGAGGCCGGCGACGGCGAGCAGGCCGTGGAACTGGCCCGCGAGCACCGGCCGGACCTCGTGATCCTCGACGTGAAGATGCCCAAGCTCGACGGCATCTCCGCGGCCGAGAAGATCACCGAGGAGTCCATCGCCCCGGTGCTGATGCTCACCGCCTTCTCCCAGCGCGACCTGGTCGAGCGGGCGCGGGACGCCGGCGCCATGGCCTACCTGGTCAAGCCCTTCAGCAAGAGCGACGTCGTCCCGGCGATCGAGATGGCCGTCTCGCGGTACACACAGCTCAAGGAGCTGGAGAAGGAGGTCGCCGACCTCTCCCAGCGGCTGGAGACCCGCAAGCTGGTCGACCGCGCCAAGTCCATCCTCCAGACGGAGTACGGCCTGACCGAGCCCGCCGCGTTCCGCTGGATCCAGAAGACCTCCATGGACCGCCGGATGTCCATGCAGCAGGTCGCCGAGGCCGTCATCCAGGACGCCGAGGAGAAGAAGGCCGCCAAGGGCTGAGCCCGGCCGGTCCTTCACGACATGAACAGGACCGCCGCTTCCCCCGGTGGGGAAGCGGCGGTCAGCCGTTCACGAGGTCCTAGTCCTCGCCCAGGTACGCCTTGCGCACCGACTCGTCGTGCAGCAGGTCCTGCCCGGACCCGGAGAGCACGATCTTGCCGACCTCCATGACGTGGCCGTGGTCGGCCAGCGAGAGCGCCGCCTGGGCGTTCTGCTCGATGAGCAGGATCGTGGTGCCCTGGGACTTCAGCTCCTGGATGGTGGCCATGATCTTCTGCATCATGATCGGCGACAGGCCCATCGAGGGTTCGTCGAGCATGAGCAGCTTCGGCCGGGACATCAGCGCCCTGCCCATGGCGAGCATCTGCTGCTCACCGCCGGAGAGGGTGCCCGCGGCCTGCTTGCGCCGCTCCCCGAGGATCGGGAACAGGTCGTAGGCGCGCTGGATGTCCTTCTCGATGCCCTCCTTGTCGTTGCGCAGGAACGCACCGAGCCGGAGGTTGTCCTCGATCGTCATCCGGGGGAAGATGTGCCGCCCCTCGGGGGAGTGGGCGAGGCCCAGCGAGACGACCTTGTGCGCGGGGACCCTCTTCAGCGACCTGCCGTCGAACCGGATGTCGCCGGAGACCGGCGTCAGCAGCCCGGACAGGGTGCGCAGCGTGGTCGTCTTGCCGGCGCCGTTGGTGCCGATGAGGGTGACGACCTCGCCCGCGTCCACCTTGAACGAGATGCCCTTGACGGCCTCGATCTTGCCGTAGGCGACCCTGAGGTCCTCGACCTCCAGCAGAGCGGTCACTTGTCGTCCCCTTCCATGGTGCTGTGCGCCTCGGCCTCCGCGGCTTCGACCTCCGCGGCCTCCTCCTTGCCCGGCGCGCCCTCGAAGGGCTCACCGAGGTAGGCGGCGATCACGCGCTCGTCGGCCTGGACGACCTCGGCGGGGCCCTCGACGATCTTCTCGCCCTGGACCAGCACGGCGACCCGGTCGCAGAGGTTCATGATGAACCGGATGTCGTGCTCGATGACGAGGACGGCGATGCCCTTGTCCCGGATCGCGAAGATCAGTTCCTCGGCGGCCCGGGTCTCCTGCGGGTTCATGCCGGCGGTCGGCTCGTCCAGCAGGAGCAGGCCCGGCTCGCTCGCCAGCGCCCGGGCGATCTCCAGCTTGCGCTGCTCGCCGTAGGGCAGGTTGCGGGCCAGGTGGTCGGCCTTGGCGGCGAGGCCGGTGAACTCGAGGAGTTCCATGGCCCGTTCGCGCGACTCCTGCTCGGCCCGCTTGAAGCCGGGCAGCCGCAGCAGCGCCGACCAGAGGCCCTCCTTGGTGCGGGTGTGCCGTCCGACGAGCACGTTCTCCAGAACGGTCATGTTGGCGAAGAGCCGGATGTTCTGGAACGTACGGGCGATGCCGGCCTGGGTGACCAGGTGCGGCTTGGGCGGCAGGACGGAGCCCTTGTAGGCGACCTTGCCCTCGGTCGGCACGTACAGGCCGGTCAGGCAGTTGAAGAAGGTCGTCTTCCCGGCGCCGTTGGGGCCGATGAGGCCGACGATCTCCCCGGTGTTCACGGTGAGGTCGACGCCGCGGACGGCGGTCAGGCCGCCGAAGCGCATCGTGACGCCGCTGGCGTCGAGCACCGCGGTGCTGGTGGGTGCGGTCGTGGTGGTGGTCATGGCGGTCACGCCCCTGCCTTGGCGACGCCGGTCGCGCCCTCGGGCAGCGACTTGTCCTCCGGTACGTCGAGCTGTCCGGTCTCGTGGAATTCGAGCTGCTTCCTGCGGTCGGCGACCAGGCCCTCCGGACGGAACCGCATGAGCAGCATCAGCGCGACACCGAAGAGCAGCAGCTGGTACTCGGCCATGAACTGGAGCTTGGCCGGGATCAGGTAGAGCAGCGCGGCGCCGATCAGCGGGCCGCTGATGGTGCCCATGCCGCCGAGGATGACGGCGGCGAGCAGGAAGGCCGAGTTCGGCGGCACGGAACCGGCGAACTGGTACTGCTCGGGGGTGACGCTGTACGACACGTGCGCCTGGACGGTGCCGGCCAGGCCGGCGAGGCACGCGCCGAGCGCGAACGCGAGCAGCTTGAGGCGGAAGCCGTTGATGCCCATCGCGGTGGCGGCGGTCTCGTCCTCGCGGATGGCGACCCAGGCGCGGCCGATGCGGGACTCCGCCGAGCGGCGGAAGACCAGCACCACGATGGCCGTGAACAGCAGCATCATCAGGTAGTAGTTGCCCGAGCGGGTCAGCTCGTGGCCCAGGACGCTGTGCGACAGGCCCAGGTTGAACCCGAAGATCTCCAGGTCGGGGATGTTCGGGATGCCGTTGGAGCCGTTGGTGACGTCCGGGCCGCTGTTGCCGTTCAGGTTGTTCATGGTGATGCGGAAGATCTCACCGAAGCCGAGCGTCACGATGGCGAGGTAGTCGCCGCGCAGCCGCAGGGTCGGGGCGCCGATCACCACGCCGAAGACCAGCGAGGCGAGGGCACCGGTGAGCACGGCCGCCCAGAACGGGAAGTGCACGCCGATCGTCGACTGCGGGGAGCCGGAGACCAGGGCGGCGGCGTAGGCGCCGACGCCGAGGAAGGCGACGTAACCGAGGTCGAGGAGACCGGCGAGACCGACGACCACGTTCAGGCCCAGGGCGACCGTGGCGAAGATCAGGATGTTCGCGCCGATCAGGGCGTACTGGTCGTTCGTCTGGGTGAACGGGAAGCAGATCGCCGCGACGAACGCCGCCGCCATGGCGACGTTGCGGTGCTTGGCGGTCAGCGCCGACAGCCGCTTCAGCAGACCCGCGCGGGTGACGGCCGTGAAACCGAACCCCGTGACGATCAGGAAGCCGATGAACAGCTCGGAGTACTCCGTGCCGATGCCGTACGCGAAGACGTACAGGCCGGCGCCGAAGCCCGCGGCGATGATCAGGATCTCCGCCCAGGAGGGCAGTTCCCTCGCCCGGGCGGGCTCGGGAGCGGTCAGCGCGTGGCGAATCCGGCCCCACAGGTGGGGGTGCGGGTCGCTCGGGTCGTACGGCTGGTCGACCGGGAGGCCGAGGGCGCCGATCACCGCGAGCAGCGCGCCGGCGCCGGAGACGTAGGCGCCGGGCTCCAGGTTGACCACGCCGCCCAGCTCGTAGGAGATCGCGCCGAGGGCGTAGCCGGTGGTGCCGAGGACGCCGAGGGCGCCCAGCAGCACGGGGCTGTTGGTGCCGCCGGGGGTGAGCCAGCGCAGGCCCTTGACCCCGTAGCCGGAGACGGCGAACAGCAGGGTGAGCAGGGAGCCCACCAGGGTGAGCACCTGGAGACCGCCGGGGTAGCCGGTGACCGTGAGGTTGCCGGGGAACTCCTTGGTCCAGGTCCAGGCGAGGAAGGTGCCGACGAGGGCGACGGCGGAGCCGGCGACGGCGGTCGCGCGGGCCGCGGCGGGCGGCAGCGGCACGATCGGGGTGGCCGGGGCGGTGGACACCTTGGTGGTGTCGACGATGGTGTCGGTGGTGTTCGTCATGGGTATCACGCCCGATCCGCGACGCGTTCGCCGAGCAGGCCCTGTGGCCTGAAGAGCAGGACGAGGATGAGCAGCGAGAACGCCCACACGTCCTTCCAGGCGCCGCCGCCGAACAGTTCCATGCCGGGGATGTCGCCGACGTAGCCGGTGGCCAGGGACTCGGCGACGCCGAGCACGAGTCCGCCGAGCATGGCGCCGTAGATGTTGCCGATGCCGCCGAGCACGGCGGCGGTGAACGCCTTCAGGCCCATCAGGAAGCCCATGCGGAAGCCGACCTGGCCGTTCTTCAGGCCGTACGCGACCGCGGCGATGGCGGCGAACGCGGCACCGATGGCGAAGGCCATCACGATGATGCGGTCGGTGTTGATGCCCATCAGCTTGGCCGTGTCCGGGTCCTGGGCGGTGGCCTGCATACCGCGGCCGGAGCGGGTCTTCGTCACGAAGAGGCCGAGGGCGAGCATGCACAGCGGGGCGGCGATCAGCACGAAGAGGTCGCCGCGCTGGATGCCGGCGCCGAGGATGTCGATGGCCTCGCCCTCGAACTGCGGGAAGGGGTGGTCCTTCTTCGCGTCGGGGTACCACATCCACACGACCTGCTGGAGGACGATGGACAGACCGATCGCGGTGATCAGGGGGGCGAGCCGTGGCGCGGTGCGCAGCGGCCGGTAGGCGAACCGTTCCGCCGCGGTGGCGACCGCCACCGAGACGAGGATGCCGCCGATGATCATCAGCGGGACGGCCGCGCCGAGGGCGAAGCCGTCGGGAAGTATGAGCCAGACGGTCAGGGCTCCGAAGCCCCCGACCATGAAGATCTCGCCGTGGGCGAAGTTGATGAGCTGGACGATGCCGTAGACCATCGTGTAGCCGATCGCGATGAGTCCGTACATCGCGCCGAGGATGAGTCCATTGGCCAGCTGTTGCGGCAGTTCGTTCACCGCAGGGCCTCCGTGGGATGGGTTCGGATACGGCGCCGCGCGGGTGCGCTGGTGGGCGCGCCCGCGCGGCCTGGATCAATGTGTGATGTGGTGGAGCCGGTTACTCGTCCTCTGCTCAGTCCAGCTTCGGGGAGCCGCTGAACTCGGGCGCCCACGCGTTCTTCTTGATCTTGTAGGCGGTCATCAGCGTGTTGGTGGTGTCACCGAACTCGTCGAACGAGATGGTGCCGGTGACACCGTCGAACTTGACCTTGCTCATCGCGTCCAGCACGGCCTTGCGCGCGTCCGACGGGAGCTCGCCGTCGTTGCCCTCGACCGCCAGCTTGACGGCCTCGATGATCGACCAGGTGGCGTCGTAGGTGAGACCGCCGTAGACCTCGTAGGGGTCCTCGTAGCCCGCGGCCTTGTAGTCCGCGATGAACTTCTTGGCGGAGTCGAGCTGCTCGACGGGCTTGCCGACCGAGGTGCCGAGGTCGCCTTCGGCCTTCTTGTTCAGCTTCGGGTAGTCGCCGGAGACGATGCCGTCGCCGCCCATCAGCGGGATGTTCTGGCCGCTGTCCTTGAGCTGCTGGCTCAGGGGCGCGGCGGCCGGGTACTCGCCGCCGTAGTAGAGGGCCTCGGCGCCGGTCTTCTTGATCTTGGCGACGACGGAGTTGAAGTCACGGTCGTCGGGGTTCACGTGGTCGCTGCCGACGATCTTGCCACCGAGCTTGGTGAAGTTCGTCTTGAAGGAGGCGGCGAGACCCGCGCCGTAGGTCTTCTGGTCGTCGATCAGGTAGACCTTCTTGATGCCGGCCTTGTTGTAGAGGTACTCGGCGGCGAAGGCGCCCTGGACCTCGTCCGTGGTGGCCGTGCGGAAGAACGTCTTGAACTGGCGGACCGAGTTGCCGGTCTTCCAGCCGTCGCCCTGGGTCAGCTCCGTACCGGTGTTGGCGGGGGAGACCTGCACCAGGCCGGCGTCGTTGAACGGCTTCTGCATCTGCTGCGACACGCTGGAGTTCAGCGGGCCGACGACGCCGAGGACGTCCTTGTTGCTGATGTACTTCTGGGCGTTCTGCTGGCCGACGGAGGGCTGGGCCTGGTCGTCCAGGGGCTCCAGCTTGAACTCGATGCCCTTGACGTACTCCTCCTTGTTGGCCGTCTTCACGGCCAGCTCGGCGGAGTTGCGGATGCCGAGTCCGAGAGCGGAGAGGTCACCCGTGAGGGGGGCGTCGACGCCGATCACGACGGTGGTCTTGTCGCCGCCACCGCTGCCGTTGCTGCTGTCGTCGCGCGACCCGCATGCGGTGAGGGTGAGCGATCCCGCCGCCAAGGCGGCGGTGATGGCGAGGAGCGAACGTTGACGCACGAATCAGGTCCTTTCCCTGGCACGGCGGCTCCCGGTGGAGCACGTCGAGTCGAGCGCGGGACCGAAGGAACTTCGAATCCGTTGGCGCGGTGACTGGGCGTGACTCTAAGCGTGTGTGGGATACGTGGAGGAGGGTCTGTCCAAGGCTGTGACGCTCTTGTTATGACACGACGTAATGCAGAGCGGTACTTGCCGGGTGGAAGCGCGGAATTCTGGCTGATTCGCCCGGTCCATATCGTGAGACTTGCAGGCCCCGGCTGGCTCTTATCAGCAGTGTTCTTGCATTTTGCTGATGTCGCGGAATCGTTGCTCCAGGCCACCGGTGGGGCCTGGGGGAGCGGCCGGGCGGGGCCTCGGCGCGCACGGAAAGCCGCCCCGCCGTATTGCGCGCGTATTACGAAGAGTTACCCCATGGAAAGGGAGTCCGGCGTTCCGTGGCGGGTCCGCCTGATCGATCATTTCGCCGGGCGGGCGATCTTGCGACGGAATCCGCTCTTCGTTCGCTCTTCGTCCGGAAAGGGGGGTGAAATAGCCGTTACGGAATTGCGTGGTCCATGCACCAAAAAGCCGCCGTGCGACGGTCCGGGGCAACGGACCGTCGCACGGCGGCGGTTGGCGCGGGTGACGCAGCGTCAGCCCAGGGAGGCCGCCCGCTTCGCGTCGTCGGGGGTCACCTCGCGCAGCACACAGGTCAGCCGCGCGCTGCACACCCGCCGGCCCTCCTCGTCGCTGATCACGATCTCGTACGTCGCCGTCGACCGGCCCCGGTGCAGCGGCGTGGCCACACCGGTGACCAGACCCGAACGCACCCCGCGGTGGTGCGTGCAGTTCAGGTCCACCCCGACGGCGATCTTCGAGACACCGCCGTGCAGCATCGAGCCCACCGAGCCCAGCGTCTCCGCCAGCACCGCCGAGGCGCCGCCGTGCAGCAGCCCGTACGGCTGGGTGTTGCCCTCCACCGGCATGGTGCCGACGACCCGTTCCGGCGAGGCCTCCAGGATCTGCACGCCCATCCGCGTGCCGAGGTGCCCGGCCGAGAACAGCGCGGGCAGATCCACACCGAGCGAGGCGTACTCGTCGATGACCTCTTGCGGGAACTTCACGGTGTGCTGCTCGCCCATGGACCGGCTCCGTTCGTCTGTCGTCCTGCTGGCTGAGCAAACGCTCAGTCGGTCGCCGATTGTTCCAGACGGACGACGACGGACTTGCTGGCCGGGGTGTTGCTGGTGTCCGCGGTGGCGTCCAGCGGCACCAGGACGTTGGTCTCCGGGTAGTACGCGGCGGCGCAGCCCCGCGCGGTCGGGTAGTGCACCACCCGGAAGCCGGGCGCCCGCCGCTCCACGCCGTCCCTCCACTCGCTCACCAGGTCGACGTACGCCCCGTCCGCGAGGCGCAGGGCGGCGGCGTCCTCCGGGTTGACCAGCACCACCCGGCGCCCGTTGCGGATGCCCCGGTAGCGGTCGTCCAGGCCGTAGATCGTGGTGTTGTACTGGTCGTGCGAGCGCAGCGTCTGCAGCAGCAGGCGGCCCTCGGGCAGCTCCGGCCACTCCACCGGCGCCGCGGTGAAGTTGGCCTTGCCGGTCGCCGTCGGGAAGCGCCGCTCGTCGCGCGGCGCGTGCGGCAGGGCGAAACCGCCGGGGACGGCCACGCGCGCGTTGAAGTCCTCGAAGCCGGGGATCACCCGCGCGATGCGGTCCCGGATCGTCGCGTAGTCCCTCTCGAACTCCTCCCACGGCACCTTGCTCGCGTCGCCGAGCACCCGGCGGGCCAGACGGCACACGATGGCCGGCTCGGACAGCAGGTGCGGGCTCGCCGGCTCCAGGCGCCCGCGCGAGGCGTGCACCATGCCCATGGAGTCCTCCACCGTCACGAACTGCTCACCGCCGGCCTGGACATCGCGCTCGGTGCGGCCGAGGGTCGGCAGGATCAGCGCCCGCGCCCCCGTGACGACGTGCGAACGGTTCAGCTTCGTCGACACGTGCACGGTGAGCCGGGCCCGGCGCATTGCCGCCTCCGTGACCTCCGTGTCGGGGGAGGCGGAGACGAAGTTGCCGCCCATCGCGAAGAAGACCTTCGCCTCGCCGTCGCGCAGCGCGCGGATGGCCCGGACGACGTCATAGCCGTGCTCGCGCGGGGGAGCGAAGCCGAACTCCCTCTCCAGGGCGTCCAGGAAGGCGGGCGCGGGGCGCTCGAAGATGCCCATGGTGCGGTCGCCCTGCACGTTGGAGTGACCGCGCACCGGGCACACACCCGCACCCGGGCGGCCGATGTTCCCGCGCAGCAGCAGGAAGTTGACCACCTCGCGGATGGTCGGCACCGAGTGCTTGTGCTGGGTCAGGCCCATCGCCCAGCAGACGATGGTGCGCCGCGAGGCCAGCACCAGGCCGAGGGCCCGCTCGATCTCCTCCCGGGCCAGGCCCGTCGCCGCGAGCGTCTCGTCCCAGTCGGCCGCGCGGGCCGCCTCGGCGAACTCCTCGTACCCGTGCGTGTGTGCGCGGACGAACTCCTCGTCGACCGCGCCCTCCGTCTCGATGATCAGCTTGTTGAGCAGCCGGAAGAGTGCCTGGTCGCCGCCGATGCGAATCTGGAGGAACAGGTCGGTGAGGGCGGCGCCCCTCAGCATGCCCTGCGGTGTCTGCGGGTTCTTGAAGCGCTCCAGGCCCGCCTCGGGCAGCGGGTTCACGCTGATGATCCTCGCGCCGCCCGCCTTCGCCTTCTCCAGGGCGGAGAGCATGCGCGGGTGGTTCGTGCCCGGGTTCTGGCCCGCGACGATGATCAGGTCCGCCTGGTGCAGGTCGTCCAGGAGGACGCTGCCCTTGCCGATGCCGAGGGTCTCGGTCAGCGCCGAGCCCGACGACTCATGGCACATGTTCGAGCAGTCCGGCAGGTTGTTCGTGCCCAGTTCGCGGGCGAACAGCTGGTAGAGGAACGCGGCCTCGTTGCTGGTGCGGCCCGAGGTGTAGAAGACCGCCTCGTCCGGCGAGGAGAGGGCGGCGATCTCCTCCGCGACGATGCCGAAGGCGCGCTCCCAGGTCACCGGCTCGTAGTGCGTGCCGCCCTCCGGCAGGTACACGGGGTGGGTGAGGCGGCCCTGCTGGCCGAGCCAGTAGCCGCTGCGGCGGGCCAGGTCGGCGACCGGGTGGGCGGCGAAGAACTCGGGGGTGACCCGGCGCAGCGTCGCCTCCTCCGCCACCGCCTTCGCGCCGTTCTCGCAGAACTCCGCGGCGTGCCGCTTGTCCGGTTCGGGCCAGGCGCAGCCCGGGCAGTCGAAGCCGTCCTTCTGGTTGACGCTCAGCAGGGTCAGCGCGGTGCGCCTGAGCCCCATCTGCCGCTGGGCGGCGCGCAGGGTGTGCCCGACGGCGGGCAGCCCCGCCGCCGCGTGCTTCGGCTCGGCGACCTGCGGGGCGTCCTGAACCGGATCAGCCTTGGGCGGCTTCCTTGCCATCGCACGCTCTCCTTCGGCCGCGGGCGAGGGCGGGGCGCCGGCCGCGGGGGCCGGCTCGCGCTCCGCCTCGTTCTGTGTGAGGTACGTCTCCGATCCTCGCACGTGGCACCGACGGCGAGAGCCCCCGGGCGGACGGGCGGGCGCGGGCGGTGCCCGCCCGCGCCCGCCCGCGCCCGCCCGCCTCCGCGACCCGCCTCGCGCCCCCGCCTTCACGCCCCGCCTCGCGCCCCCGCCTTCACGCCCCGCCGCGTGCCCGCGCCTCCGCGCCCCGCCGTGCGGCCCCGCCCCCGCGGCCCGGTGCCGCCATGGCGTGGGGGCCGGCTGTCAGTGGGTCGTGGCAGGATCGGAGACGTGGCAGAGACAGCATCGAAGACGACCGACAACCCCTCCGGCGGGAGCCGTCCCCGGCTGATGCTCATGGACGGGCACTCCCTGGCCTACCGCGCGTTCTTCGCGCTGCCCGCGGAGAACTTCACGACCGCGACGGGCCAGCCGACGAACGCGATCTACGGCTTCGCGTCGATGCTCGCCAACACCCTGCGTGACGAGGAGCCCACGCACTTCGCGGTGGCCTTCGACGTCTCCCGCAAGACCTGGCGCTCGGAGGAGTTCACCGAGTACAAGGCGAACCGCTCCAAGACCCCCGACGAGTTCAAGGGCCAGGTCGAGCTGATCGGCGAACTCCTCGACGCCATGCACGTCTCCCGCTTCGCGGTCGAGGGGTACGAGGCGGACGACGTGATCGCCACCCTCGCCACCCAGGCGGAGGCCGAGGGCTTCGAGGTGCTGATCGTCACCGGCGACCGCGACTCCTTCCAGCTCGTGAGCGAGCACACCACCGTGCTCTACCCGACCAAGGGCGTCTCCGAGCTGACCCGCTTCACCCCGGAGAAGGTCCTCGAGAAGTACGGGCTCACGCCCGCGCAGTACCCCGACTTCGCCGCCCTGCGCGGCGACCCGTCCGACAACCTCCCGGGCATCCCCGGCGTCGGCGAGAAGACCGCGGCGAAGTGGATCAACCAGTTCGGGTCCTTCGCGGAGCTGGTCGAACGGGTCGACGAGGTCAAGGGCAAGGCCGGGCAGAACCTGCGCGACCACCTGGAGGCCGTCAAGCTCAACCGCCGGCTGACCGAGCTGGAGCGGCAGGTGCCGCTCGGCGCGACGGTCACCGAACTCCGGCGCGCCCCGTACGACCGCAAGGGCGTCGCGATGGTGCTGGACACCCTGGAGATCCGCAACCCGTCGCTGCGCGAGCGGCTGCTCGCCGTCGACCCCGGCGCCCAGGAGGCCGAGACCACCCCGGTCGTGGCGGACGGCGTCGAGCTGGACGGCAGGATCCTGTCCACCGGCGAGCTGGCCGGCTGGCTCGCCGAGCACGGCACCGGCCCGCTCGGTGTCGCCACCGTCGACACCTGGGCGCTCGGCAGCGGTTCCGTGGCCGAGATCGCCCTCGCCACCGCCGCCGGGCCGGCCGCCTGGTTCGACCCCTCCCAGCTCGACGAGGCCGACGAGACGGCGTTCGCCCGCTGGCTGGCCGACGCGGACCGGCCCAAGGTCCTGCACAACGCCAAGGGCGCCATGCGGGTCTTCGCCGAGCACGGCTGGACGATCGCCGGGGTCACCATGGACACCGCGCTCGCCGCGTACCTGGTCAAGCCGGGCCGCCGCTCCTTCGACCTGGACGCGCTGTCCCTGGAGTACCTGCACCGCGAGCTGGCGCCCGCCGCGGCCGCCGACGGGCAGCTCGCCTTCGGGGCGGACGACGGCGCCGAGGCCGAGGCGCTGATGATCCAGGCCCGGGCGGTCCTCGACCTGGGCGAGGCCTTCGAGGGCCGGCTCGCGGAGGTCGGCGCGGCCGACCTGCTGCGGGACGTGGAGCTGCCCACCTCCGCGCTGCTGGCCCGGATGGAACGGCACGGCATCGCGGCGGACCGGGCCCACCTGGAGGCCATGGAGCAGATGTTCGCCGGCGCGGTCCAGCAGGCGGTGAAGGAGGCCCACGCGGCCGCCGGGCACGAGTTCAACCTGGGCTCGCCCAAGCAGCTCCAGGAGGTCCTCTTCGGCGAGCTGGGCCTGCCGAAGACCAAGAAGACCAAGACCGGCTACACCACCGACGCCGACGCCCTGGCCTGGCTCGCCGGCCAGACGGACAACGAGCTGCCGGTGATCATGCTCCGCCACCGCGAGCAGGCCAAGCTCCGGGTCACGGTCGAGGGCCTGATCAAGACGATCGCGGCGGACGGCCGCATCCACACGACGTTCAACCAGACCGTCGCCGCCACCGGCCGCCTGTCGTCGACCGACCCGAACCTGCAGAACATCCCCGTCCGCACCGACGAGGGCCGGGCGATCCGGCGCGGCTTCGTGGTCGGCGAGGGCTTCGAGTCCCTGATGACGGCGGACTACAGCCAGATCGAGCTGCGGGTGATGGCCCACCTCTCCGAGGACGAGGGCCTGCTCCAGGCCTTCACCTCCGGCGAGGACCTGCACACCACGGTCGCCTCACAGGTGTTCTCGGTCGAGCGGGACGCGGTGGACGCGGAGATGCGCCGCAAGATCAAGGCGATGTCGTACGGCCTGGCGTACGGCCTGTCCGCGTTCGGCCTCTCGCAGCAGCTGAACATCGACGCGGCGGAGGCCCGCGCCCTGATGGACACGTACTTCGAGCGCTTCGGCGGGGTGCGGGACTATCTGCGCCGGGTGGTCGACGAGGCCCGCGCGACCGGCTACACCGAAACCCTGTTCGGCCGCCGCCGGTACCTGCCCGACCTGAACAGCGACAACCGCCAGCGCCGCGAGATGGCCGAGCGCATGGCGCTGAACGCGCCGATCCAGGGCACCGCGGCGGACATCGTCAAGATCGCGATGCTGAACGTCGACCGCGCCCTGCGCGAGGCCGGCCTGACCTCCCGCATGCTCCTCCAGGTCCACGACGAGATCGTGCTGGAGATCGCCCCGGGCGAGCGCGAGACCGCGGAGGAGATCGTCCGCCGGGAGATGGCCGGCGCGGTCCGGCTCAGGGCCCCCCTGGACGTCTCGGTCGGCGTCGGCCCCGACTGGGAATCGGCGGCCCACTGACCGGCCGCCCCCGCCCCGGGTGCCGGACCGGACCCCACCCGCCCCGGCACCCGAACACACACCGCGCAGGAGCGCGGTACCCCACGCCCCCACCCACACGCTCGCACTCGGCAGCGCACCGCAGGGGCGCGGGGAACTGCGCACCCGGCCACAACGCACCCGCGCCCGCACGGGGGCCCCGCCTGCACGCTCGCCCCGCGCGCGGCAGCGCACCGCAGGGGCGCGGGGAACTGCGCGACCAGCCACCACGCACCGGCAGCCCCGTACGACGGGAAACCACGCAGACGGGACGGAACCGCCCCACCCCCGGAGGGCACGTCACTCGCGTGGCCCCCGCGAAAACGCACCCCCCACCCCGTCCCCGTCAAGATGCCGCCATGGGTATACGCATGCTCAACCACCGCCTGGCGGCCCCACCGCTCCGGTCGGTCCCGGCCTTCTCGGCCGGCGCAAGCACCGCCCGTGTCCTCCCCGGCCCCGCGACGGTCCTGCGGCGCACCGCCGTGGACCTCCGGCACCGGATCGGCCGCCGCACACCCTCCGTCGTGCGCCTGTACGACGGAGCCGTCGAGGCCTGGCGGCCGTGGGCCGACCTCGCCCGCGACTGCCTGGCCCTCTTCCTCACCCTGACGGCGCGGCCCCGGCCGGCCTACACCGTCACCGTGTTCACGGCGACGGTGCCCGCCCTCAGCGAGCCGCCGAACGGCTCCGGGGCCGGTCCCCGCCGCCCCCGCCGTCCCCGCCGCCCACGGCGTCCGCGCCGCGGCCGCCGGGCACCGAAGCCGGGCGCCACATCCTGACGCCCGCGGCGTACAGCAGCACGCCGACCGTCACACCGGCCCCCGCCCCGAAGCACACCGTCGGGATCAGTTCGTAGGGCTTGGCGACGGACCCCCAGTACTCCCACCACCGCACCGCCCGCCGGACCGCCGCGACCGCGGCGCAACCGCCGATCAGGGCCACGCCCCACCAGCGGTCCCGCGACGACAGCGACGGCACCCCCGACGGCTCGGCCGCGGGGGCGCGCCGGAGCGCCCGGGCGGCGAACACGCCGATCACCACCGCGGCGACGGCCGAACCGCCGTACTGCAGGTACCAGTACAGCGGCGAGCCCGCGATCTCCCGGCCCAGCACCGGGAACACCCGCATGCCCCACCGGTCGAGATGGGTGAACGCGTCCCACACCACGTGCGTCAGCGCGCCGAGCACCGCGGAGACGTACCAGCGCAGGACCAGACCGGCCGTCACACCCGCACGGAGCGTCCCGCACCGCAGCAGGGCGGCCGGACGCCGCTGCCGGCCGCGGGGCAGCAGCGCCACCAGCGGTTCCCGGACCAGCAGCCAGAGCGCGACCAGCGCCCACGCCACCGCCACATCGACCGTGAGCACCCCGGGGAAGGAGTGGGTGACCTCGCCGAACTCCATCGCCTCGGGCAGGACACTCGCCGCGTAGTACGTCATGTCGGGCGCGAACGACCCCGCGATCAGCACGGCCGGCACCAGGGCCGCCCGGCCGGTTCCGTCGGCGCGCACGGCGGGCAGCACGGCCGCGGCATGGCTGAGTGTGAACGGCAACGGAGCTCCCCGGGGCGGACGATGACGCCCAGTATGCGTTCCGATCGTGTGACCTGGGGAACCGTCCGGGTGGCCAGTGCGTGCCAAGTAGGGAAAATCGGCCCGCAACCGGTGCCCGGGCGCGAGAAGTTGTCGTAGGGTCGCGAGGGCCGACGCGTAGGGAGCGCGCCGAACCGAGCAACAAAACCACAAAAGCAGAAATTCGCCAACAGACCGGGCAGACGCGGACGCTGGGACGTCCGTTGGGAGGGGTTCACTTCATGGCGGCGCAATTCGGCAGCAGGCTGCGCAAGGGAGCGGCGAACACGGCCGTGGCCGCGGTCGCGGTCGCGGCCCTGGCCGCGTCCCAGGCTCCCGAGGTGACGACCGACGGCGCCGGCGGACAGACCTCCACCGGAGCGCCCTCCGCGGACGCGCCCGCCGACGACAGCGCGACCGGCAACTCGCCGTACTACACGGACCTGCCGCCGCTGAACAGTCCCACCCCGTCGCCCTCCAGCGGCGCCACCGGCACCCCGGTCGTCACCGGCGACGCCGCCGCCGGCATACCGGCGACGGTGCTCGACGCCTACAAGAGGGCCGAGGCCACGCTGCGCGAGAAGAAGCCCGGCTGCAACCTGCCGTGGGAACTCCTCGCGGCCATCGGCAAGGTGGAGTCGGGGCAGGCGCGCGGCGGCCAGGTGTCCGCCGACGGCACCACGACCAGCCCGATCCTCGGCCCGCAGCTCAACGGTGCCGGCTTCGCCAACATCAGCGACACCGACGACGGCGCCTACGACGGGGACGCCTCCTACGACCGTGCCGTGGGCCCCATGCAGTTCATCCCGTCCACCTGGGCGTGGGCGGGCCGGGACGGCAACGGCGACGGCGCGAAGGACCCCAACAACATCTACGACGCCGCGCTGGCCGCCGGCCACTACCTGTGCCGCTTCGGCTGGGACCTGTCCACCGCGAGCGACCTGCGCAGCGCGATCCTCAGCTACAACAACTCGACGGACTACCTGAACACGGTCCTGTCGTGGCTGGAGTACTACCGCAAGGGCACCCACGAGGTCCCGGACGGCACCGGCCAGCTGCCGTCCGGCCGCAGCGACACGCCCGCCGGGGCGAGCCCGACGCCGACGCCGCCCGCGACGTCCAGACCGCCCGTGAAGCCGAAGCCCACGCCGCCGGCCTCCGGTGGCGGCTCCCAGAGGCCGACCACGCCCCCGCCCACCACCACGCCGCCGCCCACGACGCCCCCCACCACCCCGCCGCCCACCACTCCGCCGACCGCCACGGACCGGGTGCACCACCTGGAGGACGCGGGCACCGGTCAGCTCACCGCCATGGCGGGCGACGTGTTCAGCGAGCGGATCAGCACCCGCGCGGAGACCGAGTCCGGCGAGGGCGTCGGCCGGGTCCGGGTCCGCTTCACCATCGTCGGGGCCACGGACGCCACCTTCCCCGGCGGCGAGACCGTGGCGACCGTCGCCACCGGCAGCACCGGTGTGGCCGTCGCGCCCGCGCTCCGGGCGGGCGAGAAGACCGGCGCGTTCACGGTGCGCGCCACCGTCGTGGGCCGCTCCGTGCCCGGTGCCGACTACTCGGCGACGGTCACCGCGCGGGCCGCCGACACCCTCGTCCGCACCACCGGCACCCCCCTGACCTGTGTCGCGGGCGGCGCGTTCGCCGAGCCGGTGCAGGTGAAGGCGACGTACCGGGGCGCCGTCGCCGACGGGGTCGCGGCCACCGCGACACTCGTCACGGCGGCGGACGACCCGGCGGTCAACGACAAGGGCCCCTACTTCAAGGACGCGGACGGCAAGGCCGTGCGCACCCTCACGGGCCTGAAGACCGGCGCCGACGGCCTGCTGACGCTCCCTCAGCTTTACGCGGACGACACCGTCGGCACGTTCCTGCTGCGCCTGACCACCACGGGCGGCGCCACGCTCACCGTGGAGCTGACCGTGACGGCGCCGACGGCCTCGCCGAGCCCGTCCCAGAGCGAGCCGGCCGGCGGCCCGGAAAGCGAGCCGGCCCCGGCCGGAACCTGACCGCGCACCGCGCCGCGCCCGGTCCGGCGGCCCCCGTCCCGCCCCGGCGGCACCCGGACCGACGCGGCGTCGGTCACCGGCGCCGGTGTCACCGGCCGAGCCGCGCCTTGGTGTGCCGGGTCGGCTCCGCGGTGGCCGGGTCCTCCGGCCACGGATGCTTCGGGTACCGGCCGCGCAGCTCCGCGCGGACACCGCGGTAGCCGTCCTTCCAGAAGGAGGCGAGATCGGCGGTGACGGCGGCCGGGCGGCCGGCGGGGGAGAGCAGGTGCACCAGCAGCGGCACCCCGGCGACCCGCGGTGACTCCTGCAACCCGAACATCTCCTGCAACTTCACCGCCAGCACCGGCCGTTCGGGATCCGCGTAGTCGACCCGCACGGCCGACCCGCTCGGTACGGTGATCCGCTCCGGGGCCAGCTCGTCCAGCCGCGCGGCGTCCCCCGACGCCCACGGCAGCAGCCGGGCCAGGCACTGCCCGGCGTCGATCCGCGCCAGATCCGCGCGTCGCCGGGCCCGGCCCAGCTCCGGCTCCAGCCACTCCGCCACGCGCGCGTGCAGCGCCTCGTCGGACACGTCCGGCCACGGATCGCCCAGCCGCAGCCGCAGGAACGCCAGCCGCTGCCGCAGCGCCTCCGCCTCCCGGGACCACCGCAGCAGGCCGAAGCCCTCCCGCCGCAGCCCGTCGACCAGTGCCTCCCGCACGAGGCCGGGCGCGGGCTCCCGAAGCGGCCGCACGGCCAGCTCGACCGCTCCCAGCCGCTCGACGCGGCGGGCGACGACGTCCCCGTCCGTCCAGCGGATCTCGTCCGCCCCGGCCAGCAGCGCCCCCGCCGAGCGCCGTGCGATCTCCTCGTCGACGACCGCCGCGAGCCGCACCCGCGCGTGCCCCCGGCCCAGCGGCCGGTCGGCCACCGCCACGGCGATCCACGGCGCCCCGCGCAACGCGCTGCCCTCGCCGGTCTCGGCCCGCGTCCCCGACACCATGAGGTACGACCCGCCGTCCGCCCGGGCGACCCGCTCCGGATAGGCGAACGCGGCGACAGTCCCGACGAGCCGGTCCTCCCCCGTGGCCGCCCGCTCGGCGGGGGACGCGGCCGGACCCGTCCGCTCGTCCACCGCGTTCACCGCGTCCCGCTCGTCGACCGCGTCCCGCGCGGTGGGCCGGTCACCACCGTCCCGCGGGTCCGGGCCGGTCGCGTCCACGAGGGCGCGCAGCCGCCGCACCTCCGTGCGCCACCGCGCGGCGTAGGCGTCACCGCCGCGCCGGGCGGCGCGCAGCGCCCCCGCGAGGTCGTCACCGTACTCGCGCGGCGGCTCCTCGCTCAGCAGGGCGACCACCTCGGCGGCACGGTCCGCCCCGACGAGCGGGGCGGCGTCGAGCAGGGCGCGCCCCAGCCGCGGGTGCAGACCGAGCCGCGACAGCCGGACGCCCCGCTCCGTGGCCCGGCCGGCGCGGTCCACCGCCCCGATCGCCGCCAGCACGCGCCGCGCCGCCGCCATCGCGCCACCGGGCGGCGGATCCAGCAGCGCCAGCCCGCTCGCCTCCGGATCGCCCCAGCAGGCGGCCTGCAGGGCGAACGCCGTCAGGTCGGCCACCTGGATCTCCGGCGCCGGGAAACGCGGCAGCCGCGCGTCCTCGGCCTCCGCCCAGCAGCGGTACACCACGCCCGGCGCCTCACGCCCGGCGCGCCCCGCCCGCTGCCGCCCGGACGCCTGCGAGGCCCGCACGGTCGTCAGCGCGCTCAGCCCGCGCGCGTGGTCCACACGCGGCTCCCGGGCCAGTCCCGAGTCGACGACCACCCGCACCCCCGGCACGGTCAGCGAGGACTCCGCCACCGCCGTCGACAGCACCACCCGGCGGCGCGTCCCCGGCACCAGCACCGCGTCCTGCACCGCCGCCGGCGCCCTCCCGTGCACCTGGAGCACGTCGACGTCCCCCAGGTCCCCCAGCTGCCCGGCGACCCGGGCGATCTCCCCGGCACCGGGCAGGAAGCACAGCACGTCCCCCGGCCGTTCGGCCAGCGCCCGGCGCACCACCGACGCCACGTGCGTCAGCAGCGCCGGATCCACCCGCATGCCGTGCGGCGGCCGCACGGGACGCGGCGGCGGGGCCCAGAGGACCTCCACCGGGTGGGAGACGCCCCGCGCCTCGACCACCGGTGCTCCGCCCAGCAGCCGCGCCCACCCTTCGGCGTCCGTGGTCGCCGAGGCGGCGACCAGCCGCAGGTCCGGCCGCAGCGCCTCCCGTACGTCCCACAGGAACGCCGCCGCCGTGTCCGCGTCCAGATGCCGCTCGTGGCACTCGTCGAGCACCACCACGTCGACCCCGGTCAGCTCCTGGTCGCGCTGGAGCCGCTGGAGCAGCACACCCGTGGTGACGACCTCCACGCGCGTGTGCCGCCCGACGACCCGCTCCCCGCGCACGGTGTACCCGACGGTGCCGCCGGCCTTCTCGCCCAGCAGCCAGGCCATCCGCCGCGCCGCCGCCCGCGCGGCGATCCGGCGCGGCTCGGCGACCACCACCCGGCGTGCGGGGCCGTCGGACGGCAATCCCGCCAGCGCGAGCGGCATCAGCGTCGTCTTGCCGGTGCCCGGCGGCGCCACCAGCACCGCGGCGCCGGGCCCGGCCAGGGCGTCGCGCAGCGCGGGCAGGGCACCGCGCACGGGAAGGGCGTCCAGAGCGTCGTAACGGATCACGCTCCCCAGTGTCGTACGACGGAAAAGGCGCCCCTCACGCGCGCGTGATCCTTGTCTGTGTGTGGACTCGTGAACTTGTCGACTTGTGGACCGCCCGTTACGCGCTGCCGGCGCCGGGCGGCGCGGCGCGGCTCAGTCCCGCTCGCAGACGAAGATCGCCGTCCCCGGGATGAGGTTGCCGCGCAGCGGCGACCAGCCGCCCCACTCGGAGGTGTTCCACGCGGGCCACTCCGGTTCGACCAGGTCCACCAGCCGGAAGCCGGACGCCACCACGTCCCGGACCCGGTCGCCGAGCGTGCGGTGGTGCTCGACGTAGACCGCGCGGCCCTGCTCGTCCTGTTCGACGTACGGCGTGCGGTCGAAGTAGGAGCCGGAGACGGACAGTCCCTCCGGGCCCGGCTCGTCCGGGAAGGCCCAGCGGATCGGATGGGTCACCGAGAAGACGAAACGGCCGCCCGGCCGCAGCACCCGGCGCACCTCGCGCAGCACCAGCCGCGGGTCCGCCACGAACGGCAGCGCGCCGTACGCCGAGCACGCCAGGTCGAAGGAGCCGTCCGCGAACGGCAGGGCGCACGCGTCGGCGCACACCAGCGGGAAGGAGCCGCCGATGCGCAGGGCGTGCTGGAGCTGGCGGTGGGAGAGGTCCAGGGCGACCGGACGGGCCCCCTGGGCGGCCAGCCAGCGAGCGCACTGCGCCGCCCCCGCGCCGATCTCCAGGACGTCCCTGCCGCTCAGCTCCTCCGGCGGGCCGAGCAGCCCGGCCTCCACCTCGTCCAGGCCCTCGGGGCCCCACACGAACCGGTCGTCGCCGAGGAACGTGCCGTGCTCGGTCTGGTACTCGTCCGCGTTGCGGTCCCACCAGCCCCGGTTGGCCCGGGCGCTCTCGGTGACCCCCGCGTCCCGCCGGGTGGCCTCCGGCTCGGTCACGGGCTCGGCGGTTTCGGGCTCTTGGATGATCGGCTCCCTCGTCGTACTCTTCCGTCCAACCCGTCCCGGCGGTGCCGTCGAAGGGGCGCCCCGGGCCTGCGTGAGCGCCGGGCGTGTCCGATTTGCGGCCGCCGCCGCACGGGATTGTGCCGGGATTGCGGCGATCCGCCCCGGGTGTGCGCCTTCGCGCATTGACCCTGCCCGGCTGCCCCCGTATGCTACAAGTTGCGCTGCGGGCCTGCGCACCTCAGACGTAGCAGGCTGCGCTCGCATCTGTTGTATGTCCCCTCGGTTGTCGAGGCGCCAACACCGGTTCCGGCTGGTGAGGCGCTTCCTTGGCTGTCCGGCTTCTGCAGAGCGAAACGGGCTCCCGGCGTAGCAGTACCTACGACTTCAATGTCCGTACCGGAGCCCTTTCCCACATGACGAGCAGCACCGAGACCACCGCCACCACCCCGCAGGTAGCGGTCAACGACATCGGTAACGAGGAAGCCTTCCTCGCCGCGATCGACGAGACGATCAAGTACTTCAACGACGGCGACATCGTCGACGGCGTCATCGTGAAGGTCGACCGGGACGAGGTCCTGCTCGACATCGGTTACAAGACCGAAGGCGTTATCCCGAGCCGCGAGCTCTCGATCAAGCACGACGTCGACCCCAACGAGGTCGTCGCCGTGGGTGACGAGATCGAGGCCCTGGTCCTCCAGAAGGAGGACAAGGAAGGCCGCCTGATCCTCTCGAAGAAGCGCGCCCAGTACGAGCGTGCCTGGGGCACCATCGAGAAGATCAAGGAAGAGGACGGGATCGTCACCGGTACCGTCATCGAGGTCGTCAAGGGTGGTCTCATCCTCGACATCGGCCTCCGTGGCTTCCTCCCGGCCTCCCTGGTCGAGATGCGCCGCGTCCGCGACCTCCAGCCCTACGTGGGCAAGGAGCTCGAGGCCAAGATCATCGAGCTGGACAAGAACCGCAACAACGTGGTCCTGTCCCGCCGTGCCTGGCTGGAGCAGACCCAGTCCGAGGTCCGCCAGACGTTCCTCACCACCCTCCAGAAGGGTCAGGTCCGTTCCGGCGTCGTCTCCTCGATCGTCAACTTCGGTGCCTTTGTGGACCTGGGTGGCGTCGACGGTCTGGTCCACGTCTCCGAGCTGTCCTGGAAGCACATCGACCACCCGTCCGAGGTCGTCGAGGTCGGCCAGGAGGTCACCGTCGAGGTCCTCGACGTGGACATGGACCGCGAGCGCGTCTCCCTGTCGCTGAAGGCGACCCAGGAAGACCCGTGGCAGCAGTTCGCCCGCACCCACCAGATCGGCCAGGTCGTGCCCGGCAAGGTCACGAAGCTGGTTCCGTTCGGTGCGTTCGTCCGCGTGGACGAGGGCATCGAGGGTCTGGTCCACATCTCCGAGCTGGCCGAGCGCCACGTGGAGATCCCGGAGCAGGTCGTCCAGGTCAACGACGAGATCTTCGTCAAGGTCATCGACATCGACCTCGAGCGCCGTCGCATCAGCCTCTCGCTGAAGCAGGCCAACGAGTCCTTCGGTGCCGACCCGTCCGCGGTCGAGTTCGACCCGACCCTGTACGGCATGGCCGCGTCCTACGACGACCAGGGCAACTACATCTACCCCGAGGGCTTCGACCCGGAGACCAACGACTGGCTGCCGGGCTACGAGAAGCAGCGCGAGGAGTGGGAGCGCCAGTACGCGGAGGCGCAGTCACGCTTCGAGCAGCACCAGCAGCAGGTCATCAAGTCCCGCGAGGCGGACGCCCAGGCCGCTGCCGAGGGTGGCGAGGCCGCCGCTCCGGCCGCTTCCGGTGGCGGTTCGTACTCCTCCGAGGGCGGCGACAACTCCGGCGCCCTGGCGTCGGACGAGGCGCTGGCCGCGCTGCGCGAGAAGCTGGCCGGCGGCCAGAGCTGAGCGCAGCCCGCTGAGGGGCAGCCGACAAAGGTCCGAGGGCCCGCATCCCACCAGGGGTGCGGGCCCTCGGCCTGTCCGGCGCCGGTCCGGTGTCCGTCGCTGCCCGTCCGGTGTCCGTCCGGTGCCCGTTCGCCCTGCGCCGCCTCGTCCCCTCCGGGGGCCCTCGGCTGCGGCGACCCGCGGCCGCGCGTGTCTCCCCGCCGCACGCCCCGCCTCCCGCGGCCCCGTCACGCCCCGCGACAGGACGTCACGGAACCAGCCGGGTCCGGGAATGCCCGTCCGCCGGGCCGCGTTGTTCCGTACGGACACGAGGAGGAGCGGTCACAGTGCTTGATCCGCAGGGTTTGTACACGTGGGAGCCGAAGGGCCTGGCCGTCGTCGACATGGCGCTCGCCCAGGAATCGGCCGGTCTTGTCATGCTCTACCACTTCGACGGATACATCGACGCGGGGGAGACCGGCGACCAGATCGTCGGCCGGCTCCTCGACTCGCTGCCCCACCAGGTCGTCGCCCGCTTCGACCACGACCGGCTCGTCGACTACCGGGCCCGCCGGCCGCTGCTGACCTTCCGGCGCGACCGGTGGACCGGCTACGAGGAGCCCACGCTCGCCGTGCGCATCGTCCAGGACGCCACCGGCGCGCCCTTCCTGCTGCTGTCGGGCCCGGAGCCGGACGTGGAGTGGGAGCGCTTCGCGGCGGCCGTGGAGCAGATCGTGGAGCGTCTCGGCGTACGCCTCGCCGTGAACTTCCACGGCATCCCCATGGGCGTCCCTCACACCCGCCCCGTGGGGCTCACCCCGCACGGCAACCGGACCGAACTGGTCCCCGGCCACCGCAGCCCCTTCGAGGAGGCACAGGTGCCCGGCAGCGCCGAGTCCCTGGTCGAGTACCGGCTGATGGAGGCCGGGCACGACGTTCTGGGCGTCGCCGCGCACGTCCCGCACTACATCGCCCGCTCGCCGTACCCCGACGCGGCCCTGACCGTCCTGGAAGCCGTCACCGCGGCGACCGGACTGGTCCTGCCGGGCATCGCGCACGCGCTGCGCACGGAGGCGTACCGCACACAGACGGAGATCGAGCGGCAGATCCGGGAGGGCGACGAGGAGCTGACGGCGCTCGTCCAGGGCTTGGAGCACCAGTACGACGCGGTGGCCGGCGCGGAGACGCGCGGCAACATGCTCGCCGAGCCCGTGGAGATCCCCTCGGCGGACGAGATCGGGCGGGAGTTCGAGCGGTTCCTCGCGGAGCGGGAGGGCGACGGCTGACGCGGGGGGACGCGGTGCGGCCCGGGGACGCGGTCCGGCGTCGCAGGGAGGCGGTACGGCGCGGTACGACGTCGCGGGGTCGCGGCACGGCGCCGCGCCTCCCGTCCGGGCGGGAGGGCGGCCGTGAACCGGGTGGGCCCCGCCCGCTCGCGTCGTGACCGGCAGGGCCTAAGCTTCCGCTCATGCTGACTGTGGGCCTGACCGGAGGCATCGGCGCCGGCAAGAGCGAGGTGTCGCGCCTGCTCGTGGAGCGCGGCGCGGTGCTGATCGACGCGGACCGCATCGCGCGCGAGGTCGTGGCACCGGGGACCCCCGGGCTCGCCGCGGTCGTCGAGGCCTTCGGCGAGCAGGTGCTGGCCCCGGACGGTGGCCTGGACCGGCCCCGGCTCGGCTCCATCGTCTTCGCCGACCCGGAGAAGCTGGCCGTCCTGAACTCGATCGTGCACCCCCTCGTCGGAGCCCGGTCCCGCGAGCTGGAGGCCGCCGCCGCGGAGGACGCCGTCGTGGTGCACGACGTGCCGCTGCTCACGGAGAACGGCCTGGCGCCGCTCTACGACGTGGTGATCGTCGTCGACGCCGCCCCGGAGACCCAGCTCGACCGGCTGGTCCGGCTGCGCGGCATGACCGAGGAGGACGCCCGCGCGCGCATGGCGGCACAGGCGAGCCGGGAGAAGCGCCGTGAGATCGCGGACATCGTGATCGACAACGACGTGCCGCTGGCGGAGCTGGAGCGCCGGGTCGGGGACGTATGGGCCGAGCTGGTCCGCCGCGCCCGTGCCCCCGAGGACGCGGCGCGGGAATAACCGGCCCCCGTCGCGGCGTTGAGCGGACGCAGCCAGGGAAGGAATGTGCCGTGCCCGAGACCAGCGGTTCGACCGGACGCTCTCCGGAGACGCACGTCATCGACTTCCGCGCCGCCGAGCAGCTGCTCGCCGCGCGGGACCCGCGGGGCGCGGTGAAGCTGCTCGACGGCGTGATCGCCGCGCACCCCGAGAACACCGCGGCCCGGCTGCTGCGCGCCCGCGCCTTCTTCGCGGCCGCGCAACTGCGCCCTGCCGAACTCGAGTTCACCATCGTGCTGGAACGCGAACCGGACAACGCGTTCGCGCACTTCGCGCTCGCCCGCACCTATGAGCGGCAGGGCCGCCCCGACCAGGCCAGACGCCACTTCCGGCTGGCGGCCGCGCTGGACCCGAACCCGGAGTACCTGAAGGCGGCGCGCTTCGACTGAGGCGGGCTCGTCCCGACCGGCCCTCAGGGCGCCGGCCCCTCCGGAGGCCGGTACGGCGGGACGTCGGGACCGGGCTGGTAGTGCGGGCCCTGGCGGATGTGCCGCAGGATCACCGCCATGTCGACCGTGACGACCAGCCACAGCACTCCGCAGGCGACGGCCCAGCCGGTCCGCCCGGCCAGCGCGAACGCCGCCGTGCCGAAGACCGCCCAGACCAGCCCCCACACGCTCAGCCAGAACCGCGCCCGCAGGGCACTGCGCGCCGTCCTCGGCTCACTGCCTGTACGCATCCGGACCACCGTTCCTCCCTGCAACGTACTCCCGTGTCCGGCGGCGCTCCAGCGCGGCACCGACGCCCCGGCCAGGGGTTTGACAAGCGCGCCGTCACTCGAACGGGTGGTCCGGAGGCTGAGGGGAACGGGTGTGCGGGGACGGGGCGTTGGGCGGGCATGGAGCAGAGAATGCGAGCGGGGCATCAGGGGACGGGGCCCGGCGCGATCACCCCGGACGGCTGCGCGGTCGAGCTCTACGCACGCCTGCCGGCCGGGCCCGAGCCGGACATCATCGCCTCCGCGGTCCCGGCGGGAGCGAGCGTGCTCGAGCTGGGCAGCGGGGTGGGCCGGATGACGCACCCGCTTCTGGCGCGGGGGTACCGGGTGACGGCGGTCGACGAGTCCCCCGAGATGCTGGAGCGCGTCCGCGGGGCGCGTACGGTCCTCAGTCCGATCGAGGACCTGGACCTGGGCGAGACGTTCGACGCGGTGCTGCTGGCCTCGTTCCTCGTGCACACCGGGGACACGCGGGTGCGGCGCGGACTGCTGCGGACCTGCCTGCGGCACGTGGCGCCGGACGGCTGCGTGCTGATCCAGCGGGAGGGCGAGGACTACCACACGAAAGTCCCGCGCGAGCGGGTCGACCCCAGCGGGTTCACCGTGCGGATCGTGGCGTCGGACCCGGTCGGGGACGGCCTGCGTTCGGTGCGCGCGGAGTACGAGTTCCCGGACGCGACCTGGACCCAGACGTTCCGGGCCCGGCCCCTGACCGAGGAGCAGTTCGAGGAGGCACTGGCAGAGGCGGGGCTCACGGTGGACCGGTACCTCACGGACGACCGGACCTGGGTGAGGGCGGTGCCGCTGAGGGGCGAACCGTAGGGCCACGAGATCGCCGCCGGCACGCGGGTCCGTCTCCTCGGCGAGCGGGTCTTTCTCCCTCCTCCCGGTGGACGTCGTGACCGTGCGGTCAGCGCTCCGCGGGGCGGCCCCCCGGGGTCGCGTGGCCTCCGAAGCCGAAGCCCTTGAGGCCGCGGAGGCGTTCCAGCTCCCGGCGGTCGCGCTTGGTCGGACGGCCGGCGCCGCGGTCGCGGACACCGGCGGGGGCCACGGCCTCGCGGGGCGGGGGCGGCGGGCTGTTGTCGACGTAGCACTGCACGGCCACCGGGGCTCCGACCCGCTTGCGGATCAGGCGCTTGACGACCACGATCCGCTCCCGGCCCTCCTGCCGAAGGCGCACCTCGTCGCCGACCCGCACGGCATGGGCGGGCTTGACCCGCTCACCGTTCACCCGGACGTGCCCGCCCTTGCAGGCGGCTGAGCCCAGGGAACGGCTCTTGATGAGCCGGACCGCCCAGATCCAGCTGTCGATGCGCACGGTCTCCCCGTTCGCCGGGGCGGCGGCCTCGGCGGCGGCGATCGCGGCGGCGACCTTGGGGTCCACGGCGGGGGCCTGCGCCTCCACGGTGCGGCCCTCGCCTTCGCCGTTGCCCTCGTCGTTGCCGCCGCCGTCGGCCTCGGCGCCGGGTGACCGGGTGCCGCCGTCCACGGCGGCATACGCGGCGGTGTCCGGGGCGTCCGCGGCGGCCGGCTCGGCCGACGCCGGCGCAGGCACCTGCGCCTCTCGCGGGCCGGCGAGGGCCGTACCGTCCGGCCCGCGGCCGTCTGCGCCGTCCGTGCCGTGCCGGCGGTTCCCGCTGCGGCCGTCGCCCCTGTTCCTGTCCGTACGCTCGGAAGCCATGCCCCGACCTTAACTCCGCGCCCGTACCGTTGAGGCATGGACAGCCTGGCCGACCTGGACGCACGGATCGCGGGATGTGCCGCCTGCCCACGGCTGGTCGCCTGGCGGGAGGAGGTGGCCCGCACCAAGCGAGCCGCGTTCGCCGACTGGACGTACTGGGGCCGTCCCGTCCCGGGCTTCGGCCCGGGGGACGCCCGGCTGCTGATCGTCGGTCTCGCCCCGGCCGCGCACGGCGGCAACCGCACCGGCCGGATGTTCACCGGCGACCGCTCGGGGGACGTGCTCTACCAGGCGCTGCACGACGTGGGCCTCGCCTCCCAGCCCACCTCCGTGCGGCCCGGCGACGGCCTGGAGCTGTACGGCGTCCGCGTCACCGCGCCCGTGCACTGCGCGCCGCCCGAGAACAAGCCGACCCCGGGGGAGCGGGACACCTGCCGTTCCTGGCTCGTCCAGGAACTGCGACTGCTGCGGCCCACGCTGCGCACCGTGGTCGTGCTCGGCGCCTTCGGCTGGCAGGCCGCGCTGCCCGCGTTCGCCGAGGCGGGCTGGACCGTGCCGCGACCGCGCCCGGCGTTCGGGCACGGTGCCCACGTCCGGCTCTCCGCTCCCGCCGGCGCCGGGGGACCGGGCGGCGCCGAGGGCCCCGGCGGCCTCGACCTCTTCGGCTGTTTCCACGTGAGCCAGCGCAACACCTTCACCGGCCGCCTCACCCCCGCGATGCTGCGGGAGGTGCTGCGCACGGCGGCGGCCACGGCCGGACTTCCGGGCCGGACATAGGGCCCGCACGAGGAAGCGCACGCGGAACCGCGCCCTCGTGCGCATCCTGCCTGGCCGGGCAGCGAGCCGCGGGTCGTGGCCCGGGCCCGGGGACAGCGCGGGCGCCACCGGGGCCGCGGAGCTGCCGGCCGCGGCGACGGACGCGTACGCCCGCCCAGACCGGCGTGCAGCGCCGGCCCCCACCGCGGCGGCCGGCTCCGGCGGGGCGTCACCGCCGGACGGCGGGTCGGGGACCGGCTACGCGGCGCGCGGGCGCCAGACGTAGCGCACGTCCGGCTCCCGTTCCTCGTTCCCGCTGCCGTCCGTCCACTCGGCCGCGACGAAGCCGTGCCGCTCGTAGAAGCGCCGGGCGGGTCCGTTGACCTGGAAGGTCCACAGCTCGAGACCCTCCGGCCGGCGCTCCTTGGCCAGCGCGACGAACCGGTCGCCCAGACCGCGCCCGCGCCAGCCGGGGTCGAGGTACAGCTGCGACAGCTCCGCCCCGGCGAGCACCATCACCCCGGTCAGCCCGTCCGCCGCCTCGGCCACCCAGGTCTCGTGCCGGGGCACCACCACGCGCCGGAACCAGTCGCGGACCTCGTCGTCGGAGTGGGCCCGCACCACCCCGGGCAGTGCGGCGGCGAAGGACCGCAGCCATACGTCGGCGGCGGGCCGGGCGTCGGCCGCGGCGGCCCGGCGGATCACCACGGCCGGCGTCACGGACGCACCTCCCCGGGGACCACGGCGGTGGCCGTGATCTCCACGAGCTGCCCGGTGTAGCCGAGGCAGGCCACGCCCACGAGGGTCGACGAGTGCGGTCCGGCGCTCAGCCCGGAGGCGGTGACCACGTCCCACACCGCGGACAGCACGGCGGGATCGTCGCTCACCACGTACACGTCGGTCGCCACCACCCGCGTCACGTCGCTGCCCACGGCACTCAGCTGGCGTTCGAGATTGGCGATCACCTGCTCCGCCTGCCGCACCGGATCGCCCTCGCCGACCAGCCTGCCCTCCGCGTCGAGCGGCACGGCCCCGGCGAGGAACGCCAGTCTCGTGCCGGCCTCCACCACGGAGGCGTGGGAGTACCGCGGCGGTGGGAAGAGGCCGGGGACGGTGACGCGCTGGATCACGGGCGCTCCTGGATCTGTCGGGACGTACGGCGGGACCTCGGCCGATCATCCGGTGTCCCGCACCGGGCCCGCATCCGAATTCGGCCCGGACCCCCCGCACGCCGATGCGCGTCGTCGTCACCGAGGCCGGCCGGGCCCGGGCGGCGGGGGATCCGGCGCCTGCGCAGGGCGGCCGTGCGGGCCGCGGCCGAGCGCCGGGCGGCGGCGGCCGCCACCGCGCGGAACTCCTCGCCGCGTTCGGCGGCTTCCACGCGCTCCAGCCGGTAGAGGCCGATCTGCCGGGCGGTGCGGAAGAGCGGGTGCGGGCGCAGCACGTCGGGCTCGCCGAGGAGCTGGCGCACCAGCGCGGCGGTCCATCCCCTGGCCCGCAGCCCGGCCACCGACACCTGCGTCCGGGCCGGCCGGAGCCGCTGCGGCCGGCCGTCGCGCGACCTGTCCTGCGTCGTCATCCCTGTCCCCCTGAACCCTTGCCTTCCTCACACTGCGTGACGACTTCATTGATAACGCGCCCCACTGACAATCGGCCCCCCGTACCGCCCCGCCGGGGTGCGCCCACCGCGGCGGCCCTCGGACTCCCGCGGCTGACGGGCCCCGGCTACGCTGCCTCCGCCAGCCGTGCCGCCGAAGCCTCGCAGCCCTCGGAGCCGCCGATGCCCGCCCTCACCGACTCGGCCTTCCTCGACACCGTCGCCGACCGCCTCGCCGCCCTCCCCACCGTCGAGGCCGTCTCCCTCGGCGGCTCCCGCGCCCAGGGCACCCACCGCGCGGACAGCGACTGGGACCTCGGCATCTACTACCGGGGCCCCTTCGACCCCGCCGACCTGCGCGCGGTCGGCTGGGAGGGCGAGATCTCCGAGGTCGGAGGCTGGGGCGGCGGCGTGTTCAACGGAGGCGGCTGGCTGACCGTCGACGGCCGCCGGGTGGACGTCCACTACCGGGACCTCGACGTGGTCGAGCACGAGCTGGCCGAGGCCGAGCAGGGGCGGTTCCGGGTCGAGCCGCTGCTGTTCCACCTCGCCGGGATCCCCAGCTACCTGGTCGTCGCCGAACTCGCGGTCAACCGGCCCCTGCGCGGCACCCCGCCGCGTCCCGGCCGCTACCCGGACCGGCTCCGCCGCTCCGCCGCCGACCGCTGGCACGGCACCGCCCGCGCGACCCTCGCCTACGCCCGGGCCAACCACGCCCCCGCCGGGCGCCGCACCGAACTCGCCGGCGCGCTCGCCGTCGCCGCGACCCAGGCGGGCCACGCCGTGCTGGCGGCCAGGGGCGAGTGGATCACCAACGAGAAGCGGCTGCTGGAGCGGGCGGGACTGCGGGGCGTCGACGAGATCGTCGCGTCGCTGGGCCCGGCGGACCCGGACGCCCTGGGGGCCGCGGTCACGGCGGCGGAGACACTCCTCGACGCGCGCGTGGAGGAGGCCCGCGCGCAGTGCGCGCCTTGCACGCGCGCGTGAAGCGCGTGCCCGAGCCGCCCCGCGGAGCGGACGCCCCCGGCGCCGGCCGGGGCGGGCCCGGCCGGCCCCGCCCCGGGAAGGGGGTGCCGGCCACCGTCCGCCGGACTATCCGATCCGTACCCACACCGGCGCGTGGTCCGAGCCCGGTGCGTCCCGGCGGCCCGCCGGGTCCCCCTCGACCGAGGGCAGCCGGGGGGCCGTCTCGCCGGGCAGCCCGGTGCCCGCGGCCGTCACCCGGTGGACCAGGCGGTGGCTGAGCAGCACGTGGTCGATGAGTTCGCGGCGTCCGGACCGGACCCGCGAATAGCGCTGCCCGGCGGGGATGAACGGGGCCACGTTCCACAGCCGGGCCCCGTCGCCCAGGTCGGGCCGGTCGAAGCCGCCGGTGCCGGCCTCCGAGCCGGGCGGCCCGAGCAGGATCTGGGTGGTCGCCGCCTGCACCTCGTCGTTGAGGTCGCCCAGCACCACCACGTCACGCTCCCGGCCGTCGCCCCCGAGCAGCGCGTCGGCCAGCGCGCGCAGCGCCGTCGCCTCGGCGGCCCGCCGCTGCAGCGCGTAGGCGCCGTAGCGGGCGCGTTCCCCCTCGTCGTGCGGCTGGAAGCGGTTGACCGGGTAGGTCAGCAGCTTCGACTTCAGATGGGCGACCGCGACGCTCACGCCCTCCGTCGCCACGGCCAGCAGCCCGCGCCCGGCCGCCTGCGCGGTCCGTCCCGTGTCGTCCGTCTGCACCGGGCGCAGCGGGTCCGGGAACGCCGTCGTGTCGGCCAGCGGGCGCAGCGGCGTACGGCTGAGGAAACCCACCCGGATGCCCCGGGGGTCGGGATGCGCGGACACCGCGGTGTGCCACTCGCCGTCCAGCAGGCCGGCCAGGTCGGCCAGGGCCACCGGCTCGCCGATCTCCTGGAGCCCCAGCAGGTCCGGGTCCAGCTCGGTGATCACGGCGGCGAGGGCGGCGAGCTTGGTGTCGTACGCGGGCCGGTCCCGCGGGCCGAACAGCCCGCCGGGCCGGTAGAGGTTCTCCAGATTCCAGGTGCCTACCAGCATGCCGGGCCCCTTTCGCAGAACCTGGTGGCGGGCCGTGGTGGGGCCGGGCCGGGTGCCCGGCGGATCCCGCGGCCGGCCGGACCCGATGCGCGGTTCGGCCCACGACGCGGTACCACCCCGCCGTACGTTGGCGTGATGACGACTTCTCCCGCCGACCTCATCATCACGGGATGCACCGCCCTCGTGCACGTCGAAGGGCAGGCCGACCACGAGCGGATCGCCTTCCGGGACGACGCCGCGATCGTCGTGCGCGACGGGGTCGTCGCCGACGTCACCACGGCCGCGGACGCCGCCGGGCTGACCGCCGCCGAGCGCATCGACGCGCGCGGTCAGGTCGCGCTGCCCGGCCTGGTCAACTGCCACACGCACGCCCCGATGGTCGCGCTGCGCGGGGTCGCCGAGGACCTGCCCACCGAGGAGTGGTTCGACGACGTGGTGTGGCCCGTCGAGTCGAACCTCACCGCGCGGGACGTCGAACTGGGCGCGCGGCTGGCGTGCGCGGAGATGATCCGGGGCGGTGTCACCTGCTTCGCGGACCACTACTTCGCCATGGACGCGGTGGCGGCCGTCGTCGAGGAGTGCGGTATCCGCGCCCACCTGGGCGAGGCATTCTTCTCGTCGCAGGGCCCCGGGGGGCGGGAGCGTTCCCTGGAGTTCGCGCTACGGCACCGGGGCGGCGCCGGCGGCCGGATCACCACCGCCCTCGCCCCGCACGCCCCCTACACGGTCGATGACGCCGACCTCGCGGCGACCGCGGTCCTGGCCCGCGAGCACGGCCTGCCGGTGCACCTGCACGCCGCCGAGAACCGCGACCAGACCGAGGCCAGCCTCGCCCGGTGGGGCGCCACCCCGATCGAGGTCCTGGAGCGCACCGGTCTGCTCGACACCGACGTGCTGATCGCGCACGGCACCGGCATCACCGAGCGCGACCTGCCCGTCCTGGAGCGGGCCGGCGGGCGGGTCGCCGTCGCCAGCGCACCGCGCGGGTACCTGAAGTTCGCCTGGCCCACCACCACACCGGTGCGCGCCCTGCGCACGATCGGCGTGCCGGTGGGCTTCGCCACGGACGGCGCCGCCTCAAACAACTCCCTCGACGTCTGGGAGTCGATGGCGCTCACCGCCCTCGTCCAGAAGGCGGCCGAGGGCGACCCGCGCTGGCTGACCGCGCGTCAGGCCCTCCACCACGCCACCCTGCAGAGCGCCCGCGCGGTCGGCCTCGACGGCGTCGTCGGCTCCCTCGAGCCGGGGCACCGCGCGGACATCGTCCTGGTCGACCTCACCGGACCGCACACCCAGCCCGTGCACGACCTCCCCGCGACCCTGGTGCACAGCGCCCGCTCCTCCGACGTCCGCACCACGATCGTCGACGGCCGCGTCCTGATGCGCGACCGCGAGCTGCTGACGCTGGACGTGCCGTCGGTCGTCCGCGAGCTGGGGGAGCGGCTGCCCGCCCTCCTGGACCGGGGCCACGGGCGGCGCGTGCAGCGGTACGCCACGTGACCCGGACGGCGACGGGGACCTGACCCGGACGGTGACAGCGCGCCTGATCCGGGCGGCGGGAGGGTCCCGGATCCCGGCGGCCGGCGGGACGGCACGGCACCTGGCCGGAACGGCGGTCCGGAACCTGGCCGAAAACCGACCCTCCCCGTGCGGTGAGCGGCGCCCCGGGCGCCGGCCACCCCCTCGGAACACCCGCGCGAAGTGCGCACATTAGTTCCCAGCGGCGAGTGCGCAGAGTGACCTCAGGGGGAGCCGTGGCCCGCGTTCCCCGGGAGACGGCGTGCCATCAGTGGTGAATGGGTGTCAACTACGTCTCGGTCATGTCACCGCAGAGGCGTTTGACCTTCGACAGGCGTTAACTCGTACACGCACGAGGCTTACTGGAGGTGCACGGTGAACGGGCGAACGGTGATCGAGCGCTTTCCCGCCGGCGGTCCGCGCGGTTCGTGGCCGGCCGAGGAATTCGCGCACGCGCGGCGGGCGGAGGGTCTGCCGGCCGAGGTCGTCATGGACCTGGCCACGGACACGTTCCTGGTGATCGTCCGTGAGAAGGCCACCGCGGACGCCGCCGCCTGACCGCGTGGCGGACGGACGCCGTCCGCGCGGGTGCGGTGCTACGCGCCGACCACCTGAGACCAGCTCGGTGCCGTCCCGGTGAGCCGGCACAGGGTCAGGTACAGCGGTATCGGCGGGGTGTACGGAAGCTCGCCGTCCGGCCGGTGGATGAGGCGCGGCGCGTCGGGAACGACCGCGCCGATCGCGTACCGCGCGGGGGCGGGCCACTCCAGGGCGTAGTCGGACTCGGACGGGACGAGCCACCACCAGTGCGTGTCGTCGGCGTACACGCATCCCACGCGGGGCAGCCGGGGCAGCACCTCCGGGCCGAACCGGGCGGGCATCGCCACCGCGTCACAGCCCAGCGGGGCGCTCATCCCCTCGGGGACGCTCAGCCGGCCGGGCGTGGCCGGCGTGCCGGGCGTGTGCAGTCCGTGCCGCAGGCGGAGCAGTGTCTCCAGAGTGCGCACCTGGGCGCCGCCGGACGCGGGCGTCACACGGTTCCCCAGGCGCGGCCCCGCCCGGACGGGGGGACTCCCGGGGCCCCCGTCCGGTGGTGCGGGTCGGGCCGGGCGGTGGAGTGCTCCGGCGTGCCGCGGCCGTGCGGCGCGGCATGGGTGCGGACGTGCGCGGGGCCCGGGGTGTGGCCGTGCGGTGCGGGCGTACGGCCCTGCGGTGGCGCCGGGATGCGGCGGCCGCGCTCGTCGTCCGCCAGCAGGTCCTGGGCCTCCGCCTCGTCCTCCTCACCCGTGCCGCCGTCCGAGCGGGTCGGCTTGGGGCGGGCGCCCCAGCCCAGGTCGGCGTGCGGCGCGCGGTCCCGGCCGGGTGCCTCCGCCTGGCGGGGCAGCTCGGCCCAGACCAGCAGGCCGCCGGGTCCCTGCTCCTGGGCGCCCCAGGCGTGGCTCAGGGCGTCGACGAGAAGCAATCCCCTCCCGTGCTCCTCGTCGGGCCGTTGCGGGGACGGACAGGGCTCGCCCGGCGCGCATCCCTGGTCGCGCACGGCTATGCGCACCAG
The DNA here is from genome assembly GCF_000761215.1 of Streptomyces glaucescens. Lineage (GTDB taxonomy): Bacteria > Actinomycetota > Actinomycetes > Streptomycetales > Streptomycetaceae > Streptomyces > Streptomyces glaucescens_B. The sequence goes on along the minus strand of NZ_CP009438.1, from coordinate 2,038,663 downwards.
GTCGCCGCCGTCGTGCAGCTCGCAGACGACGACGTCGCTCGCGGTGTGCACGATGGCGTTGGTGACCAGCTCGGACACCACCAGGGCGGCCGAGTCACAGGTGTCCTCGCAGACCGACCAGCCGGTCAGACGCGCCCGGGTCAGGCGTCTGGCCTGCGCGGGCGAGCCCGGGTGCGCGGCCAGCTCGAAACGGAACCGGCGCTCGGCGGCGCCCCCGGAGGGGACGGCTGCCTCCCCCGCGCTCGACCAGGGCCGAGCGGGGGAACCCCCATCGGCACCGAGACCGAGGGGGCGGTCTGCGGTGGCGTCTGTTCCTAAGGGCGCGGACGGAATCACGCTTGCCACTATCTCCCCGGCCTGAACACTTGGCAAGTGTCACTCTGAAAATTGCAGAGTGCGGTGTGACTCTTTGAACGGCCATGGCACACTGCTCGCAACAGCACGTCGAGCGGCGCCACTTGGGATCGCCGAAGGTCAGTACCGACCGCTTCCGGCCGGTACCGCCCGGTTTTCGACCGGTGTCGACCGGCCAGATCTGGCCGGTTCGAACCTTCGAACAGGTCTTCGGTTGGCGCCGCCGGGCTGTCCGGAATTCCTTACTGGAGGTGGGTGGAGCGTGAGCGAACCGCGGTCCGCGCCGACGGTCGGCCAGGTCGTCCTCGGCCGGCGCCTGCAGGACCTGCGGGAACGCGCGGGCCTCAAGCGCGAGGAGGCCGCCCGCGTCCTCCACGTCGCCCCCGCCACGGTCCGGCGCATGGAGACCGCCGAGGTCGCGCTCAAGATCCCGTACGTCCAGCTCCTCCTGAAGGCCTACGGCGTCCCCGACGACGAGGCCGAGGCGTTCGTCCGGCTGGCCGAGGACGCCAACCGGCCCGGCTGGTGGCAGCGCTTCCACGACATCCTGCCCGGCTGGTTCTCCATGTACGTCAGCCTGGAGGGCGCGGCCGCCCTCATCCGCAGCTACGAACCGCACTTCGTCCCCGGCCTGCTCCAGACCGAGGACTACGCGCGCGGGGTCCTCACCTCGGGAGCCGTCGGCCAGACCCGCCCCGAGGACATCGAGCGGCACGTCGCCCTGCGCATGCAACGCCAGGAACTGCTCACCCGTCCGGACGCCCCGCGGCTCTGGATGGTGATGGACGAGACGGCGCTGCGCCGCCCGGTCGGCGGCCCGGAGGTGATGCGCGCGCAGATCGACAGGCTGCTCGACGCCACGAAGCTGCCCCACGTGACGCTGCAGGTCGTCCCGTTCTCCACCGGGCCGCATCCCGGCACCTACGGGCCCTTCGTGCTGTTCCGATTCGCCATGCCCGAACTGCCGGACATGGTCTACAGCGAGTACCTGACCGGCGCCGTCTACCTGGACGCGCGCGCCGAGGTGGCGACCCACCTGGAGGTCATGGACCGCATGGCGGCGCAGGCCGCCACGGCACAACGCACGAAGGAGATCCTGCGGGATCTCCGCAAGGAGCTGTGAATGGATCGCATCACGTCCCAGCCCCAGCCGAGGGTCCGCGCGGAGCGGATCTACAACGGCATGCCCGCGCGGGAGCTGGGCAGCGAGGGCTGGCACAAGCCGTGGAGCGGCGGCAACGGGGGCAACTGCCTGGAGGCGATGAAACTTGCCGACGGCCGCATAGCCGTCCGGCAGTCCACCGATCCGGACGGGCCGGCGCTGATCTACACCACCGACGAGATGACGGCGTTCATCGAGGGCGCCAAGGCGGGGGTGGCGGACTTCCTCCTGTCGTGAACGGGTCCTTTCGTTCCTCGTCCTCTCCGCACTCCCGTCCCCGCTTCCGCACCGCCTGACCGGTCTGCTCGTCTCCCTGCTCCCGGCACCGGACCGATGACGCCGTGCGCCCCCTGCCTCAGGCCGGCGGCAGCACCCCGCACAGTGCCTCCAGCGCCGCCGCGTACGCGTGCTCGGAGGGCGTCGCATAGCCCACGACCAGCCCGTCCGTGACCGGCCCGTCCGTGGCGAGCGGGTCCGGCGCCGTCACGGGGGCCTGCGGGTGGCGGAACTCGCCCAGGCCGTCGAGGGCGATCCCCTGCCATGTGGCCGCCTTGACGGCGGACCGCTCGGTGCCCGGCGGCAGCCGCAGCACGGCGTGCAGACCCGCCGCCACTCCGGTGACCCCGATGTGCGGCGCCCGCTCCGCGAGCGCGGCCACGAGCCGGTCCCGGCGACTGCGGTACCGCTGCCGCATGCGGCGCACATGACGGTCGTACGCCCCGCGGGCGAGGAAGTCGGCGAGGCTCAGCTGGTCCAGCACGCTCGCCCACGCCTCCCGCTCGCCCTTGGCCGCGAGCACGGCGTCCACGTACCGCTCCGGCAGCACCATCCAGCCCAGCCGCAGCGCCGGCGACAGGCTCTTGCTGACCGAGCCGAGGTAGACGACCCGCTCCGGGTCGAGGCCCTGGACCGCGCCGACGGGCTTGCGGTCGTAGCGGAACTCCCCGTCGTAGTCGTCCTCCAGGACCAGCCCGCCACGCGCGCGGGCCCAGTCGACCACGGCCGCCCGGCGCGCGGGGTGCAGCGGCCCGCCGGTGGGGAACTGGTGGGCGGGCGTGAGCAGTACGGCCCGCTCCCGGGCCAGCAGGTCCACCCGCGCGCCGTCCCCGTCCAGGGGCAGCGGGACGGTGCGGACGCCCGCCGCGGCCAGCAGGCCGCGGTGGAACGAGAGCCCGTAGGACTCGACGGCCAGCGGACCGCGCAGCACGGCCGCGCCGCCGCCGGGGCCGCCGGGGTGGAACAGCAGCCGCAGGGCGTGCGCGAAACCGGAGCAGATGACGATGCGCTCCGGCGCGGTGCGTACCCCGCGCGCGCGTGCCAGGTACTCGGTCAGCGCCTCGCGCAGCTCCCGGCGACCCGCAGGATCACCGGGTCCGAACACCTCGTTGGGAGCCTGCTGGAGGGCGCGGCGGTAGGAGGCCAGCCATTCCGCGCGGGGGAACGCCGACGCGTCCGGGGTGCCCTGACGCAGGTCGTACCGGGGACCACGCGCGCGTGGCGGTGACTTCTTGGGCACCCGCCCGGCGGCCTTGAGGGGCTCGGCGCGGTCGGCGACCCGGGTGCCGGATCCCTGACGGGCGGTCAGCCAGCCCTCCGCCACCAGTTCGGCGTAGGCGTCGGCCACCGTGTTGCGGGCGACACCGAGATCGGCGGCGAGCGAACGGTAGGGCGGCAGCCGGGTGCCGGGCGCCAATCGTCCGCTGCGTACGGCCTCGCGCAGCGCCCGGATGAGCGCGGCCCGCCGGCCGCCCGGACCCGACAGCTCCAGGTGCAGATCGGCACCGATGCGTTCCGCCTCATTGACCCACGAATCAGCCACGGAAGTGCACCCTACCGCCGGTCTTTGCGAGCCGTAGGTTGACGCCATGACGACGCAGACGACACAGGCGACACAGGCGACGCGGACCGCGCACGACGGGCAGGACGGGGAGACGACGGGGGCCGCGCGGACCGCGCGGACGATCCGGGCGGCGCACGAGACCCGGGTCGGCCCCGCCGGCGCGGCGGCGGCCCCGGCCGCGGACCCCTCGGCCGGGGGGCGGCCCCGCCTGGACTTCGCCCGCTCCGCTCCCAAGGCGTTCCGCGCCCTGGTCGGCTTCGACGCCGCCGCCCGCGCGGGCCTCGACCCGGCACTGGTCGAACTGATCCAGATCCGCGCCTCGCACCTCAACCACTGCGCGTACTGCCTCCACATGCACACGAGCGACGCGCGCCGGGCCGGTGAGAGCGAGGAACGGCTGCACATGGTCGCCGTGTGGCGCGAGGCCCGGCACTTCTTCACCCCGCGCGAACAGGCCGCCCTCGCCCTCACGGAAGCCGTGACGCTGGTGGCCGACCGCGGGGTCCCGGACGAGGTCTACGCCGAGGCCGCGGCCCGGTTCGACGACGAGGAACTGGGCCAGGTGCTGGCGCTGATCTCCGCGATCAACACCTGGAACCGGGTCGCCCTGGCCACGGCGAAGCGCGCCGGCACGGACGAACGCCGCCGCTGACGGCTCGCCCTGGTCGACGGGGTCCCGCCCTGGTCGACGGGCTCCCGCCCCGGTCACACACCCATCGGCCGGTCGTACGGCCCGATCGGTGCGGGGAGGCGGGTGCTGCCCGTCAGGTGGCGGTCGACGGCGGCGGCCACCGCCCGCCCCTCCGCGATCGCCCACACGATCAGCGACTGCCCCCGGGCCGCGTCCCCGGCCGCGAACACCCCGGGCACCCCGGTCGCGAAGCCGCCGTCCCGGGCGAGGGTGCCCCGCGGGTCCACGGCCAGTCCGAGCTGATCGACGACGCCGTCCTCCCGGTCCGGTCCCAGGAAGCCGAGGGCGAGCAGCACCAGGTCGGCGGGGAGCGTCCGGTCCGTCCCCGGACGCGGGCTGCGCCGCGCGTCCACCTCGACGAGATGGAGCGCGCGCACATGTCCGGCCGCGTCGCCCGTGAGCCGCAGCGTCGACGCCGCGAACAGCCGGGCGTCCGCGTCCGCCGCCGGTGCCGTCCGCAGTGCCCCGGCCTCCTCGTGGGCGGCGGACAGCCGGTAGACCCGCGGGTACGTCGGCCACGGCTCGGTGTCCTCGTCGCGCTCGGTGCCGGGCCGGGCGTAGATGTCGAGCTGGGTCACGGACGCGGCACCCTCCCGCACCGCCGTACCCAGACAGTCGGCTCCCGTGTCGCCGCCGCCGACGATGACCACGTGCTTCCCGGCGGCGGACAGCGGCGAGGTCTCCAGATCGCCCTCGCGCACCCGGTTGGCCAGCGGCAGGTACTCCATCGCCTGGTGCACCCCCGCCAACCCGCGTCCCGGCACCGGCAGTTCCCGCCAGGCCGTGGCCCCCGTGGCGATCACCACGGCGTCGTGGCGGGCCCGCAGCTCCGCCGCGTCGACGTCCCGCCCGACCGCCGTGGAGGTGCGGAACCTCGTGCCCTCGGCCCGCATCTGCTCCAGCCGCCGCTCCAGGTGGTGCTTCTCCATCTTGAACGCGGGGATGCCGTAGCGCATCAGGCCGCCGGGCCGGTCGGCCTTCTCGTACACGACGACCGTGTGCCCCGCCCGGGTGAGCTGCTGGGCGGCGGCCAGCCCGGTGGGGCCGGAGCCGACCACCGCGACCGTCCGCCCGGACAGCCGGTCCGGCGGGCGCGGCGGCGCGAACCCCTCCTCCCAGGCGCGGTCGGCGATCGCGCACTCCACGTTCTTGATGGTCACGGCCGGCTGGTTGATGGCGAGCACACATCCCGCTTCGCACGGCGCCGGGCACAACCGGCCGGTGAACTCGGGGAAGTTGTTGGTGGCGTGCAGCCGGTCCGCCGCGTCCCGCCAGTCCGCGCGGGCGACCAGGTCGTTCCACTCGGGGATCAGATTGCCCAGCGGACAGGCGTGGTGGCAGAACGGGACTCCGCAGTCCATGCAGCGACCGGCCTGCCCACCGATGATCGGCAGCAGCGCGCCCGGGACGTACACCTCGTTCCAGTCCCGCACCCGTTCCGTGACGGGGCGGCGGGGCCAGTCCCGGCGGGGCGTGGTCATGAATCCCTTGGGATCGGCCATGGCCGGCTCCCTACGCTTCCTGGCGTACGTTTCTCGCGCACGCGTGCGGCGGCCGTACGGCATCGGCGGCACTCCTGCGGACACGATACGTCCCGGTCGCGGTGTGCGCAGAGGGGCGGAGAGCGGTTCCTGCGGGCACTCCGGGCCCGTGTGCCCGAAGCCGCGCCTCAGGGGCGTCGAACGTCCTCCTCGGCCTCGGGCCCCTCCGGGAGCCCACGGGCGTCCGGTCCCCGGGTCACGTCAGCGCCAGCGCGTACGCGAGCGTGGCGGCGGCCGAGGCGACCGTCCGGACGTGGTTCCAGGCCGTCCACTCGCGCAGGTACGACGGCCAGTACGCGGCGGCCTCCGCCGCACCCGGCCGCAGCCGCGCCAGCGCCTCGTTGCGGGGCACGTTGGCAGCCGCCGTGACCCCGAAGGAACCGAACAGGTACAGGGCGCTGCCCAGCAGCAGTTCCGGCGCGCCCTGCCGAGGCCACAGCACGAACGTCACCACGGCGATCACCGAGCACAGCACCGTGGAGCCGAGGAAGACGGCCATGAAGGCCGGTCGCAGCGCAGCCGTGTTGACCGCCTGGATCGCGGCGACACCCTGCGCCGCCGGCAGGGCGGCCAGCCCGCGCATCACGAAGGCGGAGAAGGCGCAGAAGACGCCGGCCACCAGGCCGGTCCCGAGCAGCCCCAGCACCGTGAGCACGAAGAACGGTCCGTCGATCATGTCGCCCTCATCCTCCTGCCCGGACCGTCCGCCCACCGTCCGGCCACCGCTCGCTCCGTACGTCCTCGCCTATTGCCCTCCCAGTCAAGCCGGGGCCGGGATGCCCGGGCCATGCCCGGGCGCCGCATGCCCATAAGCGAGCGTCCAGAATGCCGTCCGGCGGCCACCGCCCCCACGCCGCTTCCCGGTGTCGCGGCGGCGCGGCCTTCGGCGTCGCGGCGGCGCGGCCTCATCCGGCCGAGTCGATGCCGGCTTCCCGCCAGTCCCGGAGCACCGTCTCCACGTCCGCCGCGATCCGCCTGCGCGCCTCGTGCCGGGGCACCCCGTTCATCAGCAGCCGGTCGTACGCCGTGTCCACATGCCGTACGGAGGCCACGACCGCCGAGACCACCGCCCCCTCGGACAGCGCGCGGCCCGCCGCGCTGCGGCCCACCCGTCCGCTGCCCCGCAGCGAGGCGTGCGCGGCGATCTCCCGCGCCCGCCCGGCCGGACAGCCGGGGAACAGCCGTCGTATCTGCGCCGCGAACGCCTCGGCGAACCGCGCGTCCTGCTCCGCGCGCCGCCGCGCGTCCCGCGTCCGCCGCCGGCGCCGCACGTCCGCGTCCGCCAGGCAGCGGCGCTCGGCCCGGGCCAGCCCCGTCGCCTCCACGAGCACACCCTGCCGCTCATAGCGGCCCTTGCGCCGGTTGAACCGTACGACCACCACCGACAGCCCGCTCGCCTCGCGCGCCCTGCGGGTGAGCGCCGTGTCGCCGCGCGGCAGGAACACCAGGTGCCCGAGGTCGGCGCAGTCCGGGCAGCGCGGCACTCCGTCCTCCAGGACGAGCAGCGGCAGCGGCCCGCGCCGGCACGCGGCACACCGCCTGCGCCGCAACGGCTGGACGGCGAGAAGTCCCGGGCGGGCTCCGGGAGTTCCGGGAGTTCCGGGCAGGGTGGTCATGTCCCGTTCATGCCCCCGGGCCCAGGGGCACTACGCCGCCGCTCCGGCGCCCCCTGCCGCACAGCGGGGGAGCCCGAAGCATCCGCAGTACGGCGCGTGGTAGCCGGAGTGAGACCGCCGCCACGAGCGCAATCGCCGCCCGGAGGATGCCGTCGCCTGGTGCGGGGCCGCGGGCTCGCCACGGAGCCGCCGCCTTGAGCGGAACCGCTGGGGCTTGAACGGAGCCGCCGCCCTGGCGGCCGGAGCCGGTGCGCGCAGTGAGCCCGCCGCCCCGAACCGCCCGCCGTCCGCCGGGCCATGAGCGGGACACGTCCCGGCCGCCCGGTGACGCATCATGGCCGTGTGCGACTCGAACCGATCACCTGGGACCGGCTCGCCGACCTTCTGGCCGAGCGGCTGCTCGACCTGGAGCCCGGCGACAAGCCCGGCGACGGCAGCCCCTGGCCGCGCGTCGCCTTCGACGGCGCCCCGGCGGCCCGGCCCGGGGACCTCGCCCAGCGGGTCCACGAAGCTCTGCGCCTGCGTGGCCGCCCCTCCCTGGTCGTGGGCACGGAGGGCTTCCTGCGCCCCGCCTCCGTCCGGCTGGAGCACGGCCACCGCGACGTGGAGGCCTACTACGACGGCTGGCTCGACACCGGGGCGCTGTGGCGAGAGGTCTTCGGACCTCTCGAACCCGGCGGCGACGGCCGCGTGCTGCCCGATCTGTGGGACTCCGGGACCGACCGCGCGACGCGCAGTCCCTATGTCCGACTCCCGCCGGGCGGGCTGCTGTTGCTGCACGGGCCGCTCCTGCTGCGGCACTGGTTCCCCTTCGACCTGACCGTTCATCTCCTCCTCTCCCCGGGCGCCCTGCGCCGCCGCACCCCCGAGGCCGACCTCTGGACCCTGCCCGCCTTCGAGCGCTACCACGCCGAGACCGACCCCGCCGGAACGGCCGACGTCCTCGTCCGGGCGGACGATCCGCGCCACCCGGCGTGGAGCGGCTGATCACCTCGACTCCCTCCCGGCCGGGACCGGCCGGGCGTCCGCCCACCCGCCGCCGAAGGACGGCGAGGTCCGCGTGAGCATCGCCGCCACGCCGGCGGCGCTTGCGCCGAAGGGCGTCGCGTCGTGCCGCGGAGGATCGCCGGCCCTTCGGTCCGAGCGCCCCGCCCTGCGGTCCGAGCGCCCCGCCCTGCGGGCCGAGCCCCCGCCCCGCCCTGCGGGCCGAGCCCCCGCCCCGCCGCGGGCCGAGCCCCCGCCCCACCGTCCGCACCCGCGGGTCACCGGGGCCGCGAGGTCGCCTCCGCCCGGGCCCGCCCGTTCTCGGACTCCGGCTCCGGGTGCGGGTGCCGGAGGGCGCGGCCAGAATGAAAGGGCGCCGGGACCAGCGGTGCCCCCGCGCCGCGCCGGCCACCCCGGCACCGGGAGGTACCTCATGACCACTGCCGGAGACATCATGCACCGCGGTGCCCAGTGGATCCCCGCCCACGAGACCCTGGACCGCGCCGCCCAGCTGATGCGCGAACTGGGCGTGGGCGCCCTGCCCATCAGCGACGAGAACGAGCGGCTCTGCGGCATCCTCACCGACCGCGACATCGTGGTGGGCTGCGTGGCGATGGGCCACGACCCGTCCAGGGTCACCGCGGGCGAGATGGCCCAGGGCACGCCGCGCTGGATCGAGGCGGACGCCGACATCGGCGAGGTGCTCCGGGAGATGGAGGACCACCAGATCCGCCGCCTCCCCGTCATCGAGAACAAGCGCCTCGTCGGCATGATCAGTGAGGCCGATCTGGTCCGGAACCTGTCGGAGGACCAGATCGCCGAGTGGGCCGAGCGGGTCTACGCGAGGGGCTGACGCCCGCCCGGGGTCAGAGCCAGCCGTTGCGCCGGAAACCGCGGTACAGCACCAGGCACGCCAACGATATGACGCCGATGACCATGCCGTAGCCGTACCGCCAGTGCAGCTCCGGCATGTGGTCGAAGTTCATGCCGTACATCCCGCAGACCATCGTCGGCACGGCGACGATCGCCGCCCACGCGGTGATCTTCCGCATGTCCTCGTTCTGCGCGACCGTGACCTGGGCGAGGTGGGCCTGGAGGATCGAGTTGAGCAGTTCGTCGAAGGCCGCGATCTGCTCCGCCGCGCGCAGCTGGTGGTCGGAGACGTCGCGGAAGTACGCCTGTATCTCCGGGTCCACCACCCGCATCGGCCGGGCCGCGAGATCCAGCAGCGGCCGGCCGAGCGGAACCACGGCCCGCTTCAGCTCCAGCAGCTCCCGCTTGAGCTGGTAGATGCGGCCCGGATCGGCCCGGGCGCCGTCCTCCGCGAAGACGTCCGTCTCCACCTGCTCGATGTCCGCCTGGACCGCCTCGATGACGCCCAGGTAGTCGTCGACGACGTTGTCCGCGATGGCGTGCAGCACCGCCGAAGGCCCTTTGACGAGCTGCTCCGGGCGCGACTCCAGGTCCTCGCGCAGGGGGCCGAGCGAGCCGTGCCGGCCGTGGCGCACGGTGATCGCGAAGTCCTCACCGACGAACACCATGATCTCCCCGGTGTCCACCACCTCGCTGGTGGCCGTGAGCTCCTCGTGGTCGACGTAGCAGACCGTCTTGAACACCGCGAACAGCGTCTCGCCGTACCGCTCCACCTTCGGACGCTGATGTGCCTCGACGGCGTCCTCGACCGCGAGCGGATGCAGGTCGAACAGCTCGGCGATCCCCGCGAACTCCTGGACCGTCGGCTCGTGCAGGCCCAGCCAGACGAAACCTCGGCCGCTCTTGCGGGCCCGCTCCACCGCGTCGGCCAGGTCGCCGCCGAGGGGGACCCGGGCGCCCCCCTCGTACGCCACGCAGTTCACGACCGAGGAACCCAGCGGCGAGCGGGCCGGGTGGCTGAGGTCGACGCGCCGGCGCCGCCGGGCCAGCCGGGCCACCCTGCGGAGGCCGCCGGCCCTGCCGAGACTCGTCACCTTCCGCAGATTCCCTGCCATGGACATCTGCATCTCCTCGCGTGGATCCTCACGTCGCGTTCCCGCGCCTGTCGCGCCAGTGTGCCAGGGCTGCGCGCAGGGCGGGGAAGCCTGTGGGAGGTGCCGGTTCCGCTTCGTTCCCGCCTGTGGACAACGGGACTTCGGGCGGTTCCGGGAGCCCCGGAGCGTCGACCGTTCCGGACAAGTAGGACAAGTGGGATGATCGCCGTATGACGCTCACCGATGCGAATCTCCTGGACCACCGGCAGGCCGGGGTGGCGGAACGGTCGGCCGCCCTCGCCGCCCTTTTCGACCCCACGACGTTCCGGCACCTGGAACGGTTCGGCGTCGGCCCGGGCTGGCGTTGCTGGGAGGTCGGCGCGGGCGGCACCACCGTCGTCTCCTGGCTGGCCAAGAAGGTCGGCCCGACCGGCAAGGTCGTCGTGACCGGCCTCGACCCCGCCTGGGCCGCGGTGCCCGCCCGTCCCCCGGTGCAGATCCGCCTCCACGACGTGAGCGCCGAGGAGCCGCCGGGGGAGGACTTCGACCTCGTCCACGCCCGGCTGGCGCTCGCCGAGGTGCCCGACTGCGTCCGTGCGCTGCGCTCGATGGCGAAGGCGCTGCGCCCCGGCGGACGACTGCTGGTGGAGGACGTCGACCTCACCCTGCAGCCGCTGGTCTGCCCCGACGAACACGGCCCCGAGCACCAGCTCGCGAACCGGCTCCGCCAGGGGCTGCGCCAGCTCCTCGCCGGACACGGCGCGGACCTCGCGTTCGGACGCTGCCTCCCGCGGCTGCTCCGCGCGGCCGGACTGCGCCGGGTCGAGGCGGACGCGTACTTCCCCGTCACCTCGCCGGCCTGCGCCGCGCTGGAGGCCACGACGACCCGTCAGATCCGCGACGAGCTGATCTCCGCGGGCCTCGCCACCGCCCAGGAGATCGACCGTCACCTCGTGAACATCGCCTCCGGCACCATGGACCTGGCCGCGCCGCCGATGATCTCGGCGTGGGGGCGCGCGATGTGACAGGGCGCCGCGGAAGCCGCGCCCCCGGCCACGGATCACCCCGGCACCGGCGGCCTGCCTCCCACCCGCTCGACCGCCCGGGCCCCCGCCGCACAGCCCGCCCGCGCCGCCGCCTCCGGGTCCGCGCCGGCGACGAGCGCCGCGAGGAACGCCCCGGTGAAGGCGTCACCGGCGCCCGTGGTGTCCCGGGGTGTCGCCGGCACCGCGGGGACATGCGCGGTCACGGCTCCGCGCCGGGCCAGCAGCGCACCGCCGGCGCCCTGCTTGACCACCACCAGGGGGACGCTCCGGCTCAGTTCCGCCGCCGCGGCCGCCGTGTCGCGCCGCCCGGTCAGCAGACAGGCCTCGTCCCGGCTGGGCAGCAGCACCTCGACGCCGTCGACCAGCGTCAGGAAACGCTCGGTTCCCAGCTCCTGGAGGAAACCGGCCGACGCCGGGTCCAGACTCACCGGCACTCCACGCGCGCGAGCCGCCGCCAGGGCCACCGCCACCAGCGCCCGGCTCGGCTCGGAGAACAGCAGGTAGCCCGACAGGTGCAGACGCACGACACCGTCGAGCAGCGCGTCCGACCAGTCACCGGGGCCCAGCCGCAGGGAGGCCCCGCTGTCGGTGAGGAACGTCCGCTCGGCCGCCGCCCCCGTGTCGACGAGGCAGATCACCGTCCCCGTGGGCGCCTCGGCATCGACGACGAGCCGCGCGCTCACCCCGCACCCGGCCAGCTCCCGCTCGTGCCAGGCGGCCGCATCCGCCCCGACCCGGCCGAGGAACCGCACCTCCGCGCCTCCCGAACGGGCCGCCCAGCAGGCCACGTTGGCACCCGCCCCGCCGGGCACCGTGCGCACCGCGGCGGCCGTGTCCGTGCCCGGCGCCAAGGGACCGCCGTACCGGGCGACGACATCCGTGATCACGTCCCCGGCCACCAGCAGCGCACCACCCCCGCGGGACGCCGTCCCCCTCGTGCCCCCGGCCGTGCTCACGCCCCGGCCCAGGCCGCCGCGATCCGTGCCGCCAGCCGTACGTTGCCCCGCACCGCCGCCAGGTTCGCGCTCAGCGAGGCGCCCTCGGTGTGCCGCACCAGGTGGTCCAGGAGGAACGGCGTGACCGCCTGGCCGGTGATCCCCGCCGCCTCGCAGGCGCGCAGCGCGTCGGCGAGCACACGCGCGTGCAGCTCGGGATCCAGCTGCTCGTCCTCCGGCACCGGGTTGGCCACGACCAGCGCCGACTCCGGCAGCCGCAGCGCGTCCTGAGCCCGCATCACCTCCGCCACCTGCCGTGGACTGTCCAGCGTCCAGTCCACCGGATGCCCGGAGTCGGACAGGTAGAAGCCGGGGAACCGGTCCGTGCCGTATCCGGCCACCGCCACGCCCAGCGTCTCCAGCCGCTGCAGGGTCGCGGGCACGTCGAGGATCGACTTGACCCCCGCGCAGACCACCGTGATCCGGGTGCGGGCCAGCAGGCCCAGGTCGGCCGACTCGTCCTGGGTCACCGTCCACTGCCGGTGCACCCCGCCGAGCCCGCCGGTGGCGAACACCCGTATGCCCGCGCGGGCCGCGAGCAGCGCGGTCGCGGAGACCGTCGTCGCCCCGCTCGCCCCGCTGGCGGCGGCGAGGGCCAGATCGCGGTGCCCCAGCTTGCGGATCCCCTCCTCGTTGGCGATCCGCTCCACCTGCCCCTTGTCCAGGCCGACCCGCGGCCGCCCGTCCAGGACGGCGATCGTGGCCGGAACGGCGCCCTCCTGCCGTACGGCCTCCTCCAGTTCCAGGGCCACCCGGAGATTGCGCGGGCGCGGCAGCCCATGGGCGATGATCGTGGACTCCAGGGCCACCACGGGGCGACCCGCGGCGACCGCCTCCCGTACCTCTTCCGACACCACCAGGGTCACGCGACTGCCTCCTGTCCGTCGGTCCTCCCTCATCCCTGGCGGCCGGCGCGCCCGCTCAAACGCGTACGGCCGGTGGAGGCGCCGCCGGCCCGGGCGCGTCACCATGCCGGCCCGGCCCGACGAGCGCGGGCCACCCGTCAGAACAGCGGCTGGGGCAGCACGCCCTCCAGGGCCAGCAGCCTCCGCTTGGTCTCCAGGCCGCCGCCGAAGCCTCCGATCCCGCCGTCCCGCTCGACGACCCGGTGGCAGGGCACGACGACCGGGAGCGGATTGGCGCCCATCGCGGCCCCCACCGCCTGCGCCGCGCCGGGCTGGCCGACCCGGTTCGCGAGATCGCCGTAGCCCACGACCGTGCCGTAGGGCACGCCGGCCGCCAGTTCGCGCAGCACCTGGCGGTTGAAGCCGGAGATCAGCGACCAGTCCAGCGGCAGGTCGAAGTCCTGCCGCCGGCCGGTGAGGTAGGCGTCGACCTGGCGTATCGCCTCGGCCAGCAGCGGCGATCCGGGTGCCTGGACGGGCTCGGTCCCCAGCCGGGACGCGAGCCGCCCCAGCGCCTGGTCACGCACGGCGTCGGTGGCGTGGAACACCACGTTGACCAGTCCCTCACGGGTCGCGGCCAGGAGCAGCGGGCCGATGTCGGTGCCGATCACCGTCCACACGACATGCCCGCCCCGGCGCTCGTCCCACCCGTCACTGCTCATACGCCCCACCGTACGGCCCCCCACTGACAACGCCCGCCGCCCGCCCCGGGCCCGCGAGGGTCCACGCCCCGGGCCCGCGGTCCCCGGCCCGTCCGTCACTCCCCGCGCAGCGCGTCCCGCACCACGTCGGGCCGGTTGGTGATGATGCCGTCCACCCCGTACGAGGCGACCGTCCGCGCGGTGTCCGCCGAGTCGACCGTCCAGGCGGACACCCGCAGCCTGCGTCCGTGCGCCCCGGGGACGGCGTGCACGGAAGACACGTAGCCGGTCGACAGGGCGCCGTACGGGGGATTGATCTGGTCCACGAACACCGCGTACCCGGGCAGCTCCGCCACGGGCGGCGAGCCGAGGAACCCCGTCCGGACGGCGGGGCAGAGGGCGTGGACCGTCCGCATGCTGTCCGCGCTGAAGCTCTGCAGCACGAGGCGGGCCGTCACATGCGCCCGGTCGAGCCAGCCCTCGTTGGCGAGGACCTTCAGCGTGTCCCGCTCGATGCCCGGGTACAGCTCCGGCTTCTTGATCTCCAGGAGCAGCTTCTGGTGGTGGGACTCGACGCGGCGCAGATACTCCTTCAGCGTCGGCACGCGCGCGCCCGCGTACGCGGGGCCGAACCAGCTGCCGGCGTCCAGGCGGGCGATCTCGGCCGCGGTGAAGTCCTTCACGTGCCACGGTGCCCGGTCGGGGAAGACCGTCTCGACGTCGGTCGTGCGCCGCAGGCTCTCGTCGTGGACCACCACGAGCTCGCCGTCCTTGGTGCGCTGGACGTCGTTCTCCACCCATGCGATCCCCAGCTCGGCCGCCTTGTCGACCGCGGCGAGCGTGTTCTCGGGCGCGTAGGCGGAGGCCCCCCGGTGGGCGATGACGGCGGGCCGCTCCACAGCGGCTTCGGCATGGGCGCCGGGCGCCGGGAACAACAGGGCGGCGGCCCCCAGGAGCGCGGCGGTCGTGGCGGTGGCTGCGCGCGGCTGCATGCGTACTCCTCGTGTCGAGCGATCACGGACAGCTCAACTCTGACAGCAGAGGGTCGACGTGAGGCGAGCACGGGGTGGCCACGGCTCGAACGGCGCTGTCGCAGCCCCCTCACCGGGGCCGCACAAGTGGGGTGGGGGCGTGTTTCTTTGCCGGAATATCGTTCGACCATTCCGGTGGGAGTCATACTCTCTGCCTCAACCCCGGCCGCTCGGGCGGTTGTGGGAAGGGGTGCGTTACAGGGCATTCAGGGACGGAAGAGGGCGGAAGGGCAGCCGCGCATGCAAGGCACGGTCGACGGATTCAGCTACGGTCTCGTCACGCCGCTGGTGGCCTATCTCCTGGCCTGCCTGGGCGGCGCACTCGGCCTGCGCTGCACCACCCGGTCCATGCTGGTGGCCGGATCCTGGCGTCCCGGCTGGCTCGCCCTCGGCTCGGCGGCCATCGGGTCCGGCATCTGGACCATGCACTTCATCGCGATGATGGGGTTCACCGTCGAGGAGGCGCCGATCCACTACGACAGGGCGACGACCTTCGCCAGTCTGGCCGTCGCCATCGTCATGGTGGGCATCGGCATCTTCATCGTCGGGTACCGGGGCGCCACCGGAACGGCCCTGTTCACCGGCGGCACCATCACCGGCCTGGGCATCGCGTCGATGCACTACCTGGGCATGGCCGGAATGCGCCTGGACGGGCAGCTGGAGTACAACACCCTCACCGTCGCCGCCTCGGTCGTCATAGCGATGGCCGCCGCCACCGCCGCCCTCTGGGCGGCCGGGCAGGTCAGGGGGTTCCTGTGGAGCATCGGCGCGAGTCTCGTCATGGGCCTCGCGGTCAGCGGCATGCACTACACCGGCATGGCCGCCATGAGCGTCCACCTGCACGGCACGGCCACCCCCGGCACGGGTGACTCGCCGGCGGCTCTGCTCGCCCCCATGCTGATCGGCCCGCTGGCCTTCCTCTGCCTCGCGGGCGTGGTGGTGCTGTTCGACCCGCTGATGGTCATGGGGAAGCCGGACTGGCCGCGGCCGGAGGACAAGCCGGGCGTCCCGGCCCACGTCCCCGTGCACCACCGGGGCGCCCGCTTCACGGCGGGTGCCCGCCGCCGGCCGGCCGGCCGGCGTGCCCGCACCCCGCAGAACCGCTGACCTCCGGCCGCCCGCCCGGTGCCGCCGGCCGGGCCCCCGCCCCCGCGCCCGGGCCCGCCCCGCGGAGCGTCGCGAGGCATGTCACGCTCACGGGAACCGCTGATCGGAACCGGTTGTCAGTGGCGGGTCGTACGGTGGATGACATGCGGCCCGTTTCCCAGATCGAACGTACGGTGGCGCCCTTCGAGGTCGTCAGCCCCTACCAGCCGAGCGGCGACCAGCCGGCGGCCATCGCCGAGCTCGCCCGGCGCATCGAAGCCGGCGAGAAGGACGTGGTGCTGCTCGGCGCGACCGGCACCGGCAAGTCGGCCACCACCGCGTGGATGATCGAGAAGCTCCAGCGCCCCACCCTGGTCATGGCACCGAACAAGACGCTGGCCGCCCAGCTGGCGAACGAGTTCCGCGAGCTGCTGCCGAACAACGCCGTCGAGTACTTCGTCTCGTACTACGACTACTACCAGCCCGAGGCCTACGTCCCGCAGTCGGACACCTACATCGAGAAGGACTCCTCGATCAACGAGGAGGTCGAACGCCTGCGCCACTCCGCGACCAACTCGCTGCTCACCCGCCGTGACGTCGTCGTGGTCGCCTCCGTGTCCTGCATCTACGGCCTGGGCACGCCCCAGGAGTACGTCGACCGGATGGTCCCCCTGCGGGTCGGCGACGAGATCGACCGGGACCAGCTCCTGCGCCGCTTCGTGGACATCCAGTACACGCGCAACGACATGGCGTTCACCCGCGGCACCTTCCGGGTCCGCGGCGACACCATCGAGATCTTCCCGGTCTACGAGGAGCTGGCCGTCCGCATCGAGATGTTCGGCGACGAGATCGAGGCGCTCTCCACCCTCCACCCGATCACCGGCGAGATCGTCAGCGACGACCGGCAGCTCTACATCTTCCCCGCCTCCCACTACGTCGCCGGCCCCGAACGCATGGAGCGGGCCGTCAACGACATCGAGAAGGAGCTGGCCGAGCGCCTGACCGAGCTGGAGAAGCAGGGCAAGCTCCTGGAGGCCCAGCGGCTGCGCATGCGCACCACCTACGACCTGGAGATGCTGCGCCAGATCGGCACCTGCTCCGGCGTCGAGAACTACTCGATGCACTTCGACGGCCGCGCGCCCGGCTCCCCGCCCAACACCCTGCTCGACTACTTCCCGGAGGACTTCCTCCTGGTCATCGACGAGTCGCACGTCACCGTGCCGCAGATCGGCGCGATGTACGAGGGCGACGCCTCGCGCAAGCGCACCCTGGTCGACCACGGCTTCCGGCTGCCCTCCGCCCTGGACAACCGCCCCTTGAAGTGGGAGGAGTTCCAGGAGCGCATCGGCCAGACCGTCTACCTGTCCGCCACCCCGGGCACCTACGAGATGTCCCGCTCGGACGGCTTCGTGGAGCAGATCATCCGCCCGACCGGTCTGGTCGACCCCGAGGTCGTCGTCAAGCCCACCGAGGGCCAGATCGACGACCTGGTGCACGAGATCCGCACCCGCGTGGAGCGCGACGAACGCGTCCTGGTCACCACCCTGACCAAGAAGATGGCCGAGGACCTCACCGAGTACTTCCTGGAACTCGGCATCCAGGTCCGCTACCTGCACAGCGACGTCGACACCCTGCGCCGCGTCGAGCTGCTGCGTGAACTGCGCGCGGGCGAGTACGACGTCCTGGTCGGCATCAACCTGCTGCGCGAGGGACTGGACCTGCCCGAGGTGTCCCTGGTGGCCATCCTCGACGCCGACAAGGAGGGCTTCCTGCGCTCCGGCACCTCCCTGATCCAGACCATCGGCCGCGCGGCGCGCAACGTCTCCGGCCAGGTCCACATGTACGCCGACAAGATCACCCCGGCGATGGAGAAGGCCATCGACGAGACCAACCGCCGCCGGGAGAAGCAGATCGCCTACAACAGGGCCAACGGCATCGACCCGCAGCCGCTGCGCAAGAAGATCAACGACATCGTCGCGCAGATCGCCCGCGAGGAGGTCGACACCGAGCAGCTGCTCGGCAGCGGCTACCGGGCGAAGAAGGACGGCCGCGGCACCAAGGCCCCGGTGCCCGCCCTCGCCGAGCACTCGGTCAAGGGGGCCACGGCCACCAAGACCAAGGCGGCCAAGGGCAAGGCGGCCAAGGGCAAGGCGCAGCAGACGGTGCCGACCGACCGTCCGGCGGCCGAGCTCGCCGAGCAGATCGAGGAGCTGACCGCCCGCATGCGGGCCGCCGCCGCGGACCTCCAGTTCGAGATCGCCGCCCGGCTGCGCGACGAGGTGTCGGAGATGAAGAAGGAGCTGCGCCAGATGAAGGAGGCGGGCCTGTCCTGACGGCCGCGCCGGGCCCCTGACGGCCCGGCGGCCCGCGGGGCGCGGACCCCGCCCGGATCCGCCGCCCCGGCCGCCCCGCGGGCCCCGCCACCGGCTGCGCTGTGTTGCAAGACCGACACAAAGTCAGGTCCGGGGTACGGCACTGTCAGTGCCCCTGCGTAGGGTTCAGGTCAACCGCGGCATCGCGGCAACAGGGGACTGTCCGAGAGGGGATACAGCGCGTGACCGTCAACATGACCAAGGGTCAGGCCATCAGTCTGCAGAAGAACGACGGCGGCAGCCTGACCGCGGTCCGTATGGGTCTCGGCTGGCAGGCGGCCCCGCGGCGCGGCCTGTTCGGCTCGCGCACCCGCGAGATCGACCTCGACGCCTCCGCGGTCCTCTTCGCGGACAAGCAGCCGGTCGACGTCGTCTTCTTCCGCCACCTGGTGAGCGACGACGGCTCGGTGCGCCACACCGGCGACAACCTGGTCGGCGGTGTCGGCCAGGGCGGCGACGACGAGGCGATCCTGGTCGACCTCCAGCGCCTCCCGGTCCACATCGACCAGATCGTCTTCACCGTGAACTCCTTCACGGGCCAGACCTTCCAGGAGGTGCAGAACGCGTTCTGCCGCCTGGTCGACGAGACCAACGGACAGGAGCTGGCCCGCTACACCCTCGCGGGCGGCGGCGCCTACACGGCCCAGATCATGGCGAAGGTGCACCGGGTCGGTGCCGGCTGGTCGATGACCGCCCTCGGCACCCCGGCCAACGGCCGCACCTTCCAGGACCTGATGCCGTCGATCCTGCCGCTGCTCTGACGCGGCCGGACAGCGGCACACCACACACCTACACGGCTACAGCAGGGGGACGAAGGCGATGACGGCCGAGCTGGTGCGGGGACAGAACCACCCGCTCTCCCAGGCCCGTCTGGAGATCAGGATCTCGGCCGGCACGCCGATCGTGGCCGCGGCCACGCTCGGCGACGAGAACGGGAAGGTCCACGGCGCGGAGCGGGTGGCCCACCCGGGCGCCCCCACGCTGCCCGGCCTGGAAGTCTCCCGCCAGGCCGCCGCGGACCACCGGCTCGCGGTGGACCTGAACGCCATGCCGGACACGGTCCACCGGGTCCATGTCCTGCTCGCCCTTCCGGTCGGCACCGCGGGCGGCCCCGGCCGCTTCGGTGCCGTCGCCGCCCCCTTCGTCGCCGTCACCGGCCTCGACGGCACCGAGATCGCCACCTTCACACTCACCGGCCTGGCGGCCGAGTCGGCCGTCGTCGCCCTGGAGCTCTACCGGCGGCAGGACGCCTGGAAGGTCCGCGCGGTCGGCCAGGGATACGCCGGCGGCCTCGCCGAGCTCCTCACCGACCAGGGGCTGCCCGAGGCTCCCCGGCTCGCCACGGCCATCGACGACGCGGTGGCGCGGGGCGTCGCCCGCTCGGTGGCCGCGCCCCCGCCGCGGCAGGCGGACGGCGACCGCACCCGGCACACCGCCGCCCCCGCCCTCGGCCCGCACCCGGACGGACCGCCGCACGGCACGCCGGGCCCCCACGGCGCCACCGGCCCGCTGCCCGCCTCGCCCGCGCACCCCGCCCCGGCGGACGCCCCCGGGCTCACCCAGCCGTCCGCACCCACCACCGGCGGCCCGATCGACTACCACCACCCGCGCCGGCGGAACACCGCCCCGCCCCCGCCCCCGCCGGCCGCGCCTGCGGCCGCACCCGGCGGGCCGGCGCGGCCCGTCGCGGGCGATGCGACCGGCTGGACGATGGACGAGCGGCTCTACAACCAGGTCTGGGGCATGTTCGAGGACCTGGCCCGGGCCACCGCCGCCTACCGCAGCGCCGTCGACTTCGCCGACTCGCGCATGGAGAAGGAACTGGAGCAGGTCCTCGCCGACCCGCGCAGCCGGATCGGCGGCCAGGCCGACGCGGCCCGGGAGGCGGCCCGCGCCAAGCACGCCCAGCTCGTCGGCCAGGCGCGCCAGGCCCTCGACCGGGATGTCGCCCAGCTCACCGCCGAGGCCGACGTCGTCGAGCCGGCCCTGCCCCCGGCGTACGCCCGCTGGGACAACCCCGTCTGGCACGGCTACCGGGTGCCGATGGAGCTGCCGATGGCCCTGCGCCTCGGCGATCTGCATCTGTCCGAGGCCCCCCAGCTGCGCATCCCCCTGCTGGTCAGACTGCCGCTGGAGCGCGGACTGTGGATCGACAGCGGGCGGACGGGCGCACCGGCCGGCTCGTTCACCGACGCGCACGACATGCGCAGCCTGGCGCTGGAGACGGCGGTCGCGCACGCGGCCCGGCTGCTCGCCGTCCACCCGGCGGGCGAATACACCGTGTACGTCATCGATCCCGCCGGCACGGGCGCCCGGGCGCTGGCCCCGCTGGTGCAGACGGGGGCGCTCGCGGCGCCGCCCGCGCTGGGCGCCGCCGGGGTGGCGGAGGTGCTGGCCAAGCTCACCCAGCGCGTCGACCTGGTGCAGATGGCGGTGCGCGGCGGAGCCGCCGACGCGCTGCCGCCGGACCTCGACACCTCCCAGCACCTGCTGGTGGTCAACGACTTCCCGCACGGTTTCGACGACCGGGCCGTGACCCAGCTGCGCTACCTCGCGGACGAGGGCCCCGCCGTCGGAGTCCATCTGATGATGGTCGCCGACCGCGAGGACGCCGCGGGCTACGGCCCGCTGCTCGACCCGCTGTGGCGTTCGCTGCTGCGCCTGACGCCGGTGCCGGACGACCACCTCGCCGACCCGTGGGTCGGGCACGCCTGGACGTACGAGCCGGCGCTGGTGCCGCAGGGGAGCCAGGTGCTCCAGCAGGTGCTCGGCCAGGTGGTGGCGGCCCGCCGCGCCTGGCGCCGCTGACCCCCGCCCAGCACCGGACCAAGGCTCGGTAAAGCCTCCTGATCAGGGACTTTGGCTCCTCCTTTACCAATTGCTTTACCTTTCCTTGGTGATTGGGTAGTCTTATCCGCACGGAGGGGAGTACTCCCTGACTGCTGCGGCGTACCCGTCAATACGGATCCGGCCGGATCCCGGGGCGTCGGCCCATCGTTGGGTGGAAGAGACCTCCGGCAGCGCGACGACGCTGACTCATCTGTTCGCCGCTACGTACTGCCGGAGGCGCAGTGGAAGTTTCCCTGACCCTGTGGGTCCTTACGGTCGTGGGCCTGGCCGCCCTGATCGCGGTCGATTTCTTCATCGGCCGCAAGCCCCATGACGTGTCCATCAAGGAAGCCGGGATCTGGACCGTCGTCTGGATCGTCCTGGCCGGACTGTTCGGCCTCGGCCTGCTCGTCTTCGGCGGCGGCCAGCCCGCCGGAGAGTTCTTCGCCGGCTTCATCACCGAGAAGTCGCTGAGCGTCGACAACCTGTTCGTCTTCGTCCTGATCATGGCGAAGTTCGCGGTTCCGTCGCAGTACCAGCAGCGGGTGCTGCTCATAGGCGTCCTCATCGCCCTGGTGCTGCGCGCGATCTTCATCGCCGCCGGCGCCGCGATCCTCGCCAGCTTCTCGTGGGTGTTCTACCTCTTCGGCGCCTTCCTGATCTGGACCGCCTGGAAGCTCATCCAGGAGGCCCGGGCCGATCAGGAGGACGAGGAGTACGAGGAGAACAAGCTGCTCAAGGCCGTCGAGCGCCGCTTCGGCGTGGCCGACCGGTACCACGGCACCAAGCTGTGGATCCAGGAGAACGGCAAGCGGGTCATGACCCCGATGCTGGTCGTGATGCTCGCCATCGGCACCACCGACGTACTGTTCGCCCTGGACTCCATCCCCGCGATCTTCGGCCTCACCCAGGACCCGTACATCGTCTTCACCGCGAACGCCTTCGCCCTGATGGGTCTGCGGCAGCTGTACTTCCTCATCGGCGGGCTGCTGAAGAAGCTGGTCCACCTGTCGTACGGCCTGTCGATCATCCTGGGCTTCATCGGCGTCAAGCTGGTGCTGCACGCCCTGCACGAGTCCGGTGTGCACGTCCCGGAGATCAGCATCCCGGTCTCCCTCGGCGTGATCTGCACCGTCCTGGTCGTCACCACGATCACCAGCCTGCGGGCCTCCAGGAAGCAGGCCGAGGCCGAGGCGGCGGACGAGCGGGCCGGCAAGGACAGCATCGACGCCTGACCCCTCGTCCCCCGACCCTGCACCCGGCACCGGGAGCGGCCCGCGGCGTCCTGCCGAGCTGCCGCTCCCGGTGCCGCGTCACGTCCACCGGATGCCAGGCACCCCGGCGGCCTCCGCGAGCCGACCCCGCGGGCAACCCCCGAGAGACCCCCAGAGGAGAGCGATCGATCCAGAGCGACACCGGGACCGAGTGACGAGCGGCAACGCGAGGAGGAGATGTGGCCATCGGCCGGAAGGACCACCTGACCAGCGGAAGCGGGACCGTCGTACGGCCCGGGGACCGGAATGCGAAGCCACGGTCCGTCTGCGACGATCGCCACATGGTCGCTCGGCTCAGGTCGCTCACGAACCGGTGGACCTTCCTCGTGCCGGTGCTCGCGGTGATCCTGCTGATCTTCACCTGGGGACGCGATCTGCCCGGCCCGGTCGTCGCGGTGGTGACCGCGGTGCTGGCCGGAGCGGTGCTCGCCGCCGTGCACCACGCCGAGGTGGTCGCCCACCGGGTGGGTGAGCCCTTCGGCTCGCTCGTCCTCGCCGTCGCCGTGACCATCATCGAGGTCGCCCTGATCGTCACCCTGATGGCGGACGGCGGCGACAAGAGCTCGACCCTGGCCCGCGACACCGTGTTCGCCGCCGTGATGATCACCTGCAACGGTGTCGTCGGCCTGAGTCTCCTGGTCGGCTCCCTGCGCCACGGCACGGCGGTGTTCAACCCCGAGGGCACGGGCGCCGCGCTCGCCACGGTCGCCACCCTGGCCACCCTGAGCCTGGTCCTGCCGACGTTCACCACCAGCAAGCCGGGCCCGGAGTTCTCCGGAGTGCAGCTCACCTTCGCCGCGCTCTCCTCGCTCGTCCTCTACGGCCTGTTCGTGACCACCCAGACGGTCAGACACCGGGACTACTTCCTGCCCATCACCCGTCAGGGCGAGGTGATCAGCCAGGACGACCACGCGGACGTGCCGTCCACGCGCACCGCCTGGATCAGCGTGGCCCTGCTCGGCCTCGCCCTGGTCGGAGTGGTCGGACTGGCCAAGGGCGTGTCGCCGACCATCGAGTCGGGCGTGGCGGCGGCGGGACTGCCGCACGCCGTGGTCGGCGTCGTCATCGCCCTGCTGGTGCTGCTGCCGGAGACCATCGCCGCCCTGCGCTCCGCCCGCCGCGACCGGGTGCAGACCAGCCTCAACCTGGCCCTGGGCTCCGCCATGGCCAGCATCGGCCTGACCATCCCTGCCGTGGCCCTGGCCTCCGTCTGGCTGTCGGGACCGCTCGTCCTCGGACTCGGAGCCACGCACATGGTGCTGCTCGCCCTGACAGTGGTCGTGGCCTCGCTGACGGTGGTGCCGGGACGGGCCACCCCGCTCCAGGGCGGTGTCCACCTGGTGCTGTTCGCGGCGTACCTGGAGCTGGCCGTCAACCCCTGACCGGCCCGCCGGTCCGTGCCCGGCCCAGCCGTTCCCTGCCCCGGCCCAGCCGTTCCCTGCCCCGGCCCAGCCGTTCCCTGCCCCGGCCCAGCCGTTCCCTGCCCCGGCCCAGCCGTTCCCTGCCTCGGCCCAGCCGCTCCCTGCCGGCCGAGCCGCTCCGTGCCCCGGCCCAGCCGCGCCGAAGCCGGCGCCGTCAGTCCATGACCGGCGCCGGCTTCGGCGCGGCCGCCGGTGCCGGGCGGGTCTCCGGCAGCAGCACGAAGCACCCGAGGCTGAGCAGCGCGATCCCGGTCAGATAGGCCCCGACGGCCCACGGCACCCGGCCGCCCTGCTCGGCCAGCGCGGTCGCCGCGATCGGGGTGAGCGCGCCGCCGAGCACACCGCCCAGGTTGTAGCCGACGGCGGCGCCGGTGCAGCGCACCCGGGGCTCGTACAACTCGGGCAGGTAGGCCGCGATCACCGCGAACATCGTGATGAACGAGAGCATCGCGCCGAGGAACCCGAGGAACATCAGCAGCGGCGCACCGGTGGCGAGCAGCGCGACCATCGGGAACATCCACAGGGCGGCGGCCGTACAGCCGGCCAGGCACATCGGCCGGCGCCCGTACCGGTCGCCGAGCACCGCCGCGACCGGGGTGAGCGCGCCCTTGATCACCACGGCGGCCATCACGCAGGCCAGCATGACGCTGCGGCCGACCTCCAGCCGTTCGGTGGCGTAGGCGAGGGACCACGTGGTCACGGCATAGAAGATCGCGTAGCCGACGGCGAGCGCGCCGGCGGTGAGCAGGACCAGCCGCCAGTGGTCGCGCACGACCTCGGCGATCGGCACGCGCGCGGGTTCCTCGATCTCCAGGAAGCGGGGGCTCTCGGCGAGCGACGAGCGCAGCCACAGCCCCACCACGGCCAGCACCCCGGCCGCCCAGAACGGCACCCGCCAGCCCCACTGGGCGAACTGCGCCTCGGACAGGGTGGCCGACAGGGCCAGCATCGAGCCGTTGGCGAGCAGGAAGCCCACCGCGGGCCCGACCTGCGGGAAGCTCGACCACAGGGCGCGCCGCTCGGCGGGCGCGTGCTCGGCGGTCAGCAGCACGGCCCCGCCCCACTCCCCGCCGAGGCCCAGCCCTTGCAGGAAGCGCAGGACGACGAGGAGCAGCGGAGCCGCCGTCCCGATGGTGCCGTACGTCGGCAGGCAGCCGACCGCGACCGTGGAGGCCCCCGTCAGCAGCAGCGAGGCGACGAGGACCGGCCGTCGTCCGTGCCGGTCCCCGATGTGCCCGAAGAGCACCGAGCCGAGCGGGCGGGCCACGAAGCCGACCCCGAACGCGGCGAACGCCGCCAGGGTGCCCGCCAGCGGCGAGACGGTCGGGAAGAACAGCGGTCCGAGGACCAGCGCCGCCGCGGTCCCGTAGACGAAGAAGTCGTAGAACTCGATGGCCGTGCCGGCCAGGGCGGCGGTCGCGAGCCGCAGCATGGAGGGCGCCCTTACGGTGCGTACGTCGTGCATGCCGCGACAACTACCCACCGTGACAGCCGGTTACGGGGGCGCGCGGAGGTGCCGGTGCGCGTCAGTACGTGACCGTGATGCGCCGGGCCGGGCCGTCGACGCGCACGGTACCGCCGTACGGGATCACCACCTGCGGATCGGTGTGCCCGAAGTCCACATCGAAGACGACGGGGGTGCCGGGGGCGTACGCGCGCATCGCGCTCAGCACGGCCTCGCGCTGGTCGGCGGCGTAACGGGCGGCCTCCTCCGGGCTGTTGGGCCGCTCGAAGGACCAGGTCTTGGCCCGGGCCATCAGCAGCGCGGAGAAGCGCCCCAGCAGGCCGCGCTCACCCATGTTCCGCAGGGTGCGGAAGACCTCCGCGGCGCTCGGCAGCTCCTCCGAGGTCTCCAGGAACAGCACGTCGCCCTCGTACTCCTCCGGCTCGGCGATCTCGCGGTCGGCCATCAGCAGCCAGCCGAGGATCTCCAGGTTGCCGCCCCAGCCCCGGCCCTCCACCACCCGGTCGGCGTTCACCCAGGTCCAGCCGGTGCCGGGGCGGCTGGGCGGCTCCTCGTCGAAGGTGGCGGGGTCGGCCCAGTCGCGGTCCACGTCGTTCCAGCGGTCGGCGGGGCGCAGCTCGTACGGACCGGAGGTGAACAGGGCCGCGCGCAGCGAGTCGGCGGTCTGCGGGTTCATGGCGCCGGGGCGGCCCAGCTCGACCATCACGCTCGCCCCGTGGTAGCCGACGATGCCCGTGTTGCGCAGGAAGGCCAGCAGATTGGTGTTGTCGCTCATGCCGATGAACGGCTTGGGACGGGCGCGGATCAACTCCCGGTCCAGCAGCGGCAGCACGGTGATCTGGTCGTCGCCGCCGATGGTGGCGATCACCGCCTTGACGTCCGGATCGGCGAAGGCGGCGTGGAGGTCGTCGGCCCGTTCCGCGGGCGTCGCGCCCGGCTTCCGCGTCGCCGGGTACTCGACCGGTTCGAGCCGTACTCCTCGCGCAGGCGGCGCAGGCCCAGTTCGTAGGGGAGCGGGAAGAGGCCGGGCAGGCCACTGGCCGGCGAGACGACGGCTATGCGGTCACCGGGGGAGGGCTTGGGCGGGTACACGGGTGTGATCATGACGGGAGGGTAGGGCCGGTCGCCCGCGCGCGCACCGTGATAAACCGGGGGCGAGCGGCGGTCCCGCCGGACCGCCCCCGACCGGACCGGAGGAACAGTGCCCCGCACCCTGGCGAACGCCCCGATCATGATTCTCAACGGCCCCAACCTGAACCTCCTCGGGCAGCGCCAGCCGGAGATCTACGGATCCGAGACCCTCGCCGACGTCGAGGCGCTGTGCGCCGAGGCGGCGGCCGCGCACGGCGGCACGGTGGACCTGCGCCAGTCCAACCACGAGGGCGAGCTGATCGACTGGATCCACGAGGCGCGGCGGAACCACTGCGGGATCGTCATCAACCCCGGTGCCTACACGCACACCTCCATCGCCCTCCTCGACGCGCTGAACACCTGTGACGGCATGCCGGTGGTCGAGGTCCACATCTCCAACATCCACAAGCGGGAGTCGTTCCGGCACCTCTCCTACGTCTCCCTGCGCGCGGACGGCGTCATCGCGGGATGCGGGGTCCAGGGCTACGCGTTCGGCGTGCAGCGGATCGCCGCGCTGCTCGGACCGACCCGTACGGATACCTGACGCCTGGCCCGGCCGCCGTCCCGCGCCGACACGCCTCACCCCCGGGCGCCGCCCGCCGCCCGCACGAACGCACGACGCCCGCCCCCGTCCCGCCCCGCTCCGGTCCCGCACGGCGCTCACAGGCGCCCCGCCTCGACGACGCGCCGCAGGAAGCTCCGTGTGCGCTCCTGACGCGGGTCGCCGAAGACCTGTTCGGCGCTGCCGCGCTCCAGCACGACTCCTCCGTCCAGGAAACAGACCTGGTCGGCGACCTCCCGCGCGAAGCCCATCTCGTGCGTCGCCAGCACCATGGTCATGCCGTCGTCCTTGAGGTCGCGGACGACGGCCAGGACCTCGCCCACCAGCTCCGGATCCAGCGCCGCGGTGATCTCGTCGAGCAGCAGCAGCCGGGGCCGTACCGCCAGGGCGCGCACGATGGCCACCCGCTGCTGCTGGCCACCGCTGAGCCGGTCCGGGTACGCGCCGGCCCTGTCGCCCAGCCCCAGCCGCTCCAGCAGTTCCCGGGCCCGTTCCTCCGCCTCCGCGCGGGGCACGCCGTGCACGCGGCGCGGGGCGAGGGTGATGTTCTCCAGCACCGTCATGTGCGGGAAGAGGTTGTACGCCTGGAAGACCACGCCGATCCGGCGCCGTACCGCGTCCTGGTCCACACGCGGGTCGGTGATCTCCTCGCCGTCCAGCCAGATCGCCCCGTCGTCGATCTCCTCCAGCAGATTCGCGCACCGCAGCAGGGTCGACTTCCCGGACCCGGAGGCGCCGATCAGGGCCGTCACCGTGTGCGGAGCGACCTCCAGGCAGACGTCCCGCAGCACGACCGAGCCGCCGAAGGTCTTGCGGACGGACTCCATCCGCAGCACCGGGGCGCCGGGGGCCTCGCTCATGTGGCTCCTCCCTGGGCCCGCCGGCGCTCCGTCCGGGCCGTCACCCAGTCCGTGAGGCGGGTCATCGGAATGGTCAGCGCCACGAACACCAGGCCCGCGACGATGTACGGCGTGTAGTTCAGGCTGCGGCCGACGATGATGTCCGCCGCGCGCACGGCGTCCACCGCGCCGCCGATCGACACCAGGCCGGTGTCCTTCTGGAGCGACACCAGGTCGTTCAGCAGCGGCGGCACCTGCCGGCGCACCGCCTGCGGCAGCACCACGTGCCGCAGCGCCTGCCGGCCGGTCAGGCCGAGCGAGCGGGCCGCGGCGCGCTGCGAGGGGTGGACGGACTCGATGCCCGCGCGGAACACCTCCGCGACGTACGCCGAGTACGTCAGCGTCAGCGCGGTCCCGCCCAGCAGCACCGGGTCGACGGTCACCCCCTGGAGGCGCAGCGCCGGGACGCCGAGGACCACGATCATCAGAGTGATGATCAGCGGCAGCCCGCGGAAGAAGTCCGTGTACGCGGCGGCCAGCACACGCAGCGGGAGGAACACCGGGCCGCGCAGGGTGCGCGCGACGGCGACGAGCATGCCGAGGACCAGCACGGCGGCCCCGCACACCAGCAGCAGCCGGACGTTCAGCCAGAGCCCTTCGAGCACCTTCGGGAAGGCCTCACGCGCGTAACCCCAGTCGAAGAAGGTCTCCCTGGTGCGCTGCCAGCCCGGCGCGTTCACCACGACCAGGTACAGCACGACGCCGGTCACCAGGGTCGACAGCGCCGCGACGGCGGTGGCGCGGCGCGCGCGGGCCCGCTTGTACCGCTCCCGCTCCAGCCGGCGCTCCGACGGGACGTACGGGTCCTCGGTGCCCCGCGCGTCCTTCGCGAGGGTCACTTCAGCACCGGGGCGTCGACGGCGTCGGACAGCCACCGCTGCTCCAGTTCCGCCAGGGTGCCGTCCCGGCGCAGCGCCTCCACGGCGGCCGTGACGCACCCGGTGAGCGCGCTGCCCTTGTCGAGCACGAGCCCGAACTGCTCCCGCGCGGAGCCCCGGTTCTCGAACTGGCCGACGATCTCGGCGTCCGTCACCTCGGCCGCGGTGATGTAGAAGGCGGTGGGCAGGTCGGTGACGACGGCGTCGACCTGACCGTTCCGCAGCGCCGACTTCGCCTGGTCGTTCCTGGCGTAGACGGCCGCCGGCCGCTCGGGCCGCACCACGTCCTCGATGTACCGCAGGCTCGTGGTGCCGACCTGCGCGCCCAGCGTGACGTCCTTGAGGTCCGCGACGCTCTTCGCCTTCGCCGCCTTGGAGCCCTTCAGCGCGATGACGGCCTGGCGCACGTCGTAGTAACCGGCGGAGAAGTCCACCGCCTTCCTGCGCTCGTCGCTGATGGAGACCTGGTTGATGTCGAAGTCGAACGTCTTCGCGCCGGGTGCGAACGCCTTGTTGAAGGGCACGCGCTGCCAGACCACGGCGCCCTTGCCGTACCCGAGCCGCTCGGCGACGGCGTACGCCACCGCGGACTCGAAGCCCTCGCCGCTCGCGGGATCGCCGTCCCGGAACCACGGCTCGTACGCGGGTTCGTCGGTCGCGATCGTGAGCCTGCCGGGGGTCTTCGTCGCCAGTTCGCCCTGGACGCAGCCGTTCCCCGGGGACCCGGACGGTCCGGTGGCCGTGTCCTCCTCCGGCTGCGGGGCACAGGCGACGGCGGTGGCGAGCAGGGCGACGGTGACGGCGGCGACGGCGCGGCGGGGCGCGCGGTGGACGGATCGCATGGCGGGAGACTGGCAGTGCGGACCGCGTTTGTCGAGGTCACGCCAGTGAGTGTCCGCATGGTGGGAACGGGTGTTGCGCGCGTGTGAACGGGCGCTGCCACAGCGGGCCTTGGGCCGCCGGCCGAGGGCGGGAGGAAGGGACCGGCGGCCCGTGCCGCGCGGGAGCCGTCGTCCCGCGCGGGGCTGCCTCCAGTGGACCGCGCGACCGCGTGCGCCGGGAGCGCGCACGGGGCGCCGGAGCGTGCAGTCGGTTCACACGGGGCGCGCGTCGAGCGGCGCACGCCCCGGCCCGGCCCCGCCTTCGCGGGCGGTGTTCACCACCCGCGCCGGTGCCACTCCGGCAGGTGGGGACGCTCCGCGCCCAGCGTGGTGTCGTCGCCGTGCCCCGGATAGACCCAGGTCTCGTCCGGGAGGACGGCGAAGAGCTTCGTCTCCACGTCGTGGATGAGGCTGGCGAACGCCTCCGGGTCCTTGTGCGTGTTCCCCACGCCGCCCGGGAAGAGGCAGTCGCCCGTGAACACATGGGGGTGGCCGTGCGGGTCGTCGTAGACGAGCGCGATCGAGCCGGCTGTGTGGCCCACGAGGTGGCGCGCGGTCAGCTCCACCTGTCCCACCCGGATGACGTCCCCGTCGTCGACCAGGACGTCGGTCGGCACGGGGATGCCCTCGGCGTCGTCCCGGCCCGCGTACGTGCGGGCCCCGGTGGCGGCGACGACCTCGGCGAGAGCCTGCCAGTGGTCCCCGTGCCGGTGGGTGGTGACGACGGAGGCGATGCCGTCGTCACCGATCATGCCCAGCAGGGTCTGTGCCTCGTTGGCCGCGTCGATCAGCAGCTGCTCGTCGGTGGCCCGGCAACGCAGCAGATAGGCGTTGTTGTCCATCGGGCCGACCGCGATCTTCGTGATCATCAGGTCCTTGAGCTCGTGCACGTCCGCCGGGCCGCCGACCGTCACCTGTCCGCTGTACGTCATGGCCGTCAGTCTAGGGCGGCGGACCCGCCCCGGGCAGTTCGCCGGCCGGGGTCACAGCGGGGGCAGGGCGGGCAGCGGACCGCCCTCCACCGTCAGCGCCGAACCGTCGCGCCGGCCGGCCAGCCAGCCCAGCAGATCGGCTCGCGGGCCCCGCACGGTGACCTCGGGGGCGTCCGCGTCCCGGCCGGTGCGCCACGCGCGCGTGCCGTCCGTCAGCCGGGTCGGCGGGACGTCCGGGTGCCCGGCGAACCGGTCGGCGAGGAAGCCGATCTCCCGCTCGGTGAACTCCGCCGGCAGATCCTCCAGCTCGTATCCGACGCCCAGGTCCACGTGGTGCAGCTCGACCTCCACCCACCGCCGGAACGGCACCCGGGACGCGGTGTCGGTGACGCCGTTGCGCAGCTCCACGGTCCGCGACCAGTCCGCGGGCGCCGCCCCCGCCTCCTGGAACCGCTCACCGCTCGCGCGGACGTCGGTGAGCTGCTCCGCGAGGGGGCGCGGGGCGTCCCGCTCGATGTCGGCGTCCCGGGCCTCGGCGGAGGCGTACATCGGACGCCCCTCCAGGACGTTCACGAGGGCGTCCGCGTTGCGGGCGAGATGGGCGAGGACATGGCCGCGGCTCCAGCCCGGCAGCCGTGACGGTTGCGTCACGTCCGCGTTGTCCAGCTTGGCGGCTGCGCTCAGCAGCCGATCGGTCGCCTCCTGTACAGACGCCAGGTCACGCACGTGATCAATCATGGGGCCGACCCTAGCCGCACCACTCCTTCGGGTGAAGGCGGCGGACCAGGACCGTTAATCGAATGCACGTGCTATATGGTCGGTGACGGCGTCGGGCATGCTGGATGGTCGGGGATTGTTATGCGACCGGGAAATCCGACCGGCGTTGTCAGTGGCTCCCCCTAGTCTGAGAAGGACGGGGGCCCCGCCCCTGTCACTTCTCTCAAGAAAGGTGCGGACCGGCGTGGCCGACCGTCTCATCGTCCGTGGCGCGCGCGAGCACAACCTGAAGAACGTCTCGCTCGATCTGCCCCGGGACTCGCTCATCGTCTTCACGGGCCTGTCCGGGTCGGGCAAGTCCTCCCTGGCCTTCGACACGATCTTCGCCGAGGGCCAGCGGCGCTACGTGGAATCGCTCTCCTCGTACGCCCGCCAGTTCCTCGGCCAGATGGACAAGCCGGACGTCGACTTCATCGAAGGTCTGTCCCCGGCGGTCTCCATCGACCAGAAGTCGACCTCGCGCAACCCGCGCTCGACGGTCGGAACCATCACCGAGGTCTACGACTACCTGCGCCTGCTCTTCGCGCGCATCGGCAAGCCGCACTGCCCCGAGTGCGGCCGCCCGATCTCGCGCCAGTCGCCGCAGGCCATCGTGGACAAGGTCCTGGAGCTGCCGGAGGGGAGCCGCTTCCAGGTGCTCTCGCCGCTGGTGCGCGAGCGCAAGGGCGAGTTCGTCGACCTCTTCGCCGACCTCCAGACCAAGGGCTACTCCCGCGCGCGGGTCGACGGCGAGACGATCCAGCTGTCCAGCCCGCCCACCCTGAAGAAGCAGGAGAAGCACACCATCGAGGTGGTCATCGACCGCCTCACGGTGAAGGACTCCGCCAAGCGCCGGCTCACCGACTCCGTGGAGACCGCCCTCGGCCTGTCCGGCGGCATGGTCGTGCTCGACTTCGTCGACCTCCCCGAGGACGACCCCGAGCGCGAGCGGATGTACTCGGAGCACCTGTACTGCGCGTACGACGACCTGTCCTTCGAGGAGCTGGAGCCCCGCTCCTTCTCCTTCAACTCGCCCTTCGGCGCCTGCCCCGAGTGCACCGGCATCGGCACCCGCATGGAGGTCGACCCGGAGCTGATCGTCCCGGACCCGGACAAGTCCCTGGACGAGGGCGCCATCCACCCCTGGTCGCACGGCCACACCAAGGACTACTTCAGCCGGCTGATCGGCGCCCTCGCCGACGCGCTCGGCTTCCGCACCGACATCCCGTTCGCGGGCCTGCCGCAGCGCGCGAAGAAGGCCCTGCTGTACGGCCACCGGACGCAGATCGAGGTCCGCTACCGCAACCGCTACGGCCGCGAGCGGGTGTACACCACGCCGTTCGAGGGCGCCGTGCCGTTCGTCAAGCGCCGGCACAGCGAGGCCGAGTCGGACGCCAGCCGGGAGCGCTTCGAGGGCTACATGCGCGAAGTGCCCTGCCCCACCTGTGAGGGCACGCGCCTGAAGCCGATCGTGCTTGCGGTCACGATCATGGGGAAGTCGATCGCCGAGGTCTCCGCGATGTCGATCAGCGACTGCGCGGACTTCCTGGGCGAGCTGAAGCTCAGCGCCCGCGACAAGAAGATCGCCGAACGGGTGCTGAAGGAGGTCAACGAGCGGCTGCGGTTCCTGGTCGACGTCGGCCTGGACTACCTCTCGCTGAACCGCGCGGCCGGCACCCTCTCCGGCGGCGAGGCCCAGCGCATCCGCCTGGCCACCCAGATCGGCTCCGGCCTCGTCGGCGTGCTCTACGTCCTCGACGAGCCGTCCATCGGCCTGCACCAGCGCGACAACCACCGGCTGATCGAGACCCTGGTCCGGCTGCGCGACATGGGCAACACGCTCATCGTCGTCGAGCACGACGAGGACACCATCAAGGTCGCCGACTGGATCGTCGACATCGGCCCCGGCGCCGGCGAGCACGGCGGCAAGGTCGTGCACAGCGGCTCCCTGAAGGAACTGCTCGCCAACACCGAGTCGCAGACCGGCCAGTACCTGTCGGGCAAGAAGTCCATCCCGCTGCCGGACGTCCGGCGCCCGATCGACCCGTC
Organism: Streptomyces glaucescens; assembly: GCF_000761215.1. Lineage (GTDB taxonomy): Bacteria > Actinomycetota > Actinomycetes > Streptomycetales > Streptomycetaceae > Streptomyces > Streptomyces glaucescens_B. The sequence continues at coordinate 2,005,355 of NZ_CP009438.1, read as the reverse complement.
CCGGCAGCTCACCGTGCACGGTGCCCGGGAGAACAACCTCCAGGACATCGACGTCTCGTTCCCGCTGGGCGTCTTCACCGCGGTCACCGGCGTCTCCGGCTCCGGCAAGTCGACCCTGGTGAACGACATCCTCTACACCCACCTGGCCCGCGAGCTGAACGGCGCGCGGACCGTCCCCGGGCGGCACACGCGCGTGGAGGGCGACGACCTCGTCGACAAGGTGGTGCACGTCGACCAGTCGCCCATCGGCCGCACCCCGCGCTCGAACCCGGCGACGTACACCGGCGTCTTCGACCACATCCGCAAGCTGTTCGCCGAGACCACCGAGGCGAAGGTCCGCGGCTACCTGCCCGGCCGCTTCTCCTTCAACGTCAAGGGCGGCCGCTGCGAGAACTGCGCGGGCGACGGCACCATCAAGATCGAGATGAACTTCCTCCCGGACGTGTACGTCCCGTGCGAGGTCTGCCACGGCGCCCGGTACAACCGGGAGACCCTGGAGGTCCACTACAAGGGCAAGTCCATCGCCGAGGTCCTGAACATGCCGATCGAGGAGGCGATGCACTTCTTCGAGGCGGTCCCCGCGATCAACCGCCACCTGAAGACGCTGCACGACGTCGGCCTCGGCTACGTCCGGCTCGGCCAGTCCGCGACCACCCTGTCCGGCGGCGAGGCCCAGCGCGTCAAGCTCGCCAGCGAGCTCCAGAAGCGCTCCACCGGCCGCACCGTCTACGTCCTGGACGAGCCGACCACCGGTCTGCACTTCGAGGACATCAGCAAGCTGCTGAAGGTCTTGTCCGGCCTGGTCGACAAGGGCAACACGGTGATCGTCATCGAGCACAACCTCGATGTGATCAAGACCGCCGACTGGCTCGTCGACATGGGTCCCGAGGGTGGCGCGGGCGGCGGCCTCGTCGTCGCCGAGGGCACGCCCGAACAGGTCGCGGCGGTCCCCGCCAGCCACACCGGCAAGTTCCTGCGGGACATCCTCGGCGCCGACCGGATCAGCGACGCCGAACCGGTCCGGACCTCCGCGCGGAAGACGGCCGCCAAGGCCACGGCCAGGAAGACGGCCGCCAAGGGCGCCGACGGCGCGGCCACCGCGAAGGCCGCCACCAAGAAGGCGGCGCCCGCGAAGAAGACGACGCGGGCCCGCAAGGCCTGAGCGTCCACACCGGTGCGCGGTGCCCCGGGGAACCCCCGTTCCCCCCGGGCACCGCGCGTCCGCGTCTCAGGCGCCCCGCGGTTCCACGAACTGCATGTCCAGCTGGATCTTCACCGTGTCGCCCAGCAGCCCCGGGGCGAAGTCCAGCCCGAAGTCGCTGCGGCGGATCTCGCCCGTCGCCTCGAACCCGGCGTGCCGGGAGCCGTCGACCGGCACGTCCACCACACCGCCGAACTCCACGGCGAGCGTCACCGGACGGGTCACGTCGCCGATCGTCAGCTCGCCCTCCATGGTCCAGTCCTCGCCCGCGCCGAACACCCGCGTCGAGCGGAACGTCATCGTCGGCCGCTTCTCCACGTCGAGCAGGTCGGACGCCCGCACGTGCGCGTCCCGGTCCGGATTGCCGGTGTCGACGGAGGCCAGGGCGATCTCCGCGGTCACCCGCACGTCCGCCGGCACCTCACCGACGTGCAGAGCGGCCCGCACCTCGGCGAAGCGGCCCCGGACCTTGGCGATCCCCAGGTGGCGGATGGTGAAGTTGACGGCCGAGTGCAGCGGGTCGAGCTCCCAGTCCCCGGGGGCCAGCGGCAGCGGAGCGGTGGTCAGGGTGTTCGTCGAGTCGTTTCGCGTCATGCCCCCACCCTGGCGGCGCCCCGGCGCGGCAGGGAGACCGGGCGAAGCCTGGTAGTCGCGGGGCCACCCTCCGGCGCGCGGGCGTTGGTACGTTCGCGGGGTGAGCGACAACGAGTTGGGCACCTACTTGCGGACCTGGCGCGAGGCCGTGACCCCGGAACAGGCGGGACTGCCCGCGGGGACCCGGCGCCGCACCCCCGGACTGCGCCGCGCCGAGCTGGCCACGCTCGCCGGCATCAGCGTCGAGTACCTCACCCGGCTGGAACAGGGACGGGACCGCAACCCCTCCGCCCAGGTCCTCGGGGCCCTCGCCGACGCGCTCGGCCTGTCGCTGCGCGACCGGATGGTGCTGCGCCGGCTGGTCAAGGAGGCGGACGGCGGCGACCCGCTGGTGTGCGGTGCCGCCCCGCCGCTCAGCCGCACCCCGCGCGCCACGGTGCGCGCCGTCCTCGACCACCTGGAGCCCGCCCCCGCCGTGGTGCTGAACTGGATCGGCGACGTCCTCGCCCACACCACCGGCTACGCCCGGCTGTTCGGCCCGGTCGGCGTGCTCGACGCCGAGCACCCCAACCTGCTCCGCCATCTGTTCACCGACGTCCGCGCCCGCGACGCCTTCCCCGACTGGGACCGCGAGGCCGACAACCTGGTCGCCCAGCTCCGGCACGACGTACCCCTGCGGGACCCGTACGCCGCCGAGCTGGCCGAGGAACTCATGGTGACCGCGGGGGCGGAGTTCGCTGACCGCTTCGCCGATCTCGCGACGGCCCCGCGGCGGGTCGGCGGACAGCGCGTCGAACACCCGGAGGCCGGCCCGCTGCGGCTGCTGCACGAGACGCTGGCGCTGCCGGACGACGGCCAGCGGATCGTCGTCCACCTGCCCGCCGACGAGGCCACGGCGGCCGCCCTGGACCGCCTCAACGGCCGTCACCCGGGCGCCTTGCGCGCGGTGGGCCGCGCGGGCTGAGGGCCGGGGCCCGGGCCGCCGCCCCGCACGGCACAGAGCCCCAGCCGCCCGGCGGCGCGTCGGCCTGCCCGGCCGTTGCGTCGGTCCGCCCGGCGGCGCGTCGGTCTGCCTGGCCGTCCGTCGGTCTAACCCGGCGTACGTCACACCCCGCCCCGCCGTCCCGCACGAGCACAGGGCCCCAGCCGCCCGACCGCTGCGTCGGTCTGCCCGGCGGCGCGTCGGTCTGCCCGCCGTACGTCACAGCCCGCCCCGCCGTGCGTCAGCCCGCCGCGCCGCAGGCCGGCACGCCCCGCCGTACGGCGGTCGTCCTCGGCGCGTCAGCCGGCCAGTTCGTGCGCGTACGGTGGCTCCGCGCCGGCCCGTGAGCAGGTGAGGGCCGCAGCCCGGGCCGCGAACCGCAGCAGCCCGGTCCAGCCGTCGGCGTCCAGACCGGCGAGCGCGGTGGGGGAGAGGGCGTGCTGCGCGGCCAGGCCGTGCAGCAGGGCCGCGTTGACGGTGTCCCCGGCGCCGATGGTGTCCACCACGTCGACCTTCTCACCCGGCACGGAGTACTCGGCGCCGTCGCGCGTGAAGACGGTCAGCCCGTCGCCGCCCCGGGTGATCACGACGGCCGAGGGCCCGGCCGCCAGCCACTCCCGCGGGGTGCCGCCGAGCCACCGCGCGTCCTCCTCGGACAGCTTCAGCAGCGTCACCGACGGCAGCCACGTCAGGAACCGGGCGCGGTAGGCGTCCGCGTCCGGGATCAGGCCCGCCCGGACGTTCGGGTCGAGCGCGGTGAACACGCCCTGCCCGGCCGCGGCCCGCATCAGCTCCTCATACGCACTCGCCCCGGGTTCCAGGACGAGGGAGCAGGTGCCGAAGGACACCGCGCGGGTCCCCGCGGGAAGCGTGGCGGGAGCGCTGAACAGCCGGTCGGCGGTGCCGTCGACGTAGAACGAGTAGGCGGCCGAGCCGTGCGCGTCGACCGTGGCGACGGCGAGCGTGGTCGGCTCGGCGCCGCGCTGCACGCCCGACACGTCCACCCCGGCCCCGCGCAGCCCGTCGAGCAGGGCTTCCCCGAAGGCGTCGGACGAGACCCGCGAGCAGAACGCGGTGGGGGAGCCGAGCCGGCCGAGCGCGACGGCGGTGTTGTACGGGCCGCCGCCCGGCGCCGGACGCAGGCTCGCCAGGGCCCCCGGGCCCTGCGGTACCAGGTCGATCAGGGCCTCACCGGCGACGACGATCACGAATCGGCTCCTTCCTCGGGCCGCCGGGGCCCCTGGGACGCGTCCGGCCGCGACGGCCGGCCGGGACAGCCGCACGAGGTGCGGTGGACGAACGTGCAGGGCAGCCGCACGGTCCGGGCGGGCCGGTCCGGTGCGTCGAGGCGCTCCAGGAGCACCCGCACCGCCGTCGCGCCGAGCTCCTTGCCGGGCTGGGCGATCGCGGTGAGCCGGGGCGAGAAGAGGTCCGCCCACGGGAAGTCGTCGAAGCAGGCGAGCGCGATGTCACCGGGGACGGTGAGGCCCCGCTCCCGCAGGGCGCGCAGGGCACCGATCGTCATCGCGTCGTTGCCGGTGACGAGCGCGGTCGGCGGCGCGGCCAGGGACATCAGGGCCGCGGTGGCCCGTTCGCCGCCCGCCGTCCCGGAGTCACCGTGGACCACGAGCCGTTCCTCGAACGGCAGCCCGGCCGCCGCGAGACCGTGCCGGTAGCCGGTGATGCGCTCAGCGGTGGTGCTGAGTCCGGGCCGGCCCGCGACCAGGCCGATCCGGCGGTGGCCCCGGCCGGCGAGGTGGGTGACCAGCCGGGTCATCGGCTCGATGCCCTCCGCGCACACCTGGTCCAAGCGCTGGGCGCCCTCCGCGCGGTCGTCGGGCACGCGGTCCAGGAGGACGGCCGGTACGTCGTGGCGGCGCAGGTAGGCGACCAGCTCGCCCGGATCGGCGGACGGGGCGACGATCATGCCGTCCACCCGTCGCTCGTGCAGCAGCTGGACGACCTTGCGCTCGTGCTCCGGGTCGTCGTGCGGATCGGCGATGAGCAGGCCGTAGCCGTGCTCCAGGGCGGCGGCCTCGACGCCCTGGACGATCTCGGCGAAGTACGGGTTGCCGGTCGCCGGCACCGCGAGGCCGATGGAGCGGGTGCGGGAGGTGACCAGGGAGCGGGCGAGGGTGTTGGGCGTGTAGCCGAGCTCGTCGATCGCGTCGAGGACGGCCTGGCGGGTGTGGGGGAGCACGGTCCGGGTGCCGTTCAGCACGTGGGAGACGGTCGCGACGGAGACACCGGCGCTGCGCGCCACGTCGGCCATGGTCGGCATGCTTCCCCTCCGATCCGGCTACCGGGGTGTCGGTGTTCCCGTCGGCAAGGTAGCCGATCGGGCGGGCGCGCGTAAACGCTTACGTCAGGGTCACCCCGGGCGCACACCGGGACCCGCGGCCCGGTTATCGTCGAAACGTCCTCTTCGAGACCAGCCCCCGACCCGTGGAGCCCCCATGCCCGCCAGCCCCTCCGCGAGCCGCCGCACCGTCCTGCGCGGAGCCGCGCTCGCTCCCGTCGCCGGGCTCGGCATCGCCGCCTGCGCACCGGAGAGCGCCCGCAAGACCCCGGCCACCCCGACCGCGCCGGTCGACCTGGGCGCGGAGAGCGAGGTCGCGAAGGGCGCCGCCCGCCTCTACCGCGAGCAGAACGTGGTGGTCAGCCGCGACGAGCAGGGCGCCCTGAAGGCGTACAGCACGATCTGCACGCACGCGAGCTGCCCCATCACCAAGCTGGAGGGCACCCGGCTGACGTGCTTCTGCCACGGCAGCGAGTTCGACGCCGCGACCGGCGAGGTGCTCCAGGCACCGGCCACGGTGCCGCTGGTGGAGCTGGCGGTGCGGAGCGAGAACGGCAGGATCGTGGCGGGCCCGAAGGCCTGAGCACCGGGGGAGACCGGCTGACCGGCGGGCCGACGGGCCGGAGGACCGGAGGAAGCCCGGCCGGTCGGACCGCAGGACCGGCGGACCGGCGGACCGGCGGACCGGCGGACCGGCGGGCCGGCTGACCGGCCACCGGGACCGGCCTTCAGGGCCTGCGCCTCACTCCCAGTCCCACGCGATGCCCACGATGCCCGACCGCACCCGCGGCTCCACGAGGTGGACCGAGTGGTGGCGGCCGGACAGGGCCAGTTCCTGGCGGCCGCTGCGGGGGGCCGCCGCCGAGTGCTGGGTGAAGCGGTGGCAGCGCGCCGGCAGGGCGCGCTCGTCGAACCGCACCTGGAGGGCGTACTGCCCGCCCGCCGGCCCGAACCCGCGGAGGTACTCGCGGGACACCCCGGCCGTGCCGTCCTCGACGCCGTACCGGAAGAGGAAGGTGTCCCCCGCGCGCAGCCGGGTGTCGAACAGCAGCTCGGCGACGACCACTCCCGTGCCCCGGTGCCAGCGCACGCGACCGGTGCGGCAGTTGTCCAGGGCGTGCACGGTCATCCGCTCCGGCGCGCAGCCCGGGTCGCCGTGGTGCACGGCCACGAAGCGGTCGACGCCGTCCTGGTGGGCGCGCACGATGTGGTGGGACTCGCGCGCCGTCAGCTCGCGGCGGGCCCCGATCCGCACCCGCTCGTGGTGACCGAGCATGTGCAGGCCGCAGTCGAGCTGGGCGCCCAGCTCGCCCAGCAGCCGGCCCAGGACGTCCGAGGCCTCGACGAGGGACCGGTAGGAGCGGGTCGCGGGCCGCCGCCCGGAGCGCTCGTCGGTCTCGGCGAGCAGCCGGATCAGCGACTCGTCGGGCAGCTGGAGTATCTCCTCCAGCGCCCGCACCGCCCGCAGCGACTCGGGGCGCTGTGGCCGGCGGGCGCCCTGCTGCCAGTAGCTCAGGCTGGTGACGCCGACCTTCACGCCGTACCGCGACAGGTGGTGCTGCACCCGCTGCAGGGGCAGTCCGCGGGCGGCGATCGCGGCGCGCAGCGCGACGTGGAAGGGGCCGCCTCGCAGGGCCGTGTCCAGGTCCGCGGCGGCGACGTCGGGAGCGGCGTCCGCGTGCTGTGTGGCGTGCGGCATGCAGGGGCCTTTCTGGATGACGACGGCTGGTCAGACCGTTCGCGCGGGATCCGAGCGGGGGCGCCCCCGTCGGCGTCGGGGCTCCTTCACATCCGTGCGCCGTGGTTCACGGCCCCGAGTTCCCCCGCATTGAAGCGTGTCGACCAGGCCCCGACAACACCTGAAGCCCGATGGCGGCGCACTCCTGGCCGAGGTTCGCCCCTGCCCGGGCGGCGCGCCCGTACTGCGTCATCTCCCGGACGCCGCGGGCGGCGGCCACGGGCCCGCCGGAGTGTCGGTCCTCGCCAGTAGGGTGTGAGACATGGCCGACCCCTCCAGCTACCGCCCCGAGCCGGGACAGATCCCGGACTCCCCGGGGGTGTACAAGTTCCGGGACGAGCACCGCCGGGTGATCTACGTCGGAAAGGCGAAGAGCCTGCGCCAGCGCCTGGCCAACTACTTCCAGGACCTGGCGAGCCTCCACCCGCGCACCCGCTCGATGGTGACGACGGCCGCGTCCGTGGAGTGGACGGTGGTGTCCACCGAGGTCGAGGCCCTCCAGCTGGAGTACTCCTGGATCAAGGAGTTCGACCCCCGGTTCAACGTCAAGTACCGCGACGACAAGAGCTACCCGTACCTCGCGGTGACGATGAACGAGCAGTATCCGCGCGTGCAGGTGATGCGCGGCCACAAGAAGAAGGGCGTCCGCTACTTCGGGCCGTACGCGCACGCGTGGGCCATCCGCGACACGGTCGACCTGCTGCTGCGCGTCTTCCCGGTGCGCACCTGCTCGGCCGGCGTCTTCAAGAACGCCGCCCGCACCGACCGCCCCTGTCTGCTGGGCTACATCGGCAAGTGCTCCGCGCCCTGCGTCGGGCGGATCTCCGCCGACGACCACTGGGACCTGGCCGACGAGTTCTGCGACTTCATGACCGGGCGCACCGGCACGTACCTGCGCCGCCTGGAGAAGCAGATGACGGAGGCCGCCGAGGAGCTGGAGTACGAGCGGGCGGCCCGGCTGCGCGACGACATCGGGGCCCTGAAGAAGGCCATGGAGAAGAACGCGGTCGTGCTCGCCGACGCGACCGACGCCGACCTGATCGCGGTGGCCGAGGACGAGCTGGAAGCGGCCGTGCAGATCTTCCACGTGCGCGGCGGCCGGGTGCGCGGCCAGCGCGGCTGGGTCACCGACAAGGTCGAGGAGATCACCACCGGCGCCCTGGTCGAGCACGCCCTCCAGCAGCTGTACGGCGAGGAGACCGGTGACGCGGTGCCCAAGGAGGTCCTGGTCCCGGCGCTGCCCGACCCGGTCGAGCCGGTCCAGCAGTGGCTCACCGGACGCCGCGGCTCCGGGGTCTCGCTGCGCGTCCCGCAGCGCGGCGACAAGAAGGCCCTCATGGAGACCGTGCAGCGCAACGCCCAGCACGCGCTCGTGCTGCACAAGACCAAGCGCGCCTCCGACCTGACCACGCGCTCGCGCGCCCTGGAGGAGATCGCCGACGCCCTCGACCTGGACAGCGCCCCGCTGCGGATCGAGTGCTACGACATCTCCCACCTCCAGGGCGAGGACGTGGTGGCCTCCATGGTCGTCTTCGAGGACGGGCTCGCCCGCAAGAGCGAGTACCGGCGGTTCCAGATCAAGAGCTTCGCCGGGCAGGACGACGTCCGGTCCATGCACGAGGTGATCACCCGCCGCTTCCGGCGCTATCTGGCCGAGAAGGAGAAGACGGGGGAGTGGGCCGAGGACGGTGAACCGGGCCTCGCGGGCGGCACGGACGAGGCCCCGGCGCCCACCGAGGACGACGGCCGCCCCAAGCGGTTCGCCTATCCGCCGCAGCTCGTCGTGGTCGACGGCGGCCGGCCGCAGGTCGCGGCGGCCCGGCGGGCCCTGGACGAGCTGGGCATCGACGACATCGCCGTGTGCGGTCTCGCCAAGCGCCTGGAGGAGGTGTGGCTGCCCGACGAGGAGGACCCGGTGATCCTGCCCCGCACCAGTGAGGGCCTCTACCTGCTGCAACGCGTCCGTGACGAGGCCCACCGGTTCGCGATCGCCTACCAGCGCAACAAGCGGGGCAAGCGCATCAGGTCGAGCCCGCTGGACGACGTGCCGGGGCTCGGCACGACCCGCAAACAGGCGCTGATCAAGCACTTCGGTTCGGTGAAGAGGCTGCGGTCCGCGACAATCGACCAGATCTGCGAGGTACCCGGTATAGGCCGCAAGACGGCCGAGACCATCGCCGCGGCCCTCGCCCGGGCGGTTCCGGCCGCGCCCGCCGTGAACACGGCGACCGGAGAGATCATGGATGACGTGGAGGACGGGGCACCCGGGACGACGGCGGATGCCCCAGGGGAGCCCGTGACCACGGGCGCCCCGGACGAGCGACGGGGGCAGGAGACATGACCGAGCACGAGACACAGCCCACAGCGGGGCCGCAGCGCGCGACCGGGCAGCCGGAAGCCGGAGCGGCCCACGCCCACGAGACACCCGGCAGGACCGGCGAGGGCCGGGCCCGCCAGGAAGCGCAGAGCAACGGAGTGCAGGTGAACACGGGCGTCGAGGCCACCGGGGTCCCGGAGGCGGCCATCCCGGAGCTGGTGATCATCTCCGGCATGTCCGGGGCCGGCCGGTCCACGGCCGCGAAGTGCCTGGAGGACCTCGGCTGGTTCGTCGTCGACAACCTGCCGCCCGCCCTGATCCCCACCATGGTGGAGCTGGGCGCCCGTTCCCAGGGCAACGTCGCGCGGATCGCGGTCGTCGTCGACGTGCGCGGCCGGCGCTTCTTCGACAATCTGCGCGAATCCCTGGCCGACCTCGACACGCGCGGCGTCACCCGGCGGATCGTGTTCCTGGAGTCCTCCGACGAGGCCCTGGTGCGCCGCTTCGAGTCGGTGCGCCGCCCGCACCCGCTCCAGGGCGACGGCCGGATCGTCGACGGCATCGCCGCCGAGCGGGAGCTGCTGCGCGAACTGCGCGGCGACGCCGACCTGGTGATCGACACCTCCAGCCTCAACGTGCACGAGCTGCGCGCCAAGATGGACGCCCAGTTCGCCGGCGAGGAGGAGCCCGAGCTGCGGGCCACCGTGATGTCCTTCGGGTACAAGTACGGCCTGCCCGTCGACGCCGACCTGGTCGTCGACTGCCGCTTCCTGCCCAACCCGCACTGGGTCCCGGAGCTGCGCCCGTTCACCGGCCTGAACCAGGAGGTGTCGGGCTACGTCTTCAACCAGCCCGGCGCCAAGGAGTTCCTGGACCGGTACGCGGAGCTGCTCCAGCTGATCGCGGCCGGGTACCGCCGGGAGGGCAAGCGGTACGTGACCATCGCGGTCGGCTGTACCGGCGGCAAGCACCGCTCGGTCGCCATGTCGGAGAAGCTGGCCGCCCGCCTCGCGGCCGAAGGGGTGGAGACGGTGGTCGTACACCGGGACATGGGACGCGAATGAGCGGACGTTCCGTGCGGCTGAGCAGACTGCGCCGGGCCCTCCCCGAGGGCCGCGGCGGGCGGTCCGCCGAGCCCCGTGGCGGCAGGGCGCGCCGTCGCGGTGCCCAGCCCAAAGTGGTCGCCCTCGGGGGCGGCATGGGCCTGTCCGCCTCGCTCGCCGCGCTGCGCCGGATCACCGGCGACCTCACCGCCGTCGTCACCGTGGCCGACGACGGCGGCTCCAGCGGGCGCCTGCGCGACGAGCTGGGCGTGCTGCCGCCCGGCGACCTGCGCAAGGCGCTGGCCGCGCTGTGCGGCGACGACGACTGGGGCCAGACCTGGGCCAGGGTCATCCAGCACCGCTTCCAGTCCCAGGGCGACCTGCACGAACACGCGGTCGGCAACCTGCTGATCGTCGCCCTGTGGGAGCAGCTCGGCGACCATGTGCAGGCCCTGGACCTGGTCGGCAAGCTGCTCGGCGCCCACGGCCGGGTGCTGCCCATGTCCGCGGTGCCCCTGGAGCTCCAGGCCCTGGTCAAGGGCCACGACCCGGACCGGCCCGACGACGTCGACACGGTCCGCGGCCAGGCCACCGTGGCCCTCACCCCCGGTGAGGTGCAGTCCGTGCACCTGGTCCCGCACGACCCGCCCGCCGTCCCGGAGGCCGTCGCGGCGGTCCTGGACGCGGACTGGGTGGTGCTCGGCCCCGGCTCCTGGTTCTCCTCCGTCATCCCGCACCTGCTCGTGCCCGAGCTGCTGGACGCGCTCACGCAGACCAAGGCGCGCCGGGTGCTGTCCTTGAACCTCGCGCCGCAGCCCGGCGAAACCGACGGCTTCTCCCCGCAGCGTCATTTGGAGGTTTTGGGACGACACGCCCCTAAACTCGCCCTGGACGTGGTGCTGGCCGACGAGGCCGCCGTGCCCGACCGCGACTCGCTGACCGACGCCGCCAAGCGTTTCGGGGCCGCGGTGGAGCTGGCACCGGTGGCCCGGAGGGACGGCTCTCCTCGGCACGACCCCGAGCTGCTGGCCGCCGCGTACGACCGTATTTTTCGGATGCATGGAAGGATCGGCCCATGGCGATGACGGCAGCGGTGAAGGACGAGATCTCCCGGCTCCCCGTCACCCGGACCTGCTGCAGGAAGGCGGAGGTCTCCGCCATTCTGCGGTTCGCCGGCGGCCTCCACCTGGTCAGCGGGCGCATCGTGATCGAGGCGGAGCTGGACACCGCGATGGCGGCCCGCCGGCTCAAGCGGGACATCCTGGAGATCTTCGGGCACAGCTCGGAGCTGATCGTGATGGCCCCGGGCGGGCTGCGCCGCGGCTCGCGCTACGTGGTGCGGGTCGTCGCGGGCGGCGACCAGCTGGCCCGGCAGACCGGCCTGGTGGACGGCCGCGGCCGGCCGATCCGGGGCCTGCCCCCGCAGGTCGTCTCCGGGGCCACCTGTGACGCGGAGGCGGCCTGGCGCGGTGCCTTCCTGGCGCACGGCTCGCTCACCGAGCCGGGCCGCTCCTCCTCCCTGGAGGTCACCTGCCCCGGCCCGGAGGCCGCGCTGGCCCTGGTCGGCGCCGCCCGCCGGCTGTCCATCGCCGCGAAGGCCCGTGAGGTGCGCGGCGTGGACCGCGTGGTCGTCCGGGACGGCGACGCGATCGGCGCCCTGCTCACCCGGCTCGGCGCCCATGAGTCGGTGCTGGCCTGGGAGGAGCGCCGGATGCGCCGGGAGGTGCGGGCCACCGCCAACCGCCTGGCCAACTTCGACGACGCCAACCTGCGCCGTTCCGCGCGCGCGGCCGTCGCGGCGGGCGCCCGCGTCCAGCGGGCCCTGGAGATCCTCGGCGACGACGTCCCCGAGCACCTCGCCGCGGCCGGCCGGCTGCGGATGGAGCACAAGCAGGCATCCCTGGAGGAGCTGGGCGCGCTCGCCGACCCGCCGCTCACCAAGGACGCCGTGGCGGGCCGTATCCGCCGTCTGCTCGCCATGGCCGACAAGCGCGCCGCCGACCTGGGCATCCCGGGCACGGAAGCCAACCTCACCGAGGAACTGGCGGACAACCTCGCGGGCTGACCCCCGGCCGGCAGCGGGCCGGCCTCACGTCGACACGCCGGTGCAGACGTCCGAACGGGCGTCTGCACCGGCGTGTTCGCGGCCCGCGGCAGCCGAAGAGGCACCCTTGACTCGATCATGATCTGTCATGAGCCTGGCACCTATTCGCCGCTGTGGCGAACCACCAGCAGGGGGGTTCATGAGACACAGAGCGAGATCGATCCTCGCCATCGGCACGCTCCTGATCGGCGGAGCGGGCATCGCACCCATCGCCCAGGCGCAGAACGGACGCTCCCCCGGACCCGGGACCGAGGACGTGAAGGTGTTCCGCGCCGAGGTCACCAAGCAGCAGATCCCGCTGCTCCTGGCGGCCGGTCAGGACGCCCACGAACTCGGCGAGCGGGCCCCCGACCGGGGCACCGCCACCGTCGAGGTCTACCTCACCGACAAACAGGCCGCGCAGCTGGAGAAAAAGGGCGTCGACCTGAAGGAGCACACCCTCTCGCGGACGGCACGCGCACGCGTGGCGGCCGCCGGCGACGGTGTCTACCGGCCGTACAGCGGGCCGGGCGGCATCAAGGAGGAGATCCTCAGGACCGCACGGCAGCACCCGGGCCTGACCAAGGCGGTCTCCATCGGCAGGACCGTCCAGGGGCAGGACATCCTCGCCCTGAAGCTCACCAGGAACGCGAAGCGGACGAAGGACGGCGCCAAGCCCGCCGTGCTGTACCTGTCCAACCAGCACGCGCGTGAGTGGATCACCCCGGAGATGACCCGCCGGCTGATGCACCACTACCTGGACAACTACCGCACCGACCGGCGCGTCAGGAAGATCGTCGACACCACCGAACTGTGGTTCGTCATCTCCGCCAACCCCGACGGCTACGACTTCACCCACGCCGCCGGCGGCGACCGCCAGTGGCGCAAGAACATGCGCGACAACAACGGCGACGGCACCGTCACCGTCGGCGACGGCGTCGACCTCAACCGCAACTTCGCCTACAAATGGGGCTACGACGACGAGGGTTCGTCGCCCTACCCCACCAGCCAGACCTACCGCGGCGCCGGACCGAACTCCGAGCCCGAGACCCGGGCCGTCGACCGCCTCCAGAAGCGCATCGGCTTCGAGTACGGCATCAACTACCACTCCGCCGCCGAGCTGATCCTCTACGGCGTGGGCTGGCAGGTCGCCACCGAGACCCCGGACGACGTGCTCTACAAGGCGCTCGCCGGCACCCCCGAGAAGCCGGCGGTCCCCGGATACCACCCGCAGGTCTCCTCCGAGCTGTACACCACCAACGGCGAGGCGGACGGCCACGCCGCCAACGTCCACGGCACCGCGATGTTCACCCCGGAGATGTCGACCTGTCAGACGGTGTCGAACGCGGACCCGGACGACGCCTGGAAGGCCGAGGACTGCGCGTCCGTCTTCACCTTCCCGGACGACGAGAAGCTGATCCAGCAGGAGTTCGCGAAGAACGTACCGTTCGCGCTCTCCGTCGCCGAGTCCGCCGCCCGCCCCGACCAGCCCAGGTCCTCGGTCGGCATGACCGCCCCCGACTTCACCCCGGCGGCGTTCACCACCTCCTACGCGCGCGGCGCCCGCCAGGAGGTCTCCGTCGTCGCCCGCAAGTCGGTGCGCGACAAGGAGCTGAAGTACCGCGTCAACGGCGGCCGCGTCCACGACATGGCCCTGCGGCCGTGGCGGGGCGGCGAGACCTACGGCGGCGAGGACAACCTGTACTTCGACGAGTACCGCGCGAAGGTCGCCGACGGGGAACCGGGCGACGAGGTCGAGGTCTGGTTCACCGGCGAGACCCGCGCCGGCCGGCCGACCGAGAGCGAGCACTTCACGTACACCGTCGCCGAGCGGCCCCGCGCGGACGTCCTCGTCGTCGCCGAGGAGGGGCAGCCCACGACCCACGCCCGCAGGTACGTGGACGCGCTGCGGGCCAACGGCGAGAAGGCCGTCGTCTGGGACGTCTCCCGGCAGGGCGCGCCCGACGCGCTCGGCGTCCTCGCCCACTTCGGCACGGTCGTCCACCACACGGGTGCCGCCCGCCCCGGCAACGCCACCCAGCTCGAACTGCGCGCCTACCTCAACGAGGGCGGCAAGCTGATCGAGGCGGGCGAGAGCGCCGGCGGCTCCGTCGACCTGGGCGACGGCACCCTGTCGAACGACTTCAGCCAGTACTACCTGGGCGCCCACAGCCGTACGTCCCTGCCGAAGGTCACCGGCTTCGACGGCACGGGCGCCCTCGCCGGCCTGAGCGCCCCGCTCGGCGACGCGCCCGGCAACCCGCTCGACGCGGCCGGATCGTTCGGCGTCACCTCCGACACCCTGCCGGTGGAGACGTTCCCGCAGTTCGAGAGCGCGGGCGCGGGCGGCTACCCGGGCACGGCCAACCCCTACGGCCCCTACGCGGGCACCTCCATGGCGGCCGTCACCCACTCCGACTACGCCTGGAACCGCCTCACCCGCACCGTCGACCTCACCGGCGTCCAGGCCGCCGACCGGCCCACCCTGCGCACCCGGCTGCTCTGGGACACCGAACAGGGCTACGACCACGCGCTGCTGGAGGCCCGTACCGCCGGGGCCGACGACTGGACCACGCTCCCCGAGGCGGGCGGCGCCACCCGCACCGCCGTGCCCGCCGAGTGCGAGGCCGGATACTTCGTCCAGGCGCACCCCGCCCTCAAGAGGTATCTGACGCCCGGCGACGACGGCTGCGCGCCCACCGGGACCAGCGGCGCCTGGAACAGCTTCACCGGCGCCTCCGACGGCTGGCAGGAAGTCTCCTTCGATCTTTCCGCATACGCCGGCAAGACGGTGGAACTCTCCTTGAGCTACGTCACCGACCCCGGCTCCGGCGGCCACGGTGTGCTCGTCGACGACGCCTCCGTCGTCATCGGCGGCACGGCGCGGCAGACCGACGGCTTCGAGACGTCGCTCGGCACCTGGAGCACCCCCGGCCCGCCGGCCGGGAGCCCCGCGGTGGTGAGGGACTGGGGCCTCGCCGGAGAGCTGTTCAGGACGTACGGCGCGGTCACCACGGACGACACCGTGCTGCTGGGCTTCGGCCTGGAGCACGTCACCGCGGCGGCCGACCGGACGAGGCTGATCGGCCGGGCGCTCACCGCGCTCGACGGCTGACGGGGGGACCGGCGCACCTGAGCGCGACCCGCCACAGTTGAGCCGGTCCGTACCCCTACTGGCGGGTACGGACCGGCCTGCCGTGTATGGGCCGTCTCGATGTCACCCCGGGGGCTTCGGGGAGGTAGGGTCGGAGGCGGTCGGGGACATCCCAAATAGAGCTCGCCGGCGACAACGGAGCCGGCGTACCAACGAGGAGATCGGTTCGTGACGATCCGCGTAGGCATCAACGGCTTTGGCCGCATCGGTCGTAACTACTTCCGCGCGCTGCTGGAGCAGGGTGCAGACATCGAGATCGTGGCTGTCAACGACCTGGGTGACACCGCGACCACGGCTCACCTGCTGAAGTACGACACCATCCTGGGTCGCCTGAAGCAGGAGGTCACGCACACCGCCGACACGATCACCGTCGACGGCCACACCATCAAGGTGCTCTCCGAGCGCAACCCCGCCGACATCCCGTGGGGCGAGCTGGGCGTCGACATCGTCATCGAGTCGACCGGCATCTTCACCAAGAAGGAAGACGCCGAGAAGCACATCGCCGGCGGCGCCAAGAAGGTCATCATCTCCGCCCCGGCGAAGAACGAAGACGTCACCATCGTCATGGGCGTCAACCACGAGAACTACGACCCGGCGAACCACCACGTCATCTCCAACGCCTCCTGCACCACCAACTGTGTGGCGCCGATGGCCAAGGTCCTCGACGAGAACTTCGGCATCGTCAAGGGCCTGATGACGACGGTGCACGCGTACACGAACGACCAGCGCATCCTGGACTTCCCGCACAAGGACCTGCGCCGCGCCCGTGCCGCCGCCGAGAACATCATCCCGACCACCACCGGTGCCGCGAAGGCCACCGCCCTGGTCCTCCCGCAGCTCAAGGGCAAGCTGGACGGCATGGCCATGCGCGTCCCGGTCCCGACCGGCTCGGTCACCGACCTCGTCGTCGAGCTGTCCCGCGAGGTCACCAAGGAAGAGGTCAACGCCGCCTTCCAGAAGGCCGCCGAGGGCGAGCTGAAGGGCATCCTCGAGTACACCGAGGACGAGATCGTCTCCTCCGACATCGTCAACGCCCCGGCGTCCTGCACCTTCGACTCCTCCCTGACCATGGTCCAGGAGGGCAAGAGCGTGAAGGTCATCGGCTGGTACGACAACGAGTGGGGCTACTCCAACCGCCTCGTCGACCTCACGGTCTTCGTCGGCGGCCAGCTCTGACCGGCTGACGCAGGCACCTCGAAGTGAGAGCAGGGCTCGGGCCAGGCGCAGGGACGCGCGGCCCGGGCCCTGACTCACGTCACGACCGGCCCGCCTCTCTAGGATCGGGCCCGGTCACCGGCACGAGCAGCCGGTCACGAGCCATCCGGTCACGAGCCAGAACGAGCCTCCTCAGGAGCCCCCTGAAATGAAGACGATCGACGAACTCCTCGCCGACGGGGTCGCGGGCAAGCGGGTCTTCGTCCGCGCCGACCTCAACGTGCCGCTGGACGGCACCACCATCACCGACGACGGCCGCATCCGCGCCGTGCTGCCCACCGTCAAGGCCCTCGCCGAGGCCGGCGCCCGCGTGGTCGTCGCCTCCCACCTCGGCCGGCCCAAGGGCGCCCCGGACCCGGCCTTCTCGCTGGCCCCGGCCGCCGCCCGGCTCGGTGAACTCCTCGGCGCCGACGTCACGTTCGCCACCGACACCGTCGGCGAGTCCGCCACGTCCACCGTCGCCGGCCTCGCCGACGGCCAGGTCGCCGTCATCGAGAACCTGCGCTTCAACGCGGGCGAGACCAGCAAGGACGACGCCGAGCGGGACGCCTTCGCCGGGCAGCTCGCCGCCCTCGCCGACGTCTACGTGGGCGACGGCTTCGGCGCCGTGCACCGCAAGCACGCCTCGGTCTTCGACCTGCCGAAGAAGCTCCCCCACTACGCCGGCTACCTCATCGCCACCGAGGTCGGCGTCCTGAAGAAGCTCACCGAGGACGTCAAGCGCCCGTACGTCGTCGCCCTCGGCGGCGCCAAGGTCTCCGACAAGCTCGCCGTCATCGACCAGCTCCTGGGCAAGGCCGACCGCCTCCTCATCGGCGGCGGCATGGCCTACACCTTCCTCAAGGCCAAGGGCCACGAGGTCGGCATCTCCCTCCTGCAGGAGGACCAGATCCCGGCCGTCAAGGAGTACCTGGAGCGCGCCGAGAAGAACGGCGTCGAGCTGGTCCTGCCGGTGGACGTCCTGGTCTCGCCCGAGTTCCCGGACCTGAAGGCCAAGGCCCCCACCCACTTCACCACCGTCGCCGCGGACGCCATCCCCGCCGACCAGGAGGGTCTGGACATCGGTCCCGAGACCCGCAAGCTGTACGCCTCGAAGCTCGCCGACGCGGCCACCGTCTTCTGGAACGGTCCGATGGGCGTCTTCGAGCACCCCGACTACGCCGAGGGCACCAAGGCGGTCGCCCAGGCCCTCATCGACTCCCCCGGCTTCACCGTGGTCGGCGGCGGCGACTCCGCCGCGGCCGTCCGCACGCTGGGCTTCGACGAGAAGGCCTCTTCCGGCGGAAAGTTCGATCACATCTCGACCGGTGGCGGCGCCTCCCTCGAATACCTCGAGGGCAAGACGCTCCCCGGCCTCGCCGCACTGGAGGACTGACCCCTTATGAGCACGCGCACGCCGCTGATGGCGGGCAACTGGAAGATGAACCTCAACCACCTGGAGGCCATCGCCCACGTCCAGAAGCTCGCCTTCGCCCTCGCGGACAAGGACTACGAGGCCGTCGAGGTCGCCGTCCTGCCGCCCTTCACCGACCTGCGCTCCGTGCAGACCCTGGTCGACGGCGACAAGCTCAAGATCAAGTACGGTGCCCAGGACATCTCGGCGCACGACTCCGGCGCCTACACCGGCGAGATCTCCGGCTCGATGCTGGCCAAGCTGAAGTGCACGTACGTGGCGGTCGGCCACTCCGAGCGCCGGCAGTACCACGCCGAGACCGACGAGATCGTCAACGCCAAGGTCAAGGCCGCCTACAAGCACGGGCTGACCCCGATCCTGTGCGTCGGCGAGGAGCTGGAGGTCCGTGAGGCGGGCAACCACGTCGCCCACACCCTCGCCCAGGTCGAGGGCGGCCTGAAGGACGTCCCGGCCGAGCAGGCCGAGACGATCGTGATCGCCTACGAGCCCGTGTGGGCCATCGGCACCGGCAAGGTCTGCGGCGCCGAGGACGCCCAGGAGGTCTGCGCCGCCATCCGCGGCAGGATCGCCGAGCTGTACTCGCAGGAGGCGGCCGACAAGGTCCGCATCCAGTACGGCGGCTCCGTCAAGGCCGGCAACGTCGCCGAGATCATGGCGCAGGCCGACATCGACGGCGCGCTGGTCGGCGGCGCCTCGCTGGACGCGGACGAGTTCGTCAGGATCGTGCGCTTCCGCGACCAGTGAGCCGGCCGGTGAGTATGCGGTAGCGGCGTAACGTCGTACTCTTGCGGGGGCCGGCAGTGTCTGTCGGCCCCCGTCGTCCATCCGAAGCCGAGGAAGTTGGTCCAGCCGTGGTTATGGGGTTCTCGATCGCCCTGATCGTCTTCAGCCTGCTGCTGATGCTGCTGGTGCTGATGCACAAGGGGAAGGGCGGCGGCCTCTCCGACATGTTCGGTGGCGGCATGCAGTCCTCCGTCGGCGGCTCCTCGGTCGCCGAGCGCAACCTCGACCGCATCACCGTCGTGGTCGGTCTGCTGTGGTTCGCGTGCATCGTCGTGCTCGGCCTCCTGGTGAAGGTCGGCTGAACGGCACGGCGCCCGGCCGGCACCCCGCCGGCCGGCACGATCGCACACGTGACGCCCCATGTCCGGCGCGCGCCCCGGAGCGCGGCCTATCATGGGGCTTGCGTCTGAGTGAGGGGTCTGTAACTCCAATCACTGGACGCGCGTTGGGCCTTACGTAGACTGGGGCGCTCGCAGCGAAGCGAAACGCCGACGCGCTTCGCGGCACCATCACGCAGGGAGTTACGACCGTGGCAAGTGGCAACGCGATCCGAGGAAGCCGGGTCGGGGCGGGGCCGATGGGTGAGGCCGAACGCGGCGAGTCCGCGCCGCGTCTGCGCATCTCCTTCTGGTGCTCCAACGGGCACGAGACGCAGCCGAGCTTCGCCAGCGACGCGCAGGTCCCCGACACCTGGGACTGCCCGCGCTGCGGCTTCCCGGCCGGACAGGACCGGGACAACCCGCCGGACCCGCCGCGCACCGAGCCCTACAAGACGCACCTCGCGTACGTCCGGGAGCGGCGCAGCGACGCGGACGGCGAGGCGATCCTCGCCGAGGCGCTCGCCAAACTCCGGGGCGAGATCTGAGAGCAGACCACCGGCCGGGTACCTGAGAGGTGCCTGGCCGGAGCCGTACTCCGGGCCGCGCACCGGGCCCTCGTGGCCGCCAGGCGGACCGCCGGGTGCGACGGCCGCACACGTGCGGCGTCGCCGTGCCCCGGCGTCGGCGGCACGGCGGCTCCGGGCCACCGCTGATCCATTAGGTTGGGACCGGCAGCGGGGCAGGCGCGGGCAGCGCCCAGGCACGGAGGAAGGCTGGATCTCCCAGATGAACGCAGACGGCCGTACGAGGCTCGACCGGACGCCCGAGTGGACCGCTCTGGTCAAGCACCGCGAGCAGCTCGGCGAGCTGCGGCTGCGGGAGCTGTTCGCCGCCGACCCCACCCGCGGCTGCGGGTACACGCTCCAGGTCGGTGACCTGTACATCGACTACTCCAAGCACCTCGTCACCGACGAGACCCTGCGGCTGCTGCGCGAGCTGGCGGCGGCGACCGGTGTGTTCGGGCTGCGGGACGCCATGTTCCGCGGCGAGCGGATCAACACGACCGAGCGGCGGGCGGTGCTGCACACCGCGCTGCGGGCGCCGCGCGACGCGGTGATCGAGGTCGACGGCGAGAACGTGGTGCCCGGTGTGCACGCGGTCCTCGACCGGATGGCCGACTTCGCCGAGCGGGTCCGTTCCGGGGCGTGGACCGGCCACACCGGCGAGCGCATCCGCAACGTCGTCAACATCGGCATCGGCGGCTCCGACCTCGGCCCCGCGATGGCGTACGAGGCGCTGCGCAGCTACACCGACCGCGATCTGACGGTCCGTTTCGTCTCCAACGTGGACGGCGCCGACCTGCACGAGGCCCTGCGCGACCTGGACCCGGCCGAGACGCTGTTCGTCGTCGCGTCGAAGACCTTCACCACCATCGAGACGGTCACCAACGCCACCTCGGCCCGCAACTGGCTGCTGCGCGGGCTGAACGCCGGTCAGGAGGCCGTGGCCAGGCACTTCGTGGCGCTGTCGACGAACGCCGGGAAGGTGGCGGACTTCGGCATCGACACGGCCAACATGTTCGAGTTCTGGGACTGGGTCGGCGGCCGGTACTCCTACGACTCGGCGATCGGCCTGTCCCTGATGATCGCCATCGGACCGGCCCGCTTCCAGGAGATGCTGGACGGCTTCCGCCTGGTCGACGAGCACTTCCGCACCGCGCCCCCGGAGGCCAACGCGCCGCTGCTGCTGGGCCTGCTGGGCATCTGGTACAACAACTTCCACGACGCCCAGTCGCACGCGGTGTTGCCGTACAGCCACTACCTGTCCAAGTTCACCGCCTACCTCCAGCAGCTCGACATGGAGTCCAACGGCAAGTCCGTGGACCGGGACGGGCAGGAGGTCGGCTGGCAGACCGGGCCGGTGGTGTGGGGCACCCCCGGCACCAACGGCCAGCACGCCTACTACCAGCTCATCCACCAGGGCACCAAGCTCGTCCCGGCGGACTTCATCGGCTTCGCCGAGCCGGTCGCCGAACTCGACGACGAGCTGAAGGCGCAGCACGACCTGCTGATGGCCAACTTCTTCGCCCAGACCCAGGCGCTGGCGTTCGGCAAGACGCCGGACGAGGTGCGGGCCGAGGGCGTGCCGGAGGAGCTGGTCGCGCACCGGACGTTCAAGGGCGACCGTCCGACGACCACGATCCTCGCCCGCGAGTTGACCCCGTCGGTGCTCGGCCAGCTCGTCGCGCTGTACGAGCACAAGGTGTTCGTGCAGGGCGCGGTGTGGAACATCGACTCCTTCGACCAGTGGGGCGTCGAGCTGGGCAAGGTGCTCGCCAAGCGCGTCGAGCCCGCGCTCACCGAGGGCGCCGACGTCCCCGGCCTCGACCCCTCCACCCGGGCCCTGGTCGCCAAGTACCGCCGGCTGCGCGGCCGCGGCTGAGGACCGCCGCCACGGGAAGCGGGCGGCGCCCGGACCCCGCTTCCCGTACACTCCCCGATGATCATGAACGCGATCGCTCGGGGGAGCACGACGTGACGACGCGACAGGGCAGTTGGACGGGCGGCACACTGGCGCCGCGGGACTGGCTGCGGCCGAAGCAGGCCGCGCGGGCGGTGTTCCACCCGGCCTGGATCCCGGACTCGCTGGACCCGGCCGTGGACACGCTGAAGAAGGTCCGGCTGATCGCCGGGACGGTCGCCGCGGTCGGCGTCTACACCTTCGTGGAGGGCGGTTTCGCCTTCGAGGAGGTGCTGGAGAACATGCTCACCGCCTCGGTCGTGCTGCTGTTCATCACCCCGCTGACGGTCGGGGTGATGCTCTACGTCTGGCGGCGCGGCGGCACGGTCCGGGCGCTCAGGGTGCCGCTGCTCAACTCGCTGAAGCTGCTGCTGGCGTTCGTCGGCACGATCGTGCTGACCGTCTTCGTGTGGCGGCTGGCGGGCGGGGCCGGGTTCCTGGTGCTGCTGCTCGCCCCGGTGGCCCTCTGGCTCACCGCCCTCGTCGTCCGCGGGGCGGTGCACGTCTCGGGCAACTTCTTCGGCACCGCCGGCGTCCACCGCTGCCTGCCGCCGCTGCTGGCCACGGTGACCACCTGGCTGATGGCCGTCCCCGACCTGGTCACCGGTGACCTGCACGGTCTCAGCCTCGCCATGGGCGTCGTCTTCATCCTGGGCGCCCCGCTGACGGTCACCGGTATCGCCCTGCTGGAGATGGGCCGCCTCGAGCAGCGCTACGGCATCCGCCTGGCCGCCCACCCGGCCACCCTGCCGCGGGTGCCGGGCCCGCCGCCCCCGATGCCGCCCACGGCACCGCCGTACGTCCCGCAACAGGGCAACCCCTACGGCAACCCCTACGGTCCCGCACCGCATCCGCCGCAGGGCGACCCCTACGGCAACGGCACCCCGTACGCCCCGCCGCAGGGCAACCCCTACGGCGCACCCTAGGGCGCGCCGGTCTCAGGCGACCGCGCTCAGCGTGTCGGCGAGCCGGCGGCGTGCCGCCCGGGCCGCCGGCAGGGCGGCGAGCCCCGCCGCGCCCAGTACGGCGGCCGCCCCGAACAGCGCCAGCAGCCAGGCCGAGGGCGACTGGGCGATGCCGGCGCCGATGCCGCTCGACCTGCCCTGGACGTCGATCAGCCAGTGCGCGAGCGGCAGTCCCAGGGCCGTACCGAGGAGGACGGCGGCGAGCGCGGTGCAGCCGGTCGAGGTCACCGTGATCGCGGTGATCTGGCGGGGTGACAACCCGATCGCCTTGAGCGCCAGCAGATCGCGCTCGCCCTCGCGGACGGCACCGCCGATCGCGGTCAGCAGTTCGACCAGCCCGATCAGGGCGAGCACGGCGATCAGTCCGAGGACCACTCCGCGCAGCGCGGAGAGCCCGTCGGCGGGGTTCGTCACGGTGTGCACGTCCAGCCGGCCCAGCCCGGCCGCGGTGAGCCGGCCGGCGACCTCGTGCGGGTCGGCGCCGGGGCGCAGGCGCAGCTGGTAGAGGCTCGGGCGCAGGCCGGGGTCGTTCTCGCGCAGGGTGTCCAGGGACGTGGAGACGACGCGTCCGGCGTTCTCCGGTTCGATGCTGCGGCCCACGATGTGCAGGATCTGCGGCTGGTCCCCGACGGTCATCCGCACCCAGTCGCCGACCCGTACGTCCAGCAGGTCGAGCAGCCCCTGCCCGGCCACCGCCTCGTCGGGTCCGCGCGCGGCGCGCCCCTCGGCCAGGGCGTACGGGTAGGGCTCGGCGCGGGTGCCGAGGCCCCGCAGGGCGATGGTCGCGGTCTGGCCGGGGACCAGCGCGGCGACCTCGACGCCCGGATAGGCGGCGGCGACCCCCGGGTCGCGGGCCAGCAGGGCACGGGCGTCCCGGTCGCCCAGGCCCGCGTCCGCGCGGACGGTCAGCGCGGCCGGCAGCCCGATCCGTTCCGGGCTTCGGTGGAACCGGTCGATGGTGGTCCACGCGCTCATCGCGACCACGATCAGCAGCAGCGGCAGGGCGAGCCGCGCCACGGTGCCCAGCGACCGCGGGCGCCGGGCGAACGCCTGGTGCCAGCCGAGCACCAGCGGGGGCGGCAGCCGCACCCCGAGCACCCGTCCGGCCAGCGCACGCCGCGCCACCGCGGACAGCCGGACCCCGGACGTCCCGCCCCGGACCGCGGCGAGGAGCCCGCGCACGGCGCCCGGCCGTCCGGCCCCCGGCGCGGCGGCCGCCGAGGCGGCGGTGCGCGGGCCGGGTCCCCGGCCCGGTGCCCCCGCGGCCCGCCCGCCCAGCGGCGCGGCGGGCAGCGGCAGCGGCACGGGCGGCACCCGGCCCGCCCGCCACGCGGCGAGCCCGGTGGTGGCCCCGATGAACAGCACCGCGGCCACCGGTACTGCGACGAGCGCCGCCGTGTGCCCGGGCAGCCCCTGCCACACGCCGACCGCGTCGCCGAGCCGCCCCGGTATCCGGCTGCCCAGGGCCTCGGTGAGGGCTGCGGCGGCGACGGCGCCCAGCACGGCGTACGCCAGATGCTGGAGGAGGAAGATCCGGACCACCTGTCCGGGGGTGAAGCCGATCGCCTTCAGCACGGAGATGTCCCGCAGGTGGCCGCGGATCCGGGTGCCGATCGCCCCGTGCACCGCGAGCCCGGCAGCGATCAGCGCGCCGAGCCCGAACAGCCCCAGCACCTGCCCGAGCAGCCGGTTGCCGCCCTGTGCCTCGGCGCGGGCCTGCTGCCAGGTGGACACCTCGCCGATCGCCCCCGCGCCCAGCACCGTCACGGCGCGCTGGACGGCGTACCCGGTGTCCCCGGGATCCGTCAGCCGCAGCCCGACGACCTGCGCGTCCGGGCTGGGCACCGCGGACGGCAGCGCCCAGACCAGGCCCGGCCGCTCGCCGGGGCGGTAGTGCGGCTCGGCGCTGTCGGCGACGCCCACCACGGTCAGCCTGCGGGCGGTGCCGGGCAGGGTCAGGGTGTCGCCGGGCCCGGCGAGCAGCGCGCCGGCGAGCCGGCTCTCCAGGACCACGCCGTCGGGTACGGCCGGGTCGAGCCAGCGCCCGGAGACGAGCAGCGGACGGCCCACGGACGGCACCTCGGCGGAGCCGGCGCGCAGCTCGACGGAGGCGCGGCTGCCGCGCGCGGCGACGGTGGCGGAGGCGGTGCGGTAGGGCCCGGCGACGGACTCGACGCCGTCCAGCCGGGCCAGGGCGCGCAGGTCGGCCGACTCGTCGGTGTGCAGCCACACATGGGCGCCGCGAGCCTGGGCGAACACCCGCTGCCAGGGGTTGGTGGCGTATCCGAACAGGGCCGTGGCCAGCAGCAGCGAGGCGACGACACCGGCGGTGGCGAGGACGAGGAACACCGCCTCGCCGCGGTGGGTGCGCAGATCGGAGTGCGCCCAGCGCAGGGTGGCTCGCACGGGCCCTCAGCCCCTCGGCCCGGACGTCGGGCGGCGGTCGTGTACCGGCATCTCAGTCCTTCAGCTCCAGCACACCGGATATCCCGGACCGGCGGGGCGCGGGGCCGCCGTCCAGTTCCGCGTCGTCGGCGATCCGTCCGTCGAAGAAGCTGATCACCCGGTCCGCGGCACTGGCCAGCCGGGCGTCGTGCGTCACCAGCAGGATCGTCTGGCCGCGCCGGTGGAAGCGGGACAGCAGCCGCATGACCTCGCGGGTGCCCTTGCTGTCGAGGCTGCCCGCGGGTTCGTCGGCGAGCAGCAGCGGCGGCTGGTTGACCAGGGCGCGGGCGAGCGCGACCCGCTGCTGCTCGCCGCCGGACAGCTCACCGGGCATGCTGCGCTCCTTGCCGGTGAGGCCCAGCTCGGCCAGCAGCTCCTCGCGTTCGGCGCGGGCCCGCCTGGGCGGCACCCCGGCGAGCAGCGCGGGCAGCTCGACGTTGTCGGCGACGGACAGGTTCGACACCAGGTTGAAGAACTGGAAGACGATCCCGATCCGCTTGCGCCGCTCCACCGCCCAGCGGGCCTCGCTCCAGGTGTCGGCGCACTCGCCGTCCAGCCAGATGCTGCCGCTGTCCGGCCGCTGGAGCCCGCCGAGCAGGTGCAGCAGGGTCGACTTGCCGGCGCCGGACGGCCCGGTGATCGCCACGAACTCGCCGCCCCGCACGGACAGGTCGACCCCGCGCACCGCACGGGCGGGCGCGCCCTCGCCGAGGTGCGTCTTCACCAGGGCCTCGGCGCGCAGCACGGGAGCGGAAACGTCGCTCATTCCAGCTCCTCCAGCTCTTCCTGGCACCTCTCCAGCCAGTCCAGGTCGGCCTGCAGGTGCAGCATCGCGCCCTCGATCAGCAGGTGCGCGATGCGGTTGTCCCGGTCTTCGGCGGCGGCCAGCTTCGACAGCTGCCGCATGGTGTTCAGGTACTGCCGCCGCTGCTTGTTGATCAGGGCGATCTGGTCGGCGATGCCGGTCTGCGGGGCGAGGGCCAGTTTCATGAAGAACTCGTCCCGCACCCGGGGCTCGTCCTCGGGCTCCTCGAACCAGGCGCGCAGTGCCTCCCGCCCGGCGTCGGTGAGGTGGTAGACCTTCTTGTTGGGCCGGCTGGACTGCGCGACGTCCTCGCCCTCGATGAGCCCCTGCTTCTCGAGGCGGCCGAGGGTGACGTAGATCTGGCCGACGTTCGGCTGAGGGTACGCGGACCCCAGCAGTTGCTCAAGGTCCTGCTTCAGCTCGTAGCCGTGGGCCGGGCCGCGCGCGAGGAGTGCCAGGAGGGGCAGGCGCACTCGTGCAGTCCTCCTGTCCTCACCCTGTGCGTAATGTGTTCCAGGCCCTAGTATCGCCCATACCTAACAGGTATACATGGCCTCTGACCCGGGCGAGGGCGCCCGTGGCCGGTGTACAGGGAGGAACCTATGCGGTGGACGCGTGCCGCGGGTAGGGGCCTTCTCGTCCTCGTGGTCCTCCTGACCGGCTACGTCACGTCCGGCGCGCAGGCGCGGGAGGGGCAGGGCGGCGGCGGGCGCGGTCCGCTCACCCTGGCCACCGCGGGCGATCTCACCGGCTATCTGGGCCCCCTGCTGGACGGCTGGAACCGCGCCCACCCCGGTGAGCGGGTCACCCTCGTGGAACTGCCCGACTCGGCGGACGAGACCCGCGCCCAGATGGCCACCGACCTGCGGGCCGGCGGCGGCGGCCGGTTCGACGTCCTCAACATCGACGT
Source organism: Streptomyces glaucescens (assembly GCF_000761215.1). Classification (GTDB taxonomy): domain Bacteria; phylum Actinomycetota; class Actinomycetes; order Streptomycetales; family Streptomycetaceae; genus Streptomyces; species Streptomyces glaucescens_B. The sequence goes on along the minus strand of NZ_CP009438.1, from coordinate 1,978,567 downwards.
CAACTGGACCCCGGAGTTCGCCGCGGCGGGCTGGATCCGCCCCCTGCCGCGTGAGCGGTTCGCGCTGGGGAGCTTCCTGCGGCCCGTCGTCGGCACCGCGACCTACGACGGGCGGCTGTACGCCGTCCCGTACGTCACCAACGCCGGGCTGCTCCTCTACCGCAAGGACGTCCTGGCCGCCGAGGGCGTCCCGCCGCCGCGCACCTGGGCCGAGCTGGAGCACCAGGCCGAGACCATCGCGCCCCGGCACGGGCTCGGCGGCTACGCCGGACAGTTCCTGCCGTACGAGGGCCTGACCGTCAACGCGGCCGAGGCCGTCTACTCGGCGGGCGGCACGATCCTCGGCGACGAGGGCGAGCGGGTCACCGTGGACTCGGCGGCGGCCCGCGAGGGCATCGGGTTCCTGGCGCGCGGGGTACGCGAGGGCTGGATCCCGAGGGCGGCGCTGGGCTACAAGGAGGAGGAGTCCAAGCAGGCCTTCCAGGACGGCCGGCTGCTCTTCCTGCGCAACTGGCCGTACGCGTACGCCGTCGCCTCCGGGGAGGGCTCGAAGGTCGCCGGGAGGATCGGCGCCGTGCCGCTGCCGGGACCGGACGGACCGGGCACCAGTGTGCTCGGCGGCTCCAACCTGGCCGTGAGCAGCCGTGCCCGCCACCCCGACTCGGCCGCGCGCCTGATCGCGTACCTCACCAGCGAGTCCGTGCAGCGCCAGGTGCTCACGCGGGGCGCGCTGCCGCCGGTGCGGGCCGCGCTCTACGACGATCCCGCCCTCGTGCGGGCCTTCCCCTACCTGCCGACCCTGCGCGAGAGCGTGCTCAGGGCCGCGCCGCGCCCCAAGAGCCCGCACTACGACCAGGTCAGCCTGGTGGTGCAGGCCGCCGTGCAGGACGCGCTGACCGGGCGGCAGACGCCCGGGGCCGCGGTGCGCAGGCTGGCACGGGAGCTGGCGGCCGTCTCCAGCCACTAGTTACTTGTTAGGTAACGGCGATATCTCAACTGGCTTCGGCATGCCCGCATTCGTCCCGATTTGACGCCCCAACTGGTCAGTATCTTCCGTTCTCTTCGTTGACACCCCTCCGACACGCCTACCTAACATGCATGCATGTTGAGTAAGTACCACTGGTGGCGGGACGCGGTGATCTACCAGGTCTACGTCCGCAGCTTCCTGGACAGCACCGGCGACGGAGTCGGCGATCTCGCGGGCGTCCGCGCCGGGCTGCCGTACCTGAAGAAGCTCGGCGTCGACGGGATCTGGCTGAGCCCGTTCTACCCCTCCCCGCAGGCCGACCACGGCTACGATGTGGCCGACTACTGCGACGTCGACCCGCTCTTCGGCGACCTCGCCGAGTTCGACGGGCTGGTGGCCGCCGCGCACCGGCTCGGCATCAAGGTGCTCCTCGACATCGTCCCCAACCACTGCTCCAGCGCCCACCCGTGGTTCCGCGAGGCGCTGGCCGCCCCGCCGGGCAGCGCGGCCCGCGCCCGCTTCCACTTCGCCGACGGACGCGGCCCCGGCGGCAGCGAGCCCCCCAACAACTGGCACGCCATGTTCGGCGGCCCCGCCTGGAGCCGGGTCACCGAGGCGGACGGCCGCCCCGGCCAGTGGTACCTGCACATGTTCACGCCCGAGCAGCCCGACTGGAACTGGCGCAACCCCGAGATACCCGCCGAGTTCGACCGGATCCTGCGCTTCTGGCTCGACCGGGGCGTCGACGGCTTCCGCATCGACGTCGCCGCCGGCCTCTACAAGCACCCGGAGCTGCCCGACTCCGACGACCCCGAGGCCGACGCCCGCACCCGCGACTCGGTCAACCCGCTCGCCTGGAACCGGCCCGAGGTGCACGACGTGTGGCGGCACTGGCGGTCCGTGTGCGACGAGTACGCCGCCCGCGACGGCCGCGAACGCCTGCTGGTCGGCGAGGTGTCCGTCCCCACCGCCCGCGAGCACGCCCAGTACGTCCGACCCGACGAACTCCACCAGGCCTTCTTCTTCGACCTGCTCGGCGCCCCCTGGGACCCCGACGCCTTCCGCAAGGTCATCTCCGAGGCCATGGACGACATCGCCGGCACCGGCTCCACGGTCACCTGGGTCCTCAACAACCACGACCAGGTCCGCACCGTCACCCGCTACGGCGAACCCGCCCCCGGCGGCAGCGGCCTCGGCGCCGCCCGCGCCCGCGCCGCCGCCCTGCTGATGCTGGCCCTCCCCGGCGCCGCCTACATCTACCAGGGCGAGGAACTGGGCCTGCCCGAGGTCGTCGACCTGCCCGACGACGTGCTCACCGACCCCATCTTCCGCCGCACCGGCAGCCGCGCCCGCATCCGCGACGGCTGCCGGGTGCCCCTGCCGTGGTCCGGACAGGCCTCGCCGTTCGGCTTCACCTCCGGCGCCGAGAGCGCCAAGCCGTGGCTGCCGCAGCCCGACTACTTCGCCGAGTACGCCACCGAGCGGGCCCTCGCCGACACCCGCTCCTTCTGGCACCTGTACCGCGACGGCCTCCAGCTGCGCGCCGCCCTGCCCCAGCTCGGCGAGGGCACCCTGCGCTGGCTGGACTCCCCGCCCGGCGTGCTGGCCTTCGTCCGCGGCGACGGCCTGGTCTGCGCGGTCAACTTCGGCACCGCCCCCGTACCCGCGCCGGTCCCCGGCACCCCGCTGCTGTCCAGCGGCCCCTGCCCGCCCGGGAGCCTGCCCGGCTCGACGGCGGCCTGGTGGGTCGCCGACAGCTGAGCCCCGTCCACGTCACCTCCCACCCATCGAAGGGACATCAACGATGATGCGACGACGTACCACCCTGCTCACCACCTGCACCGCCCTCGCCCTGGCGCTCGGCGCGACCGCCTGCGGCGGCGGGCCCGTCAGCGCGGGCGGCGGCGACCAGGCGCTGAGCGGCCAGACGGTCACCGTGGCCGGTGTCTGGTCCGGCACCGAGCAGAAGAACTTCCAGAAGGTGCTGGACGCCTTCACCGAGAAGACCGGCGCCGGCACCCGGTTCGTGTCCACCGGCGACAACGTCTCCACCGTCGTCGGCAGCAAGATCGAGGGCGGCAACGCTCCCGACGTCGTGATGGTCCCGCAGGTCGGCGTCCTGAAGCAGTTCGCCGAACAGGGCTGGCTCAAGCCGCTGTCGAAGAAGACCGAGCAGTCCGTCGACGCGGGCCTCGCCCCCGTGTGGAAGGAGTACGGCAGCGTCGACGGCACGCTGTACGGCCTCTACTTCAAGGCGGCCCACAAGTCGACCGTCTGGTACAGCCCCGACGCCCTCGCCCAGGCGGGCGTGAAGCCGCCGAAGACGTACGACGAGATGCTGAAGGCCGGACGGACCGTCTCCGACTCCGGGCTCGCCGCCTTCTCGGTCGCCGGACAGGACGGCTGGACCCTCACCGACTGGTTCGAGAACGTCTACCTGTCCCAGGCCGGGCCCGAGAAGTACGACGCCCTCGCCGCGCACGAGCTGAAGTGGACGGACGCCTCCGTCGTCGAGGCCCTCACCACGCTCGGCAAGCTCTTCAAGGACAGGCAGCTCATCGCGGGCGGCCAGAAGGGCGCCCTGAACACCGACTTCCCCGGCTCGGTGGAGAAGGTGTTCGGACCGCAGCCCGAGGCGGGCATGGTCTACGAGGGCGACTTCGTGGCCGGCGTCGCCAAGGACCAGTTCGGCAGGACGATCGGCGAGGACGCGGACTTCTTCCCCTTCCCCGCGGTCGGCGGCGGCAAGGCGCCCGTGGTCAGCGGCGGCGACGCGGCGGTCGTCCTGAAGGACGGCAAGAACCAGAAGGCCGCCATGGCGCTCGTGGAGTACCTCGCGACCCCCGAGGCCGCGGCCGTGTGGGCCGAGGCCGGCGGCTTCCTCTCGCCGAACAGGAAGCTCGACCTCGCCGCCTACGGCGACGACGTCACCCGGGCCACCGCCAAGTCCCTCGTCGCCGCCGGGGACTCGGTCCGCTTCGACATGTCCGACCAGGCCCCCGCGGCCTTCGGCGGCACCAAGGGCACCGGCGAGTGGAAGATCCTCCAGGACTTCCTGCGCGACCCGTCGGACCCGAAGGCCACCGCGGCGCAGCTCGAAGCCGCGGCCGCCAAGGCGTACCGGGGCTGACATGACCGCCACCCTCGTGAAAGAGGCGAGCCGTCCGGCCGCCGCGTCCGCCGGCGTCCGCCGGCGCCCGCGGCGCCGGGGCCGGGTCGTCGCCCTGCTCTTCGTCCTCCCCGCGCTGCTCCTGCTGGGCGCCCTCGTCGTCTACCCGGTGCTGTTCTCGGTCGGCCGCAGCTTCTTCGACGCCTCCGGGAACCGGTTCGTCGGCGGCGAGAACTACACCGAGATGTTCCGCGACCCCGCCACCCTCAAGGCCGTCCGCAACACGGCCATCTGGGTCGTCGTCGCGCCGACCCTGCTGACCGGCCTCGGTCTGATCCTCGCCGTGCTGGTGGAGAAGGTCCGCTGGGCCACCGCCTTCAAGCTGCTGCTCTTCATGCCGATGGCGGTCTCCTTCCTCGCCGCCGGCATCATCTTCCGGCTCGCCTACGACGAGGACCCCGACAAGGGCGTGCTCAACGCCGCCGTGGTCTCCGTCCACGACGCCTTCACCGGCACCTCCACCTACCCGACGGCCCGGGCCCGCGACGGCCAGGGCCTGACGAAGGAACCCGACGGCGCCTACCGCACCACCGCGGCCCTGACTCCGGGGGACACGGTGACGCTGGGCCTGGTCGGCGTCCAGCCGAAGGACCTGCCCGACGGCGCCGAACCCGCCCACGCCGCGGCCGGCCGCACCTCCGGCCCCGGCGAACTGAGCGGCGTCGTCTACCTCGACTTCACGCCCGGCGGGGGAGGGGAGCAGGGCCAGGTCGACCGGCGCGAGAGCGGACTGCCGGACATGCGGGTCGAGGCGGTGCGCGACGGCGAGGTGGTCGCCTCCACGACCACGGCGCCCGACGGCTCGTTCCGCTTCGACGGCCTGCCCGACGGCTCGTACACCGTCGCACTGCCCGCCGCGAACTTCGCCCCGCCCTACGAGGGCGTCTCCTGGCTCGGCCCGGCCCTCGTCACCCCCGCGATCATCGGGGCGTACCTGTGGATCTGGACCGGCTTCGCGATGGTGCTGATCGGCGCGGGCCTGTCGACGCTGCCCCGGGACGCCCTGGAGGCGGCGCGGATGGACGGCGCCAACGAGTGGCAGATCTTCCGCCGGATCACGGTCCCGCTGCTCGCCCCCGTGCTCACGGTCGTCTTCGTGACCCTGGTCATCAACGTGATGAAGGTGTTCGACCTCGTCTACATCATCGCGCCCGGCCCCGTGCAGGAGGACGCGACCGTGCTCGCCACACAGATGTGGCTGGTGTCGTTCGGCGGCGGCAACAACCAGGGCCTCGGCAGCGCGCTCGGCGTCCTGCTCCTGCTGCTGGTCGTCCCGGCGATGGTCTTCAACGTCCGCCGTTTCCGAAGGAGTCAGCGATGAACGCGATCCGGCGCGGACTGGGCAACGGGCTCGTCCAGGCCTTCCTCGTGGTGACCGGCCTCGTCTGGATGACCCCGCTCGCCGGGCTGTTCCTCTCCTCCCTGCGGTCCGCAGAGGACACCGCGACGGGCGGCTGGTGGACCGTCTTCACCAGCCCCGGCCAGCTCTCCTTCGACAACTACGCCGCCCTGCTGGACAACGCGGGCATCACCCGGGCCTTCTGGAACACGGTGCTGATCTCGGTCCCCGCGACCGTCCTGGTCGTGGTGATCGCCGCACTCGCCGGCTACGCCTTCGCCTGGCTGGACTTCCCGCTGCGCGAACCGCTGTTCCTGCTCGTGGTGGCCCTGCTGGTGGTCCCCGTCCAGATCGGCCTGCTCCCGGTCGCCAAACTCTTCGGCCAGCTCGGCCTGTTCGGCACGATCCCCGGCGTGGTCCTCTTCCACGTGGCCTACGGCCTGCCGTTCGCGGTGTTCCTGCTGCGCAACTACTTCGCCGAGATCCCGAAGGAGATGCTGGAGGCCGCCCGCATGGACGGCGGCAGCGAGTGGCGCATCTTCACCCGCCTCGTCCTGCCCGTCGGCCGCCCGGCCATCGCCAGCCTCGCCATCTTCCAGTTCCTCTGGGTGTGGAACGACATGCTGGTCGCCCTGCTGTTCGCCGACAGCACCGCCCAGCCGCTGACCGTGGAACTCCAGTCGCAGATCCGCCAGTTCGGCAGCAACATCGACGTCCTGGCCCCCGGCGCGTTCCTCTCCCTGGTGGTCCCGGTGGCGGTGTTCTTCGCCTTCCAGCGGCACTTCGTGCAGGGGGTGATGGCCGGCTCGGTCAAATAGCCCTGCGGCGAAGGGGCGGCGGAGAACCCGGTTTTCCGCCGCCCCTTCGCGTGCCTGTGCCCACCCGCCTACGGCGTCGCCGGCGGGTACAGCGAGCGGGGCAGCTGGGAGGCCGCCGCCGTGTCCAGCAGCCACAGGGTGCGGGAGCGGCCCCGGGCGCCCGCTGCCGGGGCCTGGATCTCGCCCGCGCCCGACAGGGCGATCGCCGCGGCGTTCGCCTTGTCCTCGCCGGCCGCCAGCAGCCACACCTCACGGGCCGCCCGGATCGCGGGCAGGGTGAGGGTGACCCGGGTGGGCGGCGGCTTGGGCGCGCCGCGCACGCCGACCACCGTGCGCTCGGTCTCGCGCACCGCGGGCAGCTCCGGGAAGAGCGACGCCACGTGCGTGTCCGGGCCGACGCCCAGCATCAGCACGTCGAACGCGGGCACCGCGCCGCGGTTCTCCGGCCCCGCCGCACGGCCCAGCTCCTTGGCGTACGCGGCGGCCGCCGCCTCCACGTCGGTGCCGTGCGGCCCGTCCGAGGCGGGCATGGCGTGCACCCGCTCCGGATCCAGCGGGACGGAGTCCAGCAGGGCCGCACGGGCCTGGGTGACATTGCGGTCCGGGTCGCCCTCGGGCAGGAACCGCTCGTCACCCCACCACAGGTCGAGCCGGGCCCAGTCGATCGCGTCCCGCGCGGGCGCGGCGGCCAGCGCGGCGAGCAGCCCGTTGCCGTTGCGGCCGCCGGTGAGCACGATCGACGCGGAACCGCGCGACGCCTGCGCGTCCACGATCTTCGTGATCAGCCGGGCCGCCGCGGCCTGGGCCATCAGTTCCTTGTCGCGGTGCACGACGAGCTGCGGAGTGCTCACTTCGCCGCCGCCTTCTTCGCCGGGGCCTTGCGGGCGGCCTTCTTCGCGGGGGCCTTCGCGGCCTCCTCGACCGGCTCCGCGACCGCGACGGGGTCCTCGGTCGCGACCGGGTCCGGCACGGCCTCCGGCTCCGGCCGCGCGGGCCCGGCGTTCAGCCGCTCCACCCCGTACCGCAGTGCCGAGGCGTAGGTGTCGTCCGGGTCCAGCCGGCGCAGCTCCTCCGCGATCAGCTCGGCCGTGTCCCGCCGCTTGAGCGCCACCGCCCGGTCCGGCTGGCCCTGGATGGACAGCGTCGCCAGCGAGCCGTCGGCGCGGTCCAGCACGATCGGGCCGCAGTCGGTGTCCATCCGGACCGCGGTCAGGCCGGGGCCGGCGGACACCGAGCGCCGCACGGGCACGTCCAGCCGGTCCGCGAGCCACATGGCGAGCAGCTCACAGCTGGGGTTGAACTCCTCGCCCTCGACCTCGACGCCCCGCACCCGGCACACGACCTGGTCCAGGGCCGCGGCCAGCATCGAGCGCCAGGGCGTGATGCGGGTCCACGACAGGTCGGTGTCGCCGGGGGTGTAGGAGCCCGCGCGGGCGGCCAGGTCCCGTACCGGTTCCTCGGCCGCGTAGGTGTCGGTGACCCGGCGCTGGGCCAGCGCGCCCAGCGGGTCGTTCGCCGGGTCCAGCGGCGCGTCGACCGGCCACCAGACGACCACGGGGGCGTCCGGCAGCAGCAGCGGCAGCACCACCGACTGGGCCTGGTCGACCACCTCGCCGTACAGCCGCAGCACCACCGTCTCGCCGGTGCCCGCGTCCGCCCCGACCCGCACCTCGGCGTCGAGGCGGGACTTGGTGCGGTCCCGGGGGGTGCGCGAGACGCGCTTGACGACCACGAGGGTGCGCGAGGGGTGCTCGCGCGAGGCGTCGTTGGCGGCCTTCAGGGCGTCGTACGCGTTCTCCTCGTCCGTGACGATGACCAGCGTGAGCACCATGCCGACGGCCGGGGTGCCGATGGCCCGGCGCCCCTGCACCAGCGCCTTGTTGATCTTACTGGCCGTGGTGTCCGTGAGGTCTATCTTCATGGCCGGCGCCAGCTCCGTCCGTCTCGCTCCAGCATCTCGTCCGCCTCGACCGGACCCCAGGTGCCGGCCGGGTACCGGGCCGGCTTGCCGTTCTGGTCCCAGTACTCCTCGATCGGGTCGAGGATCTTCCAGGACAGCTCGACCTCCTCGGTGCGCGGGAAGAGGTTCGAGTCGCCGAGCAGCACGTCCAGGATCAGCCGCTCGTACGCCTCCGGGCTGGACTCGGTGAAGGACTCGCCGTACGCGAAGTCCATCGACACGTCCCGGATCTCCATCGACGTGCCCGGCACCTTGGAACCGAACCGGACCGTGACGCCCTCGTCGGGCTGGACGCGGATGACGATCGCGTTCGAGCCCAGCTCCTCCGTCGCCGTGGTGTCGAAGGGGGAGTGCGGGGCGCGCTGGAAGACCACCGCGATCTCCGTGACGCGGCGGCCCAGCCGCTTGCCGGTGCGCAGGTAGAAGGGGACGCCCGCCCAGCGGCGGTTGTCGATGCCCAGCTTGATCGCGGCGTAGGTGTCGGTCTTGGAGTCGGGGCTGATCCCTTCCTCCTCCAGGTAGCCGATGACCTTCGCGCCGCCCTGCCAGCCCGCCGAGTACTGGGCGCGGACGGTGTCGCGGCCCAGGTCCTTCGGCAGCCGCACCGCGCCGAGCACCTTGGTCTTCTCCGCGGCCAGCGCGTCGGCGTCGAAGGAGGCGGGCTCCTCCATCGCGGTCAGCGCGAGCAGCTGGAGCAGGTGGTTCTGGATGACGTCCCGGGCGGCGCCGATGCCGTCGTAGTACCCGGCCCGGCCGCCGATGCCGATGTCCTCGGCCATGGTGATCTGCACGTGGTCCACGAAGGACCGGTTCCAGATCGGCTCGAACATCGTGTTGGCGAAGCGCAGCGCCAGGATGTTCTGGACGGTCTCCTTGCCCAGGTAGTGGTCGATGCGGAAGACCTGGTCCGGGGCGAAGACCTCGTGGACGACCTTGTTCAGCTCCTCGGCCGACCTCAGGTCGTGGCCGAACGGCTTCTCGATGACCGCGCGCCGCCAGGAGCCGCCGGTCTGGTCCGCGAGGCCGTGCTTCTTCAGCTGCTGGATGACCACCGGGAAGGACCGCGGCGGCACGGACAGGTAGAAGGCGAAGTTGCCGCCGGTGCCCTGTGCCTTGTCCAGCTCCTCGATGGTGGCGCGCAGCTTCTCGAACGCCTCGTCGTCGTCGAAGGTGCCCTGGACGAACCGCATGCCCTGGATGAGCTGCTGCCAGACCTCCTCGCGGAAGGGGGTGCGGGCGTGTTCCTTGACGGCGTCGTGGACTTCCTGCGCGAAGTCCTCGTGCTGCCACTCGCGGCGGGCGAAGCCGACCAGTGAGAAGCCCGGCGGCAGCAGACCCCGGTTGGCGAGGTCGTAGACGGCCGGCATCAGCTTCTTGCGCGACAGATCCCCCGTGACGCCGAAGATGACCAGGCCCGACGGCCCCGCGATACGCGGGAGCCGCCGGTCTGCGGGGTCACGGAGCGGATTCGCTCCAGTGACGGAGGGAGACAAGGGCTCAGCCCTCCGCGGGGGCGAGGCGCTTCAGCTCGGCCTCGGTCGACTTCAGCAGGTCGTTCCAGGACGCCTCGAACTTGTCGACGCCCTCGTCCTCCAGGAGCTGCACCACGTCGTCGTACTTGATCCCGAGCTTCTCGACGGCGTCGAGGTCGGCGCGGGCCTGCTCGTACGTGCCGGCGATGGTGTTGCCGGTGATCTCACCCGACTCCTCGGTGGCCAGCAGGGTGGCCTCCGGCATGGTGTTCACCGTGTTGGGCGCGACCAGCTCGTCGACGTACAGCGTGGACTTGTACGCCTTGTCCTTCACACCGGTGGAGGCCCACAGCGGACGCTGCTTGTTGGCGCCCGCCTTCTCCAGCGCGCTCCAGCGGTCCGAGGAGAAGACCTCCTCGTACGCCTGGTAGGCGAGCCGGGCGTTGGCGAGGGCGGCCTTGCCGCGCAGCGCCTTGGCCTCGTCGGTGCCGAGCGCGTCGATCCGCTTGTCGATCTCGGTGTCCACGCGGGACACGAAGAAGGACGCCACGGAGTGGATCTGCGAGAGGTCGAGACCCCTCTCCTTCGCCTTCTCCAGGCCGGAGAGGTAGGCGTCCATCACCTTGCGGTAGCGCTCCAGCGAGAAGATCAGCGTGACGTTGACGCTGATCCCGTTGCCGATGACCTCGGTGATCGCGGGCAGGCCCGCCTCGGTCGCCGGGATCTTGATCAGCGTGTTCGGGCGGTCCACCAGCCAGGCCAGCTGCTTGGCCTCGGCGACCGTCGCCTTGGTGTCGTGCGCGAGGCGCGGGTCGACCTCGATCGACACCCGGCCGTCCTGGCCGCCGGTCGCGTCGTAGACCGGGCGCAGGATGTCGGCGGCGTCACGGACGTCCGCCGTCGTGATCATGCGGATGGCCTCTTCGACCGTCACCCTGCGGGCGGCGAGGTCGGACAGCTGCTGGTCGTAGCCGTCGCCCTCGGAGATCGCCTTCTGGAAGATCGTCGGGTTGGTGGTGACGCCCACGACGTGCTGCTGGTCGATCAGCTCGGCGAGGTTGCCCGAGGTGATCCGCTTGCGCGACAGGTCGTCCAGCCAGATCGCGACGCCTTCCTCGGAGAGGCGCTTCAGTGCGTCTGTCATGGAAAATGCATCTCCTACGTGTCGTATATGAGCGTCAGCGCTGGGCGGCGTCGAGCGATTCCCGGGCCTTGGCGGCCACGTTCTCCGCGGTGAAGCCGAACTCGCGGAACAGCACCTTGCCGTCGGCCGAGGCACCGAAGTGCTCCAGGGACACGATCCGGCCGGCGTCCCCGACGTACTTGTGCCAGGTGAGACCGATGCCGGCCTCGACGGCGACGCGCGCCTTCACGTGCGGCGGCAGGACGCTGTCCCGGTACCCCTGGTCCTGCTGTTCGAACCACTCGACGGACGGCATCGACACCACGCGGGTCGGCACACCGTCGGCCTGGAGCGCCTCGCGCGCCTCGACGGCCACGTGCACCTCGGAGCCGGTGGCGATCAGGATCACCTGCGGCTCACCGCCCTCGGCCTCGAACAGGACGTAGCCGCCCTTGGCGGCGTCCTCGTTGGGCTCGTAGGTCGGCACGCCCTGCCGGGTGAGGGCGAGGCCGTGCGGCTGGCCCTTGCCGAACTCCTTGGTCCAGCGCCGGAGGATCTCGCGCCAGGCGACGGCGGTCTCGTTGGCGTCGGCCGGGCGGACCACGTTCAGGCCCGGGATGGCGCGCAGCGCGGCCAGGTGCTCGACCGGCTGGTGGGTCGGGCCGTCCTCGCCGAGACCGATGGAGTCGTGCGTCCACACGTACGTCACCGGCAGGTGCATCAGGGCCGACAGCCGCACCGCGTTGCGCATGTAGTCGGAGAACACCAGGAAGGTGCCGCCGTAGACGCGGGTGTTGCCGTGCAGGGCGATGCCGTTCATCTCCGCGGCCATGGCGTGCTCGCGGATGCCGAAGTGGACGGTACGGCCGTACGGGTCCGCCTCGGGCAGCGGGTTGCCCTCGGGCAGGAAGGACGACGTCTTGTCGATCGTCGTGTTGTTCGAACCGGCCAGGTCGGCGGAGCCGCCCCACAGCTCGGGGATGACCTCGCCCAGCGCCTGGAGGACCTTGCCGGAGGCGGCACGGGTGGCGACGCCCTTGCCGGGCTCGAAGACCGGGATCTTCTCCTCCCAGCCGGCCGGCAGCTCGCCCTTGGCGATGCGGTCGTACTCGGCCGCGCGTTCCGGGTTGGCCTCGCGCCACTCCTGGAACGACTTCTCCCACTCGGCCTTGGCCTGGCGGCCCCGCTCCAGCGCCCCCCGGGTGTGCTCGATGACCTCGTCGGCGACCTCGAAGGTCCGCTCCGGGTCGAAGCCGAGGACGCGCTTGGTGGCCGCGACCTCCTCGTCGCCCAGCGCCGAGCCGTGCGCGGCCTCGGTGTTCTGCGCGTTCGGCGCGGGCCAGGCGATGATCGAGCGCATCGCGATGAAGGACGGCCGGTCCGTGACCTTCTTGGCCTCCTGGACGGCTGCGTAGATCGCCTGCGGGTCCAGGTCGCCGTCGGCCTTCGGCGCCACGCGCTGGACGTGCCAGCCGTAGGCCTCGTAGCGCTTGACGGTGTCCTCGGAGACGGCCGTCTCGGTGTCGCCCTCGATCGAGATGTGGTTGTCGTCCCACAGCAGGATCAGGTTGCCCAGCTTCTGGTGGCCGGCGAGCGAGGACGCCTCGGCGGAGATGCCCTCCTGGAGGCAGCCGTCACCGGCGATGCAGTAGACGTAGTGGTCGAAGGGGGACTCCCCGGCGGGGGCCTCCGGGTCGAACAGACCGCGCTCGTAGCGGGCGGCCATGGCCATGCCGACGGCGTTGGCGACACCCTGGCCCAGCGGGCCGGTGGTGGTCTCCACACCCGTCGTGTGGCCGTACTCGGGGTGACCGGGGGTCTTGGAGCCCCAGGTGCGGAAGGCCTTCAGGTCGTCCAGCTCCAGGCCGAAGCCGGCCAGGTACAGCTGGGTGTACAGGGTCAGGGACGAGTGGCCCGCGGACAGCACGAACCGGTCGCGGGCGACCCACTCGGCGTCCGCCGGGTCATGCCGCATCACCTTCTGGAAGAGGGTGTAGGCGGCGGGCGCCAGGCTCATCGCCGTACCCGGATGGCCGTTGCCAACCTTCTGTACGGCGTCGGCGGCCAGGACGCGGGCGGTGTCCACGGCCCGCTGGTCCAGCTCGGTCCACTCGAGGTCTGTGGTGGTCGGCTTGGTGCTCACCCTGGGTCAGGGCTCCTCTCCACATGTCGAATGCCGGTGTGGGCGTACACCGACCGCCGGTGCACTCCGCGCCCACCGGCCTTGTCGAGCCTACCCCCGCGAGAACGTGCATTTTTTCGAGTCATTACAGACTGCCGGGACTCTTCGGAATCCGCCTCCTGACTGGGCCGTACCGGCTTTCGCCAAGTGAATACGCAGCCGCTCATCTGACCGCTCAACCGTTGCCCGGCCGGCCCATCTGAGGGGGGCCGGGAACGCCCGTTCCATGATCGTCCGAATGATCGTTCCCGGCCCGTCGTACGCACGCCGGAGCGCGCCGCCCAACACGACCCCACCCCCGCGAAGGCCGGGGTATGGGCAACGTCTACAGTGGCGTGGTACGCGCGAGCCCTTTACCGGCACCTCACACCGGGAGGCTCGCTGGGATGTCTCTGTCAGGGGTGTGCGTGACGGCCGTTGAATCCCGTCCTGCGGGGGTTATCGGGACGAGCCAGAGCCCGAGTCACCGGCCGTTCGGGGCCCGTGCGAAGGCGTTCGTGGCGCTGACCAAGCCGCGGATCATCGAGCTGCTGCTGATCACCACGGTGCCGGTGATGTTCCTCGCCGAGCAGGGCGTGCCGGACCTCGGTCTGGTGCTGCTCACCTGCGTCGGCGGGTACCTGTCGGCCGGCGGCGCCAACGCGCTGAACATGTACATCGACCGCGACATCGACGCGCTGATGGACCGCACGTCGCAGCGTCCGCTGGTCACCGGCATGGTCAGTCCGCGCGAGTGCCTCGTCTTCGGCATCACCCTCGCGGTGGTCTCCACCCTGCTGTTCGGCCTCACCGTCAACTGGCTGTCGGCCTGGCTCTCGCTCGGCGCGCTCCTCTTCTACGTCGTCGTGTACACGATGATCCTCAAGCGCCGGACCTCGCAGAACATCGTGTGGGGCGGCATCGCCGGCTGCATGCCGGTGCTGATCGGATGGACCGCGGTCACCGGCTCGCTCGCCTGGGCCCCCGTCATCCTCTTCATGGTGATCTTCTTCTGGACGCCGCCGCACTACTGGCCGCTGTCCATGAAGGTCAAGGACGACTACGCGCGCGTGGGCGTCCCGATGCTGCCGGTCATCGCCTCCAACAAGACCGTCGCCAGGCAGATCGTGATCTACAGCTGGGTCATGGTCGCCGTCTCCCTGCTGCTGACCCCGCTCGGGTACACCGGCTGGTTCTACACCGCGGTCGCCCTGGTCGCGGGCGGCTGGTGGCTGTGGGAGGCGCACGCGCTCCAGAACCGCGCGAAGGCCGAGGTCACGGGCGCGAAGCTGAAGGAGATGCGGCTGTTCCACTGGTCCATCACCTACGTCTCGCTGCTGTTCGTCGCGGTCGCGGTGGACCCCTTCCTGCGCTAGTCACCTTCGACGCCGTCTGCGGGCGGGGGACGTGGTCAAGGCCACGCACCCCGCCCGTCGCCGTTTGATCTACCCGTCGGTAGCATCCTGGCCATGGCAGACACGCAGCAGGTTGACGCGAAGGCCGCGCGCACGGTGGCCCGGCTCGCCAAGCGCATCGGCGCCTTCTCCAAGGGGCACGGCGGGGCCGAGGGCCAGGTGGCGTACCTCGGGCAGCGCGGCGCCCGGATCGTCCTCGTCGGCGAGGACGGCGGCTGGGGCGACCTGGTGGCCCCCTCCTACGCGATCGCCGAGCAGGCCGTCGCGAAGGCCGGGATCACCGTCCACGAGGACTTCGACGGCGAGTTCGCCGCCAAGGTGCGGACCGGCCCGTACGAGTGGACCCGCATGGCGGGCATCCAGGTCGGCGGCCCTTCGAACGGCTGACACGCGCCGGCGGTTCGCACGGGGGTGTGCGACCGCGGTACCCGGCACCCGGTTCACCCGTTAGGACTCGTAGGAGTACGCGGTCCAGTCACGGGAGCCCCGGATGATCGAAACGCCGTCCCTCGTGGACCAGTACTGCCACGGCGTACTGAGAACGGAGCTGGGTCTCGGCACCTTCGAGGCCCAGCTCGCCCGCACCGAGGGACCGCCCGCCCCGGGCACCACCCTGTTCGACACCCAGACGGGCTTCGCCGTACGGCGCTGGTGCCCGCCCCTGCTCGGCCTGGAACCCCACTGCCCGCCCGCCCGCTACCTCGCCCGGCGCCGGGAGCTGGGCGTCCTGGAGGCAGGCCGGCGGCTGCTGCGCGGCAGCGGCATCACCACCTACCTCGTCGACACCGGCCTGCCCGGCGACCTCACCGGCCCCGCCGAGCTGGCCGCCGCCTCCGCCGCCGAGGCCCGGGAGATCGTCCGGCTGGAACCGCTGGCCGAGCAGGTCGCCGACACCTCCGGCACCGTCGAGTCGTTCCTCGCCAACCTCGCCGAATCGGTGCACGGCGCCGCCGCGCACGCGGTCGCCTTCACCTCCGTGGCCGGCGTCCGGCACGGACTCGCCCTCGCACCCGAACCGCCCGGCCCCGGCGAGGTGCGCGGCGCGGCGGGGCGCTGGCTGGCCGCCCGGCGGGTCGGCGGGGAGCTGAGCGACCCGGTGCTGCTGCGCCATCTGCTGTGGATCGCGGTCGCCGCGGGCCGGCCGCTCCAGCTGCACGCCGGACTGGGCGAGCCCGGTCTGCGGACCGACCGCACGGACCCCGTGCTGCTCACCGACTTCGTCCGGGCCACGGCGGGCCTGGGCACCGACCTGGTGCTGCTGCACGGCTACCCGTACCACCGGCACGCCGCCCACCTCGCCGGGGTCTTCCCGCACGTCTACGCCGACTCGGGCGCCGCCCTGGTGCGCACCGGCGCCCGGGCCGCCACGGTCCTCGCGGAGATCCTGGAGCTCGCACCCTTCGGCAAGATCCTCTTCTCCAGCGGCGCCCGGGGGCTGCCCGAGCTGCACGTCGTCGGCGCCCGGCTGTTCCGCGAGGCCCTGGGCCGGGTGCTCGGCGGCTGGGCGGCCGAGGGCGCCTGGTCCCTGGGGGACGCGCAGCGGGTGGCGGGGCTGATCGCGGCGGGCAACGCGCGGCGGGTGTACGGGCTGGAGTGAGCGCCCCCCGAGCGCGAGTGCGGGCGGCCGGTCAGGCGGTGGTCAGCGTCCGGTCCGTCCGCTCACCGAGGTCCGCGGGGACCGCGGCGGGCCGCTCGCGCAGCGCCAGCAGCACCCGCAGCGTGCCGATCCACACCAGGCAGGAACCGAGCATGTGCGCGCCGACCAGCACCTCGGGGAGGTCGGTGAAGTACTGGACGTAACCGATGACGCCCTGGAGCAGCAGGATCACGAACAGGTCCCGGGTGCGGCCCAGCGGGCCCTTCGGCGCGTCGACCGCCTTCAGCACGAACCACAGCGCGAACGTCAGCGTCACCACGATCCACGCCAGCACGGCGTGCAGCTTGCTGACCATCTCCCAGTCCAGCGGCATCCGCGGCACGTCACTGGAGTCCCCGGCGTGCGGGCCCGCACCCGTGACGACCGTGCCGACGGCGATCAGCAGCACCGTGACGCCGGTCAGCACCCACACGAGCTGCTGGACGGCCTTCCCGACGAGCGGCCGGGGCACCCCGTCACCCTCCCGGGTGCGCTGCCACATCACGGTCGCGACCGCGATCAGCGCGGAGGAGAGCAGGAAGTGGGCGGCGACCGTGTACGGGTTCAGACCGACCAGCACGACGATGCCGCCGAGGATCGCGTTGCCCATGACGACCCAGAACTGGAGCCAGCCCAGCCGGGTCAGGTCGCGCCGCACCGGCTTCTGCGAGCGGGCCGCGACGATCGCCCAGCCGACGGCCGCGCACAGCACGTACGTCAGCAGGCGGTTGCCGAACTCGATGACGCCGTGCAGGCCCATCTCCGACGTCGCGGTGAGCGAGTCGTCCGTGCACTTCGGCCAGGTCGGGCAGCCCAGACCGGAGCCGGTGAGCCGGACCGCGCCGCCGGTGACCACGATGACCACCGACATGACGAGCGCGGCGAGGGCGGCCCGCCGGACCGTCCGGGGATCCGGGGTCCAGCGTGCGGCGATGAAGGCGAGCGGGTTGCGCAGCGCCGCTGCGGCGTCGGCGCGGGTCAGCTTTGGCACGGGCACCATCGTAGGGGGCCGCTTGTGCACCGGTTCACGAGGGGTGCGAATCAGGCGGTACGGGCTACTCCCAGCGGAAGAACTTCCCCGCCGCCGCCAGTCCAGCGACCGCCCAGGCCGCGAGGACCGCCAGGTTGCCCCACGGCATCCCGGCGCCGTGCTGGAGCACGTCGCGCAGTCCGTCCGACAGCGCGGAGATCGGCAGCAGGCCGAGGACGTCCTGGGCGGCGGGCGGGAACTTGTCCAGCGGCACGATCACCCCGCCGCCGACGAGCAGCAGCAGGAAGACCAGGTTGGCGCCGGCCAGGGTCGCCTCCGCCTTCAGGGTGCCGGCCATCAGCAGGCCCAGCCCGGAGAAGGCGGCCGTGCCGAGCACCAGGAGGAGCAGGACGGCCGGCGCGCCGCCGTGCGGCGACCAGCCCAGCGCGAACGCGATCACGGTCACCAGGACCACCTGGAGCACCTCGATGACGAGCACGGACGCCGTCTTGGCGGTCATCAGGCCCCAGCGCGGCAGCGGCGAGGAAGCGAGCCGCTTGAGCACGCCGTAGCGGCGTTCGAAGCCGGTGGCGATGGCCTGGCCGGTGAAGGCGGTCGACATCACGGCGAGCGCCAGGATGCCGGGCGTGAGGAAGTCGACGGCCTCGCCGGCACCGGTGTCGACGATGTCCACGGTGCTGAACAGGACGAGCAGCAGGGTCGGGATGATCACCGTCAGGAGCAGCTGCTCGCCGTTGCGCAGCAGCATCTTCGTCTCCAGGGCGGCCTGGGCGGCGATCATGCGGGGGAGCGGGGCGGCTCCGGGCCTGGGCGTGTGGGTCCCCGTGGTCATGCGCGCAGCTCCTTGCCGGTCAGCTCCAGGAAGACGTCCTCCAGGGTGTGCCGCTCCACCGAGATCCGGTCCGGCATCACCCCGTGCTGGGCGCACCAGGAGGTGACCGTCGCCAGCAGCTGGGGGTCGATCTTGCCGACGACCCGGTAGGCGCCCGGTGTCAGCTCGGCCGCCGCGCAGTCCGGGGGCAGCGCCTTGAGCAGGGAGCCCACGTCGAGGCCGGGGCGGCCGGTGAAGCGCAGGGTGTTCTCGGCGCCGCCGCGGCACAGTTCCTCGGGCGAGCCCTGGGCGATGACCCGGCCGGCGTCGATGATGGCGACGTCGTCGGCGAGCTGCTCGGCCTCGTCCATGTAGTGGGTGGTGAGGACGACCGAGACGCCGTCGGCGCGCAGGTCGCGGACCAGGTCCCAGGTGGCGCGGCGCGCCTGCGGGTCGAGTCCGGCGGTGGGCTCGTCGAGGAAGACCAGCTCGGGGCGGCCGACGACGGCCATCGCCAGCGCGAGCCGCTGCTGCTGCCCGCCGGACAGCCGCCGGTACGGGGTACGGCCGCAGGAGCCGAGCCCGAGCCGTTCGACGAGGGCGTCCACGTCGAGGGGGTGGGCGTGCAGTCTCGCGACGTGGCGCAGCATCTCGACGGCCCGGGCGCCGGAGTACACGCCGCCGGACTGGAGCATCACGCCGATCCGCGGGCGCAGCTCGCGGGACTGGCGGACCGGGTCGAGGCCCAGGACGCGCACCGTGCCGGAGTCCGGCTTCCGGTACCCCTCGCAGGTCTCGACCGTGGTCGTCTTGCCCGCCCCGTTGGGGCCGAGGACGGCGGTGACCCCCGCCCGGGCCACCAGGTCGAGGCCGTCCACCGCGGTCTTCGGGCCGTACCGCTTCACCAGGGCCTGGACCTGGAGCACGGGCTCGTTTCGCATGGCCCCGAGTCTAGGGAGCCGCGGGGTGCCCCGGACGGGCGGGTGCGCGAGTGCGCCCGGCCGTGGCCGGTTCCGTCACTCGGGCTCGCTCGCCCGGGGCCGGTGCCGGGCCAGCCAGCGCTCGGCGTACGCCACCGCGTCGGCGACGGGGAAGAGCCGTGCCGCGGCGGCTCCGACCCCGCCGCGCACGACGGGGCGGTCGCGTTCGAAGTCGCGTCCCAGCTCGTCGAAGCGTTCCGAGGAGATCGACGGCTCGGTGACGGCGGCCCAGCCGTCCGGTCCGGGGCGGCCGACCTCGACCGGCGGGGCCGGTATCCGGTACTCGGCGAGGTGGAAGCTCGTGCACGTGTCGTAGCCCGCGCCGAGCAGCAGCACCCGGGCGCCGAGGCGTTCCAGGACCGCGAGCGGGCTGCGCTCGCCGAGGCGGCAGTCGGGGGCGTGGCCGTCGGTGATCTCCGCGGCGCGCGGGCCGAGGGCGACGAAGGAGGTGTGGGGGTGGGCGGAGCGGCGCGCGCCGGGCCAGGTGCGGACGGTCTCGGGGACGACTCCGACGCCCCGGGCGGGGGTGATCAGCGGGTCGTAGACGGGCATGGCGGCCCGGATGTCCGGCCACCACTCCTCGGGGACCGGCGGGTTCGACCAACCGGCCGGGTCGGAGAGGTCGGCGGTCTGGGTGGGGACGACCAGGGTGCCGTCGGGGCCGAGGACGTCGAGGAGGGCCTGGACGACGGCGACGGGTCCGCCGCACACCCAGCCGAGGGAGCTGAGGGAGGTGTGCGCGAGGAGGATCTCGCCGGGGCGCACGCCCAGCTCTGCGAGGTCCTTCGCGAGGGTGCCGCGGGTGACGAGTGGGCCGGTCGGAAGGGGTGTGGGCATGGGCGTGGAGTGTTCCGGACGGGGGTCGGGGGCGCCAGCGGTTTTGCGGCCGGCGGGACCGGCGCCTGATCGATCAAAGATCGTTTCCGCAGGTCAGCTTAGGTTTGCCTAAGTGACGCAGGGCACCGTCCGGCGGGCCGGACGCCGCTTGTCACGTTCTCGGGAATTACGCAACAATGGCGTTGTGAAAAACGTCGGCGCAGCTCGGGAGACCCCCACGGGGACCCCGCAGGAGGAGCTCGCGACCGGGGAGCGCTCGACGCGCAACCGGGTCGCGCGGTCGATCCTGGACCACGGTCAGTCGACCGTCGCCGAACTCGCCGGGCGGCTGGGCCTCACCCAGGCCGCCGTCCGCCGGCACCTGGACGCGCTGGTCGCCGACGGTGTCGTCGAGGCCCGCGAGCGACGGGTGTACGGCGCCCGCACCCGGGGCCGCCCCGCCAAGGTCTTCACGCTGACCGACTGCGGCCGGGACGCCTTCGACCAGTCCTACGACACGCTGGCCATGGACGCCCTGCGCTGGATCGCCGAGCGCGAGGGCGGGGACGAGGCGGTCGCCGCCTTCGCCCGCGCCCGGATCGCTGCCCAGTCCGCCGCCTACCGCAAGGCGGTCGAGCAGGCCGCCCCGGAGCAGCGGACCGAAGCGCTGGCCAAGGCCCTGAGCGCGGACGGGTACGCTGCTACCGCGCGCAGCGCGCCCACCGGCGAGCAGCTGTGCCAGCACCACTGTCCGGTCGCCCACGTCGCCGAGCAGTTCCCGCAGCTCTGCGAGGCCGAGACGGAATTTTTCGCCGAGCTGCTCGGTACACACGTACAGCGGCTGGCCACGATCGCCCACGGCGACGGCGTGTGCACGACGTTTATCCCGAAGACCTCCACGACGAAGGCCCCGGCGGCGACCGCCCCGGGGACTCCGAAGATTTCCGACACCACCCACAACGCATCTGCAAGCACGGCCGGGAGGAACCCCGCATGACTCTCCCCACGGAGACTGCCCACCCTGAGCTCGAGGGCCTGGGCAAGTACGAATACGGCTGGGCCGACTCCGACGAGGCCGGTGCCGCAGCGAAGCGCGGCCTGAACGAGGACGTCGTCCGCGACATCTCGGACAAGAAGTCCGAGCCGGAGTGGATGACGAAGCTGCGCCTCAAGGGCCTGAAGCTCTTCGAGAAGAAGCCCATGCCGAACTGGGGCTCGGACCTGTCGGGCATCGACTTCGACAACATCAAGTACTTCGTGCGCTCCACGGAGAAGCAGGCGGAGTCCTGGGAGGACCTGCCCGAGGACATCAAGAACACCTACGACAAGCTGGGCATCCCCGAGGCCGAGAAGCAGCGCCTCGTGGCCGGTGTCGCCGCCCAGTACGAGTCGGAGGTCGTCTACCACCAGATCCGCGAGGACCTGGAGGAGCAGGGCGTCATCTTCCTGGACACCGACACGGCGCTCAAGGAGCACCCGGAGCTGTTCAAGGAGTACTTCGGCACGGTCATCCCGGTCGGCGACAACAAGTTCGCCGCGCTGAACACGGCCGTGTGGTCCGGCGGCTCCTTCATCTACGTCCCGCCGGGCGTGCACGTGGAGATCCCGCTCCAGGCCTACTTCCGGATCAACACCGAGAACATGGGCCAGTTCGAGCGGACCCTGATCATCGTCGACGAGGGCGCCTACGTGCACTACGTCGAGGGCTGCACCGCCCCGATCTACAAGTCGGACTCGCTGCACTCCGCGGTCGTCGAGATCATCGTCAAGAAGAACGCCCGCTGCCGCTACACGACCATCCAGAACTGGTCGAACAACGTCTACAACCTGGTCACCAAGCGCGCCGTCGCCTACGAGGGCGCGACCATGGAGTGGATCGACGGCAACATCGGCTCCAAGGTGACGATGAAGTACCCGGCCGTCTACCTGATGGGCGAGCACGCCAAGGGCGAGACCCTGTCCATCGCCTTCGCGGGCGAGGGCCAGCACCAGGACGCCGGCGCCAAGATGGTCCACATGGCGCCGAACACCTCGTCCAACATCGTCTCCAAGTCGGTGGCGCGCGGCGGCGGCCGTACGTCGTACCGCGGCCTGATCGAGATCGGCGAGGGCGCCCCGGGCTCCAAGTCCAACGTGCTCTGCGACGCCCTGCTGGTCGACACGATCTCCCGCTCGGACACCTACCCGTACGTGGACGTCCGCGAGGACGACGTGTCCATGGGTCACGAGGCGACCGTCTCCAAGGTCTCCGAGGACCAGCTCTTCTACCTGATGAGCCGCGGTCTCTCCGAGGACGAGGCGATGGCGATGATCGTGCGCGGCTTCGTCGAGCCGATCGCCAAGGAGCTGCCCATGGAGTACGCCCTCGAGCTCAACCGGCTGATCGAGCTGCAGATGGAAGGCGCGGTCGGCTGACCACCGGCCGGCGATCCCATCAGGCCCCTTACGCAACGGAAAGCGAGCATTACGACAGCCATGGCTGAGGCTCAGAACATCCCGGTCGGTTCGACGACCGCCGGCTCGATCGCGGTGGCCGCCGAGTCCACCGTCGTCTCGCGCATGAGCGCGCCCCCGTCCTTCGACGTGGCGGACTTCCCCGTCCCGCACGGCCGTGAGGAGGAGTGGCGGTTCACCCCGCTGGAGCGCCTGCGCGGCCTGCACGACGGCACCGCCGTCGCCACCGGCGACGGCGTGAAGGTCACTGTCGAGGCTCCCGAGGGCGTCGTCGTCGAGACCGTCGGCCGGGACGACGCCCGGCTCGGCAGGGCGGGCACCCCCGTGGACCGGATCGCCGCACAGGCGTACTCGGCCTTCGAGAAGGCGTCGGTCGTGACCGTCCCCAAGGAGACCGTCCTCACCGAGCCGATCCGGATCGCCGTGCACGGCCAGGGCGGCACCGCCTTCGGCCACCAGGTCATCGAGCTGGGCGCCTTCGCCGAGGCCGTCGTCGTCATCGACCACACCGGTGACGCGGTGCTCGCGGCCAACGTCGACTACGTCCTCGGGGACGGCGCCAAGCTGACCGTCGTCTCCGTCCAGGACTGGGACGACAAGGCCGTGCACGTGGGCCAGCACAACACGCTGATCGGCCGCGACGCCTCCTTCAAGTCGGTCGTCGTCACCTTCGGCGGCGACGTCGTCCGGCTGCACCCGCGCGTCACCTACGCGGGCCCCGGCGGCGAGGCCGAGCTGTTCGGCCTGTACTTCACCGACGCCGGCCAGCACCAGGAGCACCGCCTCCTGGTCACCCACAACGTGCCGCACTGCAAGTCGAACGTCGTCTACAAGGGCGCGCTCCAGGGCGAGGCCGCGCACGCCGTGTGGATCGGCGACGTGCTGATCGAGGCCGAGGCCGAGGGCACCGACACCTACGAGATGAACCGCAACCTCGTCCTCACGGACGGCGCGCGGGTCGACTCGGTGCCGAACCTGGAGATCGAGACCGGCGAGATCGTCGGCGCCGGGCACGCCTCCGCGACCGGCCGCTTCGACGACGAGCAGCTCTTCTACCTGATGGCCCGCGGTATCCCCGAGCACGAGGCGCGCCGCCTCGTCGTCCGCGGCTTCTTCGCCGAGCTGGTCCAGCAGATCGGCGTCGCCGACATCGAGGAGCGTCTGCTGGCCAAGATCGAAGAGGAGCTGGAGGCGTCGGTCGCATGACGTTCGTACGCGCCTGTGGGCTGAGCGAGCTGGAGGAGGACACCCCGAAGCGGGTGGAACTCGACGGCACGCCGGTCTCGGTGGTCCGTACCGAGGGGGAGGTGTTCGCCATTCACGACATCTGCTCCCACGCGAACGTCTCGCTCTCCGAGGGCGAGGTGGAGGACTGCCAGATCGAGTGCTGGCTGCACGGCTCCGCGTTCGACCTCCGCACCGGCAAGCCGTCCGGTCTCCCCGCGACGCGCCCCGTCCCCGTATACCCCGTAAAGATCGAAGGGGACGACGTGCTCGTCTCCCTCACCCAGGAGTCCTGAGGCACCCATGGCAACGCTTGAAATCCGAGACCTGCACGTCACCGTCGAGGCCGACAACGCCACGAAGGAGATCCTCAAGGGCGTCGACCTCACCGTGAAGCAGGGCGAGACGCACGCCATCATGGGCCCCAACGGCTCGGGCAAGTCGACGCTCGCCTACTCCCTCGCGGGCCACCCGAAGTACACGATCACCGGCGGCACCGTGCTGCTCGACGGCGAGGACGTCCTGGAGATGTCCGTCGACGAGCGCGCCCGCGCGGGCCTGTTCCTGGCGATGCAGTACCCGGTCGAGGTCCCCGGCGTCTCGGTCTCCAACTTCCTGCGCACCTCCGCCACCGCCATCCGCGGCGAGGCCCCCAAGCTGCGCACCTGGGTGAAGGAGGTCAAGGAGGCCATGGAGCGCCTCAACATGGACCCGTCCTTCGCCGAGCGCAACGTCAACGAGGGCTTCTCCGGCGGTGAGAAGAAGCGCCACGAGATCCTCCAGCTGGAGCTGCTCAAGCCGAAGGTCGCGATCCTCGACGAGACCGACTCCGGCCTCGACGTCGACGCGCTGCGCATCGTCTCCGAGGGCGTCAACCGCGTCCGCGAGACCGGCGAGGTCGGCACCCTGCTGATCACCCACTACACGCGCATCCTGCGCTACATCAAGCCCGACTTCGTCCACGTCTTCTCCGGCGGCCGCATCGTCGAGTCCGGCGGCGCCGAGCTCGCCGACAAGCTGGAGAACGAGGGCTACGAGGCATACACGAAGGGTGGCGCATCCGCGTGACACAGCTGCCGGGCCTCCTCGACACCGAGGCGATCCGCAAGGACTTCCCGATCCTCGACCGGGTGCTGCACGACGGCAAGAAGCTCGTGTACCTGGACAACGCGGCGACCTCGCAGACCCCGCGCCAGGTCCTCGACGTGCTCGGGGAGTACTACGAACAGCACAACGCCAACGTGCACCGCGGCGTGCATGTGCTGGCCGAGGAGGCCACGGCGCTGTACGAGGGCGCGCGGGACAAGGTCGCGGAGTTCATCAACGCGCCCAGCCGCGACGAGGTGATCTTCACCAAGAACGCCTCCGAGTCGCTGAACCTCGTGGCCAACATGCTCGGCTGGGCCGACGAGCCCTACCGGGTGGACGCGGACACCGAGATCGTCATCACGGAGATGGAGCACCACTCCAACATCGTGCCGTGGCAGCTGCTGGCGCAGCGCACGGGCGCGAAGCTGAAGTGGTTCGGCCTCACCGACGACGGCCGCCTGGACCTGTCCGACATCGACGAGGTGATCACGGAGAAGACGAAGATCGTCTCCTTCGTGCTGGTGTCGAACATCCTGGGCACCTTCAACCCGGTCGAGGCGATCGTGCGCCGCGCCCAGGAGGTCGGCGCGCTGGTCTGCGTCGACGCCTCCCAGGCCGCCCCCCACATGCCGCTGGACGTGCAGGCCCTCCAGGCCGACTTCGTGGCCTTCACCGGCCACAAGATGTGCGGCCCGACCGGCATCGGCGTCCTCTGGGGCCGCCAGGAACTCCTGGAGGACCTGCCTCCGTTCCTCGGCGGCGGCGAGATGATCGAGACCGTGTCGATGCACTCGTCGACGTACGCCCCGGCCCCCCACAAGTTCGAGGCGGGCACCCCGCCGATCGCCCAGGCGGTCGGCCTCGGCGCGGCGATCGACTACCTCAACTCGATCGGCATGGACAAGATCCTCGCCCACGAGCACGCCCTCACCGAGTACGCGGTGAAGCGTCTCGGCGAGGTCCCCGACCTGCGGATCATCGGCCCCACCACGGCCGAGGACCGCGGCGCCGCGATCTCCTTCACGCTCGGTGACATCCACCCGCACGACGTGGGCCAGGTCCTCGACGAGCTGGGCATCGCCGTCCGCGTCGGTCACCACTGCGCCCGCCCGGTCTGCCTGCGCTACGGAATTCCTGCGACCACGCGAGCGTCGTTCTATCTGTACTCCACGCCGGCCGAGATCGACGCTCTGGTGGACGGCCTGGAGCACGTACGGAACTTCTTCGGCTGAGGGGCGTGCTGACAAGGTGAAACTGGACTCCATGTACCAGGACGTCATCCTGGACCACTACAAGAACCCGCACGGGCGGGGCTTGCGGGATGGCGACGCCGAGGTGCACCACGTGAACCCCACGTGCGGTGACGAGATCACCCTGCGCGTGAAGTACGAGGGCACGACCATCAGCGACGTCTCGTACGAGGGCCAGGGCTGCTCCATCAGCCAGGCCAGCGCGTCGGTGCTGAACGAGCTGCTGGTCGGCAAGGACGTCGCCGAGGCGCAGAAGATCCAGGAGACCTTCCTGGAGCTGATGCAGTCCAAGGGGAAGATCGAACCCGACGACGCCATGGAGGAGGTGCTGGAGGACGCGGTCGCGTTCGCCGGCGTCTCCAAGTACCCGGCCCGGGTCAAGTGCGCCCTCCTCAGCTGGATGGCGTGGAAGGACGCGACGGCCCAGGCGCTGGGCGCCGACGCCGAAAGGAAGACGGCATGAGCGAGACCGTTGAGACGAAGCCGGCCTCGGAGGAGGAGATCCGCGAGGCGTTGTACGACGTCGTCGACCCCGAGCTGGGCATCGACGTCGTGAACCTCGGCCTGATCTACGGCATCCACATCGACGACGCGAACATCGCGACGATCGACATGACCCTGACCTCCGCGGCCTGCCCGCTGACGGACGTCATCGAGGACCAGGCCAAGTCCGCCACGGACGGCCTGGTCAACGAGCTGCGCATCAACTGGGTCTGGATGCCGCCGTGGGGCCCCGACAAGATCACCGACGACGGCCGCGAGCAGCTGCGGGCGCTCGGGTTCAACGTCTGAGCCCTTCCTCCGTACGCCTGTCGCAGTGGCCCCCGGCACCATGCCGGGGGCCACTGCGCTGTGCGCGACCCGCGCTCACCGCGTACGGCGCCGGCACCGGCGTGCGCGCCGGCCGGCTCGCGCGGCGACGAGCCGGTCGCGGAGTCCCCGGCGCACGGCCCGCGCCGTGGACGACGACGACGGCGGGCGGCGACAGCGGGCCTCTCCAGGGGCTCGCCCGGCACGTGAGACGGAGGCCGGGCCGGTTCGCCCGGGTGGGCGGGGCCGCGTTAGGTTTCCCTCATGACCGACACGACTGCTCCCCGCACCACCGGCGCCGTGGCCGCCGGCCTCGCCACGATCGCCGCCGACGGCACCGTTCTCGACACCTGGTTCCCCGCGCCCGAGCTGACCGATGCGACCGCCGAGGGCCCCGGCCCGGCCGGCACCGAGCGCCTGGACGCCGACCGCACCGCCGAACTGCTCGGCGAGCACGGCGTGGCCGCCCTCGGCAAGGACGACGTGCGCGGTGTGGAGATCGTCGCGGTCCGTACGGTCATCTCCTCCCTGGACGACAAGCCGCTCGACACCCACGACGCCTACCTGCGGCTGCACCTGCTCTCGCACCGCCTGGTCAAGCCGAACGAGCCGAACCTCGACGGCATCTTCGGCCTGCTCGCCAACGTCGCCTGGACCTCGCTCGGCCCGGTCGCCGTCGACACCCTGGAGACCGTCCGGCTCGCCGCCCGCGCCCGCGGCCTGCACCTCAGCGTGTTCGGCGTGGACAAGTTCCCGCGCATGACGGACTACGTCGCCCCCGCGGGCGTCCGCATCGCCGACGCCGACCGCGTCCGCCTCGGCGCCCACCTCGCCGCCGGCACCACCGTCATGCACGAGGGCTTCGTCAACTTCAACGCCGGCACCCTCGGCACCTCCATGGTCGAGGGCCGCATCTCCCAGGGCGTCGTCGTCGGCGACGGCTCGGACATCGGCGGCGGCGCGTCCACCATGGGCACGCTGTCCGGCGGCGGCAAGGAGCGCGTCGCGATCGGCGAGCGCTCCCTCGTCGGTGCGGAGGCCGGCATCGGCATCGCCCTCGGCGACGACTGCGTGGTCGAGGCGGGCCTCTACCTCACCGCCGGCACCCGCATCACCCTCCCCGACGGGCAGATCGTCAAGGCCCGCGAACTCTCCGGCGCCTCCAACATCCTCTTCCGCCGCAACTCGGTCACCGGCACGGTCGAGGCCCGCCCGAACAACGCGGAGTGGGGCGGCCTGAACGAGATCCTGCACAGCCACAACTGAGCCGGCCGGTCAGTCGCCCGGTCCCGCACACCGCTGAGCGCCCTTCCACGGCCCCGACGCCGGCTGGAGGGGCGCGCCGCTTCGCCGTATCGGCCGCGTCCGCAGGCGAACTGCGCGATCCGCCGGCCGGGAGCCTTGGAGACGGAGCGTCGACGTCTCCGGCGGACCAGGACGCCCCGGACTTCCTCGTCGTGCCATGTGTGGACCGTCGCGGGGACCATGTGGCGAGCCCTGGGGCGCGGCGGATTCGTGACGATCACTTGAACGGATTACCGGCCGTGTCCTCCGGGAGGTTCTCGCAGATGAACCGGGTGGGCGGCGGAGCCGTCCGGTCGGATGTCGAACGGTGAGACGAGGGCTGAGCGATGAGGAACGTACGGGCGAGGGGTGCGGTCGGGGCGGGTGTGCTGGTGGCCGTGGGCTGGGGCCTGGCCGGTGGGGTCGCGCATGCCGACGAGACCAACACCGGCTCGCACAACGGGCCCCGGATCGGGCTGATCAATGCCGGGCAGATCGACGATCCCATGGAGGACGTGCTTCAGCACTTCCTCGGGCTGGGGGGCGGGGCCGCCGCCGAGCCCGCCGAGCCCGCCGAGGGGCAGCCCGCGGCGGGGTGACCGGCGCAGGTTCCGGTCACGGCTGCGGGACGGCCTCCCGGTACGCCGCCAGCAGGGCGTCGAGTGTCTCGCGGTCCGCGGGGCGCAGTGGGGCGCGGACCGGTCCTGCGGGCAGGCCGAGGGCGGTGAGGAGGGCCTTCGCGGTGACCGCGCCGGGGAGGCCCGCCGCCATCATCGCTTCGATCAGGGGTGTGGCCTGCCGCTGGAGGCGGGCCGCGTGGGCCGTCTCACCCGCGTCGAACGCGTCGAACACCGCGCGGATGTGACCCGGGATCACGTTCGCCACCGTGCTGACGCAGCCCGCGGCGCCCACCGCGTACAGGGCGAGGTTGTGTTCGTCGCAGCCCGCGTAGCAGGCGAGGCCGGTGCGGGCGAGGACCTTCTGGGTGCCGAGGAAGTCGTAGGAGCAGTCCTTGACGGCCACGATCCCCGGGTGTGCGGCGAGTCGGATCATTGTCTCCGGCTCGATGCGGGTGCCGGTGCGGCCGGGGATGTCGTAGAGCGCGACCGGGAGGCCGGAGGCGTCCGCTACCTCGCGGAAGTGGGCCTCGACGGCGTCCTGCGGGGGCCTGCTGTAGTACGGCGTGACGACCAGGACGCCGTCCGCGCCCGCCTTCTCGGCCTGGTGGGTCAGCTCGATCGTGTGGCGGGTGTCGGCGGTGCCGACGCCCGCCAGGATCGACGGGCGCTCGCCCACCGCCTCCCGGACGGCCCGGATCAGGGCCGACTTCTCCTCATCGCTCGTGGTCGGCGATTCGCCGGTGGTGCCGTTCAGCACCAGCCCGTCGCAGCCGCCGTCCACCAGCCGCTCCGCCAGCCGCCGGGCACCGTCGAGGTCGAGGGCGCCGGACTCGGTGAAGGGGGTGACCATCGCGCACAGGACGCGGCCGAAGGGGGGCGTGACGGGGAGGGTGTGGGTCATGGGAGCAGTCTCGGCGGCCAGCGGGCGCAGCTCCACTTAAATCTGCTACGAGGTACCGGTAAGGGGTGCTGCGGCAACACGCGGAAGGCGGCACGCGCGAGGGTAGTGACGGCCGGTCAGGGTACCCGGGTCGCCGAACGCGTGCAGACCAGGGAAGGGGCACACCGATGACCGACCGGACCAAGGGGACCGCCGAGCTGCGCGGGCAGGCCGAGCGGACCCGCGGCCAACTCGGCGCCACCGTCGGGGAATTGGCCGCCAGGGCGGACGTCCGGGAACGCGCCCGGGCACGCGCCGCCGACCTCAGGGACAGGGCGGGCGCGATGACCGTCCAGCTGCGCAGCAGCGCGGCCCAGGCGGGGCACGCCGTCCAGGGCGGCGCCACCCGAGCGCAGTACGCCGTGGAACACCGGGCACCCGAGCCCGTGCGCCGGGTCGCCCAGGCCGCGCTCCGGCTGCCGCGGCCGGTGCTCTTCGCGGGTGCGGCGGTCGTCGCGGCGGGCGTGCTGCGGCGGCGGAACGGCGGGCGCTGAGGGACGGCCGTCGGGGCGACAGGAGGGGACGCCCCGAACCGGCTTGACCTCGATCGAGGTTGAGGTTGAAGGCTGGTCGGTGCACCCACCGACCAGCCTTTCCCGGAGGTTGACATGACCCGCCGTACCGACGCCCATCCCGACCTCACCCGCCCGGACGCCGCGGCGCCCTTCTTCAGCACGTGGCGGGTCGGCACCCCCGAGCGGCAGCGGGCCACCGTGGAGGCGATCGCCGGGACCTGGGAGCGCCGCCCGTGGCCGGCCGACGGGCTGCTCGGCTACCACGTCTACACCGGCCGCGACGGCGCCACCCTGATGCACTACTCGCAGTGGACGAGCGAGGCGGGCTACGAGGCGTTCTTCAAGACGCGGCGGCAGGAGCGCGTCGACGAGATCGACACCCTGGTACCGGGCATCGAGCGTCTCGGGCTCGACCGCTACGGCCGGCCGCGCAGCCGTGAGCGGGCCGCCGGCGACACCCGGGTGCCGGGTCTGATCGTGACCGTCCGGATCGACTTCGAACCGGACGCGGCCGGGCGGCGCGCCGACTGGATCGGCGAGGTGCTGCGGGCCCTGGCCGGCGACCCGGCCGGCCACCGCGGCCTGATCGCCGCCCACTTCCACCTCAGCAAGGACGGCACCCACGTCCTCAACTACGCCGAGTGGGAGAGCGAGCGGGCCTACGACGCCGTCCTCGCCGCGCCCGGCGAGGGCATCGGCGACGGCGGTGAGCAGTGGGAGCGGGTGCGGACGTACCCCGGGGTGAAGGGGTTCACCGGCACCCGCTACCAGCACGCCGTGGGCCTGCTGCCGGGCTGATCGCCCGGCCCGCCGGATCGCCGGCTACGGGCGGAAGCGCAGCACCTGCGGGTCGTGGTCGCTGATCTGGTCGTGGAACTCGGCGTTCAGGTGCACGCTGTCGTACTCGAAGTCGCAGCCGCGCCGGATCGCCGGGCTGATCAGGATCTGGTCGAGGACCTGGCTGTTGCCCTGGTAGACGTACGAGTAGCGCTCGTCGCGGGGCAGCGACTTGACCGCCGACCACAGCTCGCCGTCGCCCTCGAGGGCCTTGGCCGTGCCGGAGAACTCGAAGTCGTTGATGTCGCCGAGCGCGACGACGTCCGCGTTCTTCTGGACGGCGAGGATCTCCTTGACGAAGGCGTTCACGGCCGTCGCCTGGAGGTGGCGCTGGACCTCGGAGCTGCGCGCCGGGGGCTGGTACTGCGAGGTCAGGCCCTGGTCGCCGCCCTTGGAGTTGAAGTGGTTGGCGATCACGAACACCGTGCGGCCGCGGAAGACGAACTCGCCCACCAGCGGCTTGCGGCTGTTCCTCCACGCCTCGTTCGCCGGGTCGACACGGCCGGGGGACACGGTCAGCGCGGCCTTGCCGCGCTCCCGGACGACGCCGGTCGCGGTGTTCGCGTCGCCGCCCGCGCGGTCGGTGAAGGAGACCCGCTCGGGGTTGAAGAGGAACACCTGGCGGATGTTGCCGCCGGGCTCGCCGCCGTCCGTGTTGTTCACCGGGTCGACGGCGCGCCAGTCGTAGCGCGGGCCGCCCGCCGCCGTGATGGCGTCGATCAGCTTGGCCACCGTCCGGTCGGCGGCCACCGTGCCGTCGTCCGTCGCGCCGTTGTTGTCCTGGATCTCCTCCAGGGACACGATGTCGGGCGAGCGCAGGTTGGTGACGATCGCGGCGGCGTGCGCGGCGAAGGTGTCGTCGGACGGGTCCAGGTTCTCGACGTTGTACGTCGCGACCGCCAGCTCGCCGTTCTTCTGCTTGCGGGTGGTCTCGCGCTCCAGGCCGCCGCTCTCCAGGGTGCCCAGCTCGCTCGCGACGAGGGTGTAGCCGCCGAACTGGTTGTAGTCCAGCGGGCCGGTGGTGGCGCCCGTGAGGGTGTCACCGACGTCCGCCTTGGGGAAGTCGGCCGGCTTGCCCAGCGACTGGATCATGATCCGGCCGGTGTTCTGGGCGGTGTAGGAGCCGTAGACCGTGCCGCCGCGCCGGTTGTCGTGCTCGTCGGGCTTCACCGTGACCCACAGCTCGGTGTACGGGTCGGTGGCGCCGACCACCCGGGCGTCGGCGACCCGGACGTTCATGCCCTCCAGGGCCTCGTACAGGTCCAGGGCGTACGTCGCGGGGCGCAGCGGCAGGGCGTTGACCGAGCCGTTGGCCGCCGGGTCGCCCGCCGGGGCGTAGGCGTCCGGCACCGCACCGGCGTCGATGAGCACCGGGGCGGGGACGGGGTTGCCGCTGGAGACGACCTTCACCGTCGGCTTGGTGATCTCGGTGACGGCCTGGTTGCCGGAGGAGGTGCCGCCGGGGACGAACTCGGACACGGTGCCCGACACGGTCACCGCGTCACCCACGGCGACGCCCTTGGGCGTGGAGCCGGTGAAGACGAAGACGCCCTCGCTGGTGGCCGGGTCGGCGTCCGCGTCCGGGTCCTGGATCCAGAAGCCGCGCGAGGAGCCGTACGTCCGGATGCCGGTGACGATTCCGGCCACGTCGGTGACCTGCTTGCCGGCGTACGGCGATATCCGGGTCGTGCCCTGGATGTCACGGATGCGCACGCTGTCCGCGTGGGCCGGGGAGGTGAGGACGACGGTGGACGCCGCGGAACACACGGCGGCGACGGTGAGCGCGGCGAGGCGCGCGGAAGACTTGCTCGGCAACGGGATCCCTCCGGGGACGTACATGGGCGCCGGGACGAGGGTGGAACGGGAGGTCGGAGCCGCGACCGGCGGGGCGGTGGCGACGCGCGTAGAGAGCGGGGAGCGGCGTGCCCGGTGAGGGAGTTGTGCCGTACCCCGGTCGGTGAACAGGTGTCCGCCGACTTCTACGCGCGTCAATCTCCTGCCTGCTCCCGCCGGTTGTCAAGGTTTCGGCCATGGACGGCCGGTGACGAGGAGATGAACCGGGTGGCATGGGTGGAAATCCGTCTAGGCTGAGCGGCTGAACCACCGGTCGTACGCCTGGCCGTACGCCGCCCGGGCGCCCCTAGGAGAATCAGCCGATGTCAGACAGTTCCACCCTCCCGCCGGTACGGCTGGCCTCCGACGCGGAGCTGGCGCGCGACGCGCTGACCGCCCCGCTCCTCTCCCGTGCCGCCCGGCTCGCCCGCTGGGCCGGGCCGGACACCCGCGTCGACGCCGGCGGCGGGCTCGCCGAGGAGGAACTGCCCGCGGCGGCCGAGGCGCTGGGCCTGAGCGGGGAGGACGCCGTCGCCGCGGCCGGTGCGGCCTGGCGGGTGGCCGTGGACACCGGGCTCGTCGAGATCGTCGACGAGGAGGAGGGCACCGTCGCCGCCGGCGCCGGCCTGGCCCTGCTCACCGGCGGCTCCCCGCAGGACGTCCTCGGCGTCTGGCAGGACGCCCTGGAGGCCGTGCTCGCCGACGCGAGCGTGCCCGACCTGGACGCCCTCGTCGACGCGCTCGACGAGGGGGGCCGGGTCGACCTCTCCGCGCTCGACTGGGACCCCGGGCGCGAGGCCGCGTTCCTCGACGGCGTCCTCGCCAACCTCTACCTGCTCAGCGTCAGCGAGGACGGCGCCGGCGACGGTCCCGTCCCGCTGCCCGCGCTCGCCGCGTCCGTCATCGTCCCGGACGGCATGACCGAGCCCAGCAACGACGTCCTGCAGCAGGTCTCCGACGCGATGATGCGGCTCGACGACCAGTTCCGGATGCTGGAACCGGCCGGACTCGTCGAGTACCGGCCGGTCGACGAGGCGCTGATGGCGGACGCCGACGAGGAGCCGGGCGCGCCCGTCGACGACACCGACGTCACCCGCTACGGCCTGGTCCGCCTCACCCCGCTCGGCCGGTACGGGCTGCGGGCCCGGCTGCTGGAGGCGGGCTTCGACGCGCCCGCCGTCGGGGACCTCGCCGACAAGGGCGCCGACGCCCTGCTGGACGGCACTGCCGGATTCGGCCCGCGGGCCGCGCAGGCCGAGACCGAGCAGTGGCTGGCCCGGCGCGAACCCCTCGCCGCCGCCCGGGAGCTGCTGGCCGCCGCACGCGGGGGCGACGCCGGGGCGCCGCTGCGCCGGCTGCGCTGCCAGCAGGCGCTGTCGCTGGTCGGCGCCGAGGCCGAGCCCGCGCTGCGGGACGTGCTGGACGACGCGGAACTGGGCGGACTCGCGCGCGTGTGGCTCAGCGAACGCGGCGCCGCGGACGTGCCGCCGCCGTCCGAGGCGATGGTCTTCTGGCTGACCATCGACACGGTCGCCGCCCAGCTCGCCGCCGAGGGCAACTCCGCGGAGCTGCGGGCCCTCGTGGAGGGTCTGGCCGAGCAGCACAGCGGCTTCTTCTCGGCGGTCTGGCGGGTGGGCCACCCGGCCACCGCGGACGTGCTGGAGGCGATGGGGCGCATCCACCCCGACAAGAAGATCGCCAAGGAGGCGCGCAAGGCCGCGTTCAAGGCGCGGTCGCAGCAGAGCGGCTGACCGCCTGCGGCAGGACCGCCCGCGGCAGGACCGCCCGCGGCGGGGCCGTCAGGGGCGTACGGCGGTCCGGCCCCGCCGGTGCGGCCGCCGGGCGCCCCCCGGCCGGGGCGCCCCCGGGCCCCGACCCGACGTCACAGCGCCTGCGCCGCCGGCTTGACCATGTTGCGGACCGTGCGGGCCTTCACGAACTGGCCCATGGCCGTCATCTCCCACTCGCCGGAATACTGGCGGATCAGCTTGGCCATCATCACGCCGGTCTGCGGCTCCGCGCCGGTCAGGTCGAAGCGGACCAGCTCCTCGCCGGTCATGGCGTCGATCAGGCGGCAGTACGCCTTGGCGACCTCGGTGAACTTCTGGCCGGAGAACGAGTTCACGGTGAAGACCAGGCCGGAGACCTCCTGGGGGAGGCGGCCCAGGTCGACCGTGATGACCTCGTCGTCACCGCCGCCCTCGCCGGTGAGGTTGTCGCCGGAGTGGCGGATCGCGCCGCCCACGATCGTCAGCTTGCCGAAGTAGCAGCTGTCGATGTGGTTGCGCTGGGGGCCGTAGGCGATGACCGAGGCGTCCAGGTCGATGTCCTTGCCGCGGTACGCCGGCTCCCAGCCGAGGCCCATCTTGACCTGGGAGAGCAGCGGACGGCCGCCCTTCATCAGGGAGACGGTCTGGTTCTTCTGGAGGCTGACCCGGCCCTTGTCCAGGTTGATCTTCCCGGCGCCGGGGGCGGGCGGCGCCGGAGGGGCGGCCGGGGCCGGGGGAGCGGCCAGGCGCGGGTCCGCCACGGGGGCGGGCGGCTGGGCGGGGGCCGGGGGCGGGGTGACCGGCTGGGCGGGGGCGGCGGCCGGGGCGGGCTCCTCCACCGAGACGCCGAAGTCGGTGGCGATGCCGGCCAGGCCGTCGGCGTACCCCTGGCCGACCGCGCGGGCCTTCCACTGGCCGTTGCGCAGGTAGATCTCCACGATCACCAGGGCCGTCTCGGTGCCGAGCCGCGGGGGCGTGAAGGTGGCCAGGACGCTGTTGTCGTCGGCGTTGCGGATGGTCGCCGTCGGTTCGATGCCCTGGAAGGTCTGACCGGCCGCGTCCGGGCTGGCGGTGACGACGATCTTCTCGATGCCGGGCGGTACGGCCGTGGTGTCGACCGTGATCGCGTCGGGCGCGGAGCCGCCGCCGGAGCGGTAGGTCACGCCCGGGCCCGAGGGCTGGTTGTAGAAGATGAAGTCGTCGTCGGAGCGCACCTTGCCGTCGGCGGTGAGCAGCAGGCCCGAAACGTCCAGCCGCACCGGGGCGGCGACGTCCACCGACACGCGGGCGGCGGAGAGCGGGATGTTCGAGCCGGGGGTCATAGCTGTCATACCCGGTAGAACGAGCGGGGCCGTTTTGCCGTTCCCTTACCCACCCGCCGATCGGGTCACCGGCGTGACGCGGGTGGCCGCGGGCCCGGCGCTCGTCGCCCCGGCGGCGGTCCCGGTCCAGCGGGCCGTCGCCGGCCGGGGGCCGTCGCCGGCCGGGGGCCGTCGCCGGCCGGGGGCCGTCGCCGGACGGGGACCGTCATCAGCCGGGCGTCGCCGGCCACCGTTTCGGCGAGGAACGTCTCGGCCCGCGGGCGGGGCCCGGGGGTTCCTGCCCCGCCCCGGGCCGGGGGCGGGGCCCGGGGGCTTCATGCCTCGGCCGGTCGGACGCGGGGCCCAGGGGTTCACGCCCCCGCCCGGTCGGATGCGGGCCGGACGCGGGGAGCCGGCGGCGGTCAGGCTCCCGGCACCACCACGATCTTGCGGCCTTCCCCCGCCGCGAACCGGGCCAGGGCCTCGGGGTAGCGGTCCAGGGGGATGCGGTCGCTGATGAGGATCTCCGGGTCCAGGACCCCGTTCGCGAACAGTTCCGCCGCCCGCTCGAAGCTGTGCAGGACGGCCATCGAACCGGTGATGGTGATCTCCTGGTTGTAGATGCGGTACGGGTCGATGGTGACGCGGGTCGCGTAGTCCGCGACGCCGAACTGGAGGAAGGTGCCCGCCTTCGCGACCCGGTCCAGGCCGTCCTGGATCGCCGCCGCGTTGCCCGTGGCGTCCACGACCACGTCCCAGCCCTGGGGGCGGTCCAGCTCGTCCGGGGTCGTGGCGGCCGCGGAGACGCCCAGGCGGCGGGCGGTCTCCAGGCGCGACGGGTTCACGTCCACGACGTCGACGCTCGCCGCGCCGGTCCGCTTGGCCAGCTCCAGCATCATCAGGCCCATGGTTCCCGCGCCGTAGACCAGGACGTGCGCGCCGAGCCGGGAGCGCAGGACGTCGTAGCCGCGGACCGCGCAGGACAGGGGCTCGATGAGGGCCGCGTCCTCGGTGCTGATGTGACCGGGGAGCCGTACGCAGTTCGCCGCCGGCGCCACCGCGTAGCGCGCCGCGCCGCCCGCCGTGGTCACGCCGATGGCGGCCCAGCGTTCGCACAGGTTGCTGTGGCCGGTGCGGCAGTACCGGCACTCGTGGCAGTACAGGGACGGGTCGACCGCCACCCGGTCGCCCGCCGACAGCTCCGTGACCTGCGTGCCGACGCCGACCACCGTGCCCGCGAACTCGTGTCCGGGCACGATCGGCAGCCTCGGGGCGAACTCCCCCTGGAGGATGTGCAGGTCGGTGCCGCACAGTCCGCACGCGGCGACCTCGACGACCACCTGCCGGGGGCCCGGCGTCGGGTCCGGGACCTCGGTGACGACGGCCTTGCCCACGGACTCGATGACGGCGGCCTTCATTTCACGGCTCCCAACGACAGGCCCTGGACGAGTTTGTCCTGGGCGGCGAACCCCGCGGCGAGCACCGGCAGGGAGATGACGAGCGACGCGGCGCACACCTTGGCCAGGAACAGGCCCTGGCTGGTGATGAAGCCGGTCAGGAAGACGGGGGCGGTCTCCGCGACCACACCCGTCAGCACCCGGGCGAAGAGCAGCTCGTTCCAGCTGAAGATGAAGCAGATCAGGGCCGTGGCGGCGATGCCGGGCAGGGCGATCGGGGCGACCACCCGGGTGAGGACCACCGGCAGGGGGGCGCCGTCCACCCGGGCCGCCTCGATCACCGCCACCGGGACCTCGGCGAGGAAGGACTGCATCATCCACACCGCGATCGGCAGGTTCATCGAGGTGTAGAGGACGA
The DNA here is from genome assembly GCF_000761215.1 of Streptomyces glaucescens. Taxonomy (GTDB): domain Bacteria; phylum Actinomycetota; class Actinomycetes; order Streptomycetales; family Streptomycetaceae; genus Streptomyces; species Streptomyces glaucescens_B. The sequence goes on along the minus strand of NZ_CP009438.1, from coordinate 1,941,168 downwards.
CCAGGAGCCAGATGTTGTCGAGCAGTCCCGCGTCCCGCGCGAACAGGTAGACCGGGAGCAGGCCCGCCACCACCGGCAGCATCTTGGTGGACAGGAAGAAGAACAGGACGTCCGTCCACTTGCGGACGCGGTTGACGGACAGCGCGTAGGCCGCCGGCAGGGCGAGGAGCAGGACCAGCAGGGTCGAGGCCAGTGACGCCACCGTCGAGTTGATCAGCGCGGGCCAGGGGCTGGCGCCGCCGGACAGGCCGAAGAACTCCCGGTAGCCCTCCAGGGTGAGGGCGGCGGTGAAGGAGGGCGGGTTGGCCGCCGCGTCCGTCTCCGAGTGGAAGGACGTCAGCGCCATCCAGGCGATGGGCAGGAAGAACCCGGTCCCGGCCAGCCAGGCCAGCAGGCCCGGCACGGTGCGGCGTACGGCGCTCATGCGCGGGGCGCTCATGCGCGGGACACCTCCTCGCGGAAGAGGGACGACACGACCCGCAGCGCGAAGGTCGCGATGACGATCGAGCCGAGGACGACCAGGACGCCCGCGGCCGAGGCGAGGCCGTTCTCGTGGGCCTGGTAGAAGCTCTGGTAGACGGTGTACGGGAGGTTCGCGGTGCCCAGGCCCCCGGAGGTGAGGGTGAAGACCGCGTCGAAGTTCTGCACGATGTGGATCGAGCCCAGCAGGGCGCCCAGCTCCAGGTAGCGGCGCAGATGGGGCAGCGTCAGGTGGACGAAGACCTGCCAGTCGCCGGCGCCGTCGACCCGGGCGGCCTCGATCTGCTGCGGGTCGCGGCTCTGCAGCCCGGCCAGCAGGATCAGCATCATGAACGGGGTCCACTGCCAGATCAGCGAGGCCTCCACCGCGAGCAGCGGGGTGGTCGAGATCCAGTCCGGCTGGGGGCCGCCGACGTAGCTGAGGAGGCCGTTGAGCAGGCCGTACTCGGGGTTGTAGAGGACGTGCTTCCACAGCAGCGCCGCCGCGACCGGGACCACCAGGAACGGGGCGATCAGCAGGGTGCGGACCAGGCCGCGGCCCTTGAACCGGCGGTCCAGGAGAAGGGCCAGCAGCAGGCCCAGGACCAGGCTGACCAGCACCACCGTCGCCGTGAGCAGGATCGTCGTGCCCACCGAGCGGCGCAGGTCCGCATCGGTCAGCACCTGGCGGTAGTTGTCCAGGCCGGTGAAGCGGCGGGCGTCGGGGTAGAGGGCGTTCCAGTCGAAGAAGGAGATCACCAGCGTGGCCACGAAGGGCAGCTGGGTCACCACGACCATGAAGACCAGGGCGGGGAGGAGCGGGGCGCGGGTCGCCCAGGCGCGCAGGCGGGTGCCCGGCGCGCCGGGGGCGCTCGCGGGGGGTGCGGCCGTGGGGGCCGTGGTCGTCGCGGTCATCGTCCCTCGTACTCCTCGGAGACGCGCTCGGCGAGCCGCTGGGACCTCTCCAGGGCCGTCCCGACGGACTGGCGCCCGGCGATGGCCGCGCTGATCTCCTGGGAGACCCGGGTGCCGAGGTCGGTGAACTCGGGGATGCCCACGAACTGGATGCCGGGGGCGGGGCGCGGCTGGACGCCGGGGTCGTCGGGGCGGGCGCCCTCGATGGCGGCGCGGGTCATCTCCTGGAAGGCGGCGGCCTCGGCGCGGTAGGCGGGATGGTCGTACGTCGACGCGCGCTTGCCGGCGGGGACGTCGGCCCAGCCGGCCTCCTCGCCGACCAGCCGCTCGTACTCCTTGCCCGACGCCCAGGAGACGAACTGCCAGGCCTTGTCCGGGTTGCGGGAGGCGGCCTGGATGCCCCAGGCCCAGGTGTAGAGCCAGCCCGAGGAGGCGGTCCGCTCGACGGGCGCGGGGGCGTAGCCGACCTTGCCCTTGACCGGGGAGCCCGCCGCCTCCAGGGCGCCGGCCGCCGAGGTGGCGTCGTACCACATGGCGACCTTGCCCTGGGTCATGTTGTTCAGGCATTCGGCGAAGCCGGACTGGGCGGCGCCGGACTGGCCGTGCTCGCGGACGAGGCCGACGTAGAACTCCGTCGCCTCCTTCCATGCGGGGCTGTCGAGCCGGGCCTTCCAGTCCTGGTCGAACCAGGTGCCGCCGAAGGTGTTGACCACCGTGGTCAGCGGCGCCATGAGCTCGCCCCAGCCGGGCAGTCCGCGCAGGCAGATGCCCCTCATGCCGGGTTCGGCGCCGTCGGCCCGCGCCGCGAGGTCCGCGACCTGCCGCCAGGTGGGGTGCGCGGGCATGGTCAGGCCCGCGCGGGCGAACACGTCCTTGCGGTACATCAGGAAGGACGACTCGCCGTAGAAGGGCTGGCCGTAGAGCTTGCCGTCGTCGCCGGTGAGCGACTGGCGCATCGGCTTCAGGATGTCCGGTTCGTCGTACGCGGGGTCCTTCGCGACGTAGGAGTCCAGCTCCTTCAGCCAGCCGTTGCGGGCGTAGATCGGTATCTCGTAGTTGGAGAGGGTGGCGACGTCGTACTGGCCCGCCTGGTTGGCGAAGTCCTGGCTGATCTTGTCGCGGACGTCGTTCTCGGGCAGGACGGTGAAGTTCACCTCGATGCCCGTCTCCTCGGTGAAGTGGGCGGCGGTGAGCTTCTGCAGCTGGACCATCTGCGGGTTGTTGACCATCAGGACGTCGATGGCGTCGCCGCCGGATCCGCCCCCGCCCGCTCCGACCCAGCAGCCGGAGAGCAGCGGGGCGAGCAGCGTCCCTGCGGCGGCTGTGGCGAGCAGGGCCCGCGGTGGCCGTCGTCGGCTCTGGGTTCGCATGGATCGCTCCTGGACGTATGGGGAGATATGGGGCGCCGGAGGGTGGGCCGGAGCCCTGCGGGAGGTGGGTGGGAACGTCAGACGCGCAGGACCTGGGGGCCCAGCAGCGAGTAGCGGTGCGCCTCGGAGGCGGGCAGCAGGGTGCTCGTCACGATCGCCTCCAGCGCGCCGATCTCCGCGAACCGGCTGAAGCTCACCGCGCCGAACTTGGTGTGCACCCCGGCGAAGACGGTGCGCCGCGCCGCCCGCACCGCCTGCGCCTTGACCTCGCCGACGGCGGGGTCGGGGGTGGTCAGGCCGTGCTCGCGGGATATGCCGTTGGCGCCGATGTAGGCGAGGTCGACGACGAACCCGGACAGCATCCTCGTCGTCCAGTGGTCGACGGTGGCGAGGGTGCCGGCCCGGACCCGGCCGCCGAGCAGCAGCACCGACACGCCGGCCGCCCCGGCGAGCGCGCCCGCGACCGGCAGGGACGCGGTGACCACGGTCAGCGGCCGGTCCCGGGGCAGCGCCTCGGCGATGAGCTGCGGGGTGAAGCCCTCGTCGACGAAGACGGTCTCCGCGTCCCCGAGCAGCCCGGCCGCGGCGGCGGCGATCCGGCGCTTCTCGGGGACGTGGCTGGTGGCCCGGACGGAGAGCGTCGTCTCGAACCCGGCGCTCTCCACCGGGTAGGCCCCGCCGTGCGTGCGGCGCACCAGGCCGTGGTCCTCCAGAAGGCGCAGGTCACGCCGGACGGTCTCCTTGGCCACGCCCAGTTCGGCGGCGAGGGCGGTGACGTCGACGGAGCCGGTGGCCCGGGCGGCCCGCACGATCTCGCGCCGGCGCTCCTCCGCCGTTGTGCCCATGGTCGTCACTCCCCTTCCCGCCGTGCTGCCCGTTCGGGCCCGCTTCTGGGCCTCGGGGGAAGTTCTACAGCGGCCGTGGGGCGCTGACCAGGTCTGTCCCGGGGGCGATGCTGCCCGGGTGTGCCCGTTCGGGGTGGCCGGTGCCCGTCCGGGAGCTGCGGGATCGCGGTCGCGGATGTGGGACCGGGCGCCCGGGGTGCCCGGACGCGGCGGCGGGCGGGCCCGTTCGGTGCCCGCTCGCCCGCTCGCGTGGCGTGATTCAGTACGGCCAGATCGGCGGCTCGGTCGTGAAGTGGCCGCCCAGGCAGGCGTGCGCCGGGTTCTCCGGGTCCAGTTCGCCCTGCTCGGCGATGAGCTTCTCGGCGTACGGCTCGGAGTCGTCCTGCGGGTCGTAACCGAGCGCCCGCGCGGTGCCGAGGTCCCACCACAGGCGGGTGTTGGCGGAGGAGCCGTAGACGACGGTGTGGCCGACGTTCTCGGCGGTGAGCGCCGCGTGGAGGAGGCGGGCGCCGTCGGCCGGGCTCATCCAGACCGAGAGCATGCGCACGCTGGTCGGCTCGGGGAAGCAGGAGCCGATCCGCACCGAGACGGTCTCCAGGCCGTGCTTGTCCCAGTAGAACTGCGCCAGGTCCTCGCCGAACGACTTGGACAGGCCGTAGAAGGTGTCCGGGCGGCGCGGGGTGTCGACCGGGATGAGGGGGTCGTCGCCCCGGGGGCGCGGGGTGTAGCCGACCGCGTGGTTGGAGGAGGCGAACACGATCCGGCGGACGCCCTCCTCGCGCGCGGCCTCGTACAGGTGGTAGGTGCCCTCGATGTTCGCCTTGAGGATCTTCTCGAAGGGGGCTTCCAGGGAGATGCCCGCGAGGTGGATGATCGCGTCGACGCCCCGGACCGCCTCCCGGACCGCCTCCTTGTCGGCGAGGTCGGCGACGATCGCGTCCGGCTCGCCCTCGATGGGGCGCAGGTCGAGCAGGCGCAGCTCGTAGCCGTAGTCCGGGAGCAGGTCCCGCATCAGGGTGCCGAGCCCGCCGGCGGCGCCGGTGAGCAGAACGGTGCGGGGAGCGGGCATCCTCGGGTCTCCTTGAATCGCCGGCCGTGCACACGGCGCACCGAGACGCTGTGTGCACATGCGCGTACGCCATTCATATGCGTGGACACGCTAAGAGGGCGCGCACCGCCCGTCAAGTGTCCTGCGGAACCGAGAAATCCGTCGCTGCGTCCGGCGTTGGTGTGCTTGACCCGGCTCCAAGGCCCCCTTTAGCGTGGAGTCGTTCAGAAATGTAGACACAGATTATGGATATGGACCTCGGATCCCGGGAGAGCCCGTGACGACAGCCCCTCTCGCCGCCCGCCTCACCGTCCCCAGCGGGCCGCTCTTCTTCCCCGTCACGGCCTTCGGCCCGGACGGCACCGTCGACCTCGAGGTCTACCGCGCGCACGTGCGCCGCGGCGTCCGGGCCGGAGCGGCGGCCGTCTTCGCGTGCTGCGGCACCGGAGAGTTCCACGCCCTCACGCCCGAGGAGTTCCAGCGCTGCGTGCGGGCCGCCGTCGAGGAGACCGCGGGGCAGGTCCCGGTCCTCGCCGGCACGGGCTACGGCACCGCGCTCGCCGTACGGTACGCGCGGCTCGCCGAGGAGGCGGGCGCCGACGGACTGCTCGCCATGCCGCCGTACCTCGTCGTCGCGGGGCAGGAGGGACTGCTGCGGCACTACCGGGAGATCGCGGCGGCCACCGCGCTGCCCGTCGTCGTCTACCAGCGCGACAACGCCGTCCTCACCCCGGAGACCGTCGTCGCGCTGGCCCGCACCGACGGGATCGCCGGCCTCAAGGACGGCCTCGGCGACCTCGACCTCATGCAGCGGACCGTCAGCGCCGTCCGCGCCGAAGCCCCCGGCGACTTCCTCTACTTCAACGGTCTGCCGACCGCCGAGCAGACCCAGCTCGCCTACCGGGGCATCGGCGTCACCCTCTACTCCTCCGCCGTCTTCTGCTTCCTGCCCGAACTCGCCCTCGCCTTCCACCGCGCCCTGCGCACCGGCGACGACACCACCGCGCACCGCCTGCTCGACGCCTTCTACCGGCCCTTCGTCGAACTGCGCGCCCAGGGCCGCGGCTACGCCGTCGCCCTGGTCAAGGCCGGGGTACGGCTGTCCGGGCTGGACGTGGGGGAGGTGCGGCCCCCGCTGCACGAGCCGAGCGAGGACCATGTCAAGCAGCTCGCTCAGCTGATCGAGCGTGGGCACGCGCTGCTGGAGGAGACCGAGTGAAGGCGTCGGCTTTCGTCTACCCCTGGGACGTCAACGGCGACCCGCGGGCCCCGCGGCACCTCGCGGAGCTGGGCATCCAGCAGGTCACCCTGGCCTCCGCCTACCACTCCACCCGCGCGCTGACCCCCCGCCACCCCCGGCACCGCGTCGTCACCGCCGAGCACGCGGCCGTGCTCTACCCGCCCGGCGACCGCTGGTCCGGCCGCACCCTGCGCCCCTTCCCGGCCGGAGCCTGGGCGCCCGAGGCGGACGCCTACGGAGAGGCCGCCGCCGCGCTCGCCGACGCCGGTCTGGAGACCCACACCTGGGTCGTCCTCGCACACAACTCCCGGCTCGGCGCCGAGCACCCGGACACCTCGGTCGTCAACGCCTACGGCGACCGCTACCCCTGGGCGCCCTGCATCGCGCAGCCCGCCACGCGCGCGTACCTCGTCGACCTGGCCGCCGAGGCGGCCGTACGGCCCGGCGCGCGCGGCACCGAGCTGGAGTCCCTCGGCTGGTACGGCCTCGCCCACCTGCACGCGCACGACAAGACCGGCGGGGTCGCCCTCGGCGACGCCGGCCAGTACCTGATGTCGCTGTGCTTCTGCCCCGACTGCCGCGCCGGCTACGCCGGGCACGGCCTGGACCCCGACGCGCTGGCCGCCGCCGTACGGAACGCGCTGGAGCCGGTGTGGCGGGGGGCGCCCTCCGACGGAGGCTGGCCGGCGGTCGGGAAACTGCTCGGCGACACCACCGCGAACGCCACGCGCGCCTGGCGCGACGCGACCGCCCGCAGCCTCCAGGAGGAGGCCGTCGCCGCGGTCCGCGCACAGGCCCCCGACGGCTTCCAGGTCCTGCTGCACGCGGACCCGGTCTCCTACCACTGCGGGGCCAACGCGGGCGTCGACCCCGCGCACATCCTCTCCGTCGCGGACGGCGTGGTCGTCCCGTGCACCGGCGGCGCGGGCCTGCTCACCCCGTTCGCGGAGCAGCACCGCGCGGGCGCCGTCCTCGCCGCCAACCTCACCGTCGTCTCCGGCATGGGCGGCAGCCCCGGCACGCTCGCGGACGACGCCGCCCGCGCCCGCGACCTCGGCGCGACGGAACTGCGGCTGTACCACGCCGGCCTGGCGTCGGACACCGACCTGGCACAGGTGCGGTCCGCGCTCACCGGGCGGTGAGTCCGGCCCCCACGCCCGTCCCGCCGCCGGCTCACGGATCCGCGCACCCGTGAGCCGGCGCGGTGTCCGGCGCGGTGTCCGGCGCCGGGTCCGCGGCGTACCCGGGCACGGCCGACGTGCGGCCCGGTTCCCGCCGTGCGCCGGGCGCCGCGCGACGCCCGGACCCGTCCCGCCGGGGCGGGCGCCGCGCGGACGAGCGCCGGCCGGCGGGCCCGAGAGGGGCGGGCCGCACCGATGAGTTCCGCCCCCGCCGCCGGTCCACCCCTCAGGACCACACCCTGGGGAGCAGCGATGACCGACCCGACCGGCACCACCCTCGACCTCGGACCGCAGACGGCACTCCTCGCCCGTCTCGCCGCCCGCGTCCCCGACGACCTGCTGACGGGCCCGACGCCCTGCCCCCGCTACGCCGTGCGGAACCTGCTGGGCCATCTGTGCGGGCTCGCCGTCGCCTTCCGGGACGCCGGCCGCAAGGAGCTGGGCTCGACCACCGACACCGACCCGGGCGCCACGCTGCCCGACATCGGCCCCGGCTGGCGCGAGGAGCTGCCCGAGGTGCTCGGCGAGCTGGCGCAGGCGTGGCGCGACCCGGCCGCCTGGACGGGGGCGACCCGCGCGGGCGGAGTGGACCTGCCGGGCGAGGTCGCCGGTCTGGTCGCCGTCGACGAACTGGTCGTCCACGGCTGGGACCTGGCGCGTGCCACCGGCCAGGAGTACGCCCCCGACCCCGCCGCGCTCCGGGCCTGCCACGCCTTCCTCGCCGAGAGCGTCGGGCACCCCGGCCGGGACGCCATCTTCGGCCCGGTCGTCGACGTCCCCGCGAGCGCACCGCTGCTCGACCGCGCGGTGGGACTCAGCGGCCGCGACCCGGGCTGGACACCGCGCTGACGCGGGGCCGGACACCGCGCTGCTGCCGGGCTGGACGCCGCGCTCGCTGACGCGGGGCTGCGTTGCTGCCGGGCTGGGCACCGCGCTGACGCGGGCTGGGCACCGCGCCGCTGCCGTGCTGTATGCCGCACCAGCGCGGGGCTGGACGCCGTGCTGTATGCCGCACCGGCGCCGGGCGGACACCGCGCTCACGCCGGGCTGGACTCCGGGCTGGAGCCGCACCGGCGCCGGGCTGGCCGCCGCGCTGACGCGGGGCTGGACGCCGCACCGGCGCCCGGTGGGCACCGCGCTGACACCGGGCCGGCCGCCGCACCGGCGCCCGGCGGGCACCCGGGGTCCGGGAGCGTGCCGGGGCGGGGTTCCGTAGCCTCCCCGCATGTCTCTCACGCTCACCGTCCTCGGTACCGCCTCCCCGCACCCCGCCCCCGGCCGCCCCTGCTCCGGCTATCTGCTGAGCGCGCCGGGTGCCGAGGTGTGGGTGGACGCGGGCCCCGGCAGCTTCGCCGAGTTGCAGCGGCACACGGATCCGGCGGGGCTGGGCGCGATCTGGATCTCGCATCTGCACGCCGACCACACCGCCGACCTGCTGTCCGCCTTCTACGCCTTCGCGTACGGCGGTCTCACTCCGCCCGCGCCCGTCCCGGTGTACGCCCCGAAGGGCTGCGCCGAGCGCCTGGCGGGGTTCCTGGGCCGCCCGGACCCGGGCTCGCTCGCCGGCGTCTTCGCCTTCCACACCTTGCGTGACGGCCATACGGCCCGGCACGGCGAGCTGCTGCTCGGCTCCCGCGCGCTCGTGCACGACGTGCCGGCGTACGGCCTGCGCGCCCAGGCGGGCGGCCGGGTGCTGGCGTACTCCGGCGACACCGGCCCCTGCCCCGCCCTCATCGACACCGCCCGCGACGCCGACCTCTTCCTGTGCGAGGCCGACATCGACGCGCATCGCGAAGGCGAACAGGTGCATCTGACGCCGGAGGACGCCGGTGCCGCCGCCCGCGCGGCCGGTGCGCGGAGCCTGCTGATCACCCATACCGGGCCCACGCTCACCCCCGCGGCGGCGACCGCGCGGGCCGCCGCCGCGTTCGGCGGTCCCACCCGTACCGCGCGGGAGGGCGCGGTCCACCGCGTCTGAAGGCAACCTCAACTTCCTTTGCCTGAAGCATTGACGAAACATGGGGGCGCCCCTAGCTTCAACGCGTCGTACTTCGTACGTCATATATGAGACGCGATACGCGATATCCGAGAGGCGCGCATGACCTCTGTGCCCACGCCGATCCCCTCCCGCACGCAGTACGTGCTGGAAGGGATCAAACACCGCATCCTCACCGGACAGCTGACACCGGGTCAGGCCCTGGTCGAGACCGAGCTCGCCGCGCAGTTCGGGGTCTCCAAGACCCCGGTGCGCGAGGCGCTGAAGACCCTGGCCGGGACCGGGCTGGTGGTGATGAGCCAGTACAAGGGCGTCACGGTGCGCATGGTCGACGCGGACATGGCGCGCGAGGTCTACGACGTGCGGCTGCTCCTGGAACCCGAGGCGCTGCGCCGCACGGTGCGCCGAGGCGCCTCCCTGGACCTCGCCCGCGAGGCGCTCACCAGGGCCGACGACGCCACGGACACCGCCGAGCGGTCCCTCGCCAACCGGGAGTTCCACCGCGCCCTGTACGTGCCGTGCGGCAACCCGCTGCTCGGCCGGATGCTCGACGAGGTCCGCGACCAGGCAGCCCTCGTCTCCGCCGTGGCCTGGGCCGCCGATCCCTCCTGGGAGCGGGAGGCCAGTGAGCACCGCGAGATCCTGCGGCTCGCCCTCGCCGGTGACGCCGACGGCGCGGCGCGCGCCCTTCACGCGCACATCGCGTCCTTCGTCGAGCGGGCCTTCCCCGACATCGAGGTCGAGGCCCAGGGAGAGGACGGTCAGGCATGACAACGACGTTCGAGACCCAGCGGGCGGCCCTGGCCGACGTGGTCGCGATCCCGGTGACACCCTTCGCCGCGGACGGCTCCGTCGACGAGGGCACCCACCGGGCCCTGCTGCGTCGTCTGCTCGACGGTGGGGTCAGGACCCTCACCCCCAACGGCAACACCGGGGAGTTCTACGCCCTGACACCCGAGGAGCGGCAGCTCGTCACCGAGATCACCATCGACGAGGCCGGCGACCGCGCGGTGATCCTGGTCGGCGTCGGCCACGACGTGCCGACCGCCGTGGCCTGCGCCCGGCACGCCCGCGAGCACGGCGCCCAGATGGTGATGGTGCACCAGCCCGTCCACCCGTACGTCTCGCAGAGCGGCTGGGTCGACTACCACCGGGCGATCGCCGAGGCCGTGCCCGAGCTGGGCGTCGTCCCGTACATCCGCAACGCGCAGCTGCACGGCGACCGGCTCGCCGAACTGGCCGACACCTGCCCGAACGTCATCGGCGTCAAGTACGCCGTCCCGGACGCCGCCCGCTTCGCCGCCTTCGCCCGCGACGCCGGCCTGGACCGGTTCGTGTGGGTGGCCGGGCTCGCCGAGCCGTACGCCCCCTCCTACTTCTCCGCCGGCGCCACCGGCTTCACCTCGGGGCTGGTCAACGTCTCCCCGGCCGTCTCGATGAACATGATCGAAGCACTGCGGTCCGGTGACTACCCGGCGGCGATGAAGGTCTGGGAGCAGATCCGCCGCTTCGAGGAACTGCGCGCCGCCAACGGCTCCGCCAACAACGTCACCGTCGTCAAGGAGGCCCTGGCCTCGCTCGGCCTGTGCCGCCGCGAGGTGCGCCCGCCGAGCAGGCCGCTGCCGGAGCAGGAGCGGGCCGAGGTCGCCGCCATCGCCGCCGGGTGGTCGATATGACCCGCCGTCCGGAAGAGCTGCGCAGCCACCAGTGGTACGGCACCGACGGGCTGCGCTCCTTCAGCCACCGCGCCCGTACCCGCCAGCTCGGCTACCTGCCCGAGGAGCACCTGGGCAAGCCGGTCGTCGCGATCCTCAACACCTGGTCCGACATCAACCCCTGCCACGTCCACCTGCGCGACCGCGCCCAGGCGGTCAAGCGCGGGGTGTGGCAGGCGGGCGGCTTCCCGCTGGAGTTCCCGGTCTCCACCCTCAGCGAGACCTTCCAGAAGCCGACCCCCATGCTCTACCGGAACATGCTCGCCATGGAGACCGAGGAGCTGCTGCGCTCCTACCCGGTCGACGGCGCGGTGCTGATGGGCGGCTGCGACAAGTCGACGCCCGCCCTGCTCATGGGCGCCGCCAGCGTGGACCTGCCCACCGTCTTCGTGCCCGCCGGCCCCATGCTGCCCGGCCACTGGCGCAACGAGGTCCTCGGCTCCGGCACCGACATGTGGAAGTACTGGGACGACAAGCGCGCCGGCCTCATCGGCGACTGCGAGATGCACGAGCTGGAGAGCGGCCTCGCCCGCTCGCCCGGCCACTGCATGACCATGGGCACCGCGTCCACGCTGACCGCCGCCGCCGAGGCCCTCGGCGTCACCGTGCCGGGCGCCTCCAGCATCCCGGCCGTCGACTCCGGGCACGACCGGATGGCCGCCCGGGCGGGCATGACCATCGTCGGACTGGTCCACCGGGACCGGAAGCTGAGCGACATCCTCACGGCCGAGGCCTTCGAGGACGCCGTCACCACCGTCCTCGGGCTCGGCGGCTCCACCAACGCCGTCATCCACCTGATCGCCATGGCGGGGCGCGCGGGCGTCAGGCTCACCCTCGACGACTTCGACCGTATCGCCCGCACGGTCCCGGTCCTCGCCAACGTGCGGCCCGGCGGCCGGACCTACCTGATGGAGGACTTCCACTTCGCGGGCGGCCTGCCCGGCTTCCTCTCCCGCATCCCCGACCTGCTCCACCTGGACCGGCCGACCGTGTCGTACGACACCATGCGGGAGCAGCTCGCGGGCGCCCGGGTGCACAACGACGATGTCATCCGGCCCCGGGACAACCCGGTGGCGCGGGAGGGCGGGGTCGCCGTGCTGCGCGGCAACCTGTGCCCGGACGGCGCCGTCATCAAGCACATTTCCGCCGAACCGCACCTGCTCAAGCACACCGGCCCCGCGGTCGTCTTCGACGACTACCGGACCATGCAGCGCACCATCAACGACCCGGCGCTGGACATCACCGCCGACAGCGTGCTGGTGCTGCGCAACGCCGGCCCCAAGGGCGGCCCGGGCATGCCCGAGTACGGCATGCTGCCCATCCCCGACCACCTGCTCAAGCAGGGGGTGCGGGACATGGTGCGGATCTCCGACGCCCGGATGAGCGGCACGAGTTACGGCGCGTGCGTGCTGCACGTGGCGCCGGAGTCGTACATCGGCGGGCCGCTCGCGCTGGTGCGCACCGGGGACCTGATCACCCTGGACGTCGAGGCGCGCACCCTGCACCTGGACGTGGACGACGCGGAGCTGGACCGGCGCCGCGCCGAGTGGACCCCGCCGCCCACCCGCTACGAACGCGGCTACGGCGCGCTCTACAACGAGCAGATCACCCAGGCCGACACCGGCTGCGACTTCGAGTTCCTGGCCCGGCCGGGCAAGGTCGCGGACCCCTACGCGGGCTGAACCCGGCCGCCCGCGCGGGGCCGGGACGTCCCGCCCCGCGCACGTCGAGAAAGCGCTTCACCCGAACACCCGAACACGACTCACAGCAAGCGAACGGAGAACAGTCATGGCCCAAGCCGCAGCCGTGGCGAAACCGCCCGCGCCACCCCGGCGGCGCCGTGCCTCCGCCACGCCCCGCAGGCTCCCGTACCTGCTGATCGCGCCGGCGGCCCTGCTGATGCTGGGCTTCATCGCCTACCCCGTGATCAGCGTCTTCTACTACAGCCTGCAGGACTACAACCCCACCAAGCCGTGGCGGAACGGTTTCGCGGGCTTCGACAACTTCGTCCACGCCTTCACCGAGGACCCGGTCTTCTGGGACACCCTCGTCTTCAGCGCCAAGTGGGTCGTCGTCGAGGTCGGACTCCAGCTGCTGTTCGGCCTGGCCCTGGCCCTGATCGTCAACCAGACCTTCGCCGGCCGGGCCCTCGGACGCGCCCTGGTCTTCTCCCCGTGGGCCGTCTCCGGTGTCCTCACCTCCGCGATCTGGGTGCTGCTGTACAACTCCCAGACCGGCATCACCCGCTACCTCGCCGACGTGGGCATCGGCTCCTACGGCACCAGCTGGCTGTCGGACACCGGGACCGTGTTCCCGGCGGCGATCGTCGCCGACCTGTGGCGCGGCGTGCCCTTCTTCGCGATCCTCATCCTCGCCGACCTCCAGTCCGTCTCCAAGGACCTCTACGAGGCCGCCGAGGTCGACGGCGCCGGCCGCATCAAGCAGTTCTGGCACATCACCCTGCCCCACCTGAAGGACGCCATCGTCCTGTCCACGCTGCTGCGCGCGGTGTGGGAGTTCAACAACGTCGACCTGCTGTACACCCTGACCGGCGGCGGTCCGGCGGGCGAGACCACCACCTTGCCGCTGTACATCGCCAACACCAGCGTCGACGCGCACGACTTCGGCTACGCGTCGGCCCTGACCACGGTCGCGTTCGTGATCCTGCTCTTCTGCTCGATCGTCTACCTGCGGCTGAGCAAGTTCGGAGGCGAGTCCAAGTGAGCACCACCAAGGAGGCCCCGGTCGTCCCCGCGCCCCGCCGGACCCGGCCCGAACCGCAGCGCCCGGCGGGCAGGCACCGCGGCTGGGACGAGGTCCCACGCTGGCAGATCTACCTGCCGCTGTCGGTCTACCTGGTCTTCACCCTGATCCCGTTCTACTGGATCCTGCTCTTCGCCCTGCGTCCGGCCGGCTCCACCTCGCTGGTGCCCTGGCCCATGACCTTCGACCACTTCGAGAAGGTGTGGACCGAGCGGGAGTTCGGCACCTACTTCCAGAACAGCGTCCTCGTCGGCCTGGCCACCCTGGTGCTGACCACGATCGTCGCCCTGGCCGGCGGTTACGCCCTGGCCCGGTTCGACTTCAAGGTCAAGCGGGGCTTCATGCTGGCCCTGCTCTGCTCCCAGTTCGTGCCCGGCGCGCTGCTCCTGGTGCCGCTGTTCGAGATCTTCGCCGAGCTCCGGATGATCAACTCGCTCGGCAGCGTCATCCTCGCCGAGACGGTCTTCCAGCTCCCGCTGTCGATGATCCTGATCAGCAACTTCATCAAGAACGTGCCGTACTCCCTGGAGGAGGCGGCCTGGGTCGACGGCTGCAACCGGTTCACCGCCTTCCGGGTCATCGTGCTGCCCCTGCTGCGCCCCGGCCTGATCGCGGTCGGCTCCTTCGCCTTCGTGCACTCCTGGAACCACTTCCTGTTCGCCCTGATGTTCCTCAACAACCAGGCCAAGCAGACGATCCCGGTCGGTCTGAACACCCTGATGAGCGCGGACAGCGTCGACCTCGGCGCCCTCGCGGCGGGCGGCATCATCGCCGCCGTCCCGGTGGTCCTCGTCTTCGCCTTCATCCAGAAGTGGCTGATCACCGGCTTCAGTGCGGGGGCGGTGAAGGGATGAGGCTCCGGCACGTGGCCGCGGCCGCCGCTCGGCCGGGCGGGCCGGCGCCCGCCCGCGGCGGCTCGGGCGGCGAGCGCGACGGCGCGGCGGCGGCCGGCCGGGCGGTGGCGCGCGGCGCGGCAGCGGGGAGGATCCGATGACCGGAGCGCTTCCGCTGGTCCTCGCCGGCGCCCGCGGCCACGGCCGCTGGCACGTGGCGAACATCCGCCGCCTCCAGGAGGCGGGCGTGGTACGGCTCGTCGGCATCTGCGAGCTGACCCCGCTCACCGAGGACGAGTTCGGAGGAGAACTCCCCGCCCAGTCGCCCGACTTCGGCGATCTGCTGGACCGCACCGGCGCCCGGCTCGCGGTGATCTGCACCCCGATCCCCACCCACACCGACCTGGCGCTGGCCGCCGCCCGCCGAGGCGTGCACCTGCTGCTGGAGAAGCCGCCCGCGCCGTCCTACGCCGAGTTCCGGCGGATGGCCGACGGGGTCGCCGAGGCGGGCGTGGCCTGCCAGATCGGCTTCCAGTCGCTGGGCTCGCACGCCGTGCCCGCGATCCGGGAGCTGATCGCCGACGGGGCGATCGGCACGGTCACCGGCATCGGCGGAGCCGGCGCCTGGGCCCGCGACGAGGCGTACTTCCGGCGCGCCCCGTGGGCGGGCAAGCGGCGGCTGAACGGCGTGGACGTGATCGACGGGGCGCTCACCAACCCCCTGGCGCACGCCGTCGCCACCGCGCTCGCCCTGGCCGGCAGCACCCGCGCCGAGGACGTCACCGCGATCGAGACCGAGCTGTGGCGGGCCAACGCCATCGAGTCCGACGACACCTCCTGCGTCCGCGTCACCACCGCCGAGGGCCACCCGGTCACCGTCGCCGCCACCCTGTGCGCCGAGCACCCGGATGAGCCGTACGTCCTGGTGCACGGCAGCCGGGGCCGGATCACCTTCTGGTACAAGCAGGACCGGGTGCTGCTCCAGCGCGCGGGCCACGGCCCCGAGGAGTTCGAGTACGGCCGCACCGATCTGCTGGAGAACCTGGCCGGCCACGTCACGGACGGCACCGGCCTGCTCGTGCCGCCGGAGACGACCGGCGCCTTCATGAAGGTCGTCGAGGCCGTCCGGCTGGCCCCCGACCCCGCCCCGCTCCCGGCGTCCGCCTGGCACCGGGCGCCGGGGGAGGAGCGCCGGATCGTGCCGGGCGTGGACGGCCTGGTCGCGGCCGCCGCCGACACCCTCGCCCTGTACTCCGAGCTGACGGCCCCGTGGGCCGCCCCGAGAGAGGTGAGCACTCCATGACCAGCGACGACAGCACGGTGCTGCGGGTCGCCGGCAGGCCGGTGGGCCGGTACGTCACCCGGCCCGAACTGCCCGCCCGGCTCTCCCCGCGCCCCTTCCTGCACCCCGTCACCACTCTGTCCGGCACCTCGGTCACCGAACTGAGCCCCGCCGACCACCCGCACCACCTCGGCGTCGGTGTCGCCGTTCCCGACGCCGGGGGGCACAACTTCTGGGGCGGACGCACCTTCGTCCGGGACCGGGGACCCACCGAGCTGGACAACCACGGCGCCCAGCGGCACACGGGCTTCCAGCTGCGCGACCCGGACGGCTTCGTCGAGGAGCTGCGCTGGGTCGCGGCGGGCACCGAGGTGCTGCGCGAGCGGCGCACCGTCGCCGCCACCGCGCTCACCGGCACCGCCTGGGCGCTTGACTTCACCTTCGCCCTCACCAACCCCGCCGCCGCACCGCTGACCATCGGCAGCCCCGCCACCAACGGGCGCCCCGGCGCGGCCTACGGGGGCTTCTTCTGGCGGGCCCGCAAGGAGGCGTCCGCGCCGGACGTCTTCACCGCGGACGCCGAGGGCGAGCAGGCGGTGCACGAAGCCCGCGCGGACTGGCTCGCGCTGGCCGGCACGTCCTGGACGCTGGTCTTCGCGGGCGCCACCGACGCCACCCGCCGCGACCCGTGGTTCGTGCGCACCGCCGAGTACCCGGGCGTCGGCTCCTCCCTGGCGCACGCCGAGCGGCTGACGGTCCCGCCCGGCGAGACCGTCGTCCGGCGGATCGTCACCGTGGTCGCCGACGGCCGCCTCGACCGCGCCGAGGCCGCGGCCCTGATCCGGAAGGCGGTCACCCCGTGACCCACCGAGGCCAGGCGCCGGCCGGGACGTACACCAACCCGATCCTGAACGCCGACTGGTCCGACCCGGACGTGGTCCGCGTCGGCGACGACTTCTACCTCACCGCCTCCAGCTTCGGCCGGGTCCCCGGACTGCCCCTGCTGCACTCCCGTGACCTCGTCAACTGGACCCTGGTCGGCCACGCGCTCGACCGGCTGGAACCGGCGGCGCGATTCGGGCGGCCGCGCCACGACTGCGGTGTCTGGGCGCCGTCGATCCGCCACCACGACGACCGGTTCTGGATCTTCTGGGGCGACCCCGACCAGGGCATCTTCCAGGTCAACGCCCCGGAGATCCGCGGTCCCTGGACCAGGCCGCACCTGCTGAAGGAGGGCAAGGGCCTGATCGACCCCTGCCCGCTGTGGGACGCGGAGACCGGCGAGGCGTACCTGGTGCACGCCTGGGCCAAGTCCCGCTCGGGCGTCAAGAACCGCCTCACCGGCCACCGGATGCACCCCGACGGCAGCTCACTGCTCGACGAGGGCAAGCTGATCGTGGACGGCGACCGCATCCCCGGCTGGTTCACCCTGGAGGGCCCCAAGCTCTACCGGCACGACGGCTGGTTCTGGATCCTCGCCCCCGCCGGGGGAGTGGAGACCGGCTGGCAGGGCGCCTTCCGCTCCCGCGACTTCTTCGGGCCGTACGAGGAGAAGGTGGTCCTCGAACAGAGGGACACCGACGTCAACGGCCCCCACCAGGGCGGCTGGGTGCGCACCGGGTCCGGCGAGGACTGGTTCGTCCACTTCCAGCAGCGCGGCGCCTACGGCCGGGTCGTGCACCTCCAGCCGATGCGCTGGGATGCCGACGGCTGGCCGGTGATGGGCGACGACGGCGCACCCGTGGCCGTCCACCGGCGGCCCGGCCTGCCGCCGCAGCAGCCCGCCGCGCCCGCCACCGACGACGACTTCCCCGGCGGGCGGTACGGCCGCCAGTGGCAGTGGACGGCCAATCCGCGCGACGGCTGGGCCACCCAGCACTCCGGTGACGGACTCCGGCTCACCTGCGTCCGCTCGGCCGACGCGCACGACCTGCGCAGGCTGCCGAACGTGCTCACGCAGCGCCTGCCCGGCATCCCCTCGGCCGTCGAGGCCGAACTGCGCCTGGACAGCGAGGAACCCGGCGCCCGCGCCGGACTCGCGGTGCTCGGGGACGCCTTCGCCTGGATCGGGCTGGAACGGGGGGCCGACGGGTCGGTCCAGCTCGTCCACCGGTTCGCGGAGGGCACCGCCGAGCGGGAGCGCGACGCCGCCCGCCCGGTGCCCGCGCCCGGGGGGCGGGCCAGGCTCCGGATCGAGATTCGGCCCGGGGCGCGCTGCCGTTTCGTCCACGACCTGGGCGACGGCCCACGCCCGTCCGGTCAGGTCTTCGCCGCCACCCCGTGGCGCTGGGTCGGCGCCCTGCTCGGCCTCTTCGCACTCGCCCCCGGTGACGGCCGGGGCCACCCCGACCTGCACGCGGGCGCGGCCACGTTCACCCGGTTCCGCATCACCGCGCTCTGATCCACCCCCTCGTCACGCCCGTTGGGAGCCGCAATGACGCACCCCCCTGGCAAGCGCTTGCCGAGACCGGGGCACGGCAAGGTGGTGGCCGCCGTGCTCGGCCTGGTCACCGCACTGGGCCTCGGCCTCCTCGGGGAGGCGCAGGCCGCCCCGCGTGGGGTCGCCCCGCCCGCCTCGGGGACGGACACCGCCCGGCCGCACGCGTCCGGCACGGCCGGTGCCGCCGCCACGCGCGGGACCGCCCAGCGGGACGCCACCGGGCGGCACGACGCGGGGGGCACGGCCCTCGCACCGCGGGACGCCCACGCCCACCGGCTGGACCCCGCCGCCGTACCCGCGCCCGCGCCGCGCTCCTCCGGACCGCGGGTGCCCGCCGGCCACACGGCCGCGCCGGCCGCCGTGCCGCACGCCGACGGCGTTCCCGCCACCGTCGCGCCCCGCCCGCGCCGCGCCACGGTCCACGCCCCCGCGACCGAGCCGAAGATCGTGCCGCAGGGGGCTGGACAGAACCGCTCCGGCACCGTCATCGTCTACGGCACGCCCGCCGCGTACGGCGCCTCCACCGGGAGCGCGACCGCACGGATCCCCGCCGGTGACACCACGGCGCGCGGCCTCACCCCCGGCAGCGGCCCCGACGGGTCCGCGCGCACCGGCCACGGTCACGCCACGGCCGGCTCGGCCCGCACGGGCAACCCGTACGGCCTTCCGGGCACCCGGCCGGGGATCGTCAGCGACGCGCCGGCCGGCACCCGCCACCTCGGCCCGTCCCGGCAGCCGGGCGGGGAACCGGCGGCCGTGGCCCAGGTGCCGGCCGCCGCGGCCCCGCTGCCCGCGGCGGACCGGCCGCGGCCCGGCGACGCCACCGAGGCCGCGCGGCACACGGCCCCCGACCACCTCCCGGGCACGGCCGGCCGCGCGCCGCACGCCCACCACTGACCCCCCCACGACTTCACATCCCGCTGGAACCAAGAAGAGAGCCGACCAATGAAGATCAGCATCCGCAGAAGCAGGCGCGCTGCCATCGCCGTCGCCCTGGGCTCCGTTCTCGCGCTCACCACCACCGCCTGCGGCGACGACGGCAGCGGCGGGGGCGGCGGCGAGGGCGCCGAGGGCAGCGGCAAGGGCAAGATCGTCTTCTGGGACAACAACGGCGGTGTGCGCACCGACATCTGGAAGGAGATCATCGCCGACTTCGAGAAGGCCCACCCGGACATCGACGTCGAGTACGTCGGCATCTCCTCCACCGAGTACCAGTCCAAGGTCGACACCGCCATCCAGGGCGGCGGGCTGCCCGACGTCGGCGGGGTCGGCGCGGCCATGCTCGCCGGGTTCTCCGCCCAGGGCGCGCTGGAGCCGCTGGACGACCGGCTCGCCGGGTCCCCGCTGAACGGCAAGCTCAACGAGGACATGCTGACGTCCATGAAGGCCGCGGGCGGCGGCGACGGCACCCTGTACTCCGTCCCGACCTCCGCGAACAACGGTGTGCTGTACTACCGCACCGACCTGTTCGAGAAGGCGGGCCTGCAGGCGCCGACCACCTGGGAGGCCTTCTTCACGGCGGCGAACGAGCTGACCGACGTGAAGAGGAACCGGTTCGGGTACACCATCCGCGGCGGCGCCGGCTCCATCGCGCAGGCCCTGGACGCGATGTACGGGCAGAGCGGGATCACCTCGTTCTGGGAGGGCGACAAGACCACCGTCAACGACCCGAGGAACATCGCCGCGCTGGAGAAGTACGCGGCGCTGTACAAGAAGGTCACGCCCTCCGCCGACCTCAACAACGACTTCACCAAGATGGTCGCCCAGTGGGACTCCGGCACCATCGGCATGCTCAACCACAACCTGGGCTCCTACCAGGACCACGTGAAGGCGTTCGGCGTCGGCAAGTTCCGGGGCATCCCGCAGCCGACCGGCCCCGGCGGCAAGCGGGTCCAGGTGTCCAACCCGGTGGACGGGCTGGGACTGTTCAAAAACTCCAAGAACAAGGAAGCCGCCTGGAAGTTCATCGAGTTCGCGCTCTCCCACGAGGAGAACTCGAAGTTCAACGAGTCGGCGGGGCAGGTGCCGGCGAACATGGACGCGGCGAAGGACCCCTGGGTCGCGAAGGCCGAGCCGACGAAGCTGGCCGCTCAGGTGCTGAGCGACGGGTCCACGACCATCGTCCAGCTGCCGTACTACCTGCCGGACTGGAACACCATCTCGAAGGCGGAGAACGAGCCGAACTTCCAGAAGGTGCTGCTGGGGACCATGTCGGCGAAGAAGTTCCTGGACGGGCTGGCCGAGCAGCTGAACGAGGCCCAGGCCGAGTGGAAGCAGCGCAACCAGTAGGCCGCCGGGTTCGCCTTGGGGCGGTCCGTGCCGCGCGGGCCGCGGGCCGTCCCTGGTTTCCTCGTGCGGTTCCCCGCGTGCCCCCTGTCAGCTCATCAGCAGTTCGAAAGGCGCCCCCGTGTCCATTTCCCGCAGGCAGGTCGCTTCGGCGCTGGCCGCCGCTCCGCTCGCGCTCTCCGTCGACGGTGCCGCGCAGGCATCGGAAGGGCGGCACCGCCGGGTGATCCACATCGCCGGGGACTCGACCGCCGCGCAGAAGTACGCGGACGCGGCGCCGGAGACCGGCTGGGGGATGGCGTTCCCCTTCTTCCTGCACAAGGACCGGCCGGTCGCGAACCACGCGGTGAACGGCCGCAGTTCGAAGAGCTTCGTGGAAGAGGGCCGGCTCGACGTGATCCTCGGCCGGATCCGGCCGGGCGACGTGCTGATCGTCCAGTTCGGCCACAACGACCAGAAGAGCGGTGACCCCGCCCGGTACACCGAGCCGTGGACGACCTACCAGGACCACCTGCGGCTGTACCTCGACGGCGCCCGCGCCCGGGGGGCCCGGCCGGTGCTGGCCACCTCCGTGGAGCGGCGCAGGTTCGACGCGCAGGGCAGGGCGCTGCCGAGCCACGGCGAGTACCCGGCGGCGATGCGCGCGCTCGCCCGGGAGGAGGGCGTGGCGCTGCTGGACGTGCAGGCGCTGTCGCTCGCGCTGTGGCAGGAGCTGGGCGCCGAGGAAACCAAGAGGTACTTCAACTGGACGGCGTCCGAGCAGGACAACACGCACTTCGACCCGCCTGGTGCGATCGCCGTGGCGCGGCTGGTGGTGCGGGAGCTGCTGCGCACGCGGGTGCTGGGCCCGCGGGACGTGCGCCGGCTCGACGAGGAAATCCCCGAGTCGTGGATCGAGTGGCCGCCGGCCGCCGTCTGAATCCATTCCACTGTCGAGAGAGAGCCGCACCATGAACACACAGAACTGGCATGCCCATGCCATAAGAACGGCCGTGCGGAGCGTCGCCCTCACCGGGTGCGTCGCGCTGGTCCTCGGCGTCACCGGGACCGCCACCGCCCACCCCGGGTCCCGCGACCCCGGCCGCCAGGTGCTGGCCGCCGGCGACGGCTGGGCCTCCGCGGGCACCGGCACCACCGGCGGAGCGGCCGCCGACGCCGCGCACGTCCACACCGTGACGACCTGGGACGAGTTCCGGGCCGCCCTGGCGGACGGCGGCACCGCGCCCCGGATCATCAAGGTCAAGGGCATGATCGACGCCGTGTCCGAGGGCTGCGACGCCTTCGCCGCCGAGGGCTACGACTTCCAGCGCTACCTCGCGGACTACGACCCGGCCGTCTGGGGCAACGACAAGCCCGTCAGCGGCGAGCAGGAGGATCTGCGGGCCGCGTCGGCCGCCCGCCAGGACAAGGCCATCAAGGCGAACGTCCCGGCCGACACCACCATCATCGGCGTCGGCCGCAACTCCGGGATCCTCGGCGGCAGCCTCCAAATCCGCGGCGTCGACAACGTCATCATCCGCAACCTCACCATCGAGGCCCCGGTCGACTGCTTCCCGCAGTGGGACCCGACCGACGACAACGGGACCGGCGCCTGGAACTCCGAGTACGACGGCGTGGTCGTGTACGGCTCCACCCACGTGTGGATCGACCACAACACGCTCACCGACGGCCGCCACCCCGACAGCGCCCTGCCGAGCTACTTCGGCAAGGTCTACCAGCAGCACGACGGACTGGTCGACGTGGTGCGCGGCGGCGACCTCGTCACCGTCTCGTGGAACTCCTTCCGGGACCACGACAAGACCATGCTCATCGGCAACAGCGACAGCGCGGGGGCGACCGACACGGGCAAACTCCGGGTCACCCTCCACCACAACCGCTTCGAGGGCATCGTCGAGCGGGCGCCACGCGTCCGGTTCGGGCAGGTCGACTCGTACAACAACCACTTCGTGGTCACCAAGGGCCAGAAGTTCGGCTACGTCTTCGGCATCGGCGCCCACTCCCGGCTGCACGCCACCCACAACGCCTTCTCCCTGGCACCCGGCGTCAGCACCGGCAAGGTGCTGAAGAAGTGGAGCGAGGCGCCGCTCACCGCCGAGCACAACTACGTCAACGGCAAGCCCACCGACCTGATCGCCGTCCACAACGCGCAGATCCCCGCCGAGACCCTCCAGTCCGGCGCCGGCTGGACGCCCACCCTGCGCACCCGGGTCGACCACCCCCGGGCCGTCCCCGCCCTCGTCGACCACCGCGCGGGCGCCGGACGCGTCCGCTGACATCCCCGCCCGGCCGGGGGCCGGAGCGCGCCGCCGCACCGGTCCCCGGCCGCACCCCCAAGGAGCACCGCATGCCCTCGCCCCACCTCCCCCCGTCCCGGCGCGGCTTGCTGACGGCGAGCGCCGGCGCGGTCGCCGCGCTCGCCGTCACCGCGCTCCCCGCACGGGCGGCGGGCGGGCCCCGCCCGTTCGGCCGGTACGGTTCCCCGGCCGCCCGCCTCACCCCGGGCACCCTGTACGTCGACCCGCACGGCCGGGGCGACTTCACCACCGTGCAGGCCGCCGTGACCGCCGCCGACGGCAACGGCCGCACCCTCGTCCTGGCCCCCGGCGTCTACCGGGAGACCGTCTCCGTCGACGCCGGCCGCACCGGGATGACCTGGATCGGCGCCGGCCACGGCCCGCGCGACGTGGTGATCGTGTACGACAACGCGGCCGGCACCCCCAAGCCCGGCGGCGGCACCCACGGCACCAGCGGATCGGCCACCACCACCGTCCGCGCCGACGGCTTCACCGCCCACCGGATCACCTTCGCCAACGACTGGCTGCGCGCCGGCCACCCGGGCACCTCCGGCACCCAGGCCGTCGCCATCAAGGTGACGGGCGACCGCTCCGCCTTCCACCACTGCCGTTTCCTCGGCCACCAGGACACCCTCTACGCCGACACCGCCGCGCTGGGCGTCTTCGCCCGCCAGTACTTCTCCCGCTGCTACGTCGAGGGCGACGTCGACTTCGTCTTCGGCCGGGCCACCGCCGTCTTCGAGCACTGCCGCTTCCACACCCTGAACCGCACCGACCTGGCCGCAGCCCCGTACGGCTTCGTCTTCGCCCCGTCGACCGCGGGACCCAACCCGCGCGGCTTCCTCGTCACCCGCAGCCGGATCAGCAGCGAGGCGCCCGACGGGTACTACAAGCTGGCCCGCCCCTGGGTGCCCAGCTCCGACCCGACCGCCCGGCCGTCCCTCGTGGTCCGCGACACCTGGCTCGGCACCGGCATCGACGCGGTCACGCCCTACGCCAGCATGTCGGACGCCTTCCCGTGGCAGGAGCAGCGGTTCACCGAGTACCGCAATCTGGGCCCCGGCGCCCGGATCACCGTCCCGGAGAACCGGCCGCGGCTGACCGCCGCCCAGGCGGGCGAGCACACCAGGCGCGCGTACCTCGGCGACTGGCGGCCGGATGCCTGAGCCGCCGCCGGCGCTCAAGGAGGAACTGACCTTCCCGCTCGCCTGGGGCAACTCGCCCGTCCGCGACTTCGGCGCGTGGCGGCGGGCCGCCCGTGCCACGGTCGAGGCGCACCTGCTGGTCGGCCGGCAGGACGGGACGCCGTACGCCCCCGAGTACGGCGGGCGGGAGGAAGGGGACGGGTACACGCGGGAGCTGGTGACCCTCTCCCTCACCCGCTACGAACGCGTCCGCGGCGTTCTGCTCACCCCGCACGGGCGCGGGCCGTTCCCGGCGGTGCTGCTGCTGCACGACCACGGGTCCAGGTTCGACATCGGCAAGGAGAAACTGGTCCGGCCCTGGTACGACGACACCCGGCTGGCCTCCGCGCGGGAGTGGGCGCGGCGCTGCTTCGGCGGGCGGTTCGTCGGCGACGAGCTGGCCCGGCGCGGCCACGTCGTGCTGTGCCTGGACGCACCGGGCTGGGGCGACCGGGGGCCGCTCGCGTACGGGCAGCAGCAGGCGCTGGCCGCGCACTTCTACCAGCTCGGGTCGTCCCTCGCCGGGCTCATGGCGCGGGAGGACGCCCGCGCCGCCGCGTTCCTGGCCGGACTCGACCGGGTCGACGGCCGCCGGGTGGCCGCCCTCGGCTTCTCGATGGGCGGTTACCGGGCCTGGCAGACGGCCGCGCTCGGCGACCACCTCGCCGCCGCGGCGAGCGTGTGCTGGATGACCGGCCTGAAGGAGATGCTGGTGCCCGGCGACAACGCGCTGCGCGGACAGTCGGCCTACTACACGCTCCATCCGGGACTCGCCCGGCACCTCGACCTGCCCGACGTCGCGAGCATCGCCGCGCCCAGGCCGATGCTCTTCCTCCACGGCGGCCGGGACCCCCTGTTCCGCGCCGAGGGGGTACGGGCGGCCCACGACAAGCTGCGCGCCGTGTGGCGGTTCCACGGCGCCGAGGAGCGGCTGCGGCTGAGGACGTGGCCGGACCTCGGCCACGTCTTCAGCGGCCGCATGCAGGACGAGGTGTTCGCCTGGCTCGACGACGTGCTGTGAGGCGCACCTCCGTACCGGGCGCGGCGGCCCCCGCGCGCCCGCCCGGGTGGGCGAACGCCCCCGCCGGTCGTCACCGGCGGGGGCGTTCCTGGTGCCGGGCGAGGGGGGCTCGCACCGGCACCGGCGACCGGACCGAGGGGGGCTCGGACCGGTGGCTGGGGGCCTACCGGTAGGTGAGGTCCGAGGCGGTGTAGCGGCAGTGCGTGCCGTCCGGGCCGGTGCCCAGCTCCTTCGGCTCCTTGCCGGTGTCGTTGCCCTGGAAGCGGGTGCACGGCTTGATCTTCTTGCCGCTGTCACCGTGGATGCGCACGTTGCGCAGGGAGGCCGTCTCACCGAAGTTGGCGTTGATGCCGACGATCGACTTGCCGGGCGCGGTGACGTCGACGTCGTCGACGATCACCTGGCGGTTCTTGTACTGCGTCGAGCAGTTGCCGCAAGTGCGCACCAGCTTGCCGAAGTCCGAGACCTGGAACTTGGTCACGACCAGCTTGCCCGCGCCGTTGAACTGGAAGACCTTGTCGTCGGCCTTCCGCGCGCCGCCGCCGTACACGGTGTACACGGCCGAGGCCGACTTGCCCTTGAAGGTGGCGGCGTCCTCGCCGACGTCCTCCCACCACACGTTCTGCAGCGTGCAACTGCCCGTGCAGTGGATGCCGTCGGCCGCCGGGGCACCGAGGATGACGTTCTTCAGCACCGCGCCGTCGGCGAGCTTGAACAGCGGGTCCTGGCCCTCGTCCTGCCCGGTGCCGCCGAGTTCGCCGGTGCCGTAGAAGCGCTTGTAGCCGCCGTCGTACGTCCCCGAGACGGGGATGGTGCTGCTGACGGCCTTGGGTCCCTTGGCCGTCGGCCACGAGGACGCGGCGCCCGCGGAGGACAGCATCGTCGTGGTGACGATCGCCGCCCCGGTGAGGCCCAGGGCGGCGGCGCCGGCGATCGCCGCGCGTCGTTTCGTGACGCGGCGGCGGTGGCGGACGCGCTGTTCGGCTCGTGCTGTCATGCCATTCCTTGCGTGGGAGGGAAACCTTGCGTCTCCTGGTCGCCACCGCCGGGGAAAGGGTTGCCGCGTCATCGGAATTTTTTTCACGGCTCCCCGCGCGGGGCGAAGTCGCCCGCCACGGACAGCTCCTCGGACCCGCTGCGGGCCGTCGCCGCGTAGCTGTCGTCCCCGGCGTCCCGGCCGCCGCGCTCATGGTCGTACTGTCCCGCGAACACCCACTCGCCCGCCGGCACCGTACGGCCCTCCTTCAGCCGCCAGGTGTAGACGAGGAACCCGTCCTCCTCGCCGACCGTCAGCTCGAAGTCGTCCTCCGGCAGCGACCGCCAGGCGCCCGTGGCGGACACCCCGCCGGTCTGCGCCACCCGCAGCAGGACGACCAGCTCCGTCAGTTGCCCCCGGGTCTTCAGCGTGACGTTGCTCTGCGCCCAGAACTCGTTGCTGTGCGGGTCCACCGAGCCGTCCGACCAGAGCGGGCCGTCCTCGACGTCACCACCGGCCGGCGGCCGCGGGGGCGCCGACGACGGGCTGCCGGAGGGCGGCGCCGTCGTCGACGGCACGGCGGGCTCCTCCCGCCGTGTGGGCGGGGCGCTCGGCGTCGGGTCCGCGGGGAGGACGGGCGGCCTGCCGGTCGCCTCCGGTGACGGGGCGGGCGTCGACGTGACCGCGACCGTGCCCTGCGGGGGAGCGTGGTCCGACTTCACGGCGGACGCCACCGCGTACCCGCCCACCGCGAGCACGCCCGCGACGGCGGCGGTGGCCCCGGCCACCCGCAGCCAGCCGGACACCGGGGGCCGGGTGGCCCGGTGAGCGGCCGGGCGGGCCTCCTCGGCCATGCCGCGCTCGATCCTGGCCAGCATGCGCGCCCGGTCCGGCTGATGGGCCTCGGCCGCCTCCCGCAGCCGGGCGCGCAGCTCCTCGTGCACGTCCCGCCGCATCATCGGTCCCTTCCCGCGGCCTGGCCGGTCCGCGCCATCGCCGCACGCACCCGCCGTGAAGCCTGCTGTGTGCCGAGCAGTCTCTGCAGCTCGGCGATTCCCTTGGAGGTCTGGCTCTTCACCGTACCCACCGACACACCCAGGGCCAGGGCGGTGTCCTTCTCCGAGAGGTCGAAGGCGTGCCGCAGCACCACACAGGCCCGCTTGCGGAACGGCAGCCGGCGCAGCGCGTCCTGGACGTCGACGACACCCGCGACGTCCGGGTTCTCGGTCCTCTCCTCGCGCTGCGACCAGAACAGGGCGATCCTGCGCCGCTCGCGCACCGCGCCGCGGATCCGGGTGCGGGCCAGATTGGCCACGACCCCGCGCGCGTACGCCACCGGGTGGTCGGCCGCGCGCACCCGGTCCCAGCGGTGCCACAGCGCCAGCAGGGCGTCCGCCGCGATGTCGTCGGCGGCGTCCGCCTCACCCGTCAGCAGGTGGGCCAGGCGGGCCAGTTCGGCGTAGTGCCGCTCGAAGAAGGCATGGAACTCCACGGAGGCGGCGTCGTCGACGACTGTGCCCACGGGCGGTCTCCTCGTAGCGATTCCCCGGCGTCGAACAGCCGTACGCCAGGACGAGACCCGGAACTGTACCAGCGGGTCGTACGAGGTTTCGAATGCCGTGTGGCGGACCGAACTTCCCTCACGGGGAACGGAGAAGGCCCGCGGGCCGGCCGCCGCCGCCCGTGCTCAGTCCTCCAGCGCGGCCCGCATCACGGCCTTGGCCACCGGTGCGGCGAGCCCGTTGCCGCTGACCTCCGAACGCGCCGCGTCCGACTGCTCGACCACCACCGCCACGGCGACCTTCTCGCCCGAGGTGTCCGACTCGGCGAAGGAGGTGAACCAGGCGTACGGCGTCTTGCTGTTGTTCTCGCCGTGCTGGGCGGTGCCCGTCTTGCCGCCGACCGTGGCGCCGGGGAACCGCGCGTTCGTCCCGGTGCCCTCCTCGACGACCGTCCGCATCGCCGACCGCAGCTGCTCGGCCGTCTCCGGGCTGACGATCTCCTTGACGGCGGGGTCGTCGTCGTAGTCCTCCAGCACTTCGCCGTCCTGGCCGGTGATCCGCGACACCATGTGCGGCGCGACGAGCTTGCCGTCGTTGGCCAGGGCCGCCGACACCATGGCGATCTGCAGCGGCGTCGCGGTGACGTCGAACTGGCCGATGCCGGACAGGGCCGTCTGCGCCTCGTCCATGTCCCGGGGGTACACGCTCTCGTACGCGCGCACCGGGACGTCCTGCTCGGCGTCGTTGAAGCCGAACCGCTCCGCCATCGCGCGGACCTCGTCCTGGCCGAGGTCGACGGCCAGCTTGCCGAAGACGTTGTTGCACGAGTACTGGAGCGCGACGCGCAGCGACGCGTTCGCGCAGGGCGCGTCCGGGTTCTCGTTGGTCAGGTTCCTGGAGGACAGCGGCAGCGGGTAGGGGTCCGGGCTGTCCGTGGGCGCGTCCACCGAGGAGACCAGCCCGTCCTCCAGCGCCGCCGCCGCGACCACCAGCTTGAAGGTGGAGCCCGGCGGCAGCGGCTGGCGCAGCGCCCGGTTGGTCATCGGCTTGTCCTCGTCCCCGGTGAGCCGCGTCCACGCCTCGGAGTCGCCGGTGGTGATGCGCGACGGGTCGTACGACGGGGTGGAGACGACCGCCAGGATCCGTCCGGTCGCGGGGTCGACGGCGACGGCGGCGCCCTTCTTGTCGCCCAGCGCCTCGTACGCCGCCCGCTGCACCCCGGGGTCGATCGTGGTGATCACGTCACCGGGGTCGGAGCGCCCGTTGGTGACCGTGTCCAGCACCGACTTCAGTCGCGGGTCCGTGCCGTCCAGCAGGTCCTGGTAGACGCCCTCCAGCTGGGTGGCGCCGAAGGCCTGCGAGCTGTAGCCGGTCACCGCCGCGTAGAGCGCGCCGTCCTTGTACGTCCGCTTGTACCCGAGGTCCCCGCTCTTCGTCCGCGCCGAGCCGGTGACCGCCTCGCCGCCCACGACGATGTCGCCGAGCGGTTCGCTGTACTGCTCGATGACGTTCCGCCGGTTGTTCTTGTCGTCCGCCAGCGCCTGGCCCTCGTAGAACTGCACCCAGGTCGCCCTCACCAGCAGGGCGAGCACCAGGAGCAGCGCGAAGACCGACGCGCGCCTGATCGTCTTGTTCATGACGTCCGGACAGACGAGCGGAAGCGGCAGAAACGTTCCCTTCCATCCGTTTTCTCATCCGGTCCTCAGAAAGCCCGCCTCGTACGCCGCGATCACCGCCTGTGTGCGGTCCCGCACGCCCACCTTCGCCAGGACCGCCGCCACGTGCGACTTCACCGTGGCCGGGCCGACGTCCATGCGCCGGGCGATCTCCGCGTTGGTCAGCCCGCCCGCCATGTGCCGCAGCACCTCGCTCTCCCGGGCCGTGAGCCGCGCCACCCACGCCGGGGGCGCGGGGTGCGCCCGCGCGTGCCGCAGCGCCAGCTCCCGCACGGCCGACGGGAACAGCAGGGTGTCGCTGTGCGCCACCAGCCGGACCGCCTGCACCAGCGCGTCCGCGTCCGCCCGCTTCAGCAGGAACCCGGCGGCGCCGGCGCGCAGCGCGTCGTACACGTACGAGTCGTTCTCGAAGGTCGTCACGACCACGATCCGGGGCGGCCCGGCCAGGGTGGCGAGGATCTGCTCGGTGGCCCGGATCCCGTCGACCCCGGGCATCCGGACGTCCATCAGGACGACGTCCGGCCGCAGCTCACGCACCACCGACACCGCCTCGGCGCCGGTCGCCGCCTCGCCGACGACCTCCAGGTCCGGTTCGGCGGCGAGGATGGCGCGCAGCGCGGTGCGCACCATCCGCTCGTCGTCGGCGACGACGACGCGCACGGGGGAAGGGACGGTCATAGGGGTCCTCTCACGCGGGGTCCTTCATCGGCAGACGTACGCGCAGCCGCCACATCCCGCCGGCCGGGCCCGCCTCCGAGGTGCCGCCCAGCAGCCGGGCCCGGTCGGCGATGCCGCGCAGCCCGTGCCCGCCTCCCGGGCGGCACGGGGCGGACCCGGTCAGCGGGTTCTCGACGGTGATCTCCAGCCGGTCGCCGGCCCGCGCCACCCGCAGCGCCACCCCGTGGTCCGCGCCGTCACCGGGGCCGCCGTGCCGCAGGGCGTTGCTCAGCCCCTCCTGCACGATGCGGTACGCCTCGCGGGACAGCAGCGGCGGCAGCGCGGCCGGGTCCACGCCCAGCTCGCAGCGCACCCGCAGGCCGCCCGCGCGGGTGCGGCGCAGCAGACCGCCGAGATCGGCGTCCAGGGTGGGCGCGGGAGCCGTACCGGGTGTGTCGCCGTCCCGCAGCACGCCCAGCACCGCGTCCAGTTCGCCCACCGTGCGCCGGGTGGTGTCCTCGATCGCGGCCAGCGCCTCGCGCACGAACTCCGGGTCGCTGTCCAGCACCCGGCGGGCGGCGCTCGCCTGGAGGGTGACCGCGCTGAGCGCGTGGCCGACGGAGTCGTGCAGCTCGCGGGCGAGCCGGTTGCGCACGGCCAGGTCGGCGGCGCGCCGCTCGGCGGCGGCCAGCCGGTCCTCGGGCGCCGGGCCGAGCAGCGCGGGCGCCCAGCGGGCGAGCAGCGCACCGCAGCCGGCCGCGCAGGCCGCCAGCGCCAGCAGCGACGCCACGCCCACGGCCGGCGCCAGCGCGTACACCCAGGTGTGGTCGAGGGACGCGGGCAGGTCGACCGCGTCGGCGTGGAACCGGGCGAGGGCCGGCAGCAGGATCAGGAAGACGGCGAACGGCGGCAGCGCCAGCGACATCCCGGAGATGATCCCGCCCAGCCCGAGATGCAGGGTGAACCAGGCGGCCGTACGCCCCTTGGCGGCCCGGGAGCGGGCGGGGCCGTAGGCGAGCAGGTCCGGAGCCACCCCGCACAGCCAGCGCACCGCGCCGGACTCCAGGGGCCGGGTGAGCGGGAACAGCGCGGTGACGGCGGCGAGCGGCAGTCCGACGGCGAACGAGGCCAGTTGCAGGAACAGGTCCTGGAAGACGTACCGGGCGTCCACGGCGGGCCCGACGACGAGCTGGCCGACGAACACGTACGGCATGGCGAGCGCGCCGCCGAGGATCAGATGGATCCAGCGCCGGCGCGCCCGCCGTCCGAACAGTGCCCGGGGGAACGCCCTCACGCCGTGGGCCGGCCGGTCGCCGCCGCGCGCGCGACGAGGAAGCGGACGGCAAGGCCCGCGACGAGTATGCCGACGATCATGCCGCCAGCGTAGGTGACGTTCATCAGCGGCGTGGGCCGTCCGGCGGCGCTCCCCGCGGCGACCAGCGAGGCCACCGCCTGCCACCCCGACCAGCAGGCCACGGCCGCCGAGGAGATCCAGGCGAGGGTGAGCGGCACCGCGACCGGCAGCGCGGGCCCGCGCCGGAAGGCGAGCGTCAGCGCGGCGGCGACGGCGACCGCGACGAAGAGCGCGGACTGGGCCTCCACGACGTGGAAGCCGCCGGCCCGGCCGGCGACCAGGTCGTCGTCGAGCCCGACGGTGCCGCCGCAGGCCCACAGCAGGTGCGCGGTCAGCGGCGGCACGGCGAGGACGGCGGCGGTGACGGCGGCGGTCCGCTGGGCCCCGGTGCCGAGGACGGCCCGCGACTGGTCCCACACCCGGCCCTGCCACAGGTGGCCCCAGCGGTCCCGGGCGTAGAGCGCGAACAGCGTCCCGAGGGCGAGGCCCTGCACGATGAAACCGCCGTAGACGACCGCGAACACCCAGCTGTGCAGGAAGGGTTCGCCCCCGTCACCGGTCGTGTCGCCGCCGCCGAACGCGCCGACGAGGAGCTGCACCGGGAAGCCCGTCATGATCGGGGTGAGCAGCCCGGTCGCCACCCACACCGGCACCGCCAGGAGCCACGCGGGCAGCCGCCGGCCCCACGGCCTGGTCAGCACCAGCGCCAGCACGATCACGCACGCGTCCATCAGGACGGTGACGCCGTTGGCCACGGCCACGGCGGTGCGGTGCTCCAGCAGCACACTGCCGTCCGGGATCCCGAGCCGGCTCCCGGCGATCCAGGCGGCCTTGAGACTCAGGTACGGCAGGCACGAGACGACGGCGACGGCCCGCAGCATCCTGCGGGCACGGCCGGTGGTGGCGGGGGAGCTGCCGGTCCGCGCGGAGACGGCGACTGTCTGCGTCATGCCCCCACGCTCCCGCGCGGACCCGGTGGCGCACGTCCTGCCCCGCGACGATCCGCCTCCGCCGCGCGGGGGAGGACGCCCCGGCTCAGCCCTCCAGCTTCAGGACGACCTCGTCGATCTCCTCGCCCCGCGCCTGCGCGTACCCCCGCTCCCGGGCGCGCACCCGGAAACCGCACCGCTCCAGCACGCGCAGCGACCCCGTGTTGTCGGCCGCCGCGCGGGCGTACAGCGGGCGCTCGGGGACCTCGGCGAGCAGGGCGCGCAGGGCGGCCGTGGCCACCCCGCGGCCCCAGTGGGCGCGGTCCACCCAGTAGGTGACCTCGCGTTCGCCGGGGGCGCCGTAGACCGCCGCGTTGCCCACCACGTCACCGTCGAGCAGCACCGTGCGGGCGTGCACGTCGGCGGAGGAGCGTATTGCCTGCCACCGGGCCGTGAAGGCGTCCCAGTCGGCCGGGTCCGCCGGGGTGAACGCGGCCATCCGCAGCGACTCGGGGTCGTTGAGCTGCCGGTAGAAGACGGGCAGGTCGCTGTCGTGGACCGGGCGGAGTGCGAGCTGCACGGTCAGAGCCTCCGGGTCGCCAGGGTCAGCCGGTCGCGCGCGTCGAACAGCGCGTCCTTGACCATCTGTTCGTGGGCGGGGGTGAGCCGGGCCACCGGGATCGAGCAGCTGATCGCGTCGCGGGCCGGGGTGCGGTAGGGGATCGCCACGCCGAAGCAGCGCAGGCCCAGGGTGTTCTCCTCGCGGTCGACCGCGTAGCCCTGCTCGCGGACCTGGTGCAGCTCCGCTATGAGCTTCTCCCGGTCGGTGATGGTGTGCTCGGTGAGCGCGGGCAGCGTCTCCGGGAGCAGCTTGCGGACCTGCTCGTCGCTGTAGGTGCTCAGCAGCGCCTTGCCGAGGGAGGTCGAGTGGGCGGGCAGGCGCCGGCCGACGCGGGTGAAGGGGCGCAGATAGTGCTGGGACTGACGGGTGGCCAGGTAGACCACGTTGGTGCCGTCGAGGCGGGCCAGGTGGATGGTCTCGGTGGTGTCGTCGGAGAGCCGGTCCAGGGTCGGCCGGGCGACCGCGACCACCTCGTCGCCGTCGATGTAGGAGGTGCCGACCAGCAGCGCCCGCACGCCGATGCCGTACCGGGTGCCGGTCGCGTCGGTCTCCACCCAGCCGAGTTCGACGAGCGTGCGCAGCAGCATGTAGAGGCTGGACTTGGGGTACCCCACGGCCTCCTGGACCGACGCCAGGGAGTGCATGCCGGGGCGGGCCGCGAAGTACTCCAGCAGCTCCACCGTCCGCACCGCCGACTTGACCTGCGCTCCGCCGCCCGTCTCGCCTGCCGACATCGCCCTTGACCCCTTCGTTGGACGGGAAATAGTCTCTCGATCGTTCATCATCAGAGACAGTGTTCAGTATATCGAACGCCCCTGCCGGGCGGGAGACACACTGGGAGGGACCCGTGGTGGCAGCAGCACCAGTCTGGAGTGTCGACCCCCGTACCGGGAAGCAGCGGGAACAGGTTGCGGTCGAGGCCACAGCCCAGGACGTGGACGCCGCCGTCCGCGCCGCCCACGAGGCCCGCGGTGCCCTCGCCGACCGCGCCGTGCGCGCCGCCTTCCTGCGCACCGCCGCCGACCGCCTCGACGCCGCCAAGGACCGGCTCGTCGAGACCGCCGACGCCGAGACCGCGCTCGGCCCGGTCCGGCTCACCGGCGAACTCGCCCGCACCTGCTACCAGCTGCGCGCCTTCGCGGACATCGTCGACGAGGGCGCCTACCTCGACGTCGTCATCAACCACCCCGACGACACCGCCACCCCGCCCATCCCCGACCTGCGGCGCTACAAGGTGCCCCTCGGCGTCGTCGCCGTCTACTCCGCCTCCAACTTCCCCTTTGCCTTCTCCGTCCCGGGCGGCGACACCGCGAGCGCGTTCGCCGCGGGCTGCCCCGTCGTCGTCAAGGCCCACCCCGACCACCCGGCCCTGTCCGAGCAGGTCGCCGAGGTGCTGCGGGAGGCCGCCGCCGAGCACGGCGTCCCGGCGGGCGTGCTGGGCCTGGTGCACGGCTTCCAGGCGGGCATCGAACTGATCGGGCACCCGCTGGTCGCCGCCGCCGGGTTCACCGGTTCCGTACGCGGCGGGCGGGCCCTCTTCGACGCGGCCGCCGCCCGCCCCGTCCCCATCCCCTTCCACGGCGAGCTGGGCTCCCTCAACCCCGTCCTGGTCACCGAGGCCGCGGCGGCCGAGCGCCCCGAGGCCATCGGCACCGGGCTCGCCGGGTCCATGACGCTCGGCGCCGGCCAGTTCTGCGTGAAGCCCGGACTCGTCCTCGCGCCCGACGGCGACGCGGGTGACCGGCTCGTCAAGTCCCTCACCGACGCGGTGGGCGCCGTCGACGCCGGAGTGCTGCTCGACCACCGGATGCGGGACAACTTCGTCGCCGGGGTCGCCGAGCGGGCCCGGCTCCCCGAGGTCGAGGCGCCGGTGCGGCCGGGCCCGGGCGGGGAGCACACCGTGAGCCCCGGCTTCCTGACCGTGCCCGCCGCGAAGCTGGCCCGGGAGGGCGAGCACGACCTGCTGCTGGAGGAGTGCTTCGGGCCGGTGACGGTCGTCGCCCGCTACCGGGACGCCGACGAGGCCAAGGCGGTGCTGTCCCGCCTGCCCGGCAACCTCACGGCCACCGTGCACCTGTCCGCCGAGGAGGCCGCGGGCGGGGGACGCGGCGCGGAGCTGCTCGCCGAGCTCACGCCGCTGGCCGGGCGCGTGCTGGTGAACGGATGGCCCACGGGGGTCGCCGTCGCGCCGGCGCAGCACCACGGCGGGCCCTACCCCGCCACGACGTCCACGTCCACGTCGGTGGGCGGCACCGCCATCGAACGGTGGCTGCGGCCCGTCGTCTACCAGGGGACCCCCGAGGCGCTGCTCCCCGCCGAGCTGCGCGACGACAATCCGCTCGGGCTGCCCCGGCGGGTCGACGGGGTGCTGGAGCGGTAGGGCCCTTCTTCCGGATCAGGCCGGCCCCGGGCGACCGCACCACCTGGCCGACCCGGGGCCCGCGACGCCGGGATGACCCGAACGACAGGCCCCTGGCGTCCGAGGCGCGCGCCGGGCTCCGGGAGAATGTGACGATGGACCTGGACATACCCGAACTCCCCTTCCCCCTCCGCAGCTACGGCCCCGACGGGAACTGGTCGTACGAGGACGGGGTGCTCACCGGTTGGGCCGGGCCCCGGCAGGACCGGTTCGTGCCGCCCGTCGGGGAGGCGCTGGAGCCGGCCTCCGACGCGCCCCGGCTGCTGGGCGCGCCGGAGGGGGACTTCCGGCTGATCGCGCGGGTGACCGTCGGGTTCGGCGCGGCGTTCGACGCCGGCGTGCTCTACGTCCACGTCGGCGACCGGGCGTGGGCCAAGCTGTGCCTGGAGTACTCCCCGGACGTGCCCACCGTCTGCACGGTGGTCACCCGGGGGCACTCCGACGACGCCAACTCCTTCGCCGTGGAAGGGAGTTCGATCTGGCTCCGGGTGAGCCGCACCGGCCGCGCCTTCGCCTTCCACGCGTCCCGGGACGGCGAGCGGTGGACGTTCGTGCGGCTGTTCACGCTGGCCGGCGAGAAGGAGACCGGGGCCGCCCTGGTCGGGTTCATGACGCAGTCACCGCTCGGAGAGGGCTGCGTGGTGACGTACGACCACATCGCGTTCCGGCCCGGCTGGCCCGACGACCTGCGCGACGGCAGCTGACCGGACGGCCGGGACGGCGGCCGGACGGGTGGCCGGACGGACGGCCGGCCCGCCGCCCGAGGCAGCGGCGGGCCGGCCGGGAATGAATCCCGCCGGTTGAAGGTTCACCTACCTTCGCGGAGGGAGTCTCCGTACCCGGACCGGAACAGCTGGAGAGCCGAGAGACATGCGCGTCGAGATCTGGAGCGACATCGCCTGCCCCTGGTGCTACGTGGGCAAGGCCCGCTTCGAGAAGGCGCTGGCGGCCTTCCCGCACCGCGACGAGATCGAGGTGGTGCACCGCTCCTTCGAACTGGACCCGGGGCGCCCCAAGGGCGACACCGGTCCGGTCGTCCCGATGATCGCGAGCAAGTACGGGATCTCCGAGGAGCAGGCCCAGGCCGCCGAGGACAACCTGGGCGTCCAGGCCGCCGCCGAGGGCCTGGCCTACCGCACCCGCGGCCGGGACCACGGCAGCACCTTCGACATGCACCGCCTGCTCCACCACGCCAAGCAGTACGGCCGCCAGGGCGAGCTGATCCAGCTGATGTACGAGGCCAACTTCGCCGAGGAGCGGTCCGTCTTCGACGACACCGAGCGGCTGGTCGAGATCGCCGCCGCCGCGGGACTGGACGCCGACGAGGCCCGCGCGGTGCTCGCCGACCCCGACGCCTACGCCGCCGAGGTGCGCGCCGACGAACAGGAGGCCGCGCGGCTCGGCGCCACCGGCGTGCCGTTCTTCGTCCTCGACCGCCAGTACGGCATCTCCGGCGCGCAGCCCGCCGAGGTCTTCGCCCAGGCCCTCGACCAGGCGTGGGGCGAGCGCTCGCCGCTGCGGCTGCTCGACGACGGCCCGGCGGACGCGTGCGGCCCGGACGGCTGCGCGGTGCCCCAGCCGTCGTGACGGCGGACGGAACCGCAGCTCGGAGCCGATGCATAAGCAGGGCTTAGGGAAACCGGGCAAAAATTCGCAATGGACGAGAGACGGTCCGGGCACCACAGTGGAGCCATGAAGATCTCCGGGAGCGCCTTCGACGACCTGGCCCGTGCCGAGTTCACCCCGACGTCCACCTTCCTGAACACCGCGAGCAACGGACTGCTGCCGGCCCGTGCCGTCACCGCCCTGCACGAGGCGGCACGGCTGCGGGCCGAGGGCAGGCCGCTGACGTCGCTCTACGAGGACGTCGAGGCGTGCCGGGCCGCGTACGCCCGGCTGGCCGGGGTGCCGGCCGGCCGGGTCGCCCTGGGCGCGTCCGTCGCCGCGCACACCGGGCTGATCGCCGCCTCCCTGCCCGCCGGCGCCGAGGTCCTCACCGCGGAGGGCGACTTCACCTCGGTGCTGAACGCGTTCCACGTCCGCGGCGACCTCAAGGTCCGCACGGTCCCGCTGGAGCGCATCGCCGAGTCCGTCCGCCCCGGCACCGCGCTCGTCGCGGTCAGCGCCGTCCAGTCGGCCGACGGGCGGATTGCCGACCTGCCCGCCCTGCGCGAGGCCGCCCGCGCCCACGGGGCCCGCACCTACGTCGACTTCTCCCAGTCGGCCGGCTGGCTGCCGATGGACGCGGGCGCCCACGACTTCAGCGCCGCCGTCTCCTTCAAGTGGCTGCTCGGCCCGCACGGCGCGGCCTTCCTCGTCGTCCCGGAGGACTTCGGCGGCCTGACCCCGCTGCTCGCGGGCTGGGTCGCGGGGGAGAGGCCCTGGGAGAGCACCTACGGGCCGGTCGCCGAGTACGCCCACAGCGCCCGGCGGTTCGACCTCACCCACGCCCTGTTCACCTTCGCCGGGCTGCGCCGTTCGCTCGACCTGATCGAGGAACTGGGCGTGGCCGCCGTGCACGCCCACGACGTGGCGCTCGCCGACCGGTTCCGGGCCGGGCTCGCCTCGCTCGGCCACCAGCCGGTGCCCGCCCCCGGGTCCGCGATCGTCTCCGTGCCCGGCCTGGGCTCGCGCCAGCCGCGGCTGAGCGAGGCGGGCATCGAGGTGTCCGACCGCGCGGGCAACCTGCGCGCGGCCTTCCACCTGTACAACACGGCCGCGGAGGTGGACCGGCTGCTGGACGCGCTGGCCGGCTGACCGGACACGGGAGCGGGCGGTGTCCCGGGGACACCGCCCGCTCCCGTATGCCGCCTCATGCCCGGCGCGCGGTCACCGCACCGGAGTGAAGTCGCGCGCTCCGATGAACTCGGGCCGCCGCACCGGCGCCGCGAACGGCTCGACCGCCGTGTTCTCCACGCTGTTGAACACGATGAAGACGTTGCTGCGCGGGAACGGCGTGATGTTGTCGCCGGAGCCGTGCATCGCGTTGCAGTCGAACCAGGTCGCCGAACCGGCCTTGCCGGTGAACAGCCGGATGCCGTGCTCGGAGGCCAGCTTGGTCAGAGCCTCGTCGGAGGGTGTGCCCGCGTCCTGCATCTGGAGCGACTTCTTGTAGTTGTCCTTCGGCGTGGCGCCCGCACAGCCGAGGAACGTCCTGTGCGAGCCGGGCATGATCATCAGCCCGCCGTTGGTGTCGTGATTCTCGGTCAGCGCGATCGAGACGGACACCGTCCGCATGTTCGGCAGCCCGTCCTCGGCGTGCCAGGTCTCGAAGTCGGAGTGCCAGTAGAAGCCGCTCGCGCCGAAGCCGGGCTTGACGTTGATCCGCGACTGGTGGACGTAGACGTCCGAGCCCAGGATCTGCCGGGCGCGGCCGACCACTCGCTCGTCGCGCACCAGGTCCGCGAACACCTCGCTGATCCGGTGCACCTCGAAGACGGAGCGGATCTCGTCCGACTTCGGCTCCACGACGGAACGCTCGTCGGCGCGGATCGCCGGGTCCGCGACCAGCCGCTCCAGCTCCCGCCGGTAGACCGCCACCTCGTCCTCGGAGATCAGCTCGTCGACGGCGAGGAACCCGTCGCGCTCGAACGACTCCAGTCCGGCGGGGTCGATCGGGCCGGGCGCGTCGGGCGCGCTCCACACGACCGGGTCCTGGCGCGGCACCAGCACCTCGCTGGTGCCCCGGGTGGGGTAGAGGTCGGTGACGGTGGCGGTCGTGCTCGTCGTGGTGGTCATGGTCATGGTGATCACACCTCCTCGGGCTCGGTGAGCAGGGGGTAGACGCCGTTCTCGTCGTGGTCCTCCCGCCCGGTGACCGGCGGGTTGAACACGCAGATGCAGCGGAAGTCCTCCTTGACCTTGAGCGTGTGCCGCTCGTGGCCGTCCAGGAGGTACATGGTCCCGGGCGTGATGGTGTGGCTCCGCCCGGTCTCGTGGTCGGTCAGCTCGGCCTCGCCCTCGACGCAGACCACGGCCTCGATGTGGTTGGCGTACCACATCGACGTCTCGGTGCCCGCGTAGAGGATCGTCTCGTGGAGGGAGAAGCCGACCCTCTCCTTGGCGAGGACGATGCGCTTGCTCTCCCAGGTCCCCGACGCGGCCTTCACATGCCGGTCGGTGCCTTCGATCTCCTTGAAAGAACGGACGATCATGGTCTTGCACAGCCTCCTGGTCAGGCGGTCTCACGGACGGCGCGGGCGAGGGCCGTCAGCCCCTCGTCCAGCTCGTCGGGGGTGATGGTCAGGGCGGGCAGCAGCTTCACGACCTCGCTCTCCGGGCCGGAGGTCTCGATCAGCAGGCCGAGCTCGAAGGCACGGCGCGCCACCCGCTCCGCGCGGCCCTTGTCGTGGAACTCCAGCCCCCACACCAGGCCCCGGCCCCGGTACTCCCGGACGTCGGCCAGGTTCTCCTCGGTGATGGCGATCAGCGCCTGCTCGACCTGCTCGCCGCGCGCCCGGGTCTGCTTCTCCATGGCGGAGCCGTCGGTCCAGTACGTCTCCAGCGCGGCGGTCGCCGTGACGAACGCCGGGTTGTTGCCGCGGAAGGTGCCGTTGTGCTCACCCGGCTCCCACACGTCCAGCTCGGGCTTGAACAGGCACAGCGACATCGGCAGGCCGTAGCCGCTGATGGACTTGGACACGGTGACGATGTCCGGGGTGATGCCCGCCTCCTCGAAGGAGAAGAACGCGCCGGTACGGCCGCACCCCATCTGGATGTCGTCGACGATCAGCAGCATGTCCTGCCGCTCGCACAGCTCGGCGAGCGCCCGCAGCCACTGGGCGCGCGCCACGTTGATGCCGCCCTCGCCCTGCACGGTCTCCACGATCACGGCGGCCGGCTTGTTCAGCCCGGAGCCCTGGTCCTCCAGCAGCCGCTCGAACCACAGGAAGTCCGGGACGGTGCCGTCGAAGTAGTTGTCGAACGGCATCGGCGTGCCGTGCACCAGCGGGATGCCGGCACCGGCCCGCTTGAAGGCGTTGCCGGTCACGGCGAGCGACCCGAGGGACATCCCGTGGAAGGCGTTGGTGAAGGACACGATGGCCTCGCGCCCCTTGACCTTGCGGGCCAGCTTCAGCGCGGCCTCCACCGCGTTGGTGCCGGTGGGGCCCGGGAACATCACCTTGTACGGCAGGTCCCGCGGGCGCAGCACCAGGTCCTGGAACGTGCGCAGGAACGAGCGCTTGGCGGTGGTCGACATGTCGAGGCCGTGGGTGACGCCGTCGCGCTCCAGATAGTCGAGCAGCGCCCGTTTCAGCACCGGGTTGTTGTGGCCGTAGTTGAGCGACCCCGCGCCGGCGAAGAAGTCGAGGTACTCGTGGCCGTCCTCGTCGTACATACGGCTGCCGTGTGCCCGGTCGAAGACGGTGGGCCAGCCGCGGCAGTAGCTGCGCACCTCGGACTCCAGGGTCTCGAAGACGCTCAGGTCGGGCTGGGTGATGGTCACGACGAATCGCTCCTCAGTGCGAGAGGTGGGGGGTCAGCGGGCCGATGCGGTACAGGACTTCGGGGTCGTGCGGGCCGTCCGGGAACAGGGGCGCGTCGAACAGCACCTCGCGTTCCACGCGGGCGCCGTGCCGGGCGGCGAAGGAGGTGAACAGCCGCTCGGAGGCGGTGTTGCCCGGGGTGATCGTGGTCTCCACGCAGATCACCTCGTGCTCGGCGCCGACCCGGGCGGCGAGCCCGTCGAGCAGCCGGGCCGCGATGCCGCGGCCGCGGTGCGCGCCGTCGACGGCGACCTGCCACACGAGCAGGGTCCGCGGCCGGTCCGGCCGCAGGTATCCGGTGATGAACCCGATGGGCTCCCCCTCGCCGTCACGCGCCACCGCGGAGGTCGCGGCGAAGTCCCGGCACCACAGCAGATAGCTGTAGGAGGAGTTGAGGTCGAGGTTTCCGGATTCCTTGGCGAGCCGCCACAGAGCGGCTCCGTCCGCCACCGACGGACGGTCGATGTGCAGGTCTGTGGGTGTGTCTGCTGGTGCGGCAGTCATGCGAATTCAATTTACCGAGCGGAATTCAAAGATGCATGGCGGCCGGGGGTTGGGCGTGAAGGCGTCCTGTGTTATCACGCGGGCACATGCGATGACTCTTGCCCGAGTTTGTCCGGGATTTATGACGCGAAACGGGCGCGCTGTGTAACGCGTCACACCCGTGTCATGCTCACGAGTTCCACCCCGATTGCGTCGCACGGCGTTCGCAGAATCTTTGCGTTTGGGGTCCGGAAAACGGGGCAGGAGCACTAGGGAAGCTGCCGCCTATTCAATTCCCATAAGAACGTCGCGCAAGAACCCGGAATTCAGGATCCGGTAACTCCGTGAATGTGTTCCGGAAAGGATGTCCGCATGGCCGTCGCGCCGCGCGTACTCCTCGACGAGATGAACGAACACCGCACGAAGACTCACCTCGCCCCCGTCCGGCGGTCCGCCGGGGGGCCGCCCGGTGCCGGTCGGCGGCCGCACCGCGGCCGGTTCCCGCCCGCGCGCGGCCTGAGCCCGCCGGGCCGCCGGCGCCTCGCCGAGCCCCCGCGCGGCAGCGCACGTCACCTCCGGGGCGGAGCGGTGGGAGTCCGGCCGGCTCTCCGGCAGGGGACGCTCGTCACCGCTCGTCGGCTCGTCACCGGTCACCAGGGGGCCGGGGCGGCCGCCGGGAGGGTCCTGAGCGGCTCGGTGGGCACCCGGGTGGTCACGCCGGCGGCGCGGCACGGGGAGCGCGCAGGCTCCCGGCCGTGCGGCTCCGGCGACGAGGCCGTACGGACCGGCCGGCGTCCGGCGACGAGGCCGTACGGGCCGACCGCGGGCGAGGGCCGGGCGCCGGAGACCGGACCACGGGGAGGCGGACCGGGCTCAGCGCCAGGCGCCCTCCGCAGCGCGCCGCGCACCCTCCAGGTCCACCGTCGTGCCCTGCTCGGCCAGCGCGGCACCCAGCGCCGCGAGGCAGGCCTGCACCGCGCCCGGCGTCGCGTCCGGCCCGTAGTGGTTGACCCGGATCATCTCCTTCGCCAGGGCGCCGCCCCCGGCGGCCAGCGGAAGCGCCGGGTCGCCCGCCAGGGCGCGGGCGACCAGGTCGGAGGCCGCCACACCGGCCGGGGCGCGCAGGGTCGTCGCCACGGGTGCCGCCTCCGCCGCCCGGTGGACGTACGGCTCCAGGCCCCCGCCCAGGGCGGACGCGCCCGCGCGGGTCGCCGCCGCGGCCGAGCGGTGGCGGCCCATCACCGTCTCCAGGCCCTCCGCCTCGATCCGCTCCACACACGCCTCCAGCGCCAGCATCTCCAGCTGCGCCGGCGCGTGCAGCAGCGCCTTGCGGCCGCCGTCGACCCAGCGCTCCTTCCAGTCGAGGAGCGAGAGGTAGGAACGGCGCGGCGCCCCGGGGTTGGCCGCCATCCGGGCCCACGCCCGCTCGCTCACCGACACCGCCGACACTCCCGCCGGGCCGCCCATCGCCTTCTGCGCCCCGATCACGCACAGGTCCACGCCCCACGCGTCGGGCAGCACCGGTTCGGCGCCGACGGAGGCGACCGCGTCCAGGTAGAACAGGGCGCCGTGCGCACGGACCACCTCGCCGATCTCCGCGACCGGGTTGGTGTTGCCGGTGGCCGCCTCGGCGTGCACCAGGGACACGAAGTCGATCTCCGGGTGCTCGGCGAACGCCTCCCGGATCTGCTCGGCGGTCACCGCCGTGTGGAACGGCACGGCGAGGTCGTGCACCGTGGCCCCGCAGTCGCGCAGCCAGTCCCCGAAGGTCTGCCCGTACGGCCCGGTGATCACGTTCAGTGCGACCGTGCCCGGCCCGGCGGTGCCCCGGATGGCCCCCTCCAGTGGCAGCAGCGCCTCGCCCTGCATGATCACGACGTCCTGCCGGGTGTCCAGCAGCCGGGCGACCCGGTCCTCGATCGCGGCGAAGTGCGCGGCGGTCAGCGGGGGCAGGTCGAGGAAGGGGTGGGTCACGGCGGCGCTCTCTTCGCTCACGGGTGGGGAAGGACCCGGCCGGGCGGAGACGGGCTTCGCTCACGGGACTTCCCGCACGGGGTGGACGACGTCGAGGGTAGCGGGCCCATGTCAAGGAGCCGGCGGCCCCGCCGCCCGCCGCGGCGCAGATTCTCAGGCCCGACCCCCCCAACGGCATCAGTTCTATTTGAGTGACCCAAACATTTCCTTATAATCGGCACTCTCAGTCCCTTTAGGAGGTCCCCCGTGAACACCGTCCTCGGGCGCCGGGCCCGCATCCTGGTCGCCGCCACCGCGACGGCCGGGCTGGTCTCCGTAGCCGGCTGCACGTCCAGCGACGACGGCGACGGCGGCGAGAAGACCGCCGCCGGTGGAGTCGAACTGGTCAAGGCCGGCCAGCTCACCACCTGCACCCACCTGCCGTACCCGCCCTTCCAGTCGGAGATCGACGGCAAGGTGCAGGGCTTCGACGTCGCGCTGATCGACCTGGTCGCCGACGACCTGGGCGTGCGGCAGCAGATCCTCGACCAGCCCTTCGAGAACTTCAAGACGGGTGGCTCCCTCAACGCCGGCCAGTGCGACCTCGCCGCCGCCGGCATGACCATCACCGAGGAGCGCAAGAAGAACGTCGACTTCTCGGACCCGTACTTCGACGCCACCCAGGCGGTCCTCGCCGACAAGAAGAGCGGCATCTCCTCCTTCG
Organism: Streptomyces glaucescens; assembly: GCF_000761215.1. Lineage (GTDB taxonomy): Bacteria > Actinomycetota > Actinomycetes > Streptomycetales > Streptomycetaceae > Streptomyces > Streptomyces glaucescens_B. The sequence goes on along the minus strand of NZ_CP009438.1, from coordinate 1,897,515 downwards.
CCGACCTCGACGGCAGGAAGGTCGGCGCCCAGGCGCAGACCACCGGCGAGGACTACGCCAAGAGCAAGGGCCTCGACCCGGTCTCCTTCGAGTCGTCCGACGCCGTCCTCAACGGCCTGCGCACCGGCCAGGTCGAGGCGGTCGTCATCGACTACCCGGTGGTCCAGGGCTGGCTCAAGGACAAGGCGAACGCGGACGCCTTCCGGGTCGCCGAGCAGATCAGCACCGGCGAGCAGTACGGCTTCACGGTGAAGAAGGGCAACGACAAGCTGCGCGAGGCCATCAACAAGGCCATCGCGGACGCCAAGGCCGACGGGACGTACAAGAAGCTGTACGAGCAGTGGATCGGTCCGTACGACGAGTCCGCCGCCTCCCCGTCCGCCTCATGACGAGCCCGGACACCCCCGGCACCGCGCTCCAGCCGAAGAAGAAGGGCCTCACCCGGCGCCAGAGGCGCAGCCTGTCGCGCGGCGCCCAGTACGTCGTCTTCGTCGCGGCCGTGATCGCCTTCGCGGTCGCGGCCGACTGGGACCGGCTGGCCAACCAGTTCGCGCAGGCCGACATCGCGGAGCAGATGTTCCCCGACGTCATCACGCTGGCCCTGAAGAACACCGTGCTCTACACCGTGTCCGGCTTCGCCGTCGGCCTGGTGCTCGGCATGGTCATCGCGCTGATGCGGCTGTCGTCCGTCGGCCCGTACCGCTGGCTCGCGGGCGTCTACATCGAGATCTTCCGCGGCCTGCCCGCCCTGCTGATCTTCATCTTCATCGGGGTGGCCGTCCCGCTCGCCTTCCCCGGCACGGAGATCGTCGGCGGCACCTACGGCAAGGTCGCCCTCGCGCTCGGCCTGGTCGCCGCCGCCTACATGGCGGAGACGTTCCGCGCGGGCATCCAGGCCATCCCCAAGGGCCAGATGGAAGCCGCCCGCTCGCTGGGCTTCTCCCACGCCCGCGCCATGATCTCGATCATCCTGCCGCAGTCGTTCCGGGTCATCCTCCCGCCGCTCACCAACGAACTCGTCCTTCTCTTCAAGGACTCCTCGCTGGTGCTCTTCCTCGGTGTCACCCTGGAGGAACGGGAACTGTCCAAGTTCGGCCGCGACCTGGCCAGCCAGACCGCCAACTCCACGCCGATCCTCGTCGCCGGCCTGTGCTACCTGCTGGTCACGATCCCGCTCGGCTTCGTCGTACGCCGCATGGAGGCGAAGGCCCAGGAGGCCGTCAAATGAGCCGTCCCGAGATCGAGATCCGCGACCTGCACAAGTCCTTCGGCGACAACCAGGTGCTGCGCGGCATCGACCTGGAGATCGGCCAGGGCGAGGTCGTCTGCGTCATCGGCCCCTCCGGCTCCGGCAAGTCCACGCTGCTGCGGTGCGTGAACCTGCTGGAGGAACCCACCAAGGGCCAGGTGTACGTCGGCGGCACCGAGGTCACCGACCCCGACGTCGACATCGACGCCGTACGCCGCCGGATCGGCATGGTCTTCCAGCAGTTCAACCTCTTCCCGCACCTCACCGTGACCGAGAACCTGACGCTGCCGCAGCGCCGGGTCCTGAGGCGGGACAAGGCCGAGGCGGCCCGCGTCGCCGCCGAGAACCTGGCCCGCGTCGGACTCGCGGAGAAGGCGGACGCCTACCCGTCCTCCCTCTCCGGCGGCCAGCAGCAACGCGTCGCCATCGCCCGCGCCCTCGCCATGGGCCCCGAGGTGATGCTGTTCGACGAGCCGACCTCCGCGCTCGACCCGGAGCTGGTCGGCGACGTCCTCGCGGTGATGCGGATGCTCGCGCAGGAGGGCATGACGATGATGGTCGTCACCCATGAGATGACCTTCGCCCGCGAGGTCGCCGACCGGGTCGTCTTCATGGACGGCGGGGTGATCGTCGAGGACGGCCGCCCCGAGCAGGTCATCACCCGCCCCGCGCACGAACGCACCCGCCACTTCCTCTCCCGCCTCCTCGACCCCGCCATGGCGGACGTCGAGGAGGAGACCTCGGGCCAGGTGGGCACGTCCGGCTGACAGCGCTCCGCCGCCCCTCCGGGCGAGCGTCGAGGTGGCCGGATGTGGCCGGTTCGGAAGGTAGTAGCCTTTCCCGGCTGGTTGCTCGCCTCGGACGTCTCCGCAGGCAGAGGCCCAGAGGGCTGTCAGGAGAGCTGAGTGCGAACAAGCAGGAGGGCCGCACGCCGCAGGGCGGGCGGTGACCGGATCGTCGTTCTGGACGGACTGCGGCTGGTTGCCGCGCTGATGGTGGTCTCGTACCACTACGTGGCGTTCGGGGAGGGCTGGGAGGGAGCGCAGGCGCGGCTCTTCCCGGTGGTGTTCCGCCCGTCCGCCTACGGGTGGCTGGGCGTGGAGCTGTTCTTCATGATCAGCGGCTTCGTCATCTGCATGAGCTGCTGGGGGCGCGGCCTCCCCGACTTCTTCACCTCGCGGGTGATCCGGCTCTACCCGGCGTACTGGGTCGCCGTCCTCGCCACGACCGTCGTGGTCGCCGGGGTGGCCGGCGGCGTCGACCCGCTCGCCTGGCGCGACGTGCTGGTCAATCTGACCATGCTGCAATGGCCGATGGGCGTCGACCACGTCGACGGGGTGTACTGGACGCTCTGGGCCGAGTTGCGCTTCTACCTGCTGTTCGCCCTGGTGGTGTGGCGCGGGCTCACCTACCGGCGGGTGGTGGCGTTCTGCCTGGTGTGGGCGACCGTCGCGCTCCTGGCGGACGGCTACGACGTCCGGCCCCTCGCCCATCTGACGGTCGTGCCGCACTGCTGGTTCTTCATCGCCGGGCTGGCGTTCTACCTGATGTACCGCTTCGGTCCGAACCTGCTGCTGTGGGGCATCGTCGCCTTCTCCTACGCCATGGGGCAGTACACCGTGATGGAGACCTGGTCGCGGACCCTGGAGCGGGTCGGGCACCGCATCCCCGCCTGGGGCGTGACGGTGCTGATCACGGTCTTCTTCGTGGTGATGGCGGGCGTCGCGCTCGGCCGGCTGCGGCGGATCGACTGGCGGTGGCTGCCGGCGGCGGGCGCGCTGACGTACCCGCTGTACCTGCTGCACGAGTCCATCGGCTGGGAGGTCTTCCACCGCTTCCAGCACTCGGTGAACCACTGGGCCCTGCTCGGCGGGACCGTCGCGGGCATGCTGCTGCTGGCGCACCTGGTGCACCGCCTGGTGGAGCGGCCGGTCTCGCGGCGGCTCAAGGTGGCGCTGCGGACGGCGTTCGCGCAGATCGGCTCCGAGGGCGCCGGCAAGGAGCCCGCCGTCGCGCCCGAGCCGCCGTACGGTGCCGCCGGGCCGACCGGTCCGACGCCGTTCGTGCCCGGCGCCCGCTCCCCGGAGTTCGAGACCGTCGAAGGCGCCTACACCCGCTGAGCCGCCGGTGGCCCCCGGCGGGCCCCGGGCGGCCTTGGGCGGCCCCGGGCGGCGGGCGGCCGGCCCGCGCCCGGCACGGTGCGCGAGGCACCCCCTAGGGTGCGGTGCATGAGCGATGGATCGGTGCTGCACGTGAAGGGCCGGGTGCTCGTGACACCCGACGACGTCCGCGACGAACTCTGGGTCGTCGGCGGGCGGATCACCTACGACCGTCCCGCCGGCGCGCGCGAGGTGCGTACGGTGACCGGCTGGGCGCTGCCCGGCCTGGTCGACGCCCACTGCCATGTGGGCCTCGACGCGCACGGCGCGGTCCCGGCGGACGTCGCCGAGAAGCAGGCGCTGACCGACCGGGACGCGGGCACCCTGCTGATCCGCGACGCGGGCTCGGCCGCCGACACCCGCTGGATCGACGACCGCGACGACCTTCCGAAGATCATCCGGGCCGGCCGGCACATCGCCCGCACCCGCCGCTACATCCGCAACTACGCCTGGGAGATCGAACCGGACGACCTCGTCGCGTACGTCGCCCAGGAGGCCCGGCGCGGCGACGGCTGGGTCAAGCTGGTCGGCGACTGGATCGACCGCGATCTCGGCGACCTGTCGGCCTGCTGGCCGCGCGAGGCGGCCGAGGCGGCGATCGCGGAGGCCCACCGCCTGGGCGCCCGGGTGACGGCGCACTGCTTCGCGGAGGACTCGCTGCGTGACCTGGTCGAGGCGGGCATCGACTGCATCGAGCACGCGACGGGCCTCACCGAGGACCTGATCCCGCTCTTCGCCGAGCGGGGCGTCGCCATCGTCCCCACCCTCGTCAACATCGCCACCTTCCCCAGGCTGGCCGAGGGCGGCGAGACCAAGTTCCCGCGCTGGGCCGACCACATGCGCCGCCTGCACGCCCGCCGCTACGACACCGTCCGCTCCGCCCATGACGCCGGCATCCCGGTCTTCGTCGGCACCGACGCCGGCGGCTCCCTCGCCCACGGCCTCGCGGGCGCCGAGGTCGCCGAACTGGTCACCGCCGGCATCCCGGCCGTCGAGGCGATCTCCGCGGCCACCTGGGCGGCCCGCGCCTGGCTCGGCCGCCCCGGCCTCGACGAGGGCGCCCCCGCCGACCTGGTGGTCTACGAGGAGGACCCGCGCGCGGACGTCCGGGTGCTCACGGCGCCCCGGCGGGTGGTGCTGAACGGACGGATCGTCGGCTGAGCGACCCGGGATTCGGCCGGGGTCGACGGCACCGTCACCCTGGCCGAGGCCACCTGCGAGACTCCCCGGGCCGCCACCGCGAGCCCCGCCCCCGGCATCGAACCCCGGGGCGGCCCCACCGGGCCCGATGCGGCCGCCACCGGCGGCGACGCGGCGACGCCGTACCTGGCGGCGGGAGCGGTCGCGCTGCTGGCGGCGGGAGCGGTGGCGGCGGCCAAGGCCCGCCGCCGGCGCTGAGGGAACGGCGCAGCACGGCGCGGGACCGGCGCCCGGCCTCAGCCCTCGGCCAGCACCCGCCCCAACGCGTCCAGCAGCCGGTCCGTCGTCCCCCGGTCCCGCACCGCGATCCGCAGCCACTCCTCGCCCAGCCCGGGGAACGTGTCGCCGCGCCGCACCGCGAAGCCCAGCGCGCGCAGCCGGTGCCGCACGGCGGCGGCGCCGGGCACGCGGACCAGGACGAAGGGCCCGTGCGCGGGGGACACCACCCGCAGCCCCGCCCCGGCGAACTCCCCGAGTCCCGCCACGAGATGGGCTCGGTCGGCCGTGATCCGGTGCGCCGCGTGCGCCGCCTCCGCCAGCGCCCGCGGCGACACGCACGCCCGCGCCGCGGCCAGCGCGGGCGTGGACACCGGCCACAGCGGCTGCGTCCGCTCCAGTTCGGCCACGGTCTCCGGCGCCGCGAGGACGTAGCCGATCCGCAGCCCGGCCAGGCCCCAGGTCTTCGTCAGGCTGCGCAGGACGACGAGGCCGGGCACGTCCGTGCGGCCGGCCAGCGCCTCCCGCTCGCCGGGCACCGCGTCCATGAACGCCTCGTCCACGACCAGCGTCCGACCGGGCCGGGCGAGCCCGGCGACCGCGCCGGCGGGGTGCAGCACGGACGTGGGATTGGTGGGATTGCCGACGACCACCAGGTCGGCGTCCTCGGGGACGGCCGCCGGATCGAGCCGGAAGCCGTCCTCCTCCCGCAGCACCACCCGGCCGACGGAGTGCCCGGCGTCCCGCAGCGCCGCCTCCGGCTCGGTGAACTGCGGGTGCACGACGACGGGCCGCCGCACCTTCAGCGCCCGCGCCAGCAGTACGAACGCCTCCGCCGCCCCCGCCGTCAGCAGCACCCGCTCCACCGGCAGCCGGTGCCGCGTGGCGACGGCGGCGCGCGCCTCCCGCCCGTCGGGGTAGGCGGCCAGCCCGTCGAGCGAGCCGGCGATCACCTCCCGCAGCCATGCCGGGGGCGTGCCGGACCGTACGTTCACCGCGAGGTCGGTGAGCGCCGAGCCGTCGTCGCGTACCTCCGCGTCACCGTGGTGACGCAGGTCGGGTCCGTCAGTGCGCATGGGAGTGGGAGTGTCCTCCGTGGTGGCCGTGGCCGTGGTGGTGGCCGTGGTGGTGGCCGTCGTCGTCCGGGTGGTAGTGCGGCTGCTGCGGCATGCCCACCTTGTCCTCGAAGCCGGGCAGCGCGATCCGGTACACGCACGAGTCGCAGTTCATCCGCAGGTCGCCGCCCAGGGCCTCGCGGTAGCGCTCCATCACCAGGTCGAGCAGCTCCGGCTCCGGCCCGATGACGTCCGCCGAGCGCACCTCGGTCCCGGGGTGGGCGGCCGCCCAGTCCTCGGTCTGCTGCCGCACCCGGTCGGGAAGGATGCCCGTGAACAGGAAGTAGGGGAGCACGACGATCCGCTTCGCCCCCAGCCGTGCGCAGCGGTCCAGCCCGCTGGGCACGTCGGGCGCGGCCAGCGACACGAAGGCGGTCTCCACCCCGGCGTACCCGCGCCCCTCCCACAGCAGCCGCGCCGCCTTGTGCACCTCGGCGTTGGCGTCGGGGTCCGTCGATCCGCGCCCGACCAGCAGCACGGTGACGTCCGCGCGGTCCCAGGGGGTGCGGGCCGTACCGCCCAGCGCCTCGTCCAGCCGCCGCTCCAGCACCGACAGCAGGGCGGGGTGCGGGCCCAGCGGGCGGCCGTAGGTGTACGAGATCCCGGGGTGCCGCTCCTTCTCGCGGGCCAGCGCCGCAGGGATGTCGCCCTTGGCGTGCCCGGCGGACACCAGCATCAGCGGCACGGCCGCGAACCGGCGCACGCCCCGCTCCACCAGCTCGGCCACGGCCTCGCCGAGCGGCGGCGGGGACAGCTCGATGAAGCCGCCCGCGACGGGCAGCTCCGGGTGGCGGCGCCCCAGCTCCCGGACGAAGTCGCGGAACGCCTCGGCTCCGGCGTCGTCCCGGGTGCCGTGTCCGGCGATGAGCAGGGCGGGCGGCGGGGTGGTCACGATGTCTCCTCGGAGTACGAAGTGGGGTGGTACAGCAGGGCGTTCAGCGCGGCGGCGGCGACCGCGGAGCCGCCCTTCTCGGACACGTTGCTGACCGCGGGCAGCCCGCTCTCGCGCAACGCGGCCTTGGACTCGGCCGCGCCGACGAAGCCGACGGGCAGACCGATGACGAGCGCCGGATCGGCGTCCAGGGTGAGCAGTTCCTCCAGGGCGGTCGGCGCGCAGCCGATCACCCACAGCGCGCCCGGCCCGACCTGCTCGTACGCCAGCCGCACGGCGTGCGCGGAGCGGGTCAGCCCGGGTCCGGCCTCGGCGTCCTTCAGCCGGCACACGGTCTCGCGCCGGGTGATGCCCGCGGCGACCATCTCGACGTCCACGACGACGGGCGCCCCGGCGTGCAGCGCGGCGTACGCCTTCTCCAGCGCGGCCTCGTCCGTGACGAGGTCGGTGGCGTAGTCGAGGTCGGCGGCGGAGTGGATGACCCGCTCCACCACCGCCCGGGTCAGCGGCGGGAAGTGCGAGGTGTCCAGGCGGGCGCGCAGCCGCCGGAAGGACTCCTGCTCGATGGGGTGGACCACACGGTTCACTGGGCGTCCTCCTGCGATGCCTGCCAGCGGTAGCCGCGCGGTGTCACCATGCGGCCGGCGATCTCCCGGGTCGCGGTGTTGCCCACCGTGACCACCGTCATCATGTCGACCGTCGCCGGGTCGAGCGCGCCGAGCGTGGTCAGACGGCTCGACTCGTCCGGCCGGGACGCGTTGCGGACGACACCGACCGGCGTGGCCGGCTCGCGGTGCCCGGCGAGGACGGCGAGCGCCTTGGGGAGCTGCCAGTCGCGGCCCCGGCTGCGCGGGTTGTAGAAGGTGACGACGAGGTCGGCCTCGGCGGCGGCGCGCACCCGCCGTTCGATGACCTCCCAGGGCGTGTGCAGGTCGGACAGGCTGATCGAGACGTGGTCGTGGCCGAGCGGCGCCCCGAGGATCGCCCCGGCGGCCAGCGCCGCCGTCACGCCGGGCACCCCGACCACGTCGATGTCGTCGGACGCCTCGGCGAGCGCCGGGGAGGCCATGGCGTACACGCCCGCGTCCCCGCTGCCGATCAGCGCGACCGCCTGCCCCTTGCGGGCCTCGGCGACCGCCGTGCGGGCCCGCTCCTCCTCGGCGCCCAGCCCGGACTCCAGGATCCGGGTGCCGGGACGCAGCAGGTCGCGGATCTGGTCGACGTACTGGTCCAGTCCGACCAGCACCGACGCCCGCTCCAGCTCGGCCCTGGCACGCGGCGTCATCAGGTCCCGGGCGCCCGGCCCGAGGCCCACCACCGCGAGCCGCCCGCGCCCGGGCCGCCGTGCCACCGCGCAGGTCGCCATCGCCGGGCTGGCCGCCGACTTCCGCTTGGGCACCAGGAGTTCGCCGCCGCGCACCAGCGCCGCCGCCTCCGCGACCGACGGCGTGCCCACCGCGGCGAGCGGCGCGTCGGACGGATTGGGGACCTCGACGCGGGCCAGCTCCCCGGCGGCGTACGTCACCAGCGGCACGCCGAGCCGGGCGGCGGCCTCGACGATGCCGCCCTCCTCGGCCTTGGCGTCCACGGTCGCCAGTTCGGCGACGCTGCGCACGGACAGCCCCGCGTCCCGCAGCGCACCGTCGATCACGTCGAGCACTTCGGCCGCGGGGGCGCCCTTGGACGCACCGACCCCGACCACCAGCGTCGGCGGACGCAGCACGGCCTCCCGCTCGGCGGGCTCCACCAGACGGTCCGTGACCCGGATCGTGTACGGCCCGTCCGCGGCGACCGGCAGCGGCGGCAGCGGCCACGCGACCTCCGCCCGCAGCGCCACCGGCTCCCCGTCCAGCAGGGCCCGCGACACGGCGGCGACCGCGCCCTCCACGGGCAGCCCGAGGGTGTCGAGACCCGCGATGCCGACGGCGTCGGTCGCCGTCGTCACCACCGGCTCGGCGCCGAGCACCGCGCCCACCTCGCGGGCCAGGTCGTTGGCGCCGCCGCCGTGCCCGCCGACCAGCGACACGGCGTACCGCCCGCCCTCGTCGACACAGACCACACCCGGGTCGGTCGCCTTGTCGCCCAGCAGCGGCGCGACCAGCCGGACGACCGCGCCCGTCGCGAGGAAGCACACCAGCTGCCCGCACTCGGCGAACGCCCGCCGTACGGCGTCCGTCACGGGTCCGTCGTAGACGCGGGTGCGGTCCGGCCATGCCGCGGCCAGCCGGTCGCGCGCCGCCGCCCCCGCCGCGGTGGCGGAAATGAGGCCGATCACTGGGCTACTCCTTCGGTACAGGCGGGACGGCGTACGCCCCACAGCAGGAAAACGGGATTGGTCGCCGCGAGCCGGGTCACGTCCCCCGGCAGCGGTGCGAGCCGGGACGACTGGAGCAGCACCCCGTCGCAGGTGAACCCGGCGTCCGTCAGGGCGGCCCGCGCGGCCGGCACCCGGTCGAGGGCGGCCATCGCGACGACCACCGTGCGCCGGGCGCGCCGCGCGCACGCGGTGACGACGGCGGGCAGTTCACGCCCCCCGCCGCCGACGAACACGGCGTCCGGGTCGTCGGCGAGGTCCGCCAGCGCGTCCGGCGCCGCACCGTGCACCACGCGCACGTCCACACCGTGCGCGGCGGCGTTGGCGCGGATCCGCTCCACGCCGTCCGCCGCCTTCTCCACCGCGACGGCCGCCGCCCCGAGCCGGGCGCACTCCACGGCCACCGAGCCGGAACCCGCGCCGACGTCCCACACCAGGTCGCCGAGCCGGGGTCCGAGCCGGGCCAGGGCCAGCGCCCGCACCTCGAACTTGGTGATCATCGAATCGCGGTGCGCGAAGTCCGCCTCGTCCAGGGCCCATCCGGCGGGCCCCGCGGGCGGACCGGCCACCGTGCGCACCGCGCCCAGCGCCCGCTCCGGGTCGAGCGACAGGACGACGCTGACCGCCGTCCCCCAGTCGCGGGCCGCCGCCTCGGCCGGGGTCACCCGCTCCACCCGCTCCCGGGCCGGATCGCCCAGCGCGGACGCGACGACCAGGACCCGCCCGCAGTCCCGCAGCGCGGCGCCCAGCTCGGCCGGTCCGGCGCCCGGCCCGGTCAGCACCGCCACCTTGGGGTGCGCCCGGCACACGTTCACCGCCGTGCGCGGCTGACGCCCGTGCGCGCTGACCACCACCGCGTCGTCCCACGGCAGTCCGGCGCGCGCGAACGCGGCCGCCACCGAGGACACCCCGGCCCGCACGTCCAGCCGCTCCGTGCCGAACCGTTCGGCGAGCGCCCGCACGATGCCGAAGAACCCGGGGTCACCGGAGGCCAGCACCACCACCCGGCGGCCCTCCTCGACGTGGCGCGCCATGGCGTCCAGCGCCGGCGCCAGCGGCCCGAGCACGATCCGCTCGGCGCCCTCCGGCAGCCGTACGGCGTCCAGGTGCCGCCGCCCGCCGACGACCAGCTCCGCACCGGCCACCGCCGCGTCCGGCACGGGCGCCCCGGTCCCCGTGCCGATGACCGTGATCACGTCTGGGCACCCCGCGCGCGCAGCGCCCTGCGGGCCTCCGGGTCGGCCTTGCGATACCCGTGGAAGTGCCCCGGGTGGTACAGGTGCGAACGGGTGCCCTGCGCGTCCAGGGCCGGACCGACCAGGAACAGCGTGTGCTTCCACAGCTTGTGCTCCTTGACGGTCTCCTCCAGCGTGCCGATCGTGCACTTCACGACCAGCTCCTCCGGCCAGGTCGCCTGGTACGCGACGACCACCGGCGTCGTCGTCGGATAGCCGCCCTCCAGCAGCTCCCGCACCAGCTGCCCGCTGCGCGCCGCCGACAGGAAGACCGCCATGGTCGTGCCGTGCCTGGCGAACTCGCGGACCTCCTCGCCGGGCGGCATCGGCGTCTTGCCGCCGCCCAGCCGGGTCAGCACCACCGACTGCGCGACCTCCGGGACGGTCAGCTCCCGCTGTGCCAGGGCGGCCACCGCCGAGAACGACGACACGCCCGGCACCACCTCGGTGGCGATGCCGATCTCGTGGCAGCGGTCGAGCTGTTCCTGGGTGCCGCCCCACAGCGCCGGGTCGCCGGAGTGGATCCGGGCGACCTTCAGGCCCTCGGCGTGCGCCCGCTCGTAGACGGCGACCACGTCCTCCAGCGACATCGTCGCCGAGTCCAGGACCTGCGCGTCCTCCCGCGCGTGCGCCAGGACCTCCGCCTGGACCAGGCTCGCCGCCCAGATCACGACGTCGGCCTCGGCGATCGCGCGCGCGGCGCGGAACGTCAGCAGATCGGCGGCGCCGGGGCCGGCACCGACGAAGGTCACCTTGCCGGCAGGGGTGTCGGCCATGGGTGGGTTCCTCTCGTACGGAAGTCAACGCGGGGTGCAAAGGTGCGGTGGGATGTCAACGCGGGCCGGGTCGGACGTGCGCCGCCCGCCGCCGATCGGATAGCAAGGGCACATGGCGGTCTTCGTCGCGCTCGGCGCGTTCCTGATGACGCTGGCCGGCGGCTGGACGGCACAGCGCGTGACCGACCGCCGCCATCTGGTGCTGGGTCTGGCCGGTGGCCTGATGCTGGGTGTCGTCGGCCTGGACCTGCTGCCGGAGGCGCTGGAGGCGGCCGGCACCGAGGTGCACGGCGTCCCGGCGGCCCTGCTGCTGTTCGTGGCCGGATTCCTCGTCGCCCATCTGGTGGAACGCCTGCTGGCGGCCCTCCCCCGAGCTCTCGGCTCGGCTCGAGCAGGGGGGATCCCCACGGCGGCGCACGGGGCGGGCGAGCCGCACGGCCGCACCCCCGAGGTCGGCCTCACCGCCGCCGCCGCGATGGTCGGGCACAGCGCCATGGACGGCGTCGCCATCGGCGCCGCCCTCCAGGTCGGCCACGGCATGGGCGTCGCCGTCGCGCTCGCCGTGATCGCCCACGACTTCGCGGACGGCTTCAACACCTTCACCCTGACGACCGTCTACGGCAACGCCCGCCGCCGCGCCGTCGCCATGCTGGTCGCGGACGCGGTCGCCCCGGTCGCCGGCGCGGCCTCCACGCTGCTGTTCACCGTCCCGGGACCGGTGCTCGGCGGCTACCTCGGCTTCTTCGGCGGCGCGCTGCTCTATCTCGCGGCGGCCGAGATCCTGCCCGAGGCCCACCACGAGCACCCGGCCCGCTCGACCCTGCTGTGCACGGTCGCCGGCGCGGCGTTCGTCTGGCTGGTGGTCGGCATCGCCGAGTGACCGCCCGCCCGGACGGCGGCTCACAGCTTCCCGCCCCGCCCGCCGTCCCGGTGCGCGGGCGCGATCAGCGTCGACAGGTACGGCAGCGCGGCCCCCTCCAGCTCGGCGGCCGGCCGGATCGACTCCTCCGGCAGGCCCAGCGCGGAACCCCACACCGCACCCTCGAGCCGGCCGCTGTCGCGCAGCGCCTCGGCGACCTCGGCGGCCTGCCGCCCGAACTTGTACGCCACGACCGTGCCCGGACCGTTCAGCGCGTCCTTCAGCACGGCCGCGCCCGCCGTCACCGGCACCAGCGTCAGCGGCTCGGTGCCCTCCGTCAGGACGGCGCCCGAGCGGGCCGCGAGGTCCTGCATGGCGGTGATCCCGGGCACCGTCTCGACGACCGTGCCCGGCACCAGCCCGGCGACGGTCTGCGCGAGGTACGTGAACGTCGAGTACACGTTCGGGTCCCCGATGGTCGCGAACGCCACCGAGCCCCGCGTCCGCAGCAGCTCCGCCACCCGCTCGCCGGCCGCGTCCCACGCCGCCTCGCGCCGCGCCCGGTCCGTCCGCTCGTTCAGCGCGAACACCACCCGGACGACCTTCTCCCCGGGCACGTAGTGCAGGACGGTCGCCTCCGCGCGCCCCCGCTCGCCGGTGTCCATGACGGGCACCACGACCACCTCGGCGGCCCGCAGCGCGTTCACGCCCTTCACGGTCACCAGCTCCGGGTCGCCCGGACCGACCCCGACCCCGACCAGCCTGCTGCTCATGACGTCCGGCACCTCTCCACGAACCGACGGGCGACACCGGGCTCGGACGCCCAGTGCGTGTGCAGATAACTCGCGTGCACACCGCGCTGTACGAAACCTTCGACGCGCCGCTCGGGCGCCCGTACCCCCCAGGCGGGGGCCGCCCCCGCGCCGGGCTCGACGACCGTGCGGTGGAACTCGTGCCCCCGCATCCGCGTCCCGGCCGCCGCCAGCACACTGTCGCCCACGGCCACCGCGTCCCGGTAGCCGAGGGTCAGCCGCTCGCCCATCCGCGCGGAGGCGTCCAGCACCCCGCACATCGGCTGCCCGTCCAGCTCCCGGCACAGGTACAGCAGCCCCGCGCACTCGGCGGCCACGGGGGCGCCGGAGCGCGCCAGCTCGCCGACCGCCTCGCGCAGCGGCTCGTTGGCGGACAGCTCACCGGCGTACACCTCCGGGAACCCGCCGCCGATCACCAGTCCCGCCGTGCCCTCGGGCAGCGTTTCGTCCCGCAGCGGATCGAAGGTCACCACCTCGGCACCGGCGGCGGTCAGCAGCTCGGCGTGCTCGGCGTACGAGAACGTGAACGCCGCACCACCGGCGACCGCGACCACGGGGCGGGTCCCGCCGGGGACCACCGGCGGTTCCCACTCCTCGCACGACAGCGGGCCCGCACTGCGCGCCAGCCCCGCCAGCGCCTCCAGATCGCACCCGGCCGCCACCTGCGCGGCCATCGCCGCCACGGCCTCCACCGCCGCACCGCGCCGCTCGGCGACCGGCACCAGACCCAGGTGCCGCGACGGCGTGTCCACCTGCGGCGCCCGCCGCAGCACGCCCAGCACCGGCACCCCGGACGCGTCCAGCGCCTCCCGCAGCAGCGCCTCGTGCCGGTCGGAGCCGACCTTGTTGAGGATCACACCCCCGATCCGCACCCCGGGGTCCCAGGACGCGAAGCCGTGCACCAGCGCCGCCACCGAACGTGACTGCGACGACGCGTCCACCACGAGCACGACCGGCGCCCGCAGCAGCTTCGCCACCTGCGCGGTGGACGCCAGCTCGCCCTCCCCGGCCGCCCCGTCGTACAGCCCCATCACACCCTCGACGACGGCCAGGTCACAGCCCCGGGCGCCGTGCGCGAACAGCGGAGCGACAAGCTCCGGCCCGCACAGGTACGCGTCGAGGTTGCGGCCCGCCCGCCCGGTCGCGAGCGCGTGGTAGCCGGGGTCGATGTAGTCCGGCCCCACCTTGTGCGGGGACACGGCGAGCCCCCGCGCGGCGAACGCGGCCATCAGCCCCGTGGCGACGGTGGTCTTGCCGCTCCCCGACGAGGGGGCGGCGACCACCAGCCGGGGAACGGACGAGGAGGGGTTCACCACTCGATGCCCCTCTGCCCCTTCTGCCCGACGTCCATGGGGTGCTTCACCTTGGACATGTCGGTCACCAGGTCGGCGAGGTCCACCAGCTTCTCCGGCGCGTTCCGCCCGGTGATGACGACGTGCTGGGTCCCCGGACGGTCGCGCAGCACCCGCACCACCTCGTCCGTGTCCACCCAGCCCCAGTGCATGGGGTACGCGAACTCGTCGAGCACGTACAGCCGGTACGTCTCGTTCGCCAGGTCACGCTTGACCTGCTCCCAGCCCTCGCGGGCCTTCTCCTCGTTGTCCATCTGGGCGTCGCGCTGGACCCAGGACCAGCCCTCGCCCATCTTGTGCCAGGCGACCGTCCCGCCCTGGCCGGAGTCCCCGAGCACCCGCAGCGCCCGCTCCTCGCCGACCTTCCACTTCGCCGACTTGACGAACTGGAACACCCCGATCGGCCACCCCTGGTTCCAGGCGCGCAGCGCCAGCCCGAAGGCGGCCGTCGACTTGCCCTTGCCGACCCCGGTGTGCACGACGACGAGCGGCCGGTTGCGCCGCTGACGCGTCGTCAGACCGTCGTCCGGTACGACACTCGGCTGTCCCTGCGGCATTACGCGGCCCTCCTCGTCACGTCCTTCACCAGACCGGCGATCGCATCGGCCCGCAGCTCGTCCAGCGTCACCGCCGTACCGCCCAGCTCGGCGGCGAGCTGCCCCGCCAGCCCCAGCCGCACGGGTCCCGACTCGCAGTCCACGACCACCGACGCGATCCCCTCGGCCGCGAACAGCCGCGCGGCCCGCCCGGCCAGCGCCACCGGCTCGGGCCCGCCCGTCGCGCGCCCGTCGGTCACCACGACGACCAGCGGCCGGCGCGCCGCGTCCCGCAGCCGTTCCACCCGCAGCACGTCGTGCGCCCTCAGCAGCCCCGCCGCGAGCGGGGTACGGCCGCCCGTCGGCAGCGACTCCAGCCGCGCGGCGGCGGCGTCCACGGACGACGTCGGCGGCAGCGCCACCTCGGCGGCCGACCCCCGGAAGGTCACCAGCCCCACCTTGTCCCGCCGCTGGTAGGCGTCCAGCAGCAGCGACAGCACGGCACCCTTGACGGCGCTCATCCGCTGCCGCGCGGCCATCGAGCCGGAGGCGTCGACCACGAACAGCACGAGGTTGCCCTCGCGCCCCTCCCTGGTCGCCTGCCGCAGGTCGTCCCTGCGGACCACCAGGCCCGGCCCGGACCGGCCGCGCGCCCGCTGGTGCGGGGCCGCCGCCTGCACGGTCGCGGCCAGGTGCAGCTTGGTCAGCGTGCCCCGGGGCCGCCGGGCCCCGGTCGTGCGGCCGTGCTCCGTCCGCGCCCGCGAGCGCCGCCCCGCGGCACCCTCGCCGATGCCGGGCACGCTCAGCGCCTTCGCCCGGAACGGCTCCGCCGCCCGTACGGCCGACTGCTCCCCGGCACCCGACGGCTGCGGCTCCCCGCCCTCCCCGTCCTCCGGGCGGGCGGCGGTGTCACCGCCCTGCGGCCCGGCGTCGCCGGGGGCCGGCCGGCCGCCGCCCCCGCCGGGACCGTCCGGGTCCGGGTCCGGGTCGGGGTCGTCCTCCCCGGAGAACTCCTCCAGGGTCTGGTCCAGCTTGTCCTCGTCGAGCCCCGGCGCGTCGAACGGGTTCCGGCGCCGGCGGTGCGGCAGCGCCAGCAGCGCCGCCTGCCGCACGTCCTCCGCGAGCACGTCGGTCCGGCCCGCCCACGCGGCCAGCGCCGTCGCCGTGCGTGCCATCACGATGTCGGCGCGCATGCCGTCCACCTCGAACGCCGCGCAGGTCGCGGCGATCTGCCGCAGCGCCCCGTCACCGAGCCGCACCTGCGGCAGCAGCCGCCGCGCCGCGACGATCCGCTCCCGCACGGCGGCCTCCTCGCCGGCCCAGCGCGCGGCGAAGGCGGCCGGGTCGTCGTCGTGGGCGAGCCGCCTGCGCACCACCTCGACCCGCTGGTCCGGCTCCCGCGAGGCCGCGACCTCGACGGTCAGCCCGAACCGGTCGAGCAGCTGCGGACGCAGCTCGCCCTCCTCCGGGTTCATCGTCCCGACCAGCAGGAAGCGCGCGGCGTGCCGCACGGAGACACCCTCGCGCTCGACGTACGAGGCGCCCATCGCGGCGGCGTCCAGCAGCAGGTCGACCAGGTGGTCGTGGAGGAGGTTCACCTCGTCCACGTAGAGGATCCCGCGGTGCGCGTCGGCGAGCAGCCCGGGCTCGAACGCCTTCACGCCCTCCGCGAGCGCCCGCTCGATGTCCAGCGCACCGACCAGCCGGTCCTCGGAGGCGCCGACCGGCAGCTCGACCAGCCGCGCGGGACGCGTGGTCCTGGCACCCCCCTCGTGCGGCCCGTCGGGGCAGCGGGGGTCCGGGGCGGCCGGGTCACAGGAGAACCGGCACCCGGGCACCACCGCCACCTCCGGCAGCAGCGCCGACAGCGCCCGTACGGCCGTGCTCTTCGCGGTGCCCTTCTCGCCGCGCACCAGCACGCCGCCGACCGCCGGGGACACGGCGTTCAGCAGCAGCGCGAGCCGCAGGTCGTCCTGGCCGACCACGGCCGTGAAAGGGTAGGGAGTCGTCACTGGTCGCCCTCCAAGTCGCCTTCGAGCTCCAGGTAGGTGGCGCGCAGCCGCTCCAGGGTGTCCGCGTCCGGCTCGGCCCACAGCCCCCGGTCGGCCGCCTCCAGCAGCCGCTCGGTGATGCCGCGCAGCGCCCACGGGTTGGACTTCTTCATGAAGTCCCGGTTCTCCGGGTCGAAGACGTACTCCGCGCTCAGCTTCTCGTACATCCAGTCGTCCACGACCCCGGCGGTGGCGTCGTAGCCGAACAGGTAGTCCACGGTCGCCGCCATCTCGAAGGCGCCCTTGTAACCGTGCCGGCGCATGGCCGCCATCCAGCGCGGGTTCACCACGCGGGCACGGAACACCCGGTGCGTCTCCTCGCCGAGCGTGCGGGTCCTCACCTGGTCGGGCGTCGCCGAGTCGCCCACGTACGCCTCGGGGTTGGCGCCGGTCAGGTGGCGGACCATGGCGACCATGCCGCCGTGGTACTGGAAGTAGTCGTCGGCGTCGACCAGGTCGTGCTCGCGGGTGTCGACGTTCTTCGCCGCCACCGCGATCCGCCGGAACGCCGTCTCCATGTCCCCGCGCGCCGGCCGCCCGTCGAGCCCGCGCCCGTAGGCGTAGCCGCCCCAGACCGCGTACACCTCGGCGAGGTCGGCGTCCGAGCGCCAGTTGCGGGCGTCGATCAGCGGCAGCAGGCCCGCGCCGTACGCGCCCGGCTTGGAGCCGAAGACGCGGGCGGTCGCGCGCCGCCGGTCACCGTGCCCGGCGGTGTCCTCCTCGACGTGCGCCCGCACGTAGTTGGACTCGGCGGGCTCGTCCAGCTCGGCCACCGCCCGCACCGCGTCGTCGATCAGCCCGACGACGTGCGGGAACGCGTCCCGGAAGAAGCCGGAGATGCGGACCGTGACATCGATGCGGGGCCGCCCCAGCTCCGCCAGGCCGATGACCTCGAAGCCGGTGACGCGCCGGGACGCCTCGTCCCACACCGGGCGGCAGCCCAGCAGCGCCAGGATCTCGGCGATGTCGTCGCCCTGGGTGCGCATGGCCGAGGTGCCCCACACCGTCAGGCCGACGGACTTCGGGTACTCCCCGTTGTCGGCGAGGTAGCGCTGCACCAGCGAGTCCGCCAGCGACTGCCCGACCTCCCAGCTCAGCCGGGACGGGATCGCCTTGGGGTCGACCGAGTAGAAGTTCCGGCCGGTGGGCAGGACGTTCACCAGGCCGCGGGTGGGGGAGCCCGACGGGCCCGCCGGGACGTAACCGCCGTCCAGCGCCTTCAGGACGTGCCCGATCTCGTCCGTCGTACGGGCCAGCCGCGGCACCACCTCGGTGCAGGCGAACTCCAGCACGGCGACCGCGTCGGGCAGTTCGGCGCCCAGCACCTCGCGCACCAGCCCGGGCACCGAGGCGACCGCCCAGTCGCGGGCCTCCAGGCCCTCCGCGAGCCGCCGGCACAGCTGCTCCAGCAGGTCGACCGCGTCGGAGGCGGTCCGCGCCGGGCCGTCCACCAGGTCGGTCAGCTCCACCGGCACCTTCACCGGCGCGCCGGGCTCGGCCAGCAGCTCCTTCTCGACCAGCCCGAAGTGCGCGGCCAGCGCCGCCCGCAGCCCGGGCAGCGCGTTCGCCCGACCGCCCCACACCTGGGCGGCGCGCAGCACGGCGAGCACCAGGTTCACGCGCGGCTCGCCGGCCGGCCCGCCGCCGAGGACGTGCAGTCCGTCGCGGATCTGCACGTCCTTGATCTCGCACAGATAGCCGTCGATGTGCATGACGAACTCGTCGAACTCGTCGTCGTCGGGCTGGTCCTCCACGTGCAGGTCGTGGTGCAGTTCGGCCGCCTTGACCAGCGTCCAGATCTGCGCCCGCACGGCCGGCGCCTTGGCCGGGTCGAGGTCGGAGACGAGCGCGTACTCGTCGAGCAGCTGCTCCAGCTTGGCCAGGTCCCCGTAGGTGTCGGCGCGTGCCATCGGCGGCACCAGGTGGTCGACGACCGTGGCGTGCCCGCGCCGCTTGGCCTGGGTGCCCTCGCCGGGGTCGTTGACGATGAACGGGTAGACCAGCGGGAGGTCGCCGAGGACGGCGTCCGGCGCGCAGCCGCCCGACAGTCCGAGCCCCTTGCCCGGCAGCCACTCCATCGTGCCGTGCTTGCCCATGTGCACGACGGCGTCGGCGCCGAAGGTGTGGTCCAGCCAGCGGTAGGCCGCCAGGTAGTGGTGGGACGGCGGCATGTCGGGGTCGTGGTAGATCGCGATCGGGTTCTCGCCGAAGCCGCGCGGCGGCTGGATCATGACGACGACGTTCCCGAACCGCAGGGACGCCAGCACGATGTCCTCGCCGTCGACGTAGAGGGAGCCCGGCGGCTCGCCCCACGCCTCGCGCATCGCCTCGCGCAGTCCGGGGTCCAGCTTCTCGAACCAGGCCCGGTAGTCGGCGAGCGGCACGCGCGCGGGGGCGGCGGCCAGCTGGTCCTCCGTCAGCCACTCGACGTCGTGGCCGCCGGCCTCGATGAGCCGGTGGATCAGTTCGTCGCCGCCCGCCGGGTACCCCTCGACGGCGTACCCGGCGTCCCGCAGGGCGTCCAGCACCCGCACCGCCGACGCGGGCGTGTCCAGGCCGACCGCGTTGCCGACGCGGGAGTGCTTGGTGGGGTAGGCGGTGAAGACGAGCGCGATCCTCTTCTCGGCGTTCGGCTTGTGCCGCAGCCGCGCGTGCCGTACGGCGATCCCGGCGACGCGCGCGGCCCGCTCCGGGTCGGCCACGTACACGGGGACGTCGTCCGGGCCCTGCTCCTTGAAGGAGAACGGCACGGTGATCAGCCGGCCGTCGAACTCGGGGATCGCGACCTGCATCGCCGCGTCCATGGGGGAGAGGGCGGCGTCGGACTCGTCCCAGGCGGCCCGCGAGGAGGTGAGG
The DNA here is from genome assembly GCF_000761215.1 of Streptomyces glaucescens. Lineage (GTDB taxonomy): Bacteria > Actinomycetota > Actinomycetes > Streptomycetales > Streptomycetaceae > Streptomyces > Streptomyces glaucescens_B. The sequence goes on along the minus strand of NZ_CP009438.1, from coordinate 1,877,893 downwards.
CACAGTCCCTGCAGCACGGGGACGTCGAGGTCCGCGAGCGCGCCGATGTCCCAGGACTCCTCGTCACCGCCCGCGGAGGCCTGCGAGGCGTGGGTGCCGCCGGCCGCGAGGACGGTGGCGACCAGGGCGTCGGCCCGCCGCAGGATCTCGTACAGCCCCGGGTCCGCGCCGCGCAGCGAACCGCAGTACACCGGGAGGGCGTTGGCCCCCTGCGCCTCGATCGCCTCGCACAGGGTGTCGACGAAGGCGGTGTTGCCGCTCAGCTCATGGGCCCGGTAGAACAGCACGCCCACGGTGGGGCGGCCGTCCTCGGCGGCGTACGAGCCGTGCACCCCGTACTCGGGCATGGGCTGCGGCGCGGTGAACCCCTCGCCGGTCAGCAGCACCGTGTCGGACAGGAACCGGGCGAGTTCGGTGAGGTTCGCGGGGCCGCCCTCGACCAGGTACTTCAGCGCTTCCGCGACCACCCCGGCGGGCACGCTGGACTCCGCCATCAGCTCCGCGTCCGGCACGGCCTCACCGCCCAGCAGCACGGTGGGGACGCCCGACGCCTTCAGTACGGCGAGCCCGTCCTCCCAGGCGCGCTTGCCGCCGAGCAGCCGTACGACGGCGATGTCCGCACCGTCGATCAGGCCCGGCAGCTCCTCGCGGACGTCCACCCGGGTCGGGTTGCCGATCCGGTAGGGCGCGCCGGAGGCACGGGCCGCCAGCAGATCGGTGTCGGCGGTCGACAACAACAACACAGTGCCAAGGCCAGTGCTCATGCGGGCGCTCCCGGGGGGATGAAGGGCAGTCCTTGCGGCGCACCGGACTCGATGAGCCGCCACAACGCGTCCGTGTCCGCGTGCTGTTCGATCAGGTCGCCGAGCCGGTCGAGCTGCTCCTCGCGCAGCGCGGCGAACGACGTGTCCGGGGCCGGCACGAAGCGGCGGCCCGCGGCGGCGGCCACCTCGCGCAGGAAGGCGCGCCGGAAGCCGTCCGACTCCAGGGAGCCGTGCCAGTGGGTGCCCCAGGTCTGGCCGACCCGGCAGCCGTCCAGGAAGGGCTCCCCGCCCAGGACGTGGGCGACGCCGTGGTGGATCTCGTAGCCCTCCACGGGCTCGCCGAGGGCTTCCCCGACCGGCCGGGTCAGGGTCTTCTCGCGGGCGAAGCGCACCCGCACGGGCAGGACCCCCAGCCCGTCGACGTGGCCGCGGCGGCTCTCCACGTCGTCCTCGATGTGCTCGCCGAGCACCTGGAAGCCGCCGCAGATGCCGAGCACGGGCCGTCCCTCGGCGGCCCGGCGCACGAGGGCGCCGGCCAGCCCGCGCTCCCGCAGCCACTCCAGGGCCCGCACCGTGCCGCGCGTGCCCGGGACGACCACCAGATCGGCGTCGGCCAGTTCCTCCGGCCGGTCCACGAACCGGACGACGACACCCGGTTCGGCGGCGAGGGCGTCCACGTCGGTGAAGTTGGACATGAGCGGGACCGCGCAGACGGCGACCCGCAGCACGTCCTCCCCGACGGGCGGGGCGGTGGCGGACTCCCGGACCGTCCCGCGCAGCGACACCCTCAGTCCGTCCTCCTCGTCGATGCCGAGGCCGTGCCGGAACGGCAGCACGCCGTAGGAGGGCCGCCCGGTCAGGCCGCGGAGCATGTCGAGGCCGGGCTCCAGCAGGGACACGTCCCCGCGGAACTTGTTGACGAGGAACCCGGCGACCAGTTCCTGGTCCTCCCGCGACAGCAGCGCCACCGTCCCGAAGAAGGAGGCGAAGACGCCGCCGCGGTCGATGTCGCCGACGACGAGGACGGGGAGCCGCGCGCCCCGCGCGATCCCCATGTTCACGATGTCGGTCCGGCGCAGGTTGATCTCGGCCGGGCTGCCCGCCCCCTCGCAGATCACCGCGTCGTACGCGCCCCGCAGTTCGGCGAGACAGTCGAGGACGGTGCCGAGCAGCCGCTGCTGCCGCCCGCCGTGGTAGCCGCGCGCGCTCATCTCGCCCACCGGCTTGCCCAGCAGCACCACCTGGCTGCTCTGTTCACCGCCGGGCTTGAGCAGCACCGGGTTCATCAGCGCGGTCGGCTCGATGCGGCAGGCCTGCGCCTGCATGGCCTGCGCCCGCCCGATCTCCGCGCCCTCCCGGGTCACGAACGAGTTGAGGGACATGTTCTGCGCCTTGAAGGGCGCGACCTTGACCCCCTGCCGTACCAGCCAGCGGCAGATCCCGGCGGTGACGACGCTCTTGCCGGCGTCGGAGGTGGTGCCGGCGACGAGGAGACCGCCGTTCATCGATTACGCCCCTTCCCGAGAAGGCGTGCGCCCGCGCACACGCCGAGCGCCAGCCAGCTCACACGCCGCGAGAGCCGTACGGCCCGCGGGATGTCGGTGACCCGCACGGCACGCCCCTGGGTGTTCAGCACGGGCCGGTGCTCCACGCGCCCCCCGTAGGACAGCGTCCCGCCCAGCCGCACCCCGAGCGCCCCCGCGAACGAGGCCTCCACGGGCCCCGCGTTGGGGCTCGGGTGCTTGCGGGCGTCGGCGCGCCAGGCCCGCACGGCACCGCGCGGATCGCCGCCGGCCGCGGCGGCCAGTGCGGCGGTCAGCCGTGCCCCCGGCCAGCCCGCGAGGTCGTCGAGCCGGGCGGACGCCCATCCGTAGCGCCGGTAGCGGGGCGACCTGTGACCGACCATGGCGTCCAGCGTGTTGACGGCCCGGAAGCCGAGCAGCCCCGGCACCCCGCCGACGGCCCCCCACACCAGCGCGCCCACCACGGCGTCGGAGGTGTTCTCGGCGACCGACTCGACGACGGCCCGGGCGATGCCGTCCGCGTCGAGCGCCTGCGGGTCCCGCCCGCACAGGTGCGGCAGCCGCTGCCGGGCGGCCTCGACGTCGCCGGCCTCCAGGGCCCGCCCGATGGCGGCCGCCTCGCGCGCCAGCGACGTTCCGCCGACGACGGCCCAGGTGGCGGCGCCGGTCAGTGCGACGGAGGCGGCGGGGGAGGAGCGCACGAGGCGGGAGACGGCCGCCCCCAGCGCCACGGCACCGCCGGCGCACACGAGGGCGTGCAGCGCGCCCCGGCCGCGGTGGTCGCGGTACAGCACGTGTTCGACGGCGCCCGCGGCTCGCCCGAACGCGGCGACCGGATGCCCGCGGCGCGGATCGCCGAGGAGCAGGTCGCCGAGGAGTCCGGCGGCGGCGCCGTACGCGAAGACGCGATCGGCACGCATCGGGCTCAGCCGGCCGCGGGAGCGGGCAGGGCCCCGGTACCGGCGGCGGTACCTGTGGCGCTGAACCTCAACCTCGTACGGCGGCAGCCGAGCATCGCGTTATGTCCTCACTCAGGGTGTCCGCGCCCTGGTTCGACGAGACCGGCGGTGAGAGTTCCTGGCTCCCGGGGTCGCTCCCCGGTCACAGTGGCGGGACCGCGCCGGATTCGCACCGGGCTTCCTCTCCTGCCGCCGTACATGGCTCCGGCAGTCCACCACGGGGCCGGAACACCCGTCAACTTGCCGTTGACCTGCGAGGGGGGAGTGTGCAGAACCCCACACGAGCCCGCGTGAGCCGGGGCGCGAAAGAGGGGCGGGCACGGGACATGCCGTCCCGCGCCCGCCCCTCGCCCGGGCGGTGCCCCGCTCAGGCCACGATCAGGTAGATCCCGTACGCCACCGCCGCCGCGCACGCCGCGAAGCACGCGTACGCACCGGTGACCGCGAGCGGCGCCGAGCCGCCCTGCGCCGCCGCGCGCTCGCGGCGGGACAGGCCGGTGATGCCGAGGGTGAACAGGGCCACGAGAGCCACGGTGACCACGAGGCTGACGCCGAAGACGGAGCCGAGGGCCGCCCAGTCGATCTTCATGCTGATTCCTTACGTACCTGGTGCGCGGGGTTCAGACCGCGGCCTGCGAAGGCGCCGGGTCCGAGCCGGCGTGCGAGGCGGGGGCCGGGATGGTGGCCGCCAGCTCCTCGGCCGCGGCGGCGGTCGGCGGCGGCGTCACGGCGGCCATGGCGGTGGTCACCACGCCGGGCGGCTCCTGCTCGGCGGCCTCGTCGACGTCGTTGACGTTGGTGTGGTCGACGACCTCGCGCCGGGACACCTTCCAGATCGCGAAGCTGGAGCCGACGAGGAAGACCGCGACGACCGCGGTGCCCCAGTCGCCGAAGCCGGTCACCCACTCGGCGAGCGCGCCGACCAGCGCGGCGGCCGGCAGGGTCAGGCCCCAGGCGACGAACATCCGGGTCGCGGTGGACCAGCGGACCACACCGCCCTTGCGGCCCAGGCCCGCGCCCATCACCGCACCGGAGACCGAGTGCGTGGTGGAGAGGGAGAAGCCGAGGTGGGAGGAGGCCAGGATGACCGTCGCGGCGCTGGTCTGGGCGGCGAAGCCCTGCTGCGGCTGGAGGTCGGTGAGGCCCTTGCCCATGGTGCGGATGATGCGCCAGCCACCGAGGTAGGTGCCGAGGGCGATGGCGACGCCCGCGGAGAGGATGACCCACATGGGCGGGTCGGAGTCGGGGGCGAGGCTGCCGCCGGCGACCAGGGCGAGGGTGATGATGCCCATCGTCTTCTGGGCGTCGTTGGTGCCGTGGGCGAGGGAGACCAGGCCCGCGGAGGCGATCTGCCCGGCCCGGTAGCCCTTGGCCGCGGCCTTGCCGTCGGCCTTCCTGCCGAGGGTGTAGGTCAGCCGGGCCGCGATCATCGCGGCGACGCCCGCCACCAGCGGGGCGGCGATCGCCGGGATCAGCACCTTGGTGACCAGCACGTCGCCGTGGACGGCGCCGACGCCCGCGGAGGCGATGGTGGCGCCGACGAGGCCGCCCATGAGGGCGTGCGAGGAGGAGGACGGCAGCCCCACCAGCCAGGTCAGCAGGTTCCACAGGATGGCGCCGACCAGCGCCGCGAAGATGACCTCGGGACGTATGCCGCTCTCGTCGACCAGGCCCTTGGAGATGGTGTTGGCGACTTCCACCGAGAGGAAGGCGCCGACGAGGTTGAGGACGGCGGACATGGCCACCGCGACCTTCGGCTTGAGCGCACCGGTCGAGATGGTGGTGGCCATCGCGTTGGCGGTGTCGTGGAAACCGTTCGTGAAATCGAACGCGAGTGCGGTTACCACCACAATCGCGAGGATCAGCGAGATGCCTTCCATTTACCCAGGCAATCGTTCGAGGTCATTGGCTGGTCGAACGTAGGTAACGCAGATGAACGCAAGGTGAACTGGGAAGGGCATCACGGTGTCACTCGCGCCCGGGCCGCGCACCCCCGCCGACGTCCCGCCACTCCGGCCCGCCCAGGGCGTCGCGGCAGACCCCCCGGCGGCCCCCCCGGCGCCCCCCGCGGCCCGCGCCCGGCGGTTCGCGGACACGGCTGCGCCTGGCAGGATCGCGTCATGACCGAGCAGCGAGGTGACCAGCGGGACGACAGCCGTGCGGACGCGCCGGGCGGGGCGGAGCCGCGGGCGGGCGAGGTGCCCCGGGAGATGGCCCGCGCCTGGCGGGCCCTGGTCGCGACGGCCCGGCGCACCGTCGCCGACGGGCTGGTCGTCGGCACCTCCGGCAACGTGTCCGTCCGGGTCGGCGACACCGTCCTGGTCACACCGTCGGGCGTGCCCTACGACCGGCTCACCCCCGACGACCTCACCGCGGTCGACCTCGACGGCCGCCAGGTGCGCGGCACCCTCGTCCCGACGAGCGAACTGCCCGTGCACCTCGCCGTCTACCGCCACACCGGCGCCCGCGCCGTCGTCCACACCCACGCGGTGCACGCGACGGCCGTCTCGACGCTCGTCCCCGAACTCCCGGCGATCCACTACATGACCGCCGCCCTCGGCGGACCCGTCCGGGTCGCCCCCTACGCCGCCTACGGCACCGAGGCCCTCGCCGGGAACATGCTCCGCGCCCTCGAAGGACGCTCCGGCTGCCTGCTGCAGAACCACGGCACGATCACCTACGGCACCACCCTCGACCAGGCCTACGACCGCACGGCGCAGCTCGAGTGGATGTGCCGCCTCTGGCTCACCGCGTCCTCCGTACCCGGCCTGACCCCGTCCCTGCTGTCCGCGGACCAGCTCGCGGACGTCGCCCGACGACTCCAGGGCTACGGACAGCGCGGCTGACCCGGAAGGTCCCGGACGGCCCGGGGGCGCCCCCCTCCCGGATGCCGTACGGCGCCCCGCCCCGGGGAGAAAAGACTCACCCGGAACACGTCGCCCCACTGGCCGCCCGTCGTCCTCGCCCGGACACTGGACCCGTGCGCTCTGTCAAAGCGACGGCCGCTGCCGTCACCGCCGTGACAGTCGCCGGTGCCGCCGCGGTGGCCGCCGGCCGGTTCGCCAGCGACGCCGCGCTCAAGGCGCCCCCGGGCCGTCCGCTGCCGACCGAACCCCGGCTCACGGTGCACGCCACGGCCGCCGGCCGCATCACCCTCACCAGGGACCTGGCCTCCCTGCGCCCGGGCACCTACGGTCTCGCCGGGAACGGCATGCACGCGGTCGTCGGACCCGTCCTGGACACCGCCCCGCACCCCGCCGACACCGTCGTCCGCCGGCTGCACCGCGTCACCCACGGCACCCTGGAGCCCGGCGACAAGGTCCGGCTGACTCCGAACGCGCACATCGGCGACCCGCGCTCCGCGCTCGGCCTCGACCACACCGACGTCGACGTCCCCGGTGAGCTGGGCATCCTGCCCGCCTGGTTCCTGCCCGGCGCCCGGGACACCTGGGTCATCACGGTGCACGGCCTCGGCGCCACCCGGGAGCACCCCATGAACCTCATGGAGTTCCTGCACCGCCACCGCTTCCCGGTCCTGGACCCCGCCTACCGCGGCGACCTCGGCGCGCCGCGCCCCGCGGACGGCCTGAACCACTTCGGCGAGAGCGAGTGGCGCGACCTGGACGCCGCCATCCGCCACGCCGTCTCGCACGGCGCCGAGCGCGTCGTCCTGCACGGCTGGTCCACCGGAGCCACCATGGCCCTGCGGGCCGCCGCGCACTCCACCGTCCGCGACCGGATCGCCGCACTGGTGCTGGACTCCCCGGTGCTGCACTGGGAGTCCACGCTGCGCGCCCTGGCCGCCGCCCGCCGCACCCCCGGCGCCCTGCTGCCGCTCGCCGTGCGCGCCGCGCAGGGCCGCACCGGCATGCTCGGCGACCGGGTCGACGAGACCGCCCGCGCCGCGGACCTGACCGTGCCGGTGCTGATCTTCCACGGCCCCGGCGACACGGTGGCGCCCTGGGAGTACTCCCGGCGGCTCGCCGCGAGCCGCCCCGGCCTGGTCGCCCTCCGCACGGTCCCGCAGGCCCCGCACGGCGCCATGTGGAACGCCGACCCCGAGGCGTACGAGGAAGCCCTCCGCCGCTTCCTGACGCCTTTCATGTGAGCCTTCCCGGCTGTCCCGCGGGCCCGAGGCCGGCTGTTCCGCCGGCGCCTCGGCCGGGCCCGCACGGCCTCCCCGCCTCACCCGGTGGTGGTGATTCCGTTTAACGCCGTACCACTGTCCGGTTCACGCCCTTCGGCCCCCTACGGGCCCGGCCCCTTGGCCAGTCCCGTCGCCCCCCGTGACATTCCGTTTGGGTTTTCGGACCGTCAACCGGAAGACTGCCCCCGTGACGTCCCGTATCCCGCGCGACTCCAGGCTTCGACTCGTCCGCCCGCGACCCCTGGCCGCCGCCCCCCGAGCGATGAACCAGCGGCGCGCCCGCCGCCCCGCCCCGCGCCCGCCGGAGGGCACCCCGGCCCCCTCGGAGCTGGCCGGAATGGCACGCTCCAGGCTGGCCGGCGCCGCCCGTGTCGCCCGCTGGGCCGACACCGCCCTGCGGCCCGGCCGAACGGGCGGGACCTCCGACGGCAAGGCCACCCTCGCCGACGCGACCGCCGAACGCGCCGCCCGCGAGCTGGGACTGACCCCGGCCCAGGTCCGCGCCGACTGGGACACCGCCCGGCTGGCCGGCCTCGTCGAGGTGCACGGCGACAGCGCCCGCCCCGGCTGGCGGCTGCGCGCCTGGGACCGCGACGACAGCGCCGTACTGCGCGGCTGGGTCGCCCTGTTCGACGCCTGGTCGCTCGCCCACCCGGAACCCGCGGGCCACGAGCCGGCCGCGGTCGCCGAGGTCGTCTCGGCCATGCCGCAGGTGCTCTCCTTCCTCCAGCTCTCCGCCGGGCCCGTCCCCGTCGAGCAGCTGCTCGACCTGCTCCAGCAGCGGGTGCGGGAGCTGCGCACCGAGCGCTGCGAAGTGCCGTACGGCCCCCAGCGCGAACCCGCGCGCCCCGCCACCGCCGCCGCCACCGGCCTCGAACAGCCCGCGGACCCGGCCGACGCCGAACTCGCCCCGCTGCTCGACTGGGCCCTGCACGCCCTGTCCTGTGTCGGCGCCCTCACCTGCGGCGACGGCCAGGCCACCCTGACCCCGCTGGGCAGCTGGGCGGTCTGGGTCAAGCTGGAGCAGATCTGCGTCGCCGCCCAGAGCCCCGCCGGCAACATCGAGGCCGCCGCCGAGGACATGCTGCGCGGCTGCGCCCAGCTGCGTCCCAACGCGGCCCGCGCCGAGTACCGGGCGTGGCTCGCCGCCCGCCCCGTCGGCAGCGCCGTCACCGAGCTGCTGGACGCCGCCCGCGGCGACGACGCCCTGCTGCGCGGCCTCGCCTTCGAGGCGCTGCGGGTGGTCGGCGCCCCCGCGGAGCCCGATGTGCGCGCCGTGCTGACGGAGCCGACGCTGCGGCCGTACGCGCTGCTGTGGCTCGCCGAGCACGAGGGAACCGACCCCGAGGACGCCCACGAGGTGCTGACCCGGGAGGAGGCCACCTGGCTCTGGGTCGACACGGCCGCCGCGGTGGCCGACCACGGCGAGGCGCCGATGCTGGTCCGGCACCTGGAGTCCGCGGTGCAGCCGACCGTGCCCGCGCTGCTCGACGAGGTGCGGGCCGTCGGCCACCCCCGCACGGTGCAGGTGCTGGTCGCGCTGGCCGCGGCCCACCCCGACCCCGCCCTCGCCAAGGCGGTGCGGCGGGCGGCCTTCCAGGTGCACACCGGAGGCAGCTGAGACCGGCCGGGGCACCGAGGGGGCGGGGCCCGGCCCGTCGGCTCAGCCCGTGGTCTGCGGGGCGTAGGTCCCGAAGCTCCAGACGTTGCCCTCGGCGTCCCGGGCCAGGTAGTCCCGCGATCCGTAGTCCTGGTCCGTCGGGGGCATCAGGATCTCCACGCCGTGCTCCACGGCCCGCCGGTGGTGCGCGTCCACGTCGTCCACGACGACGTACACCCCGGCCGGGCCCGCGTCCTCCATCGCCGAGTCGAAGACGCCGCCGCGGCCCTTCGAGCCGATCATCACCGCGCCGTTGCCCTGCACCAGCTCGGCGTGCAGCACCGTGCCGTCCTCGCCCTCGTACACCGACAGCTCGGTGAAGCCCAGGGCCTCCGTGAGCTGCCGGATCGCCGCCTTCGCGTCCGCGTAGAGCAGGGTCGGGAAGATGCTCGGACGTCCGTCGGCCGTGCCTGCCATGTCGCTCACTCCCTCGTCCCGGCACCGAGTGCGCCGGCGGCCGCCGGCGTGCGCCGCGAACCGCCACGTCCCTCAGTCTCGCAGCGACCGCCCGCAACGGCCCGGCCCCGCGGCCCGGGTCGTCCGCCACCCGTACGACCGCCTCCGCCGTACGGGCGACACACCCCCGCCCGCGCCGCGTGTCCCTCCCCGGGCGTCCGCCCGCCCGCCCCCTGCCCGACTACGCTCTGCCGCTGTCATGGCGGTACCCCAGGGCCGGAAGGGGAAGCAGTGGTCCTTCCGCCGGGGAGAGCGGCCGAAGCGGCCGGGGGCACCCCCGGCGACGCCCCCGCCGAGGTTTCCGCCGGCGCCGCCCGGCGCCCCCTCGCCCGGCGCCCCTTCCCGTTCCGCCGAAGCGCCCCGCGGCCGCGCCCCTTCCGCCGCCCCGCGCGACGGCCGCACCCGCGGCCGCACCGGCGTGGCGCCGGGCTGCTCCTCGCGCTGCTCTGCCTCCTCCCCGCCGTCCCGTTCCTGGCCGCCGCCCACGAGGCCCGGCGGGCGCCGTTCGGGGACCGGCTCAGCGTGCACACGCGCGCGGTGGGCGAGCACGCCGTCCGCACCCGCGTCCACGGGAGCGCCGTGGAGGCCCGCGACCCCCGCAGCGGCGCGCTCCACTGGCGGCACACCCGCGACGGCCGGCGCCCGCTGACCGCGCTGCACGCGCGCGGGGAGACGATCACCCTGTGGGACGACGGGCTCGTCACGGACACCGACGGCCACCGCGTGCGCTGGCACCGCGCCCTCCCGGCCGCCGCCGGCTGGCTCCGCGCGCGGGGCGGCGCCGGCGTGCTGCGCCCCCTGGGCCGGGACATGCTCGCGGTCGTCACCCCGCGCCGCGTCACCGCCTACCGCGTCGCCGACGGCGACCTGCGCTGGGTACTGCCCGCCCGCCGCGGCTGTGCCTTCGCCCCCGCCCGCGCCGTCCGGCACGGCGGGGCGCTGCTGCTCGCCCAGCCCTGCGCGCCGTCCGCCCCGTGGACCGCGCAGCTCGTCGCCGTGGACGACCTGGGCCGGATCGCGCCCCGCCGCCGCCCCCTCGGCAACACCCTGCCGCCCGGCCGCTCCGGGCGCGGGCACGGCACCCGGACCGGACATCCGGACGCAGAAAAAGTGGTTGCACCACCCCGTTAGACTGGCCCCATGGCCATTCTCCTCGCGCACTAGACAGCGGGAACGTGTTCAAGCCCCCCGTCCCGCCCACCATCCGCCCTGGAGTCTGTCCGTGATCTCCGCCTCCGGTATCGAGCTTCGCGCCGGTGCCCGCGTCCTCATCGAGTCCGCCACCTTCCGTGTCGCCAAGGGCGACCGCATCGGCCTGGTCGGCCGCAACGGCGCCGGAAAGACCACGCTGACCAAGTGCCTGGCCGGCGAGGGCATCCCCGCCGCCGGCACCATCACCCGCTCCGGCGAGGTCGGCTATCTGCCGCAGGACCCCCGCACCGGCGACCTCGACGTCCTCGCCCGCGACCGCATCCTCTCCGCGCGCGGCCTGGACGTCCTGATCCGCAAGATGCGCGAGAACGAGCAGCGCATCGCCAACGGCCAGGGCGCCACCCGCGAGAAGGCGCTCAGGCAGTACGAGCGCCAGGAGACCGAGTTCCTCACCAAGGGCGGGTACGCCGCCGAGGCCGAGGCCGCCACCATCGCCGCCGCGCTCAACCTGCCGGACCGGGTGCTCGGCCAGCCGCTGCACACCCTCTCCGGCGGTCAGCGCCGCCGCGTCGAGCTGGCCCGCATCCTCTTCTCGGACGCGGACACGCTCCTCCTCGACGAGCCGACCAACCACCTCGACGCCGACTCGATCGTCTGGCTGCGCGACTACCTCAAGACCTACCGCGGCGGCTTCATCGTCATCTCGCACGACGTCGACCTGGTGGACACGGTCGTCAACAAGGTGTTCTACCTGGACGCCAACCGCGCCACGATCGACGTCTACAACATGGGCTGGAAGCTGTACCAGCAGCAGCGCGAGGCCGACGAGAAGCGCCGCAAGCGCGAGCGCGCGAACGCCGAGAAGAAGGCCGCCGCCCTGCACTCGCAGGCCGACAAGATGCGCGCCAAGGCCACCAAGACGGTCGCCGCGCAGAACATGGCCCGCCGTGCGGACAAGCTGCTGGCCGGCCTGGAGGCGGTGCGCCAGTCCGACAAGGTCGCCAAGCTGCGCTTCCCCGAGCCCGCGCCCTGCGGCAAGACCCCGCTGACCGCCGAGGGGCTGTCCAAGTCGTACGGCTCGCTGGAGATCTTCACCGACGTCGACCTGGCCATCGACAAGGGCTCCCGCGTGGTCATCCTCGGCCTCAACGGCGCCGGCAAGACCACTCTGCTGCGGCTCCTGGCGGGCGTGGAGAAGCCCGACACCGGCGAGGTGATCGAGGGCCACGGCCTGAAGCTCGGGTACTACGCGCAGGAGCACGAGACCCTGGACCCGGACCGCACGGTCCTGGAGAACATGCGCTCCGCCGCGCCCGACATGGACCTGGTGGAGGTCCGCAAGGTGCTCGGCTCGTTCCTGTTCTCCGGTGACGACGTCGACAAGCCGGCCGGGGTGCTCTCCGGCGGTGAGAAGACCCGTCTCGCGCTGGCCACCCTGGTGGTCTCCTCGGCGAACGTGCTGCTGCTCGACGAGCCCACCAACAACCTCGACCCGGCCAGCCGCGAGGAGATCCTGGGCGCGCTGCGCACCTACAAGGGCGCGGTCGTCCTGGTCACCCACGACGAGGGCGCGGTCGAGGCGCTCCAGCCGGAGCGGATCATCCTGCTGCCGGACGGCGTCGAGGACCTGTGGGGCCAGGACTACGCCGATCTGGTCGCCCTGGCCTGACCCGGACCGGCCGGTCCGGCGCGGTCGGAGGGGCACTCCGGTCGCACCGGACCGGTGTGGCCGCAGCAGTGATTCACATCCGTCGGCCGGCGTGGTCGCAGGGGTGATCCACTCGCGTCGGCCGGCGTGGTCGCGGGGGTGATCCACGGCGTATGGATCATTCGGACGATCCGTGATCCATCATCTGTGTGAGATCGCCTCATCCCATGGTGTGTCCTACACCGATTTCACGGCCGATCCCTTTGTCGACAAGGGATCGGCCGTCGGACGTCTCTGACCTGCCACTTCGCGGAACGACCCATTCAGTCGTATCCGGCGCGACGACTTGAAGCCCGCATTCCGCTTGTGGGGACGCACTCCTGTCGTCACAACCCTCATCCACGGACCTTGCCGAATGGGTGGCCATGTGGGCCCGGAGGGGTGATCATGAGGAGACCAGAGCGCACTTCCCATGAGGAGGCACGGGTGGCCGAGACTCTGAAGAAGGGCAGCCGGGTGACCGGCGCCGCGCGCGACAAGCTCGCGGCAGACCTGAAGAAGAAGTACGACGCCGGTGCGAGCATCCGGGCGTTGGCCGAGGAGACCGGCCGCTCGTATGGCTTCGTGCACCGCATGCTGAGCGAATCGGGCGTCACGCTCCGTGGGCGTGGCGGGGCGACCCGGGGCAAGAAGGCCCAGTCGGCCTGATCCCGGGCGGCCCAGCGCCTTCGCTGGTGGCCACCCGGCCGGTCGTCCCCCGCGTTCCTTCGAGGGACCTGGTGGGACCCCGGGCCGCCCGGGTGGTTACTGTGCAGTCACTTAGGAGTGCCCGCCCTACGGCACGGCACTCACGATGACCGCACCCATCGGAGGCGCCCCATGGCTTCGCTCGACCCGGTAATCGATCCGGTACTCGACAAGGACGGCGTACGGCTCACCGTCGAGGACGCGATCGCCACGGTGACGCTGACCAACCCGGCCAAGCGCAACGCGCAGAGCCCCGCCCTGTGGCGGGCGCTGGCCGAGGCGGGCCGGCTGCTGCCGGGCAGCGTCCGCGTGGTGGTGCTGCGCGCCGAGGGCAAGTCGTTCTCGGCCGGGCTCGACCGGCAGGCGTTCACGCCCGAGGGCTTCGACGGCGAGCCGTCGTTCCTCGACCTGGCACGTGGCTCGGACGCCGAGCTGGACGCCACCATCGCCGAGTACCAGGAGGCGTTCACCTGGTGGCGGCGCAGCGACCTCGTGTCCGTCGCCGCCGTCCAGGGCCACGCCATCGGAGCCGGGTTCCAGCTCGCACTCGCCTGCGATCTGCGCGTCGTCGCCGACGACGTGCAGTTCGCCATGCGCGAGACCAGCCTCGGGCTGGTGCCCGACCTCACCGGCACCCACCCCCTGGTGAGCCTGGTCGGCTACGCCCGCGCCCTGGAGATCTGCGCCACCGGGCGGTTCGTCCTGGCCGAGGAGGCCGTGGCCACCGGGCTGGCGAACATCGCCGTGCCCATGGACCAGCTCGACGCCGCCGTCCACGACCTGGCCACCGCGCTGCTGGCCGCGCCGCGCGACGCCGTCGTCGAGACCAAGGCCCTGCTGCGCGGTGCCCAGGACCGCACCTACGAGGAGCAGCGCGGCGCCGAACGCCAGGCCCAGGCCCGCCGCCTGCGCGACCTGGCCGGCATCGGCGACTGAGGGGAAGAGCGGCCGACGGTGGGGCGGCGGCCGCGGGTCGCCGCCCCGCGCGGGCGGCTCCTCACCCCACGGAGGTGACCAGCACCGCCACCGTCGGGTGGTCCCGCAGTGCCTCGCTCACCCGCGTGCGGACCTCGCGGGCCACCTCCACGGCCCGGTGGTCCGCACGCAGGGCGAGTTCCAGCCGGACGTGCCGGCGCGCCAGGGCCGGGTCCGGGCCGGGCCGGTCCTCGATGTGCACCCCCTGGCCGAGGCCGCCCAGCACCCCGGTCAGCCGGGCCACCCCCGGCACCGCGCGCGCCACCTCCGCGGCGCGCGCCTCGTCGCCCTCCGCGGTCTCCCGCGCGTCCGGCGGCTCCGGCGGCGGCACGTTCACCCGTTCGGGCTCCTCGTCCAGCAGGTCCGTCACCCGCAGGTCGACCTCCGCGACCCGCAGGCCCAGCCGCCCGGCGGCGGCCGCCGCCAGCGCCGTACGCAGCCGTGCCGCGGACTCCGGCAGGGGCCACGCCACCGCGGCAGAGAACTCCGCCGTCACCCGCAGCGGCCCCGGCGGGAGCGCGCTGGGCGGGGCCGGTACGGCCGCGTCGTGGGCGTGCTCCGGGTCGGCCAGGCCGATCCGCAGCCGCTCCAGCCGCACGCCCGCCACCACGTCCGCCGCGTTCCGCAGCACCGTCCCCGCCGCGCCCTCCGCGATCCACGCGCCGTCACGCGCGTCACCCAGAGGCAGGATCCTGCCCAGTCCCAGTTGTTCCCGTACCGCCCGCGTCCACCGGTCCGCCGTCATTCCTCCAGCCTGCCGCATTCCTGGCGCGCGAACGAGCAACCGCGCTTAACGTGGACGAAGTAGGACGAACCGAGAGGAACGTACGGCGATGACCGATATGACGGACCGGAACCGGGCGCAGACTCCGGAAGGCGAGAACGAGCCGCCCGTGCAGACCCGCAAGTCGCCCCGGCGCGACCCGGGCACCCGCGGGCGGACCACCATCGCCGACGGCGTGGTGGAGAAGATCGCCGGACTCGCCGCCCGCGACGTCGTCGGCGTGCACGCCATGGGCAGCGGCGTCAGCCGTACGCTCGGCGCCGTGCGCGACCGGGTGCCCGGCGGGTCGAAATCGGTGACCCGCGGGGTGAAGGCGGAGGTCGGCGAGCGGCAGACCGCGCTCGACCTGGACATCGTCGTCGACTACGGCGTCTCGATCTCCGACGTCGCCCGCGATGTCCGCGAGAACGTCATCGGCGCCGTGGAACGGATGACGGGCCTCGAAGTCGTCGAGGTCAACATCGCGGTCGGCGACGTCAAGCTCCCGGACGAAGAGGACGAGGAACAGCCGGAGCCCCGGATCCAGTGACGCACCGTAGGAGCGCAGCATGAGCATGGCCGTGGCCGGCATGATCGCCGGGATGGCGCTGGGCTTCGCCGGATACTTCGGCGGCTTCGGTGCCTTCGTACTGGTGGCCGCACTGGGCGCCATCGGGTTCCTCGTCGGCAGGTTGTCCGAGGGGGACCTGGACCTCGGCGAGTTCTTCCGTCCGCGTGACAACCGGCGGCGGTGACCGCGGTGAGCGAGGGGGCCGGTGCGTTCTCCCGCCCCCCGGTCGTAGCGCCGGGGGAGCGCGGCGCCACGCGGATCGCCGACCGGGTCGTCGCCAAGATCGCCGCCCAGGCGGCGCGCGAGGCGGCCGGCCCGCTGCCCAGCGGGGCGTCGCCACCGCACGCCACGGTGGAGGTCCACCACGAGACCGCGCGCGTCCGTGTCCACCTGGAGCTGGACTATCCCGCCGACATCGGCGCGCGGTGCGGCGCGGTGCGCCGCCGCGTCCTGGACCGGGTGCGCACGCTGGTGGGATTCGAGGTGCCGGAGGTCGTCGTCCAGGTGGAACAGCTGCACCTGCCGGCGGCGCCCGGCGCGGCACAGCGGAGGACACGATGAGCGAGCCCCACGGCGGCCGGGACTCCGGGCGCCGCACCCGGCGCGTGCCGGTCCTGGAGAAGGAGGGTCCGGGCGCGACCGCCGGCCACGATCCGCTGCCGGGGCCCGACGGCGGTCAGGACGGCGGACACGGTGTCGGGCGCCGCTTCTGGTCCGCGCGCCGCGTTCCCGCGGCCGTCGTCGCCGTGCTCCTGCTCGCCCTGGCGGGCCTCTTCCTCTACGACATCGCCGCGGTCCGCGCCGGCCGGCCGGTGATGAGCTGGCGCCGCGAACTCGCCCGGCAACTCGCCGAACGGCCCCTGGACGACATCTGGGTCCGCGTCGGCGCGGCGGTCGTCGCCGCCCTCGGCCTCTGGCTCGTCGTTCTGGCCGTCACACCGGGACTGCGCGGTCTGCTGCCGATGCGGCGGACCCATCCGGACGTCCGGGCCGCCCTGGACCGGCCGGCCGCCGCGATGGTGCTGCGGGACCGGGCCATGGAGGTCTCCGGGGTGCAGTCGGCGCGGGCGTCGGTGGGCCGCCGCAAGGCCGTCGTCCGCGCGGTCTCCCACTTCCGCGACCTGGACGACGTACGCGCCGAACTCGACGCGGCGCTCACCGCGGCGATCGCGGCACTGGGCCTGGCCCGGCCGCCGCGGCTGTCCGTGCGTGTCCGGCGACCGGGACGGAAGGGCTGAGACGATGGCACGAACCGTCAACCGCGTCCTGCTCGGTCTCGTCGGGCTGGTCCTCCTCGCCCTCGGCGGCTCCGTGCTCGCCGTCGGCCTGGGTGCGCCCGCGCCCTCCTGGTGGATCCACCGCGGCCGCCACGACGTCCTGCTCGACCACGCCGAACGGACCCGCTGGCGGGAGTCCGGCTGGTGGTGGCCCGTCGTGATCGCCGTCCTCGCCGTGCTGCTGCTGCTCGCCCTGTGGTGGCTCACCGCGGCGCTGCGCCGGCGCCGGCTGACCGAGGTCCTGGTCGACACCGGCGACGGCGAGGGCGCCCAGGTGCGGGGCCGGGCCCTGGAGAAGGTCCTGGAGGCGGAGGCGGCCGGCCTGGACGGCGTCACCCGCGCGCAGGTCCGGCTCACCGGCCGGCGCACCGCACCCCGGGCCCGTGTCCGGTTGCTGCTGGAACCGCACGTGGACCCGGGAACGACCCTCCAGGACCTCGCGGCCCGCACCCTGGCGCACGCCCGCGACGCGGCGGGCCTGACCGCCCTCCCGGCGAAGGTGCGGCTACGGGGCGTCAAGCACCGCGCCGAACGCGTCAGCTGACCCGCCCGCGCACCGGGCCCGGCCCGCGCCGCGCCCACGCCGGCGGGAGCGCCCCGCCGCGCGCCGGGTCACGGCGCGGCCGCGCACCGGGTCACGGCGCGCGCCCGCCCGTCCGGGCCGAAGCCCGCCACCGGCCGGCACCCGTCAGAAGCCGTGCCGTGCCCCGCCGTCGACCGGCACCATGACTCCGGTCACGTAGGACGCGGCGGGGGAGAGCAGGAACGCCGCCGCGCGGCCGAACTCCTCCGGCCTGCCGTACCGGCGCAGCGGGATCCGCGACTCGGACGCCGCGCGGGTCGCCTCCGGGTCCGCCGACAGCGAGTCCAGTTCGCGCACCCGGTCGGTGTCGATACGGCCCGGCAGCACCCCGACGACCCGGATGCCGCGCGGCCCCAGTTCGTCCGAGAGGGACTTGGCGAAGCCCGCGAGTCCCGGCCGCAGCCCGTTGGAGATGGTCAGCCCGGCGATCGGCTCGTACACCGACCCGGACAGCACGAAACCGATGACACCGCCCTCGTCCAGCTCCGCCGCCGCGGCCCGCGCCAGCCGCACCGCGCCGAGGAACACCGACTCGAACGCCGCCTGCCACTGCTCGTCGGAGTTGTCCGCCACGAACCCGGCGGGGGGCCCGCCGACGCTGACGAGGATGCCGTCGAACCGCCCGAACCGCTCCCGCGCGGCGGCGATCAGCCGGGCCGGCGCCTCCGGGTCGGCGTTGTCCACGGCCACGCCGGCCACGTCCGGCCCCAGCGCCGCCGCAGCGGCGGCGACGGTCTCCTCGTCCCGCCCGGTGATGACCACCCTCGCCCCGTCGGCGACCAGCTCGCGCGCGGTGGCGTTGCCGAGGCCGCGGGTGGCCCCGGTCACGACGTACACCCGGTCCTTCAGTCCAAGATCCATGGCCCTATCCTGCCCGCTCCTCGCCGAACAGTGCGAAGGCGGTGTTCACCAGCCCGATGTGACTGAACGCCTGGGGGAAGTTGCCGAGCCTGCGGCCGGTGGCGGGGTCGTACTCCTCGGAGAGCAGCCCCACGTCGTTGGCGAGATCCAGCAGCCGTTCGAACAGCTTGCGGGCCTCGTCCGTGCGGCCCGTCATGTGCAGGGCGTCGGCCAGCCAGAACGAGCACACCAGGAACGTGCCCTCGTCGCCGGGCAGCCCGTCCACGGTCGTCCGGTCGGTGGAGTAGCGGCGCAGGAAACCGTCGTGGCTCAGCTCCGCGCGGACCGCCTCGATGGTGCCCAGCACCCGCGGGTCGTCCGGCGGCAGGAAGCCGACGCGGGGGATCAGCAGCAGCGCGGCGTCCAGCTCCCGTGAGCCGTAGGACTGCGTGAACGTGTTCCGCTCGGGGTCGTAGCCGCGCTCGCACACCTCGCGGTGCACCTCGTCGCGCAGCGCTTCCCAGGCCTCGCGGTCCCCTTCGAGTTCGGGGTGGCGCTCCAGCGCCCGCACCGCGCGGTCGGCGGCCACCCACACCATCACCTTGGAGTGCACGAAGTGCCGGCGCCCGCCGCGCACCTCCCACAGTCCCTCGTCCGGTTCCCGCCAGGCGCGGCACAGGAAGTCCAGCAGGGCCCGCTGGATCTCCCACGCCTCCGGCAGCAGCGGCATGCCCGCGCTCCGGGCCAGCGACAGCGTGTCCATCACCTCGCCGTACACGTCGAGCTGCACCTGCTTGACGGCCGCGTTGCCGATCCGCACCGGCCGCGAGTCGTCGAACCCGGCCAGCCACGGCAGCTCCATCTCCGGCAGCCGCCGCTCGCCCGCCACGCCGTACATGATCTGCAGGTCCGCCGGGTCGCCCGCGACCGCGCGCAGCAGCCACTCACGCCACGCCTCGGCCTCCTCCCGGTAGCCCGCCGCGAGCAGGGCGCCCAGGGTGAGGGTGGAGTCGCGCAGCCAGCAGTAGCGGTAGTCCCAGTTGCGCACCCCGCCGATCTCCTCGGGCAGGGAGGTGGTGGGGGCGGCGACGATGCCGCCGGTGGGGGCGTAGGTGAGCGCCTTGAGGGTGATCAGGGAGCGCAGCACCTCGTCGCGGTACGGCCCGTCGTAGCGGCAGCGGGACGACCAGGCCCGCCAGTCGGCGACGCTCGACTCCAGGGCGGCGAACGGGTCGATCAGCGGCGGGCGGGGCTCGTGCGAGGGGTGCCAGGTGAGCACGAACGCGACCCGCTCGCCCTCCCGCACGGTGAACTCGGAGTGGGTCGACTTGTCCTCGCCCCAGGTGTGCACCGCGCCGACGCTGCGCAGCCACACCGAGTCCGGGCCCGCGACGGCCACCCGGTGCCCGTCGGAGCGGCGCACCCACGGCACGATCGAGCCGTAGTCGAAGCGCAGCCGCAGCGTGCCGCGCATGGTCACGGTGCCGCGCAGGCCCTCCACCACGCGGACGAGGTCGGGGGCGCGGTCCCGCTGCGGCATCAGGTCGGTGACCCGGACCGCTCCCTGCGGGGTCTCCCACTCGGTGTCCAGCACCAGGGTGCCGGGGCGGTAGGCGCGGCGGGTACAGGGGCCCTCGGCGCCGTCGGGGGCCAGCCGCCAGTGGCCGTTCTCCTCGCTGCCGAGCAGCCTGGCGAAGCAGGCGGCCGAGTCGAAGCGGGGCAGGCAGAGCCAGTCCACGGAGCCGTCGCGGCCGACGAGAGCGGCGGTCTGTTCGTCGCCGATGAGCGCGTAGTCCTCGATACGGGGATGCACGGGGTGCGGGTTCCCGGCGGACCCGGGGGTCAATCGGGGCCGCGGCGGGTGGGCCGGGACGCGGCGAGGAGCCGGCGGGCTACACCGGGGCCGGTGCGGCCTGCGAGCTCTCGTCGTCCTTCTCCTCGGCCGCCGCCCGGTCGCGGGCCTCCCTGCGGGCCAGGACCACCCAGCCGACCGGGACGGCGCCGGCGAACAGCCACCACTGGACGGCGTACGCCATGTGCGGGCCGATGTCGTCGTGGTCGGGGGCCGCGATCGGCTGCGGGGTGGCGCCCCGGGGGCGCGGCTCGGTCATGTCGATGTACCCGCCGAGGACCTGCCCGCCCAGCCGCTCCGCCTCCTGCCGGCTGTTGATCAGCATGATCTGGCGGTCCGGCAGCCCCGTCTTGTCCTTGATGCCGCTCGCGGCGGTCGTCTGGTCGGCCATCAGCCGGCCGGTGACGGTGATCTCGCCGCGCGGCGGCGGCGGGATCTTCGGGAACGCGGTCTGGCTCGGCCCGTCCGCGGGGATCCAGCCCCGGTTGACCAGCAGGATCTTGCCGTCGGTGAGTACGAACGGGGTCAGGACGTGGAAACCGATCCGGTCGTCCGCGTTGGTGCGGCGCCGTACGACGACCTCACGGGCGGTGTCGAAGCGGCCCCTCGCCGTCACCCGGCGGTACAGGTCCGCGTCCTTCACCTCGGCACCGGGCGCGGTCAGCGACTCGGCCGGCACCGGCTCCGCCGCCAGCGAGTCGGCGATCACCCTGTTGAGGGCGACCTTGTGCTGGTGCCGGTGCAGCTGCCAGAAGCCCAGCTCGATCATCGTCGGGATGAGGGCGAGGGCGACAAGGGTGAGGATCACCCACTGCCGGGACAACAGGAAGCGGTACACCCCACGACGGTACATCTTGGGCCGTGGGGTGCGGTCGGCAGGGGTGGCGGGGCGGGGTCACACGCGGTCGACGATGCCTGCCTTTCCCTCGGCGCGGGCGCAGTGGGCGCCGCAGTACCAGTGGCCCTCGACCTCGACGCCCTGGCCGATGATCTGCACCCGGCAGTGCTCGCAGATCGGGGCCATGCGGTGGATCGCGCAGGAGAAGCAGTCGAAGACGTGCACCGCGCCCTGCGCGTGCACCTCGAAGGTCATTCCGTAGTTGTTGCCGCACACTTCACATGTCGCCATGCGCCACAGGGTGGGCCGTCGCCGCCGCGCGGGCGAGCGGGCGGCGGGCGAGTCGCACGGCAATCACCCGTCCGTACGGTCACTGCTCCGACGCCGGTTCCACATCTCCCAGCAACTGGCCGAACGCGGCCTCGTCGACCACCGGTGTGCCGTACTGCCGCGCCTTCAGCACCTTGGACGTGCCCGAGTCGGGGTCGTTGGTGACGAGCAGGCTGGTCAGCCGGGACAGGCTGGTCGCGACGTGCAGTCCCGCCTCGACCGCGCGGTCCTCCAGCAGCTCCCGCTCCACCGAGGTGTCCCCGGAGAAGGCGACCCGCATGCCCTGCTTGAGCCTTTTGCCCTCTTCGTACCGCCCGGGGTTGGGGTAGGGGCACGCGGGCCGCTTCCGGGACGGACGCCAACTCGCCGCCCGGTGACCGCCGCCCCCGTACCCGCCCGGGCCGCCCGGCTGCTGACCGATGCGCGGCACGGGCCGGTCCGCCCACTCGGTCAGCGGCCGGCACTCGTGCAGCGGCAGCCGTACGCCCCCCTGGGCGGCGGCGTGCAGGCTCGGCCGGAACGCCTCGGCCAGCACGCGCGCGTCGTCCAGCGCGTGGTGCGCCCGGCGCTGGACCACCCCGAAGTGCGCGGCCAGCGACTCCAGCTTGTGGTTGGGCAGCGGCAGGGCGAGCGCCTTGGACAGCGCGATGGTGCACAGCCGCTGCCGGACCGGCGCCTCACGGCGCGCCCGCGCGTACTCCCGGGCGATCATCTGCCAGTCGAAGACGGCGTTGTGCGCGACCAGCACCCGGTCCGCCAGCCGGGCCGCGAACTCCTCGGCGACGTCCGCGAAGAGGGGCGCCCCCTCCAGCGCCTCGCTCGTCAGGCCGTGGATCCAGACCGGGCCCGGGTCGCGCTCCGGGTTGACCAGCGTGTACCAGTGGTCCTCGACCTCGCCGCGCGCGTCCAGGCGGTAGACGGCCGCGGAGATGATCCGGTCGTCCCGGGCCAGGCCGGTCGTCTCCACGTCAACGACCGCGTACCCGTTCGGATACGCGGCCGGCCACGTCGTGGCGGCGGACACTGCGGGCATGTGGTCTTCGAGCATGGTCACTGAGGATACGGGCCGGTACTGACAGCGCGGGTGAAAGGCCCTCACGAGGCCCCTCCCGCGGCGCCGTTGTCCGGCACGCGCGCGTGCATTGGCGGAGATCGCCAACAAACAAGCGCTTACCGCCGGTAATACTTATCGGTAACAACCTCTGGACCGGGCCGTACGGCGGTCCTACGTTGCAGGAATGCCGAACCTCCCCAATGTCGTGGTGTGGTCGATACCCGCCTTCGCGCTGCTCACGATCCTCGAAATGATCAGCGTCCGGCTCCATCCCGACGAGGAACAGGCCGGGTACGAGACGAAGGACGCGGCGACGAGCCTGACCATGGGGCTCGGCAGTCTCCTCTTCGACTTCCTCTGGAAGTTCCCGGTCGTCGCGATCTACACGGCCGTCTACGAACTCACCCCGCTGCGCGTGCCCGTGCTGTGGTGGACCGTCGCCCTCATGCTCCTCGCGCAGGACTTCTTCTACTACTGGTCGCACCGCGGCCACCACGTCGTCCGCATCCTGTGGGCCTGCCACGTGGTCCACCACTCCAGCCGGAAGTTCAACCTCACCACCGCGCTGCGCCAGCCCTGGACCTCGCTGACCGTCTGGCCCTTCTACCTCCCCCTGATCGCCGCCGGCGTGCACCCGGCCGCGCTCGCCTTCTGCTCCTCGGCGAACCTCGTGTACCAGTTCTGGATCCACACCGAGCGCATCGGCAAGATGCCCCGCTGGTTCGAGTTCGTCTTCAACACGCCGTCCCACCACCGGGTCCACCACGCCTCGCAGGGCGGCTACCTCGACCGCAACTTCGGCGGCATCCTCATCGTCTGGGACCGCCTCTTCGGCTCCTTCACCCCCGAGACCGAGCGGCCCGTCTACGGACTGACGAAGAACATCGAGACCTACAACCCGCTGCGGGTCGCCACCCACGAGTACGTCTCCATCGCCAAGGACCTGAAGGCCGCCTCCGGTTGGCGGGAACGGGCGGGCCGCGTGTTCCGCGGTCCGGGCTGGCAGCCCGCCGCGCCGGCGGCCAAGGGGCAGGAGGAAACGGGGACACGGGCGGAGACCGTGACAAAGGCGAAGAAGGCGGACTCGAAGGCCGGGACGGCCGAGACGGCCGACGAGACCGTGGTCGCATGAGGGTCCGCCACCCCCTCCTGGCCGTCTTCCTCCTCGCCGCCCTCGTCGACCTCGGCTCCCTCGCCGCCGGCTACGACCCCGGGCACCTGGTCGCCAAGCCCCTGCTGATGCCCCTGCTCGCCGCCTACGCCGCCCTGCGCGGAGCCCCCCGGCCGCTGCTCGCCGCGCTGCTGTGCGGCTGGGGCGGCGACGTGCTGCTGCTGTCCGGCGCGGAGCCCGCCTTCCTCGCCGGAATGGCCTCCTTCGCCGCCGGACACGTCTGCTACCTGCTGCTGTTCACGGCGTACGGCCGTCCGCACGCCCACCGGGGCTTCCTCCTCGTCTGCTACGGCGTCCTGCTGGCGGGCACGGTCGCCGTGCTCTGGCCCGGTCTGCCCGCCGCTCTGCGCCTGCCCGTCGCCGGCTACAGCCTGCTGCTCACGGTCATGGCGTACCGCGCGGGGACCCGGTTCGGACGCACCGCGGGAATCGGCGGCGCGCTGTTCATGCTCTCCGACGCCCTCATCGCCGGCGGGCTCGCCGACTGGCCGCAGCCGCCGCGCCCCGACCTGTGGATCATGCTCACCTACATCGCCGCGCAGTTCCTGCTCGTCGGCGGCACGCTCAAGGCCCTCGACACGCACCCCCCGGCCGCACGGACGGACGGCGCGGTGCGCTCGGCCACCCCCTGACCGCCGCCCGGCCTCCGAGGTGCCCGCGACGACCTGACCGTCACCAGCGGATCGGCACCGGAAGCGCGGTGAGCAGCCCGGACACCGCGACCACCACCGCCAGCACGGCCACCTCCGCGCGCGCGGGCGCGCAGGCGGTCAGCGGGTCGGCGGCGCGGGACAGCCGGATCCGCGCCCACAGCGCCAGCGCGGCGACGACGGCGACGAGGAGCACCTTGGCGAGCAGGGTGCGCCCGTACGCCGTCGTGGTCAGCTGCTCCAGCACCGTCTGCGGCGGCATCCGGCGCAGGGTGCTCACCAGGCCCGTCGCGGTGAGCGCGGCGAGCAGCACGGCCGCCACGCGCGCGTAACGGCCGAGCAGCGCCGCGCCCGCCCCGTGCGCGCCCCACCGGCGCAGCGTGCGCAGCGCGTACAGCAGACCGCCCGCCCACAGCGACGAGCACACCACGTGAACCAGCGTCAGACCCGAACCCAGCAGCGGGCTGTGCTCGGTCGGCGGGTGCGCGCGCAGTGCCTCCGCGACCGCCACCGCGGCCAGCGGCCACACCTGCGTGCCCGGGCGGCGCGACAGGGCGCACAGGCCCGCCAGCGCGAACGCGTTGACCTCCAGCAGGGCGAGCCGGCCGTCGCGCGAGGCGTACAGGCCGCCCACGTCGATCTGGCCGGGGGAGTCCGGCACCAGGTTGCCGGTCGCCACCACCGAGGCCAGCCCCAGCGCGGCCAGGAACCCGGCGCCGGCCGCCCACGCCGCCCAGTCGCGCGGCCGTTCGGCCGGGGCGCCGGGCACGGCACGGGCCAGCCGCCGCACGAACAGCTCGCCCAGCGGGACGCTCAGCGCCGCGAAGAGAACGGTGCGCAGCAGGCCGATGCCGCCGGCACCGGGCGCCTCGGCCTCCCCGGTGCCGTGGAGCGCGGCGGACGGCCCGAGCAGCGGGATCAGCGCCCCCAGCGTCACCAGCACCAGCACGGCGACGGCCCCGCCGGCACCGGTCGTCCGGGTCCTGCCGCCGCGGCGGGCGTGCCGCCCCCGGCCGCGCGTGCCGGCGGGCCCGGAGGCCGGTCGTGTCGAGGTCACTTCATGGTCCTGTGTCGTCGTCCGCTCATGCCCAGCGCGCCGCGTCCGCTCCCCACGGCCCCGGTGGCCGCGCCCAGTCGCCGGGTCCGCCGTCGAAGGCGACCGGCGGCAGGGCGTACCGGAGCCGGCCGAGCCGGCTGTCCCGTTCGGTGAGCCACGGGCCGGCGCCGGCGTACTCGTCCCCGGCGGTGCCGGTGTCCGCGGCGACCTCCTCCGTCAGCCAGCGCGCCGTCCGCGCCAGCGCCACCCGGACGACCCGCGCGTACCCGTCCTCCGACTGCTCCGTCAGCGCCCGCAGCACCGCCGCCGCGAGCAGGTGACCCGAGCCGTGGTCGAGGAGCTGGGCGGGCAGCGCTCCGGGGCGCCGCGCCGTGCCCTCGGCGACCGCGATGCCGGTGGCGGCCTGCACCAGGCTGTCGAAACCGCGCCGCCCGCCCCAGGGCCCGTACCCGCCCCACGCCGACAGCTCGGCCACCACCAGGCCGGGCCGCCGCTCGACCAGTGCCTCGGCCGCGAGGCCGAAGCGGTCCAGCGCGCCGGGCCGGTAGCCGGTGACGACGACGTCCGCCGCGGCGAGCAGCTCCTCGAAGGCGCGCCGGCCGGTGGCGAGGTCGAGGGTGGCGGACCGCTTGCCGAAGCCCGTGTCGGCGTGCTGACCGGGCAGCTCGGGCAGCCCCGGCGGGTCCAGCCGCAGCACGTCCGCGCCGAGCAGGGAGAGGGTGCGGGTGGCCACCGGTCCGGCGATGACCCGGGACAGGTCCAGTACGCGCAGCCCGGCGGCGGGCAGCAGGGGCGTGCCCCCGGCGGGCAGGGGCGCGAGCACGCGCGCGCGTGCGGTGTCGAGCCGTGCGCGCTCCACCAGCGGCCGGGCCGCCAGGGCGACCGCCTGCGGGTGCCGGGCCCACTCCTCGAAGGTCCGTACGGCGACGGCGAGACCGCCGGCGGCGTACACCGACTCCTCGACGTCGGCGGCCGTCCGCTCCGCCATCGCCGCCTCCACCTCGCGCTCCCCGGCGGCCTCCCCGGCCCGGAGCGCGGACAGCAGCCGCTGCCGGTGGTGCGGGTAGTTGGCATGGGTGCGCACCCAGCCGTCCGCCGTGCGCCAGAACCGGGACAGCGGGGCGAAGCCGACCGGTGCGCGCCCGCCGACCAGCAGGTGCCGCTCGCTGGTGAACGCGGTGGCCACGGCGCCGTCGTCCACCCGCACGCCGGGCACCCGCGCGAGCCCGGCGCGGCGCGCCGCGAGTTCGGCGGCGGCCAGCGCGCACGCCGCGACGCAGGCCCGGGCCGCCTCCCGGACCGGGAGGCGGGCGGGGAGCGCGCCGTGCCGCGGCGTCACCGTGACCCGGCCGGCCCGCGCGGGATCGCCGCCCACGGCGGACCAGGCGTAAGCGATGTTCTGCATGCATGCACTATGCCGGGCCGCGTGGGGGCGTTCCCACGCGGCCCGGCATCAGTACGGGGCTCTCGTCCGGACCGTCAGTCCACCGCGTCCAGCGCGTCGACGATGCCGAAGCCGTAGAACCCGTTGACGCGCTTGCCGCCCTCGCAGACCGCGTCCTGCGTGCCGTCGCCGTTCTGGTCGTAGGACTCGGGGCAGCCCGGGTTGTCCGCCTGGGCCTTCAGCAGCGCCTGGAGCTGCGCCGGAGTGGCGTACGGGTACTCCGACTTCAGCAGCGCGGCGACGCCCGCCGCGTGCGGCGAGGCCATCGAGGTGCCCTGCAGGAAGCCGTACTGGTTGTTCGGCATCGTGGACAGGATGCGGCCGTTCTTCGACGGCGTGTCCGGGATCTGGTAGAGCCGGTCGCCGCCCGGCGCCGCCACGTCGACCACCCGGTTGCCGTACGAGGAGTAGTACGACTTCAGGTTGTTCACGCCCGTCGCGCTGACCGTGACGACCCCCGGGAGCTGGGTCGGCACGTCGTAGCACTCGTGCGGGTCGATGGTGCGCTCGACCGGCGTGGTGTCGTTGGGGCTGGAGTCGTCGAGGATCGCGTCCGCGTCGAGGTCGTGGTTGGAGTTGCCCGCGGACGCCAGGTGCAGCGTGCCCTTCTTCTGCGCGTACAGCTGGGCCCGGTTGACCGCGTCGACGATGGCCCGCTGGTCGGGGTCGTCCATGCAGTTGTACAGCCACGGGTCCACGTAGTAGCTGTTGTTCGTGATCTCGACGCCGTGGTCGGCGGCGAACACGAAGGCGCAGACGACGCTCTCCGCGTAGAAGAGCCCGCTCGCCGGGTCGGTCACCTGGATGCCGGCGACCTTGACGCCGGGCGCGACACCGGCCACGCCGACGCCGTTGCGGGCGGCGGCGATCTCGCCGGCCACGTGCGTGCCGTGGTAGTCCGCCTCGGTGTACGGCCGCCAGGCGCCCTCACTGGTGTCCGCGACGCCGCCCGCGCAGTTCGCCGACTGCGACTTGGAGAAGTTCGGGGCGAGGTCCGGGTGGGTGTCGTCCACACCGGTGTCGATGACGGCGACGGTCACCCTCTTGCTGCCCGGGTTGATCTGGGCGGCCTTGTCGGCGCCGATCGCGCGCAGGTCCCACTGGTCGGCCTCGAGGGGCTCGGCGCCCGGGGTGGCCGCCGAGGCGGCCTTCACCTTCGCGGCCTCCGCGGCCGTCAGGTAGTCGACGGCGCCCTCGTCCGTGGTGCCCGCGGGCGTCAGCGGCGCGGTGCGCGTGGCACCCGCCGACTGCACCCCGCGGACGGTGCGTATCTGCTCGGCGAAGTCGGGGTTCGCCGAGTGCGCGACGATCACACCGATCTTCTCGTACGTCGTGACGATGGTGCCGCCGGCCGCGGTGACCGCCTTCTTCACCGCCGCGATCGTGCCCTTGTTCACCTTGGTGTTCACGACGTACGCCAGCTCGGGCGCGTCCGCCGCCTGCGTCGCGGCGTCCAGCTGCGGCGCGGCCGAGGCGGTCGCGGGCAGGAAGCCGAGCGAGGCGGTCAGCGACAGCACGACCGGCACCGCGAGGGCGAGTCGGCGTCTGGAGCGCAGATGAGCCATGGGGTCTCCACATCATCCGGAAAACGAAACCGGCCCGAGACACAAGGTGGCGCTCGGGCAGGTGCATGACGATGGTGCAGGGGGACGCTATCTCCCCGACTCGCTGACCAGCAATGAGTTACGGCGATGACTTCTCAGATTTACGGCCCGCACGGTTGAACCGGTTCCTCGGACGCGCCGTGACGTTGAGCAGAGGGCCGGGACACGGCCGGGCCCCCTGTCGGATCACGCCGGGGGCCACTACCATCGCCGCCCGGTAGATGTGATCCAGATCACTCCTGTCATTGCCCGCACCGCGAGGAGACTCCGTGGCCACCGACGCACCGCCCCCTTCGAAGACCGAACACCGGCTCCCGTCCACCGAGGAGTTCGCCCGGGTGCAGGAGAGCGCGGAGTTCGGTGAACTGCGCCGCTCCTACCGCTCCTTCGCCTTTCCGCTGACCGTCGGCTTCATCGCCTGGTACCTGCTGTACGTGCTGCTCTCCAACTACGCGGGCGGCTTCATGGGCACCAAGCTGTTCGGCAACATCAACGTGGCCCTCGCCCTCGGCCTCGCCCAGTTCCTTACCACGTTCCTCATCGCCTGGTGGTACGCGCGGCACGCCGCCGCCAAGCTCGACCCCAAGGCCGAGGCCATCAAGAACCGTATGGAGTCCGCCGAATGAACACCGCAGCCATCACCCTGGCCGCCGGCGAGGCCAGCGAGCACCGCGGGCTGATCATCAGCCTCTTCGGTGTCTTCGTCGTCGCCACCCTGGTCATCACCATCTGGGCCGGCCGGCAGACCAAGGACGCCGCCGACTTCTACGCCGGCGGACGCCAGTTCACCGGCTTCCAGAACGGCCTCGCCGTCTCCGGCGACTACATGTCCGCCGCGTCCTTCCTCGGCATCGCCGGCGCCATCGCCCTCTTCGGCTACGACGGCTTCCTCTACTCCATCGGCTTCCTCGTCGCCTGGCTCGTCGCCCTGCTGCTGGTCGCCGAGCCGCTGCGCAACTCCGGCCGCTACACCATGGGCGACGTCCTCGCCTACCGGATGCGCCAGCGCCCGGTGCGCACCGCGGCCGGCACCTCCACCATCGTCGTGTCGATCTTCTACCTGCTGGCCCAGATGGCGGGCGCGGGCGTCCTGGTGTCCCTGCTGCTCGGCATCACCAGCGACGGCGGCAAGATCGCCATCGTCGCCCTGGTCGGCATCCTGATGATCGTCTACGTCAGCATCGGCGGCATGAAGGGCACCACCTGGGTGCAGATGGTCAAGGCCGTGCTGCTCATCGCGGGCGCCCTGCTGCTGACCTTCCTGGTGCTGCTGAAGTTCGACTTCAACATCTCCGACCTGCTCGGCACCGCCGCCGACCGGAGCGGCCACGGAGCGGCCTTCCTGGAGCCCGGCCTCAAGTACGGCGCCACCGGCACCAGCAAGCTGGACTTCATCTCGCTCGGCATCGCCCTCGTCCTGGGCACCGCCGGCCTGCCCCACATCCTGATCCGCTTCTACACCGTCCCCACCGCCCAGGCCGCCCGCAAGTCCGTCATCTGGGCGATCGGCCTGATCGGCGCCTTCTACCTGATGACCCTCGCGCTCGGCTTCGGCGCCGCCGCGCTGATCAGCCCCGAGGAGATCACCAGCTCCAACAAGGCGGGCAACACCGCCGCCCCGCTGCTCGCCCTGCACCTCGGCGGCGTCGACTCCACCTGGGGCGCCATCCTGCTCGCCACCATCTCGGCGGTCGCCTTCGCCACCATCCTCGCGGTCGTCGCCGGCCTCACCCTCGCCTCGTCCTCGTCGTTCGCGCACGACATCTACGCCAACGTCATCAAGAAGGGCCAGGCCTCCGAGAAGCAGGAGATCAGCGCCGCCCGCTGGGCCACCGTCGGCATCGGCGCGGTCTCCATCGTGCTCGGCGCCCTCGCCCGCGACCTGAACGTGGCCGGCCTGGTCGCCCTCGCCTTCGCGGTCGCCGCCTCCGCCAACCTGCCGACCATCCTCTACAGCCTGTTCTGGAAGCGCTTCACCACCCAGGGCGCCCTGTGGTCGATCTACGGCGGTCTGATCACCGCGGTCGGCCTGGTGCTGTTCTCGCCGGTCGTCTCCGGCAAGCCCACCTCGATGTTCCCCGACGTCGACTTCCACTGGTTCCCGCTGGAGAACCCGGGCATCATCTCCATCCCGGTCGGCTTCCTGCTGGGCGTCATCGGCACCCTGATGTCGAAGGAGGAGCCGGACAAGGGCAAGTACGCCGAGCTGGAGGTCCGCTCCCTCACCGGCACCGGCGCTCACTGAGCCCGCCCCGCACGGCCGCGTCGTAGGTCCCTACGACGCGGCCGTGTCTTACGTCGTGGGATCGGGCACTGTCGTTGTCGGTGCGGTCACGTACGCTCGTCAGAGGCGGACGGCGCGTACCCGCTGCGCGTCCCGCCGCGCTCCGCGACGAGGGAGGGGGCCCACGTGCTCATCGACACCTACGGCCGGGTGGCCACCGACCTGCGGGTCTCGCTCACCGACCGGTGCAACCTGCGCTGCACCTACTGCATGCCCGAAGAGGGCCTGCAGTGGCTGGCCAAGCCCGACCTGCTCACGGACGACGAGATCGTCCGCCTCATCGGCATCGCGGTCACCTCCCTCGGTATCGAGGAGGTCCGCTTCACCGGCGGCGAACCCCTGCTGCGCCCCGGCCTCGTCGGCATCGTCGAGCGCGTCGCGGCCCTGTCGCCCCGCCCCCAGATGTCCCTGACGACGAACGGCATCGGCCTCAGGCGCACCGCGGCCGCCCTCAAGGCCGCCGGCCTGGACCGCGTCAACGTCTCGCTGGACACCCTGCGCCCCGACGTCTTCAAGACGCTCACCCGCCGCGACCGGCACAAGGACGTCCTGGAGGGCCTGGAAGCCGCCCGCGAGGCCGGCCTCACCCCGGTCAAGGTCAACTCCGTCCTGATGCCGGGGCTCAACGAGGACGAGGCCCCCGACCTCCTCGCCTGGGCCGTCGAGCACGACTACGAACTGCGGTTCATCGAGCAGATGCCGCTGGACGCCCAGCACGGCTGGAAGCGCGAGGGCATGATCACCGCGGGCGACATCCTCGCCTCGCTGCGCACCCGCTTCGAGCTGACCCCGGAGGGCGACGAGGCCCGCGGCTCCGCCCCGGCCGAGCGCTGGCTGGTCGACGGCGGCCCGCACCGGGTGGGTGTCATCGCCTCCGTCACCCGCCCCTTCTGCTCCGCCTGCGACCGCACCCGGCTCACCGCCGACGGCCAGGTCCGCACCTGCCTCTTCGCCACCGAGGAGACCGATCTGCGGGCCGCCCTGCGCGACGGCGCCCCCGACGAGGAGGTCGCCCGCATCTGGCGCCTCGCGATGTGGGGCAAGAAGGCGGGCGCGGGCCTCGACGACCCGGACTTCGTCCAGCCGGACCGCCCGATGTCGGCGATCGGCGGCTGACCGGGGCGACGAGCTCAGCCCTCCTGCCGCTGCCACTCCGCGAGCGGCACGACGTCCTTCAGGAATCCCCGCACGCCCAGGAACTGCGACAGGTGCTCGCGATGCTCGTCGCAGGCCAGCCACGTCTTGCGCCGCTCCGGTGTGTGCAGCTTCGGGTTGTTCCAGGCCAGCACCCACACGGCCGCGTCCCGGCAGCCCTTGGCGGAACAGATGACCGAGTTCTCGTCACTCACGCTTCGTCTCACCAACGCAGAGGAAACCGCACAGAAAAAACGACGCCGAGCAGCCACGGGGGGAGCTGCCCGGCGTCGGTCCATCGCTCCGACGGGGGATGCGGAGCGCGTACGCAGTATGTCACGGGTAATCGCTTGCCGGGCCCGGAACGACAGGATTGATCTGAGCTCTTCTTGAGCTTGCCGGGCCCGCGGGACGATCAGGCTCGCGGCCCGGCCCCCGGTTTCGCCCCGGCACCGTCCGCCGAGGCCTTCGCTGCGTCCTCCGCCGGCGGCGCGATCATGGGCGGCGGGGTCACCGACACGAACGTCGAGGGCAGCGACGGCGCGTTCTCCCGCCCCGCGTTCGCGATCACCACCGCGATGTACGGCAGCACCGCGCCGAGCACCAGCGCCACGACCGCGACGTGCCGCTCCACGTTCCACAGCACCGCGGCCAGGATCACCGAGACCGTCCGGACGCTCATCGAGATGACGTACCGGCGCTGCCGCCCGCGGACATCGTCCTGGAGGCTCTGTCGGGCTCCGGTGATCCGGAACACCTGGGCCTGGCCACCGTCCCGTAGTTTCCGCATCGCACTCCACCATCCGCCCGCATCGGACTCTCCCAGGCCCGTCCCGGCATCCACCGCACCGGTCGGACGCCCGGCCGGGACAGCCTCCACGTTACGCCGCGCCCCAGCCGCCCACGAGACCGGGGCACCCCCGGCCGGCGCGAACGACGCCTCCCGTCCCGCGTCCGGCTCCACCCGACATGCGCCGTACGGCGTACGGGCCGAGACTGGGCGGGTACTGCTCACGTCGAGCCGGACGAGGAGGCAACCATGGGCTGGTTGTGGGCGATCATCGTGGGATTCGTGCTCGGTCTGCTCGCGAAAGCGATCATCCCGGGCAAGCAGCACAGCCCGCTGTGGCTGATCACCATCTTCGGCATGCTCGGTGCCATCGCGGGCAACGCCATGGCACGGGGTTTCGGCGTCGAGGAGACACCCGGCATCGACTGGAGCCGGCACATCTTCCAGCTCGTCGCCGCCATCGTCATCGTGGCCGTGGGCGACATGCTCTACATGGCCACCCTGGGCAAGCGCAAGCGGGCACGAGCCTGACCCGCCCGCCCGAGGGCTTGGCAAAGGGGCGCGGGGAACTGGGCGAAAACCGCCACGAGCCCGCGGCCGCACACCAGCCCCACGCCCCCACGGCGCTCGCCAGAGGGGCGCGGGGAACTGCGCGAAAACCGCCACGATCCCGCGGCCGCACAACAGCCCACGCCCCCACGGCGCCTACGCGCCCACAACCTCCACAGCGGCAAGATTCTTCTTGCCGCGCCGCAGCACCAGCCACCGCCCGTGCAGCAGGTCCTCCTTCGCGGGCACGGCGTCCTCGCCGGCGACCTTCGCGTTGTTCACGTAGGCGCCGCCCTCCTTCACCGTGCGCCGCGCGGCGGACTTGCTGGCCACCAGGCCGACCTCGGCGAACAGGTCGACGACCGGACCGAGCTCGGCGACCTGGATGTGCGGCACCTCGGAGAGCGCCGCGGCCAGCGTCCGCTCGTCCAGGTCGGTCAGCTCGCCCTGGCCGAAGAGCGCCTTGGACGCCGCGATCACCGCGGCGGTCTGGTCGGCGCCGTGCACCAGGGTGGTCAGCTCCTCGGCGAGGGCCCGCTGCGCGGCCCGGGCCTGCGGCCGCTCCTCGGTCTGCCGCTCCAGTTCCTCCAGCTCCGCACGGGACCTGAAGGACAGGATGCGCATGTACCGGGTGATGTCCCGGTCGTCCACGTTCAGCCAGAACTGGTAGAACGCGTACGGCGTGGTCATCTCCGGGTCGAGCCAGACGGCGCCGCCCTCGGTCTTGCCGAACTTGGTGCCGTCCGCCTTGGTCATCAGCGGGGTGGCCAGCGCGTGCACCTCGGCGCCCGGCTCCAGCCGGTGGATCAGGTCCAGGCCGGCCGTGAGGTTGCCCCACTGGTCGCTGCCGCCCTGCTGGAGCGTGCAGCCGTACCGCCGGTAGAGCTGGAGGAAGTCCATGCCCTGGAGGATCTGGTAGCTGAACTCCGTGTAGCTGATGCCCTGGTCGGACTCCAGGCGGCGGGCGACGGAGTCCTTGGCCAGCATCTTGTTGACGCGGAAGTGCTTGCCGACGTCCCGCAGGAACTCGATCGCGGACAGGCCCGCGGTCCAGTCCAGGTTGTTGACCATCACGGCCGCGTTCTCCCCCTCGAAGGAGAGGAACGGCTCGATCTGGGCGCGGAGCCTGTCGACCCAGCCGGCGACCGTCTCCGGGTCGTTCAGCGTGCGCTCGGCGGTCGGGCGGGGGTCGCCGATCAGACCCGTGGCGCCGCCCACCAGCGCCAGCGGCCGGTGCCCGGCCTGCTGGAGCCGGCGCACGGTGAGCACCTGGACCAGGTGCCCCACGTGCAGGGACGGCGCGGTGGGGTCGAAGCCGCAATAGAACGTGACGGGACCGTCCGCGAGCGCCTTGCGCAATGCGTCCTCGTCAGTGGACTGGGCGAACAGCCCGCGCCACTTCAGCTCGTCGACGATGTCCGTCACGGTCGTATGTCTCCTCGAACGGTGAAAAGGGTTCCCCCCAGTCTATGGGGGGCCACCGACAGTCATGGGGGCCGACCGCTCAGACGCCGCGGCTGACGGAGCTCATGTTGAAGTCGGGCACCCGCAGCGGCGGCATCGCCGCCCTGGTGAACCAGTCGCTCCACTCCCGGGGCAGCGTCTGCTCCGTGCGCCCGGCCTCGACGGCCCGGCCCAGCAGGCCGACCGGCGACTCGTTGAACCGGAAGTTGTTCACCTCGCCGGTCACCTCGCCGTTCTCGACGAGGTACACCCCGTCCCGGGTCAGGCCGGTGAGCAGCAGCGTCGCCGGGTCGACCTCCCGGATGTACCACAGGCAGGTCAGCAGCAGCCCGCGCCGCGTGCTCGCCACCATCTCGTCCAGGGAGCGGTCGTCGCCGCCGTCGAGGATCAGGTTGTCGATGGCCGGCGCCACCGGCAGCCCGGTGAGGTCCGCGCTGTGCCGGCTGGTGATCAGGTGCGTCAGCTCGCCCCGCGAGATCCACTCGGTGGCGGTGAGCGGCAGCCCGTTGTCGAACACCGACGAGTCGCCGCCGGAGGAGTGCGCGAGGACGAACGGCGCGGCCTGCAGACCCGGCTCGTGCGGGTCGCTGCGCAGGGTCAGCGGCAGCTCGCTGAGCTTCTCGCCGACCCGGTTGCCGCCGCCGGGCCTGGAGAACACGGTCCGGCCCTCGTTCGCGTCCCGGCCCGAGGACGACCACATCTGGTAGATCAGCAGGTCCGCCACGGCGGTCGGCGGCAGCAGCGTCTCGTACCGCCCGGCGGGCAGCTCGATCCGCCGCTCGGCCCAGCCGAGGCGTACCGCCAGTTCCGCGTCGAGCGCCGCCGGGTCGACGTCCCGGAAGTCCCGCGTGGAGCGGCCGGCCCACGCCGAGCGGCTGCGGTCCGGTGACTTCGCGTTCAGCTCCAGCGTCCCGTTGGGCTGGTCGTGACGCAGTCTGAGCCCCGTGGACGTACCGAGGTAGCTGCTGGTCAGCTCGTGGTTGGCGAAGCCGTACAGCTCCCGGCCGCCCGCCCGCGCGCGGGCGAACGCCTCGCCCAGGGCGGGCGCGAAGTCGGCGAAGACGGCCGAGGAGGTCTCCGCGGGGGCCGCGGTGAAGTCCGGCGACGCGGGCACGCCCGTGACCAGGGGGCGGGCGTCCTCGGCGGGTGCGGCACCGCGCGCGGCGGCCTCCGCGGCCCGCACCAGCGGCTCCAGCTCGTCCGCGGTCACCGCCGACCGGGACACCACGCCGGAGGCGGTGGCCTCCTTGCCGTCGACGGTCGCGATCACGGTGAGCGTGCGCCCGCGCGTGACACCGTTCGTGGTGAGCGCGTTGCCCGCCCAGCGCAGGTTGGCGGTCGACTGCTCGTCGGCGATCACCACACAGCCGTCCGCCTCGGACAGCTCCAGAGCCCGCTCGACGATCTCGTGCGGCTTGTTCGTCGCGGCGCTCATCGACCGGCCTCCTGGGTGGTGTTCAGAATGTTGACGCCCCGGAAGAGGGCGGACGGGCAGCCGTGGGAGACGGCGGCGACCTGCCCCGGCTGGGCCTTGCCGCAGTTGAACGCGCCGCCCAGGACATAGGTCTGCGGGCCGCCGACCGCGGCCATCGACCCCCAGAAGTCGGTGGTCGTCGCCTGGTAGGCGACGTCGCGCAGCTGCCCGGTGATCCGCCCGTTCTCGATCCTGAAGAAGCGCTGCCCGGTGAACTGGAAGTTGTACCGCTGCATGTCGATGGACCAGGACCGGTCGCCGACGACGTAGATGCCCCGGTCGACGCCGCCGATCAGGTCCTCGGTCGACATCCCGGCGGGGTCGGGCCGCAGCGACACGTTGGCCATCCGCTGCACCGGGACGTGCGCGGGGGAGTCGGCGAAGGCGCACCCGTTGGACCGCCCGAGCCCGGTCAGCTTCGCGATCCTGCGGTCGAGCTGGTAGCCGACGAGCGTGCCCTCCTTGACCAGGTCCCAGGACTGGGCCTCGACGCCCTCGTCGTCCCAGCCGACGGTCGCCAGGCCGTGCTCGGCGGTGCGGTCGCCGGTGACGTTCATCAGCTCGGAGCCGTAGCGCAGCTTGCCGAGCTGGTCGAAGGTGGCGAAGGAGGTGCCGGCGTACGCGGCCTCGTAGCCGAGCGCGCGGTCCAGCTCGGTGGCGTGCCCGATGGACTCGTGGATGGTCAGCCACAGGTTGGACGGGTCCACCACCAGGTCGTACAGCCCCGGCTCCACGCTCGGCGCGCGCATCTTCTGCGCGAGCAGCTCCGGGATCTCGGCCAGCTCCGCGTCCCAGTCCCAGCCGGTGCCGGTCAGGTACTCCCAGCCGCGGCCGACCGGCGGGGCGAGGGTGCGCATCGAGTCGAACTCGCCGCTCGACTCGTCCACCGACACCGCGGTGAGCTGCGGGTGCAGCCGTACCCGTTGCTGGGTGGTCACGGTCCCGGCCGTATCCGCGTAGAACTTGTTCTCGTGCACGGTGAGCAGCGAGGCGTCGACGTGGTCCACGCCGTCCGCCGCGAGCAGCCGCCGGCTCCACTGTGCGAGCAGCCCGGCCTTCTCCTCGTCGGGCACGGTGAACGGGTCGATCTCGTACGACGAGATCCACGTCTTCTCCGCGTGCACCGGCTCGTCGGCCAGCTCCACCCGCTCGTCGGAGCCCGCGGCCTGGATCACCCGCGCGGAGAGCTTCGCCATGGCCACGGCCTGGCTCGCCACCTTGGCGGCGGCGTCCATGGTCAGGTCCACGCCGGACGCGAACCCCCACGTCCCGCCGTGCACCACCCGCACCGCGTATCCCAGGTCCGTGGTGTCCGACGACCCGGACGGCCTGCCGTCCCGCAGCCGCCAGGACGCGCTGCGCACCCGCTCGAACCGGAAGTCCGCGTGCTGCGCCCCCAGCGCCCGCGCCCGGGCCAGGGCGGCGTCGGCGAGGGCGCGTAGCGGAAGCGCCGTGAAGGCTTCGTCGATGGTATGAGGCACCCGAGGTCTCCCTGCTGTCGTCGCCTGTCGGCTCCGATCATGTCGCGACCCCGGGCCCGCCGACCACAGGTTTGCCCCCCGCGACCGGGGCTTTCTGTAGGGATTCGACAGTGTGTCCCCTGCGCCACTGTCGGTGCCCGAATGCCCCGCGCGGGGAGCCGACCGATAGGTTTTCCGGGAAGCCGCCTGTCATCGCCGCCTGTCGTCGGGTGCCCGGGCGGGAATCAGACCGCTATGGAAAGGGTGATCCGTTGAGCCGCTCGGTTCTCGTCACCGGAGGCAACCGGGGCATCGGCCTCGCCATCGCCCGCGCTTTCGCCGACGCCGGCGACAAGGTCGCGATCACGTACCGCTCGGGGGAGCCGCCCGCCGGCTTCCTGGCGGTCAAGTGCGACATCACCGACTCCGAGCAGGTGGAGCAGGCCTACAAGGAGATCGAGGCCGAGCACGGCCCGGTCGAGGTGCTGGTGGCCAACGCCGGCATCACCAAGGACCAGCTCCTGATGCGGATGTCCGAGGAGGACTTCACCTCGGTCCTCGACACCAACCTCACCGGCACCTTCCGGGTCGTCAAGCGCGCCAACCGCGGCATGCTGCGCGCCAAGAAGGGCCGCGTCGTCCTCGTCTCGTCCGTCGTCGGCCTGCTCGGCTCGGCGGGCCAGGCGAACTACGCCGCCTCCAAGGCCGCCCTGGTCGGCTTCGCGCGCTCCCTCGCCCGTGAGCTGGGCTCGCGCAACATCACCTTCAACGTCGTCGCGCCCGGTTTCGTCGACACCGACATGACCAAGGTGCTCACCGACGAGCAGCGCCAGGGCATCGTCGCGCAGGTGCCGCTCGGCCGGTACGCGCAGCCGGAGGAGGTCGCCGCGGCGGTGCGGTTCCTCGCCTCGGACGACGCCTCGTACATCACTGGAGCCGTCATTCCCGTTGACGGCGGACTGGGAATGGGTCACTGATCACCATGAGCGGAATTCTCGAGGGCAAGCGCGTCCTGATCACCGGTGTGCTGATGGAGTCCTCCATCGCGTTCCACGCCGCCAAGCTGGCCCAGGAGCAGGGTGCCGAGATCATCCTGACGGCGTTCCCGCGGCCCACGCTCACCGAGCGCATCGCCAGGAAGCTCCCGAAGCCCACCAAGGTCATCGAGCTGGACGTCACCAACGACGAGCACCTGGGGCGCCTGGCCGACCTCGTCGGCGAGGAGCTAGGGGGCCTGGACGGTGTCGTCCACTCCATCGGCTTCGCCCCGCAGGACGCGCTCGGCGGCAACTTCCTGAACACGCCGTTCGAGTCGGTGGCCACCGCCATGCACGTCTCGGCGTTCTCGCTGAAGTCGCTGACCATGGCCTGCCTGCCGCTGATGCAGAACGGCGGGTCCGTCGTCGGCCTCACCTTCGACGCCCAGTACGCCTGGCCGCAGTACGACTGGATGGGCCCGGCCAAGGCCGCCCTGGAGGCCACCAACCGCTACATGGCCCGTGACCTGGGCAAGCAGAACATCCGCTGCAACCTCATCTCGGCGGGCCCGATCGGCTCCATGGCCGCCAAGTCCATCCCGGGCTTCAGCGAGCTGGCCTCGGTGTGGGACACCCGTTCCCCGCTGGAGTGGGACCTGAAGGACCCCGAGCCGGCCGGCCGCGGCATCGTCGCCCTGCTGAGCGACTGGTTCCCGAAGACCACGGGCGAGATCATCCACGTCGACGGCGGTCTGCACGCCATCGGCGCCTGACCTTCCCGGACGGCCGCGCGAACACACGCCGACGCCCCGTTCCCCGCACCGCGCGGGGAGCGGGGCGTCGCCCGTTCGGCCCAGTCGGCCGGGCGGAGCGGCGGGGCGGCCGGGCACTGTGGAGGGAGCGTTCACCGACGCGACCCTCCCCCGTACGGCCGAGGAGGTCCCCTTGTGCGCCTGTTCCGCAGCCTGGCCTCAGTGACCGTAGCCGTAGCCCTGGTGCTGTCCGTGTCGTACGAGGCGATGCCCCACGCGCGCGTGACGGCGCCCGCCACCGACGTCCCGAAGCCGTTCGGCGCGGAGTGCCGCGTCCGCGTGCACGGCTCCGAGGTGACCGCCCACTGCCACAACCCCTATGTCGACACCGACCGCGTGCGGCTGCACATCGAGTGCGAGCGCTGGTGGGACCTGGACACCGACAGCGCCCCGGCCGACGCCGGGCCCGCGGAGACCGTACGGCTGACCGGCCGCTGCTGGAAGGAGGTCCGCTCGGTGTGGGTCAGCCACCAGAACCTGGGGAGCTGAACCGGCACAGGAACGGGTAGCCCGCCGCCTCCGCCGCCGCGGTCCGCGCGTCGCCCGCGCGGATGGCGTCCACCAGCCGCCCGTGGTCCATGTGGGTCCGCGAGGTCAGCTCCTCGCCCACGTCCTCGCGCAGCCAGTCCCGCAGCACCTCGCCGAGGTCCGCGTACATCGCCGTCATGACGTCGTTGTGGGACGCGGCCACCACCGCCAGGTGGAAGGTGGCGTCCGCGGTCACGAACAGCTCCTTGTCGCCCGTCTCCCAGGCCTCCTCGCGCCGCGCCAGCAGCGCGTCCAGCTGCTTCAGGTCCTTCTCGGTGCGCCGTTCGGCGGCCAGCCGCGCCGCGGCCGACTCCAGCGTGGAGCGCAGCTCGGCGATGTGCCGGGGGTCGGCACCGGCGAAACGGCGGTGCATCACGCCCGCCAGCTCGCTGGTCGCCACGACGTACGTGCCCGACCCCTGGCGGATGTCCAGCAGGCCGTTGTGGGCCAGCGCCCGGACCGCCTCGCGGACCGTGTTGCGGGCGACGCCGAGCTGCCCGACCAGCTCCGGCTCGGTGGGGATGCGGGAGCCGACCGGCCATTCGCCCGAGGTGATCTGGTGGCGCAGCGCTGCGATGACCTGCTCGGAGAGCGCCGATCGACGCGGGTGGCTCAGGGGCATGGCACACCTTCGCACGGGACGGACGGCAGCGGACGCCCTGGGAATGGACAACCAATCATCCCATGATTCTATGATGGCCGGCATGGCTAGCGAGGAGACCTGGACCAGGAACCACCCGGACGTACGCGGCCCCGCCGCGGGCGGTGGCGCGGGCGGCGGCGAAGCCACGCCCAAGAGCTCCACGCGCGCGTGGACCACGCGCCTGGTCGTGGCCGGCATCCTGCTGTCCGCCCTCAACCTCCGCCCCGCCATCACCAGCCTCGGCGCCCTCCTGGAGGAGGTCCGGGACGGCCTCGGCATGAGCGGCAGCGTGGCCGGACTGCTCACCTCCGTGCCGCCGCTCTGCTTCGCCGTCTTCGGCGTCATGGCGCCCCGCCTGGCCCGCCGCTTCGGCGCCGCGGCGGTGGTGTGCGCCGGTATGGCCGCCATCGCCGCGGGCCTGCTCGTCCGGCCGTACACCGGCGGCACGCCCGGCTTCCTGGCCGCCAGTGCGCTCGCCCTCATGGGGATCGCGGTCAGCAACGTCCTCATGCCGGTCATCGTCAAGCGCTGGTTCCCCGACCGGGTCGGGTCCATGACCGGCGCCTACTCCATGGCCCTCGCCCTGGGTACCTCCACCGCGGCCGCCGTGACCGTGCCGATGACCGACGCGCTGGGCGGCCACTGGCAGTCCGGGCTCGCCGTGTGGGCCGCGCTCGCGGCGGCCGCCGTCCTGCCGTGGCTGCCCGTCCTGCGGGACCGCGGCGCGGGCGCCGGGCGGGAGGGCACCGGGGCGACGGCGCACGGCGAGGCGCAGGCGCCCGCGCTGCGGATCACCCGCAGCCGCACCGCGTGGGCGCTCGCCGTCTTCTTCGGCCTCCAGGCCACCGCCGCCTACATCACCATGGGCTGGATGGCGCAGATCTTCCGCGACGCCGGGGTCCCCGCCGGCACCGCCGGCCTGCTCCTGGCCGTCACCATGGTGATGGGGGTGCCGCTGGCCTTCGTCATCCCCCGCCTGGCCACCCGGCTGCCCCACCAGGGACCCATCGCTGTCGCCCTCGGCGTCTGCGGCCTCATCGGCTACGCCGGTCTGTACGCCGCCCCCGCCTCGGGCGCCTGGGCCTGGGCCGTCCTGCTCGGCATCTCCAACTGCGCCTTCCCGCTCGCCCTCACCATGGTCGGGATGCGCGCCCGGTCCGGCCCCGGAGTGGCCCAGCTCTCCGCGTTCGCGCAGAGCACCGGCTACCTGATCTCCATTCCCGGCCCGCTCCTGGTGGGCGTGCTCTACCAGCACAGCGGCGGCTGGGGACAGCCGATCGTGCTCATGGTCGCGCTGATGATCCCGCAGATGGCGGTGGGCTGGCTGGCGGGCCGCGACCGCACCGTGGAGGAGGAGGCGGCCGCCCGCTGACCCCGGCGGGCCGCCGCACCCCGGCCCGCGGGGTCCCGCGCGCTCCGGCCCCGTGTTGCACGCCCCGGCCCGCGGGGTCCCGCTCGCCCCGATCCCGCGCTCCACGGCCCGGCTTCCGGCCCCTGCTCGCCCGCGACCCCGGACGGCTCGCCGTGGCTCCCTCGCCCGCGGCCCGGGCCTCGACCCGCCCGCGACCCCGGCCGAGCGGACCCGGGTGGCGGATGCGAGACTGGCCGCATGCCAGTGCTCGACCCGAACCCGCAGAACGGCCAGAAGAAGATGCTGATCGTCTTCGGCTCGTTCTTCGCCATCTTCGTGATCATCGCCGTCATCGCGTCGATCGCCGCACCCTGAGCCGGTGGGGGCCGACCGCGCCCTGCGCCGCGCGGGGCCACCCCGCCCCGGGTGGGGTTAACCCCACCGTCCCCTAGGGGGTGGGGCTCAGGGTCAAGTGGGTGGATCACCGGATGGGACCGCGCCCGCCCCTTCCGTAGCGTCGACGTGTGGCCGCGCAACGGCGGCCCACCCAGTCGAGGACGGATCCACGGAGGCACCATGTCGGCCCGCACCCAGCCCCGCCCCCGCCCGGCGAGCGCCCGTGCCGTGGACACCCGGCTGCCCTGGTGGGCCCTCGCCCTCCCGGCCCTCGCGTTCGTCGCCCTGCTGACGCTGATCCTCAACCCCGCGGACGCGCACGCCGCCGTCGGCGAGCCCGTCACGGCCCGGCTCATGGAGCGCCTCCAGCAGCTGCTGGCCCGCTGACCGCCCCCGGGACCGCCCGTCAACTCCCTGCGCCTCATGGCCTGTCTCATGCGAAGCTGGGAGTCATGAGCGTCGCAGAACCCCGCAGGATCGCCCTCTTCCGGCACGCGAAGGCCGACTGGCCCCAGGTGAACGACCACGAGCGGCCGCTCGCCGAGCGGGGCCGCAAGGACGCCGCCGAAGCCGGACGCAGGCTGGCCGACACCGGCATCCCCTTCGACCTGGCCCTCTGCTCCACCGCGACCCGGACCCGCGAGACCTGGAAGCTCGCCGTCCACGAGTTCTCGCACCGTCCGAAAACGGTCTACGAGGAGCGCATCTACGAGGCCTCGCCCGGCGAGCTGATCGCCGTGCTGAACGAAACCCCCGACGACGCCCAGAACCTCCTCCTCATCGGCCACAACCCCGGCGTGCACGGGCTGGCCGAGGTGCTGGCCGGGTCGGCCGAGGCCGAGCCCCGCGAGCGGATGAACCGCCGTGGCTTCCCGGCCGCCGCCTTCGCCGTGCTGTCCTTCTCGGGCTCCTGGAAGACCCTGGAGCCGGGTGTGGCCACCCTGCTCGACTACTGGGCGCCGACCGACTGACCCCGCAGCGCGCGACAGCGCCGAAGAGGGCCGGTGCCGGCCGGCACCGGCCCCCGCAGAGCCTCGCTCCCGTGCCTCCCGCGGCGGCCGCGCTCCGTTTCCGGAGGCTTCACCCGGGGAAGCGCCGTCAGTCCTCCTCGTGCGCGTCCGCGGCCTCGACCTCTTCCCGGGTGACCCCGAGCAGGTACAGCACGGTGTCCAGGAACGGCACGTTCACCGCGGTGTGCGCCGCCTCCCGCACCACCGGCTTGGCGTTGAAGGCGACCCCGAGCCCCGCCGCGTTCAGCATGTCCAGGTCATTGGCGCCGTCGCCGATCGCCACCGTCTGCGACAGCGGCACGCCCGCCTCCGCGGCGAACCGGCGCAGCAGCCGCGCCTTGCCCGCGCGGTCCACGATCTCGCCGGTGACCTTCCCGGTCAGTTTGCCGTCCACGATCTCCAGGGTGTTGGCCTGGGCGAAGTCCAGCCCCAGCCGCTCCTTCAGATCGTCCGTGACCTGCGTGAATCCTCCGGAGACCACGCCGACCTGGTAGCCGAGCCGCTTCAGCGTACGGATCAGGGTGCGGGCGCCCGGCGTCAGCCGGACCTCGCTGCGCACCTTGTCCACCACGGAGACGTCGAGACCCTTCAGCAGCGCCACCCGTGCGTGCAGCGACTGCTCGAAGTCCAGCTCCCCGCGCATCGCCGCGGCGGTCACCTCGGCGACCTGCTCCTCACAGCCGGCGTGCGCCGCGAAGAGCTCGATCACCTCGTCCTGGATGAGCGTGGAATCCACGTCCATCACCACCA
Source organism: Streptomyces glaucescens (assembly GCF_000761215.1). Lineage (GTDB taxonomy): Bacteria > Actinomycetota > Actinomycetes > Streptomycetales > Streptomycetaceae > Streptomyces > Streptomyces glaucescens_B. The sequence goes on along the minus strand of NZ_CP009438.1, from coordinate 1,834,206 downwards.
GCCGCTGGGCCCGCCGGTGCAGCCCCGCCGCCACGACCGCCACATCGACACCGAGCGCCGCGGCATCGGTGACGAGCGTGGTGCGCAGCGGTTCCGTCTCCACCCCGGAGACCGCGAACTCCACCGCGGTCACCGGGTACTTGGCGAGCCGGAAGATCCGGTCGATGTTGCCGCCCGCCTTGGTGATCTTGGCGGCGATGGCGGCCGTCGCCTCCGCGGTGAGGGGGTGGCCGAGCACGGTCACCAGGGAGCGGCCGAGGCCGCGCGGGCGGTTGTCGCCGAGGCCGGAGATGATCTCGGCCTGCATCCTCATCGACTCCGCCCAGCTGTGGACGGTGGCGCGCAGGTCGCCCTCCAGCCCGTGGGGCGGCTCGGTCACGAGCGCGCACAGCACGATCCGGCCCCGCGTGACGACCTGCTCGATGTCGACCACGTCGACGGAGTAGGCGGCGAGGGTGTCGAAGAGTCCGGCCGTGATGCCCGGCCTGTCCTTGCCGAAGATCTTGACCAGGAGAGTGGGGACGTCGGAGGTCTGCGTAGCGCTCATGGTGCTCCCACCGTATCCGGCACCCCGTGCCGTCCGCGCCCGAGGTCCGCCTGGCGGACAGTGAACAGTGGGCGTCGCGGAGGCGACGCCCACCCGGCACGACGCCCGGCCACCCGCCGCGGACCCCGCCCCGCAGCGCCGCGGGACCGTGCGGGTCGGGCCGGCGGGGGAGGAGACGGCCGGTCCCCGCCGGGTGCGGCGTGGCAGGAGACGGCCCGACCCGCCGGGTGCGGCGCCCAGGCAGGCACTTCCCCCGGGGGCAGGTTGTCCCCGTCAGGCAGGCACTTCCCCGGGGCGGGTTGTCCCCGTCAGGCAGGCACGTTTCCCGAGGCAGGTTGTCCCCTTCGGGCGGGCACTTCCCCGGGGCAGGCTGTCCCCCCAGGCGGCGCTTCCCGCGGCAGGCATGCTCCCGCCCCACCTCCTGCCCGCAGCACGCCCGCGATCCGGCCGCCCGGCCGCACCCCGCGGCGGCCGCGGGTACGGATCGGCCGCCGGGTTCGGTGCCGCCGGGGCGCAACGCTCGGCCACCACCCCCGCGCCCGGCCACCGCCCCCACGCAGGGCCCAGCACCCGCGCGCCCGGCCATCGCCCCTGCGCTCGGCCACCGCCCCCACGCAGGGCCCACCGCCCCACGCAGGGCCACCGCCCCCGCACGGTCGCCCCCCACGCAGGGCCACCGCCCCCGCACGGTCGAGGAGTTCGGCGGCGACGGCGCCAACTCCGGCCGCGCGCAACGACCGCGGGGAGAACCGCGACCCTTCCTGGCGAACCGGGCCAGGCTCACGCACGATGGCGCGATCTCGACGGCGGTCGCCGTTCTCCCTGCCCTCCGGACCGAACACGGACACCTCACCGGCCGGCGTGACGGAACCGGCCGCCCGAACGCCACCGCCGCCGCGGTCACCGGCCCCGGCGCACCCGCCCGCCTCGGCTCCCGGCGGCCGCGGGCCGAGCCCGGCCGTCCCCGGCGGCGCGGTCAACGCCCAGCTCAGGGCCGCCGATCGCGGAATTCTGCACGTTTGCTCGGGGCATCCGCGGGCTCTGCCGCGCGCCCCCACCACCCCTCGCCGCCGCCCCGTCCGCAGCGTGGCACGACTGCCGTGCTTGTCCCCCTCGCGGGGGATTACCACCCTCCGGGCAGGTTTCGACCCCGTCGGCGAGGGTGCTTGCGCGCGCCGCGCTCGGTCTTCACAAGGCCCGACTTTCGGTCAGGGGGCCCCTCCTGAAATAGTTCCCCCCGATGTTCGACATCCCTAGACTCCCCGCGACGGGGGTAATTCGGGGGACAACTCAGTGGGGCATGGAGTGCCGGAACTCGTACTGGAATCAAACGGACGGACCTTGACGCTCGATGCGTCCAGGTCCTACACACTCGGACGCGATCCCCAGGGGGACCTCGTGTTCGACGACGCCAGGGTCTCCTGGCGGCACGCCACGGTCAGCTTCAACGGCCGCAGTTGGGTCATCGAGGACCACGGCAGCACCAACGGCACGTTCGTGCGGGGCCAGCGGATCCATCACCTGGAGATCGGCGCCGGCTCGGCGGTGCACCTGGGCAACGCGACCGACGGACCGCTGGTGACGCTCTCCGGCGCCGCGCAGGCCGCCGTCACGCCGCAGGCCCAGCCTCAGCAGCAGCCGTACGCCGCACAGGGCGCCGGCGCGGGATGGGCGCAGCAGCCGCAGGCCGCGCCGCAGCAGGCCGCGCAGCAGCAGGTGCCGCAGGCGGGCTGGCAGCAGCCGCAGCACTCCGCCGGGCAGGTGCCGCCCCAGCAGCCGGCAGCGCACGTCCCGCCGCAGCACCACTCCCCGGCGGACCACTTCGCGCAGCAGTCCGGCGGGGCCGCGGGGGCGCCGCCGGCCTACGGGGACCGCAGCCCCACCACGTTCCACCAGTTCTCGCTCGGCCGCGTGATGCGCATCGGCCGTGCCCTGGAGAACGACCTGGTCGTCTCCGACCTCCAGGTCTCCCGGCACCACGCGGAGTTCCACGCGACGCCCGACGGCCGCATGGAGATCCGCGACCTGGGATCCCACAACGGCACGTACGTCAACGGCCAGCCGATCGCCAAGGGCGGCTCGCAGCTGCTCGGCCCGGCCGACATCGTGGGCGTCGGCCACTCGACGTTCCGGATCGTCGGCGACCGCCTCGAGGAGTTCGTCGACACCGGTGAGGTCTCCTTCTCCGCCCGCCACCTGACCGTCACGGTCGACGGCGGCAAGCAGATCCTCAAGGACGTCTCGTTCGGCGTCCCGGAGAAGTCGCTGATCGCGGTCATCGGCCCGTCCGGCTCCGGCAAGTCGACCCTGCTGAAGGCGCTCACCGGGTACCGCCCCGCCAACCAGGGCGAGGTGCTGTACGACAACCGCAACCTCTACAAGCAGTTCGCCGAGCTGCGCCAGCGCATCGGTCTGGTCCCGCAGGACGACATCCTGCACAAGGAGCTGACCGTCAAGAAGGCCCTCAAGTACGCGGCCAAGCTGCGCTTCCCCGCCGACACCACCGGCGCCGAGCGCGAGGCCCGCATCGACGAGGTGCTGCGCGAGCTGAAGCTCGACATCCACAAGGACAAGAAGGTCACCTCGCTCTCCGGCGGCCAGCGCAAGCGCGTCTCGGTCGCCCTCGAGCTGCTGACGAAGCCGTCACTGATCTTCCTCGACGAGCCGACCTCCGGCCTCGACCCGGGCATGGACCGCGACGTCATGCAGCTCCTGCGCGGCCTCGCCGACGACGGCCGCACGGTCCTCGTCGTCACCCACTCGGTGGCCGAGCTGGCGCTGTGCGACAAGCTCCTGGTGATGGCGCCCGGCGGCGCCGTGGCGTACTTCGGTCCGCCCGAGGAGGCGCTGAACTTCTTCGGCTACGACACCTGGGCCGACGTCTTCTCCGCGTTCGAGAACTACCGCGACTACGACTGGGCGGGCCGCTGGAAGGGCTCGCAGCACTACCAGATGTACGCCGCGGACATCGACGCCGTCGCCCCGCAGCCCGTGCAGACGCAGCCGATGCAGGGCATCCGGCCGCCGAAGCCGCAGGGCTGGACGTCCCAGTTCGTCACCCTGGTGCGCCGCTACGTGTCGGTGATCGTCTCCGACAAGGGTTTCCTCGCCCTGATGGTGATCCTGCCGGCCGTCCTCGGCGCGGTGAGCCTGCTCATCAAGCCGGACCAGGGCCTGTTGCCCAACGTCAACGCGCAGACCGGCCGGATCATCCCGAACGGCACGGCCACCACCGTGCTGCTGATCCTCGCCGTCGGCGCCTGCTTCGCCGGCGCGGCCAACTCCGTCCGTGAGCTGATCAAGGAACGGGTGATCTACGAGCGCGAGCGCGCCACGGGCCTGTCCCGCTCGGCGTACCTGATGTCCAAGGTGTTCGTGCTCGGTGTGATCACCGTGCTCCAGGGCCTGCTGGTCGGCGTGATCGGCTTCGCCAGCCGGGAGATCCCCGAGGAGGGCCTGATCCTCGGCGGCGCCACCCTCGTCGAGCTGTCCCTGCCGATCATGGCGCTGGGCTTCACCTCGATGATGTTCGGCCTGATCATCTCCTCGCTGGTGAAGACCGCCGAGAAGACCATGCCGCTGCTGGTGATGTTCGCGATCATCCAGGTGGTCTTCACCGGCTGCCTGTTCGCCCTGAACGGCACGGTCGGCGTCAACCAGTTCTCGTACCTGATGCCGTCGCGCTGGGCGGTCGCCGCCGCGGGCGCCACGCTGGACTTCAACCGGATCAGCCCGCCCGAGGAGGGCGCCGACACCGACCCGCTGTGGGAGCACAGCCTGGGCGCCTGGGGCCTGGACATGGCGGCCCTGATCGCGCTCGGCGTGGTCTGCGGCTTCTTCGTGGCCCGCTTCCTGCGCCGCCACGAGCCCGAGGTCATGCGCAAGTAGCACCCGTCGTACGACGCCGAAGGGCGGCACCCCGTCAGGAGGGTGCCGCCCTTCGGCGCTACCGAGGTCCGCGCCGGCCTCAGTAGGCGCTGTTGACGTTGTCCATCGAGCCGTAGCGGTCGGCCGCGTAGTTGCAGGCGGCGGTGATGTTGGCGACCGGGTCGTAGATGTCCCAGGACGTGCCGGGGACGTGGTAGGCCTGGAAGGTCGGCGGGATGACCTGGAGCAGGCCCTTCGACGGGATGCCGTTCTGGGCGTTGATGTCCCAGTTGTTGATGGCCAGCGGGTTGCCCGAGGACTCCCGCATGATGTTGCGGTGGATGCCGCTGTAGGAGCCGGGGATGCCGTGCTTCTTCATGATCGCGAGCGATTCGCGGATCCAGCCGTCGAGGTTGTCCGGGTAGGTCTGCACGGCGGCCGGCTGGACGGCGACGCGCTTCACGGTGCGGCTCGCGGCGGCCTGCGCGGCACGCTCCCGAGCCGCCTCCTCGGCGGCCTGCTCCTTGGCGGCGTGCTCCGCGGCGGCCTTCTCGGCCGCCCGCGCCGCCTCCTCGGCGGCGGCCTTCTCCTTCGCCTCGGCCGCCGCCTTCAGCTTCGCGGCGGCGTCGGCGGCGGCCTTCCGCTTCGCCTCGATCGACTCCACCTTCACGCTCGCGCCGGCGAGCTGGTCGGTGACGGTGCCCTTGACGTCCTTGATGGGCTCGGAGCTGTAGGCCACCGCGGCCGCGGAACCGGCCTCGGTCGTGGTCGTGTGGCCGCCGGCCGGGACGAGCGAGAACGCGAGGCCGGCCGCGCCGAGGGCGGCGACACCGGTGAGCGCGATCTTGTGCGTCCTGGTCGGCACGCGACTGTGACCGGGGTTCTGGGTGTTCTTGGGCATGGCGGATGGACCTCTTCGAATAGCGCGGAGGTCGCTCTGCGTCCGGCGGGGAACGGGATCCTCCCGCACGAACGCCGCGGGCCCTGGACCCGCGGCGCTGAGCGACGGCAGCCATTCTTAGCGGCAGCAAAAACCCCAGGCAAAGATGTGACGTACGATGCCGGGTAGTGGATCACCTAGGGGCAAATCCGGACAGATTGGACCGTCTGTCCCGCTCATCCCGAGCGCCCTCACTCCTAGGCGCCTTCGTACGTGACCTGGGCCCTATGCGCGGGCTCACATCACCCGAGCCGCGGACTCACCCAAGGTTGCCCTCGCAACGCTCTGCGTGAGGGGCTTGTCCGGAAGGACGAGATGCACGTCCCCGAACTCGTGCCACAGGCACCGCCCGCGCACCGCCTCCTCGTACCCGCGCTCGACCGCGGCACGCCCCGCCACCGCCCGCAGCATCAGCAGATGCGAGGCCTCCGGCTCGTGCAGCCCGGTCAGCAGCCCGTCCACCCCCCGCACCCCCCGCTCCGGGGTGACCACCAGATCCGTCCACCCCGCACGCGCGCGCACGACCCCGCCGGCGTCCACCGCCGACTCCACCGCGCGCACCGCCGTCGTCCCCACGGCGATCACCCGGCCCCCGGCCGCGCGCGTCGCGTCGATCAGCCGCGCCGACGTCTCCGGCACCGCGAACCGCTCCGCGGCCGGCGGCTCGTGCGCCTCCGCCGACGCCACCCCCGCGTGCAGCACGACCGGCGCGAACCGCACCCCACGGCTCACCAGCTCCGTCACCATCCGGTGGGTGAAGGGCCGCGCCGCACTCGGCATCTCCGCGCTCCCCTCCCCGTCGGGCGACGGCAGCGCGAACACCGTCTGGTACGCGGACAACGGCTGATCCCGCTCCGTATAGGAGTAGCGAATGGGCCGCCCGTGCTCCCGCAGCACCGCGCGGACGTCCGCACCCTCCGCCCGTGCCCACCACAGCCGCCCGCCGCCCTCGCCCAGCGGCTCCTCCACCAGCAGCCGGGCACCCGCCGGAAGACACAGCACCGCTCCCGCCGGCCCGCCCGCACGCGCACGCGTGGTGCCCCGCCCGTCCGGCTCCCGCAGCTCCACCGCCCACCGGCCGTCGTCCCCCCGGGCGGAGAAGTGCACCACCACGCGCGCGTGCCCCAGCAGCCCGTCCACCGCCGCGGCCAGCGTCGGCGAGGTGTTCACCACCAGCAGGTCACCGGCCCGCAGCAGCCGGGGCAGCTCCCCGAACGCGTGGTGCGACACCCGCGTCCCGCGCGACACCAGCAGCCGTACGGCGTCCCGGTCCAGTCCCGGCCCCCGCTGCTCGGCCGGCACCCGCGCGGACAGCGCCTCGGGCACCCGCAGGGCCGGCGCCCTCATCGCGCACCCGCCGACAGCGCGGCCGCCGCGTACCGCCCGCTCGCCGGCCGCTCCTCCAGCAGCCGGAGGAACGCCGGCACCACGCGGGCCGGCTCGGGCCGCGGCGCGTCGTCGTCCGGTACGGCCGCCGCGTACAGGTCGGTCGCCATGTCCCCGGGGTCCACCGCCCACACCCGCAGCCCCGGCTCCTCCACGGCCAGCACCGCCGCCAGCCGGTCCAGGGCCGCCTTCGACGCCCCGTAACCGCCCCACGACCCGTACGCCTCCACGGCCGCGTCCGAGCTGACGACCACGACCGTGCCCGCCGCCGAGGCCCGCAGCAGCGGCAGCGCCTCCTGAACCAGGCCCAGCGCGGCCACCACGTTCACCTCCAGCGCCCGGCGCAGCCCGTCCGGGGCCAGCTCCTCCAGCCGCACCAGCGGCTCCGCGCCCAGCGCGCTCGCGTTGTGCACCAGCAGGTCCACCCCGCCCAGCCGCCAGGCCTCCGCCACCAGCCGCGCGCGGTGCCCGGCGTCCGTGACGTCCCCCGGCAGGGCCGTCACCCGCGCCCCGAGCCCGGCGAGCGCCGCCGCCGTCTCCTCCAGCGCCCGCGCGCCGCGGGCGTCCAGCACCAGATCCCAGCCGCGCCCGGCCAGCGCCTCGGCGAGCGCCCGCCCCAGCCCCTTCGACGCCCCCGTGATGACCGCCACCGGCATGATCCACGTCCCCTCGTCTGCGGGGGTGGCCGCGCACCGCGTCCACCCCCCGCCGCCGTCCCTCGGCGTGGCCCCACCGTAGGAACCGGACCGCCCCCCGCACCTCGGACGCGGGCCGCACACCGGCGGGGCCCTTCGTCCTGCACCGCGGGCCCGCGACCTCCGCCCTAGGCCCCGGGGACCAGACCACCGCGGTCACCGGTCGGATCCGCGCTGTCACACCCCGCCGGTAGCGTGGAGTCATGAGTCAAGGCCCCCGGTCCGGCCTCGCCGCGGTCAGTTCCGCGCTGCTGGCCATGAGCAGGCACCTGGAGGTGCGCGACGTCCTCAAGACGATCGTCGCCTCCGCCCGCGAGTTGCTCGACGCGCAGTACGCGGCCCTCGGTGTGCCCGACGACCACGGCGGCTTCGCCCAGTTCGTGGTCGACGGCGTCAGCGAGGAGCAGTGGAAGGCCATCGGCCCCCTGCCGCGCCAGCACGGCATCCTCGCCTCGATGCTCCACGAGGCCCGCGCCGAACGCCTCGCCGACGTGCGCAAGGACCCCCGCTTCGAGGGCTGGCCGTCCGCCCACCCGGAGCTGGCCGACTTCCTGGGCCTGCCCATCCGCGACGGCGACGAGATCATCGGCGCCCTCTTCCTGGCCAACAAGAACTGTGCGCGCCCGGACGGCGCGTGCGGCTTCACCGAGGACGACGAGGAACTCCTCGCCATCCTCGCCCAGCACGCGGCCATCGCCCTCACCAACGCCCGGCTCTACGAGCGCAGCCGCGAGCTGACCATCGCCGAGGAGCGTTCCCGCCTCGCCCACGAGCTGCACGACGCCGTCAGCCAGAAGCTGTTCTCGCTGCGCCTGACCGCCCAGGCGGCCGCCGCCCTCGTCGACCGCGACCCGGGCCGCGCCAAGGGCGAACTCCAGCAGGTCGCCGCGCTCGCCGCCGAAGCCGCCGACGAGCTGCGCGCCGCCGTCGTCGAACTGCGCCCCGCCGCCCTCGACGAGGACGGCCTGGTCGCCACCCTGCGCACCCAGATCCAGGTCCTGGACCGCGCCCACAGCGCACGCGTCACCTTCGACAGCCGCGGGGTGCGGGCGCTGCCCGCCGCCCAGGAGGAGGCCCTGCTGCGGGTCGCCCAGGAAGCCCTGCACAACGCGCTGCGGCACTCCGGTGCCGGCCACGTCGACGTCTCCCTGCACAAGCGCGGCGGCGGCGCGGTCCTGCGCGTCACGGACGACGGCAGCGGCTTCGACCCGCGCGGGGTGCGCCGCGCGGGCCGCCACCTCGGCCTGGTCTCCATGCGGGACCGGGCGAGCGGCGTCGGCGGCAGACTGACCGTGGAGTCGGCGCCCGGCAAGGGCACCACGATCGAGATGGAGGTCCCCGGTGGCTGACGCAATCAAGGTGCTGCTCGTCGACGACCACCAGGTGGTCCGCCGGGGCCTGCGCACCTTCCTGGAGGTGCAGGACGACATAGAGGTCGTCGGCGAGGCAGCCGACGGCGCGGAGGGCGTCGAGCGCGCCGAGGAACTGCGACCCGACGTCGTGCTCATGGACGTCAAGATGCCGGGCATGGACGGCGTCGAGGCGCTGCGCAGACTGCGGGAACTGGACAACCCCGCGCGCGTGCTGATCGTCACCAGCTTCACCGAGCAGCGCACGGTGGTCCCGGCCCTGCGCGCCGGCGCCGCAGGGTACGTCTACAAGGACGTGGATCCCGACGCCCTCGCCGGTGCCATCCGCTCGGTGCACGCCGGGCACATCCTGCTCCAGCCGGAGGTGGCGGGCGCCCTGCTGTCCCAGGAGGACGCGGCCTCCGGCCAGGGCAGAGCCGGGTCGCTCACCGAGCGGGAGCGCGAGGTGCTGGGCCTGATCGCCGACGGCCGCTCCAACCGGGAGATCGCACGGGCCCTGGTGCTCTCCGAGAAGACCGTCAAGACCCACGTCTCCAACATCCTGATGAAGCTGGACCTGGCCGACCGCACCCAGGCCGCCCTGTGGGCCGTCCGCCACGGCCTCACGGGCTGAACAGCCCCGAGCGCGGCGCCGCGAACGCCGGCGGGGAATCGCCGACGACCGACGCGTCCTTGTCCGGTGCCGGTCCCCGTCTCCCGCCCGTCTCCGCCCTGTGGCATGTCGCCCGCCCGGCATCGAGCCCTGCCGGCGCCCCGCTCACGGGCACCTTGCCCTACCGGCGCGCCGCCCAGCGAACATCCAGCTCACCGGCCCCCAGCTCACCGAGCACCCCGTCACCGGGCCCCCAGCTCACCGGCACCCCGCTCACCGGCACCCCGCTCACCGGCACCGTGCCCCGCCGGCGCGGCGGCCTGGGCGCCCCACCGGCCCCACGCACCGCCCGCTCAGCGCGTCCCGCGCTCCCGCTCCTCCACCATCGCGTTGTACGCCGCGACCTGTGCCCGCCGCGCCGTCCGCTCCACCGGCCGCAGCGCCTGCGCCCGAGCGGCCATCTCCGCGGCGCTCACCGCGCCCCCGTGCCCGTTCTCGGACGCCACCGCGATCAGCGCGCCGATCCGCTGCGCCAGCTCCAGCACCCGCACCGCCCGCGGCGGGTACCCCGGCGCCAGCACCTCCCGCCCCCGCTCGGCGCGCGCCCGGTACGCGTCGACGGCCGCCTCGGCGACCGGCCCCGAAGCGGCCACGTCCAGCCGCGTCAGGACCTCCGTCGCCTCCCGCAGCGCCTCCGCCAGCTCCCGCTCCGCCTCGCCCAGCGAGGGCACGTCGGCCGGCGGCGCCTCCCGCACCGGCAGACAGTGCCAGACGACCTCCACGTGCAGATCGCCCTCGGGTCCCGCCTCGGACACCTCCGGCACCATCCCCAGCGCGGCGCCGTGACAGATCACCGCCTCCTCGGCGTCCAGCGCCCGCGCGTTGAACTCCGGCGGTCCGCTCAGCCCCAGCGGATGCCCCGGCGCCGGCAGCGCGACCCGCAGGCCCGTGGCCCCCAGCGCCCGCAGCCGCCCCAGCGCCAGCGTGAGCCCCACGGGCGCCGGCTCTCCCGGCAGCCCCGCCACCCGATGGACGGCATCGTCCCCGACGACGGCGAGCGCGGCGTCATCCGGTGAGACAAGTCCGGCAAGAAGGGCATTTCCCCAAGCGGCGAGGCGTCCAGAGCGCGGTTCCGTGAGCATGCCCCCACCCTAAGGACCAGACCGAGGGAATGTCCGGGTCGACCGGTGGCGTAGATTTCATGGAGGGCTGCGCCCACCGGCGCGACCGACCGAGCCACAGGCGTACGCGACAGCCGAGACCGGCGACACTGCAAGGGGAGACAACGCGCTCATGAGCGATGTTCTGGAGCTTCAGGACGTATCCGTGGTCCGGGAGGGCCGGGCTCTGGTGGACCAGGTCTCCTGGTCGGTCAAGGAGGGCGAGCGCTGGGTCATCCTCGGCCCGAACGGCGCCGGCAAGACCACCCTCCTCAACGTCGCCTCGAGCTACCTCTACCCCAGCACGGGCACCGCCACCATCCTCGGCGAGACCCTCGGCAGGCCCGGCACCGACGTCTTCGAACTGCGCCCCCGCATCGGCATGGCCGGCATCGCCATGGCCGACAAGCTCCCCAAGCGCCAGACCGTCCTGCAGACCGTGCTCACCGCCGCCTACGGCATGACGGCCGCCTGGCAGGAGGAGTACGAGGACGTCGACGAGCAGCGCGCCCGCGCCTTCCTCGACCGCCTCGGCATGTCCGACTACCTGGACCGCAAGTTCGGCACCCTGTCCGAGGGCGAGCGCAAGCGCACCCTCATCGCCCGCGCCCTGATGACCGACCCCGAGCTGCTGCTCCTCGACGAGCCCGCCGCCGGCCTCGACCTCGGCGGCCGCGAGGACCTGGTCCGCCGCCTCGGCCGGCTCGCCCGCGACCCGATCGCCCCCTCGATGCTCATGGTCACCCACCACGTCGAGGAGATCGCCCCCGGCTTCACCCACGTCCTCATGATCCGCCAGGGCAAGGTGCTCGCCGCGGGCCCCCTGGAGCTCGAACTCACCTCCCGCAACCTCTCCCTCTGCTTCGGCCTCCCGCTCGTCGTCGAGCAGGTCGGCGACCGCTGGACCGCCCAGGGCCTGCCGCTCGCCTGACCTCCGCGTCACCCGCCGGGCCGCACCGCCAACACCGCCACCGGCAGGGCGCGTTCCGGGGATCGCGCCCTGTCGGCGGCGGGACCCGCGGACCTACCATGGCCGTGTGAACGACATCGACGCATGGGTGTGGTGGCTCGTCGGCGCGGCAGCGCTCGGGATCGGGCTCGTGGTGACCGCCATGCCCGAGCTGGGCATGCTCGCGGCGGCCGGTGTCGCCGCAGCCGTCGCCGCCGCCCTCGGCGGCGACATCGTGGTCCAGGTACTCGTCTTCGTCGCGGTCTCGGTCGCCCTCGTGGCGGTGGTACGCCCCATCGCGGCCCGGCACCGCTCCCAGCGGCCCCAACTCGTCAGCGGCATCGACGCGTTGAAGGGCAGACAAGCCGTCGTCCTGGAACGCGTCGACGCCTCCGGCGGACGCATCAAGCTCGCGGGAGAGGTCTGGTCGGCCCGGGCCCTCGACACCGGCCGCGCCTACGAGGTCGGCCAGGAGGTCGACGTCGTGGACATCGAAGGGGCCACGGCGATCGTCATGTGACCTCGTATGACGCAACTCGACCGAACAGCCCCCGAGTCGGGTGACGGTCTGCGAGACTCGACCAGCAAGATCTTCTCAACCATAAGATCTTCCACAAGCCGAGGCGGAGAAGGGTACGGGGAAGCGACGATGGAACCGATCATCATCGTCCTGATCATTCTGGTGGTGTTGGTCTTCATCGCCCTGATCAAGACGATCCAAGTCATCCCACAGGCCAGCGCGGCCATCGTCGAGCGCTTCGGCCGCTACACACGGACCCTCAACGCGGGCCTCAACATCGTCGTCCCGTTCATCGACACCATCCGCAACCGCATCGACCTGCGCGAACAGGTCGTGCCGTTCCCGCCGCAGCCGGTGATCACCCAGGACAACCTGGTCGTCAACATCGACACGGTCATCTACTACCAGGTCACCGACGCGCGCGCCGCCACCTACGAGGTCGCCAGCTACATCCAGGCGATCGAGCAGCTCACCGTCACCACGCTGCGCAACATCATCGGCGGCATGGACCTGGAGCGCACCCTGACCTCCCGCGAGGAGATCAACGCGGCGCTGCGCGGCGTCCTCGACGAGGCCACCGGCAAGTGGGGCATCCGCGTCAACCGCGTCGAGCTCAAGGCGATCGAGCCGCCCACCTCCATCCAGGACTCGATGGAGAAGCAGATGCGTGCCGACCGCGACAAGCGCGCCGCGATCCTCCAGGCCGAGGGTGTCCGCCAGTCGGAGATCCTGCGCGCCGAGGGCGAGAAGCAGTCCCAGATCCTGCGCGCCGAGGGTGAGGCGAAGGCCGCGGCCCTGCGCGCCGAGGGCGAGGCCCAGGCCGTCCGCACGGTCTTCGAGGCCATCCACGCCGGCGACCCGGACCAGAAGCTGCTCAGCTACCAGTACCTCCAGATGCTCCCGAAGATCGCCGAAGGCGACGCCAACAAGCTCTGGATCGTCCCCAGCGAGATCGGCGACGCCCTCAAGGGCCTGTCCGGCGCCATGGGCAACTTCGGCGGGCTCGGCGGCGGTTCGGGCACCGGCGGGGCCAACGGCACCTCCACCCAGGACCGCCGCGAGAAGCCGACCCTCGACTGACAGCACCGCGGCACCGCACGCACAACGGTTCCCCGCACCCCGTCAGGGGCGCGGGGAACCGCGCGACGGGCCACGGACGACCCGCGGCCCCTACGCTCTACGCCGCATCCAGCGCCAGCCACTCGGGCAGCGCCTCGAACTCGTCCCGTCCCAGGGCCAGCAGCATCGCATCCGCAGGCGACGGCTCGAACGGCTTGGCGAGCAACGGCATGCCCGCCTGCTCCGGAGTCCGGTCCGCCTTGCGGTGATTGTCCTCCGCACACGAGGCGACCGTGTTGAGCCAGGTGTCCCCGCCCCCCTGCGACCGCGGCACCACGTGGTCCACGGTCGTCGCCCGCCCGCCGCAGTACGCGCACCGGTGCCGGTCCCGCGCCAGCACGCCCCGCCTCGACCACGCCGCTTGTCTTCGGAACGGCACCCTCACGTACCTGCACAGCCGGATCACCCGGGGCGCCGGTATGTCGACCTCCGCTCCCCGCATCCGCAGTTCGGGGTGGGCCTGCTCGACGACGGCCTTGTCCTGGAGCACCAGAACGACGGCTCGGTTCAGCGTCACCGTCGACAGCGGCTCGAAGCTCGCGTTCAGCACCAGCGTGTCACGCATACCAGCCCACCTCCCGTGTGCACCGGCCCACCCCTCGGCGGGCTGGATCAACTCTGGCCGGGCCCGCCGAGATGGACAACGCAATAAAAATGCCCGCCCCTGGTCACTTCCATGACCAGCGGCGGGCAAACGCCCGGTGAACCTCAGGCTTCGGCGGGCACCTCGTACTCACCGATCAGCTGGGCCCGCGCCAGGGTGTGGAACCGCAGGTTGAAGCCGACCACGGCAGGACTGGCGTCCGCGTCCGGACCGAGCTTCTCCCGGTCCACCGCGTACACCGTGAACACGTACCGGTGCGGCCCGTCCCCGGGCGGCGGCGCGGCACCGCCGAAGTCCTTCGTGCCGTAGTCGTTGCGCGCGTGCACGGCACCCTCGGGCAGTCCCTCGAACTTGCCGCTGCCGGCACCCGCGGGCAGCTCGGTCACCGAGGCCGGGATGTCGAACACCACCCAGTGCCAGAATCCGCTGCCGGTCGGAGCGTCCGGGTCGTAGCAGGTCACGGCGAAGCTCTCGGTCCCGTCCGGGAAGCCCTCCCACCGCAGCTGCGGCGAGGTGTTGCCCTTCGCGTGGACCTGGGCGTCCTTCAGCGTGGCGCCCTCCTCGACGTCGTCGCTGGTCACCGTGAAGGACGGCACGGGCGGGTGGAAGTCGTGGGGGAGAGGCCGCCGCTTGAGCTCGGTCACCTCGGTACCTCCTGATCGTTGCGGTCCGTGGGTACCGAGACTAGAACCAGCTCCGCTTGGAACCGACCTCGGACAGCCACTGGTTGAGGTACGCCGCCCAGTCGGTCGCCTGATAGTCGTTCAGTCCCACCTGGAACGACCGGAACGTGTCGCTGCCCTCGCTGAACATGCCCGGCTTCTTGTCCATCTCCAGGACGACGTCCATCGCGTTCTGATCGGCCACGAAGCTCAGCTCGACCTGGTTCAGCCCCCGGTACTGCTGCGGCGGCAGGAACTCGATCTCCTGGTAGAACGGCAGCTTCTGCCGGGTGCCCCGGATGTGACCGCGCTCCATGTCCGCGTTCTTGAAGCGGAAACCGAGCTGGATGAACGCGTCCAGGATCGCCTTCTGCGCCGGCAGCGGGTGCACGTTGATCGGGTCCAGGTCACCGGAGTCCACGGCCCGCGCGATCTCCAGCTCGGTCGTCACCCCGATGTCCATGCCGCGCAGCGCCTGACCGTCGATCATCGTGATCGGCGTCTCCCACGGGATGTCCAGCGTGAACGGCACCGCGTGCACCGCGTTCGCCTGGAGCTCGAAGGCGCCACCGAGCCGCACCTTGGTGAATTCGATGTCCTGCTTGTACTCGGTGTCCTGGCCCTCGACCTCGACCCGGGCCTGCAGCCCCACCGACAGCGCCTCGATCTGCTGGTTGACGGACCCGCCCTGGATCCGCACCTCGCCCTGGACGACACCGCCCGGCACCACGTTGACCTCGGTCAGCACCGTCTCGACGGACGCCCCGCCGGCACCCAGGCTCGCGAGCAGCTTCTTGAACGGCATGACTCTCCCTCTAGCGAGTGGACCCTTGATCCCTACAAACGCGATCCGGCGGCCCCCGGTTCCGCGCCCTCCCCCTGCACTACCCTCGGACGGCATGATCGCGACCCCCGACCGTACGCCCCTGCCCCGAGAGTTCTTCGACCGACCCGTCCTCGAGGTCGCCCCGGAACTCCTGGGACGCATCCTCGTACGCACCACCCCGGACGGTCCGATCGCCCTGCGCCTGACCGAGGTCGAGGCCTACGACGGCCAGAACGACCCGGGTTCCCACGCCTACCGGGGCCGCACCCCCCGCAACGCCGTGATGTTCGGCGCGCCCGGCCACGTGTACGTCTACTTCACCTACGGCATGTGGCACTGCATGAACCTCGTGTGCGGACCGGAAGGCCGAGCCGCCGCCGTGCTGCTCCGCGCGGGGGAGATCATCGAGGGTGCCGAGCTGGCGCGCACCCGTCGACTCTCGGCCCGGAACGACAAGGAACTGGCCAAAGGCCCGGCCCGCCTGGCCACGGCCCTCGACGTGGACCGCGCCCAGGACGGCGTCGACGCCTGCACCGCCGGCGACACCCCGCTTCGCATGCTGACCGGCACGCCCGTCCCCTCCGACCAGGTACGCAACGGTCCGCGCACCGGGGTCTCCGGAGAGGGCGCCGTGCACCCCTGGCGCTTCTGGGTCGCCGACGACCCGACCGTGAGCCCCTACCGGGCCCATGTCCCCCGCCGGCGACGCACTTGACTCTGCTCGCGCGAGTCCGTAACGTGGCCCGAGCCGCTGAACCGGGTACTGCCATCACAGCAGCCGGAGCGGACAACCCACTACTTGCGACATCCCCTCGGCGGGGGTGAATTCCGACGTGTCCGCACGTCTGAATTCAGAACCGCGGAAGCCCGATTATGAGCTGGCGAGGGAATGGGCTAACGTAGTGAATGTCGAAAGGCCGCAGGGCGAAAGCCCGAAGCCCGAGACGTCCCGCCGACAGGGAATCGGATCGAGAAAATGATCTGATAGAGTCGGAAACGCAAGACCGAAGGGAAGCGCCCGGAGGAAAGCCCGAGAGGGTGAGTACGAAGGAAGCGTCCGTTCCTTGAGAACTCAACAGCGTGCCAAAAGTCAACGCCAGATATGTTGATACCCCGTCCATCGGACAACCGATGGTCGAGGTTCCTTTGAAAAAACACAGCGAGGACGCTGTGTGCGAGGGGACTATTCCTCCTCTCGCACCGCTCTCGTGGTGTCGACCGGATTACCGGTAAACATTCACGGAGAGTTTGATCCTGGCTCAGGACGAACGCTGGCGGCGTGCTTAACACATGCAAGTCGAACGATGAACCACTTCGGTGGGGATTAGTGGCGAACGGGTGAGTAACACGTGGGCAATCTGCCCTGCACTCTGGGACAAGCCCTGGAAACGGGGTCTAATACCGGATACTGATTGTCTTGGGCATCCTTGATGATCGAAAGCTCCGGCGGTGCAGGATGAGCCCGCGGC